>JANNQS010000039.1:0-33171 GCA_031400875.1 Planctomycetota bacterium | reverse complement strand
AACGCCTCGCGCGACCGGCCCTCGGCCATGTGCAACGTCGAGAGGTTCTGCAGCGCATCCGCCCGATTGGGAGCGAGCGCGAGCGCGCGCTCCCAGGCTTCGCGCGCGGCGGCGGGGTGCGCGGCGCGGCGTTCGACGTCGCCCAGCAGCACCCACGCGTCGGCCGACGGCTGGAGCGCGATGCGACGCCGCAGTGCCGCGGCGGCCGGCTCGAGCTCGCCGCGCGCGACGTGGAAGTCGGCGAGCAGCCCCCACGGCAGCGCGGAGCGCGGCGCGGTGACCAGCGTGGCTTCGGCCAGCGTGAGGTCGTCGTGCCAATCGCGGTTCCGCACGAACGTGCGCGTTGCGCCGGCCAGGACGAGCGCGCCCACGAGGGGCGCGTACGCTCGTCCGATTCGCGCCCGGGCGAGAGCGAGGTCGAGGCCAGCCGCGAGGACCAGGACGATTCCGAACGACGGCGTGTACAGCAGGCGCTCGGCGCGCACGGTGCCGATCGGGAAGAGGAGGTTCGCGGTCGGCAGGATCGAGAGCGCGAAGAAACCCGCGCCGAACGCGATCGCGGGCGCGCGGCGTCGGACAAGCCACGCGGCGACCAGGCCGGTGGAGAGCGCCAGCGCGCTCGCGACCGAGGCCCACGTCACGAGCCGCGCCTCGACCGGCACTTCGGCCTCGGTCCAGATCGCGCTCAGCCGCGCGGGGAACACGAGCTGCATGACCTGCTCGACGAGCACGCGCAGCGCCGTGGCGACACGCCGATCCCAGGGGAACGCTCCCAGCGCGACGCCCGGCGGCGCGGGTCCGATCGCGGCCGCGCGCAGCACGAGGAACACGGCTGTGATCGCGATCAGCAGTGCGAAGAGCAGCGCGGAGCGACGCTCGAACGGCTGCCGGACCGTGCGGACCAGCTCGAGCAGCACGATCAGCGGCAGCGCGACGACTCCGCTCTCCTTGCTGAACACGGCCAGCGCGAACGACACGCCGCAGACGATGGCGGCGGCCCACGCGGATCGTGGGGTCTCTGCGAGCCGCGCGCGGTTCCAGGCCAGCAACGTGCCCAGGATGCCGATCGCGGCGAGCAGCTCGGGCCGCCCCGCGACGTTGGCGACGGCTTCCGTGTGGATCGGGTGGACCGCGAAGAGGAGCGCGGCCGCGACGGCGACGCGCTCCGTTGCAAAGAGGCGCGCCACGGTGAGCGCCAGCACGCTGACCAGCGCGTGCAGCACCACGTTGACCAGGTGGTAGCCGAACGGCCGCATGCCGTGCAGCGCGTGGTCGAGCGCGAAGGAGAGCGTCGCTGCCGGCCGGTACAGGCTCGGATCGTCCGCGACCGGCGTGCGCGCCAGGTAGTCCTCGCCGAACGCGCCCAGCGCGCCGTCCCAGCTTCGGATCGCCTCGTTGCCGAGGACGACGCTCTTGTCGTCGAGCGCGAAGCCGGCGTCCAGCGTGTTGGCATACACCAGCACCGCGACGAGCGCGACGGCGGCAGCGGGCGCGTGCTTCACGGCGGGCCCGGGAGGCGCGCGAGGTTCGCCTCGATCTCGCGCACGCGGCCGGGCGCGCGCTCGCGTGCGACAGCGAGCGCACGCTCGAAGCTCGAGCGCGCCTCGGGCGTGCGGCCCAGGAGTTGGAGCGCGAGGCCCATCCCCAGCCACGCGTCGACGTCCCGCGCGCGCAGGCGCGCAGCGGCCTCGAACTCGCGCAGCGCCGGCTCGGCCCGTCCTTGACGGAGCTGCACGTTCCCGAGCGTAGTGCGCATCGCGGAATCCTCGGGCGCGAGCTCGACGGCGCGCCGCGCGCTGTCCTCGGCCTCCGGAAGGCGACCCTGGTTGCCGAGGATCGCGGCCAGGTTCATGTGCGGCCGCGCGTAGCGCGCGTCGGCCTCCGCGGCGCGGCGCACGAGCGCCTCGCCCTCGCTCGCGCGACCCTGCTGCACGAGCAGGATGCCGAGGTTGTTCAGCGCTCGCGCGTGGTCGGGCTTCACGGCGATCGCGGCCTCGTACTCGCGCTGCGCGCCGAGGAGGTCGCCGCGGCCCTGCAGCGCGAGCCCGAGGTTCGTGTGCGCGATCCAGCTGCGCCGGTTGACGTCCAGCACGCGCGCAAAGACGGTCTCGGTGTCCTTCCAGTGCGCGCTCTGCGCGAAGGACAGCGGTCCGAGCACGGCCGTCGCGCCGATCGCGGCCGCGACGAGCGGCACGCTCGCGCGCGCCGGCCACGCGCGCGCGACGAGGAACGCGGGACCGAGCAGGGCCAGGTACGCGTAGCGCTCCGCGACCGTCGAGATGTCCTGGTGCCCGAACGGCACGAGCCCGAGCACGGGCGCGAGCGCCGCGACGAAGAGCACGATCGGCACGAGCGCGACGCGCCGCAGCGCCGGCACGGCCAGCAAGACGGCGAGCGCGAGCAGCGTCGCTACGAGCGTGACGTCGACCCCGTGCGCGACGACGAGCGACGGGCGTCGACCGTGGTCGGCACAGAGGCCGAGCGGCCACGCCAGCTTGCGCAGGTAGAACTCGAGCGCGTCGGCCGCGACGAGGAGCCGCTCGGCCGGAGCGACGACCTCCTTCACGGTCGCGTCGCCCTGCAGCGACTTCGTGACGACGAGGCAGACGAGCGCCGCCGCGAACCCGATCGCGAGTCGGGGCGCCGCGCCGCGCCAGCCGTGCCGCAGCACGAGGGCCTCGAGCACGAGCGCGATCGCGGGCACGACCGCCGCCGACGGTTTCGCGAGCAGCGCGAGGACCAGGAGCAACGCGCTGACGACGTCGCGCCGCCACGATCGCACGGGGTGTGCCCAGACGACGAGCGCACCCAGCCCGAACGCCGCGGCGAGCAGCCCGCGCTGCTCGCTGATCCACGCGACCGACTCGACCTGCAGCGGATGGAGTGCGAAGAGCAGAGCACCCGCGGCCGCGCCCCAGGTGCGCGTGCCCAGGCGCCGCAGCAGCTGGAGGACGAGCACCGCGTTCGCGGCGTGGAGCAGCACGGACACGGCGTGGAAGATCCACGGCCGCGGCCCGCCCGTGACGATCGCCTCGAGCCAGAACAGTGTGTAACTGAGCGGGACGTAGAGACCCTGGAACGGCGCCCGCCAGAAGCTCGCCAGCGATTCGAGCGTGGGCGGGTCGAAGCGCGGGTTCGCGGCGACGTGCTGGTCGTCGTCCCACACGAGGAACTCGAAGCCCGCCGTGCGCGCGAAGACGACGACCGTGACGAGCGCGACGGCGAGCGCCAGCGCGAGCGTCCGCGGCGCGGGGCGAGGCTCACGCTCGCGCGCGGCAGCCACGTCTCAGCCTTTGCGGTCGGGCCGCTTCCAGCCGCGGATCGACTCCTCGAGGAACGACTTCAATTCCGCGACCTTGACCTTGTCCTGCAGCATCGTGTCGCGGTGGCGGACGGTGACGACGTCGTCCTTCAGGGTGTCGCCGTCGATCGTGACGCAGAACGGCGTCCCGACCTCGTCGAGCCGCCGGTAGCGCCGCCCGATCGCGGCGCTCTCGTCGTAGAACGTGGCGAGACGGGCACGGCGCAGCTCGGCCTCGATCTCGTGCGCGCGCTCGGGCATGCCCTCCTTCTTCACGAGCGGCAGGACGCCGACCGTGACGGGCGCGATCTCGGGGTGCAGGTGCAGCACGACGCGCGTCTCGCCCTCGACGATCTCCTCGTCGTAGGCGTCGATGAGGAAGGTCAAGGCGGTGCGGTCGATGCCGGCCGCGGGCTCGATGACCCACGGGAAGTAGCGCTCCTTCGTCTCGGGGTCGAAGTAGCGCAGGTCCTTGCCCGACGCCTCGCTGTGGCGCTTCAGGTCGAAGTCCGTGCGGCAGGCGATGCCTTCCAGCTCGCCCCAGCCGAACGGGTACTCGTACTCGACGTCCGTGCAGCCGGTCGAGTAGTGCGCCAGCTCGTCCTTGGCGTGCTCGCGCAGCCGCAGCTTCGCCGGGTCGATGCCGAAGTCCGAGTACCAGGCGAAGCGCTCGTTGCGCCAGTACTCGTACCACTGGTCGTTCTGCGCCGGCGGGATGAAGAACTCCATCTCGGCCTGCTCGAACTCGCGCGTGCGGAACACGAAGTTCCCGGGCGTGATCTCGTTGCGGAAGCTCTTGCCGATCTGTGCGATGCCGAAGGGCGGCTTCTGGCGCGAGCTCTCGAGCACGTTCTTGAAGTTCAGGAAGATCCCTTGCGCCGTCTCGGGCCGCAGGTACGCGACCGAGCCCGCGCCCTCGACCGCGCCGACGTTCGTCTTGAACATCAGGTTGAAGGCGCGCGCCTCGGTCAGCTCGCCGCCGCACTCGCCCGGACGCTTGCTGGGCCGCTCGGGGCACGACGCGTCCTGCAGCTTGTCGGCGCGGAAACGGCCCTTGCACTTCTTGCAGTCGACCATCGGGTCGGTGAACCCGGCCACGTGCCCGGACGTCTCCCACGTCTTCGGGTTTTGGATGATCGCCGAGTCCAGGCCGACCATGTCGTCGCGCAGGACGACCATGCGCGTCCACCAGGCTTCCTTGACGCGCCGCTTCAGCTCGACGCCCAGCGGGCCGTAGTCGTACGTGTTGCCGATGCCGCCGTAGATCTCGGAGGCCTGGAACACGAACCCGCGCCGCTTGCAGAGCGACACGATCGTGTCCATGAACTTCGTGTCCTTCGTCGTCGTCATGGCGGGGTCTTGGAGGCAGGGAAGCGGTCGAGGCCGACGCGCGCCGCGTCGCGCGGCGCCAAACAGGGCAGGAGAGACCGTAGGATCGGCTTCTGCTCCCTCTCTCCGTCGAGGGCGCGGAAGGGTAGCGCGGTCCGCGCGCGGTTGCGACGCGGACGGTGCGTTCTCGTTGCGCGGCGAAGCGAGCTTGCGAGCGGAGCCAACGGAATGGGCCGGGCCCGTTCAAGGGGCCCGGTCGGCTACTTCCCGCCGGAAGCGGCGCCGGGCACGGGCGGCGTCTTGGCCACGAGCTCGCGCGCGAGCCGGACCATCTCGTCCCACGACCGATCGCGGGCGCGGATCACGCCTTCGGCGTCGACCAGGATCGTCGTGGCCGGGCGGTGGATCGCCATGAGCATCGTCACGTAGGGATGTTGCAGGCCCTGCAGCGCTCCGCAGCGCCAGTCGATCGACGCCGACGCCAGCGTCTTGTCCCAGACCGGTTTCGACAGCCGGGTCGTGCACAGGCCGACCAGCTCGAAGGGCTTGCCGTCCAGCTCGCGCCGCAGCTCCCGGCGCGCGGGCACGAGCGCGAGCCAGCCCTCGTCCTGGACGTCGAACACGTCGATCAGGATCACGCGCCCGCGGTATCCGGCCAGCACGAGCTCCTGATCGTCGCCGTCCTTCAGCGCCCACTCGGCCGTGCGCGAATCGGGCAGCACGGAGCCAGGCATCACGCGCCGGATCGCGGCCGCGCGCGCCGCCGCCTGCTGTTCCAGGCCGATCAGGTCGCCGGGTGCGGCCGCAATCCGGTCGAGCGCCGCGAGCGCCTGCTCGAACTGCGCCTCGCTGCCTTCGGCGCAGCGCGTCTCGGCCTCGATCCAGGCCGCCACGGCCAAGAGCTCGGCGGACTTCGAGCGCGCGGTCACAGCCTGCGCCACGGGCAGCGCCGCCAGCGGGGCCATCTTGCGCTGCTTCAGGTCCTCGGTGACGGACTCGAGTGCGCCCGGCACCCAGCCCTCGGTCGGGAACTCGCGCAGCACCAGCGCCAGCATGCGCATGCGCACGTCGGCCCACTCCGGGTTGCTCAACGGGTACTGCGCGCCCAGGTCGCGCACGAGCGAGGAGATCGCCAGGCCGGGCCCCTGCTTCTCGGACTGCACGTACGCCGGTTGGAGCAGCTCGATCCACTTCTTCGCCGCGTAATGGCCCGCCAGCGCGAACGGCTCGAACTGGCCGCGGAACGCGTGCATGGGTTGCGCCGGCCACTCGGCCGCCGGACGGCCTTGCGCCTGCAGCTCGGAAGCGCGCTCGACCCACGCGCGCTGGGCTGCGAGGAACTCGGCTTGCACCTGCGGCAACAGCCCGTCGGCGGCCTCGATCGCGGCCTTCGTGCGCGGGAACGCCATCACGGCCTGCAGGCGCAGATCGCGCGCGGCGGCGATCTTCGCGGGGTCCTGCGTGCGCCCGCGTTCCGAGACGACGAACGCCTCCTCGACCAGCGCGCGCGCCTGGATCTCGGGCGCCGTGGACTTCTCGACGATCCGCTCGAGCAGGGCGAGCGCGCGGTCGAGGCCGATCTCGGCCGCCTGCCCGCGCGCGCCGTCGATCACGCCGAACAGCGCCGTGTCGTCCGCACAGCACGCGAGCAGCGCGCTGAGCTGCGTGTCGAGCACGGCCCAGCGTGCAGCCGGGTCGACCACGCCGTACTCGACGTTCTCGCACAGCCAGCGGCGCGCGCGCGTGCTGCCGGCGCTCGCGACTTCCTCCATGCGCGACCAGAACGTGCGCGCCGGGTGCCCTTCGGGCGCCTGGCCCCGTCCGCGCCCGGCCTCGAGCCGCTGCTCGTCGAACGTGATCTTGGCGCTCTTGTAGGCGCCCTCGACGGCTTCGAACGCCGGATCGGGCTTCGTGGTCTGCGGACCTTCCCCCGTTCCCGGCCGCTTCGGTCGCTGGGCCGGGTCGGGGACGGCCACCAGGAGCAGCGCCACGAGGAAGGGTGCGATCATGGTCCTACTTGGTCGGAGAGGGTCTGGCGCGCTGCTCGGCGATCAGGCTGCGCACGGCGGTCGAGAGGGCCTCGCCGCGCACGTCCACGAAGCGCACGACGCCCTTTCCGTCGAGTACGTAGACCGTCGGATAACGTTGGACGCCCCAGGCGACCGGCCAGGCGCCGCTCGTACCTCCGGCCCACGCGTTGCGCCAGGTGACGCCCGCTGCCTTCGCACGGGTCGTGTAGTCCGGGAGGTGCGGGTCCGTCGCGATGCCGATCAGGGCGAAGGGATCGTTCTTGTGGAGCTCCACGAGCTCCGTCAGGTGCGGGAGGCCCCGCACGCAGGAGCCTCACCAGAACCCCCAGAACTCGAGGACGAGCACCTTGCCGCGGTAGTCCGAGAGCTTGAAGGCCTTGCCGTCCGTGTCGGTCGCCGCGACGTCGGGCGGCGTCTTGCCGACGGCCAGGCTCTCGGCCTGGAACAGACGGCCTTTCGCCGCCGCGCCGGCCGGCGTGTCGGCGTGCTTCTCGGCCAGCTCGCGCCAGATGCGGTCCTGCTCCTGCTTCGACGCCGCGTCGGGGCGTGCGGTCAGGATCGCGGCGCGCGCCGCCAGCGCCGCCGCGCGCGTCGCCGGCACCTTGGTTCCCGCGACGAGCTCGCGCAAGAGCTCGTCGACGCGCTCGAACCCCAGGCCCGACGGGGATGCGTCGGCTTGCAGCCAGCGCGCCAGGTCCGCCATCCAGGGCACGTCGGGATGGATCACGACGAGCCGCGCGTAGATCTCGTTCTTCTTCTCCAACACTTCCGGAAGAGGCCGGCCGATCTGACCGAGTGCGCCCAGGCACCAGCGCAGCGCGTCGGGCTGATCCTGGTAGGCCAGCTCCTCGAAGCGCGGGAACCACACGCTGCTCGGATTCGGCGGCCACTGCTCGCGCGGGACCTTCTGCTGGTTCAGACCCGAGATCTCGGCCTGGTACGCAGCGGTCGCTTTCTGCAGCTCGGCCGTCAGCGCGTCGTACTCGGCCTTGAGGCGCGCGGCTTCGGCGGCGCGGGCAGCCGCCGCGGCGTCCGCTGCCGGCGTCGACGGTGCGGCGGGCGCAGGCGGGGCCTGGACGGCCGGAACGGCGCCGGCCAGCGCCGACAAGGACAGGACGATCGAAACGGCGTGCAGCGGGCTCATGGCGGAGGGCGCACGGACCTGCCGCGCAGCCGACCACTCTATCGGCACGGAGCGCGGCGCTCGCCATCTTGGGGCCAGCGACCTTGGTGATCGGGTCATGTCCTTGGCTTCCCCCACGGATCCAGCGCGCGGACGACCGGCATCGGCGTGGCGAAATGCCCGCCCGGCCGCGCGGAGGGGGGGGCGGGCCGAGCACCCCGATCCGAGCTAGCCAAGCCGAATCCCAGGGTAGAGGATTGAGCGGTCGGGGCCGTTCGCGCTCCGGTCGACATCGCTCCTTCGGACTCCTCAGGAGAGTCCCCGACAGGAAAAGACATGAAGAATCCCCTCAACTTCCAAGTGATCGCGCTCGTCGGCGTCGTTGGCGGTCTCGCTGCCTCCGCTTCCGCGCAGATCGTCATCGAGCCGACCACCACTGCCTTTGCTGACATCGCCGCCACCGGCACCTCGCCGGGGACGGCGACGGACGACAGCGAACACAACGTCTCGTCCGCCGTGCTGTCCGCCGCAGGTTTCGCCGGGAACGAGCTGCTCCCGCTCGCGAACATCCGCATCGGCAACAACGGCGCCGTGCTGTGGAACAGCACAGCCGGCGAAATCGGCTACATCAACAGCACCACCTTCTTGACCATGGGGGCTGCCAACCTCACGACCACGGGGAACGGCGGCACGTTCGCGGGTACCAAGATGCTGTGCCCGCTGTGGGACGACAACGTTCCGCTCACTGGTCAAGGGGCCAGCACGCTCGACTGGCAAGTGGTCGGCGGCAACCTGATCATCCAGTGGACCAACGATGACCACTTCGCCGCCACGGGTATCGGCACGATCACGTACCAGACGATCATCTACGGCGGGGCGACGATCGCCTCGGGAGCACCGCTGGTCGACTTCGTGTACAACGACACGGACTACGGCGCGGGCCTGTACCAGAACGACGGCGGATCGGCGACGATCGGCTACAAGAACTGGGGCACGGTCGCCACGGCCAACGACGTCGAGTTCGGAATTGGCGGTGGCAACAACACGATCGCCGACCCGCCCTTCGGCGACCCGAGCATGCAGCCGAAGGTCGCTGGCTACGTTGCCAGCGCGAACCCGGCGCTACCGAACGCAGTCCGAATCCGCGGCAACGCGTCGCCGGCGCCCGTTGCTTTCTGCTTCGGCGACGGCACGGGCATCGACTGCGCCTCCATCGGGGCAGGCTGCATGAATGGTTCGCCGGGCAACGGCTGCGCGAACTCGGTGAACTTGGGCGGAGGCAACCTCGCCACGAGCGGCACCTCGGGCCTCGGCGCTGGCGACACCTTGGTCCTCCTGGGCAGTGGCATGCCGAACAGCTCGGCCCTGTACTTCCAGGGCACGACGCAGATCGCCGCCATCTTCGGTGACGGCCTGCGCTGCGCGGGCGGCTCCGTCATCCGCCTGGGCACCAAGATGAACGTCGCCGGCGCGAGCCAGTTCCCGGACGTGGGCGACCCGTCCGTGTCGGTGCGCGGTGGCGTGATGTCTGCGGGCAATCGCTCCTACCAGGTTTGGTATCGCAACGCGGCGGCGTTCTGCACGCCCTCGACGTTCAACCTGACGAACGGCATGTGGGTGACCTGGTTCTAGTCAGGCGGAACCGCGCGTCGGCGCCGCAGACCCACGCGGCAGCGCGGAACACACGGGCCGGCCGAGCGAGCGTGATGCTCGCCCGGCCGGCCTCTTCGTTGATCGCTTTCCCGAGCCCGAGCCCGCAAGGCGGTGGGCCCGAGGCAAAGCCTCGCTAGACTGCTGGATCATGCTCGAGATCCCGAGTTCCGGCTCCGACCTTCCCGTCGCACCGTCGGCGCGGACCGGGCACCCTACGCAGACTTCGGCGCGGACCGAAGGGCCCGTTGAAGTCCCGACCGTGCCCCTCTGGCTCGAGAGCGCCGCGCCCGATGCCACGGGCGTGCGACGCGAGAGCGCCGCGCCCGGTGCCACTGGCGCGCGGCGCGAGAGCGCCGCACGCTGCGGCCCGCACGCCGCCGAGGTCGAGCGCGCCGCCGGGCGAGTCGAGGACGGGGAGCGCCTGACGCCGGCCGAAGGCCTGCTGCTGCACGACCACGCCGACCTAGCGACGCTGGGGCGGCTGGCCGACCTCGTGCGGATGCGGAAGCACCCGGTGCAGCGCGTCACGTACATCGTCGACCGCAACCTGAACCCCACGAACGTGTGCATCACGGACTGCGGGTTCTGCGCGTTCTACCGCCGGCCGAAGCACGCCGAGTCGTACGTGCTCTCGCGCGACGAGATCCACGCCAAGATGGACGAGCTGGCGGCGCTCGACGGGCGGCAGGTGCTCATGCAGGGCGGGCACCACCCGTACCTGAAGAGTGACTGGTGGTGCGAGCTGCTGGCCGACCTGCGCGCGCGCTACCCGGCGATCAACCTGCACGCGCTGTCGGCGCCCGAGATCGACCACCTGTCGCGCATCGAGAAGCGGCCGGTCGAGCTCGTGATCGCCGACTTGAAGGCCGCCGGCCTGGGCAGCGTGCCGGGCGCGGGCGCCGAGATCCTTGTCGAGCGCGTGCGGCAGATCATCGCGCCCAAGAAGACGTCGACGGACCGCTGGCTCGAAGTGCACCGGCGCGTGCACGAGGCCGGCCTGCGCAGCTCGGCCACGATGATGTTCGCGCACGTCGAGACCGGTGCGGAGCGCGTCGAGCACATGGAGCGTCTGCGCGCTCTGCAGGACGAGACCGGCGGCTTCACGGCCTTCGCGTGCTGGACGATGCAGCCCGACGGCGTGCCCGAGCAGGAGCTCTACCCCGAGCGCGCGACGCCCGGCACGTACCTGCGCGTGCAGGCCTTGTCGCGCATCTACCTCGACAACTTCGAGAACATCCAGACGAGCTACGTCACGCAGGGCCTGAAAATGGCGCAGATCACGCTGCGCTTCGGCTGCAACGACTTCGGCGGGACGATGATGGAGGAGAACGTCGTGTCGGCCGCGGGCTGCATGAACCTGTCCCCCATCGAGGCGATCGAGCGCCAGATCGAGCGCGCCGGCTTCGCGCCGCGGCGGCGCAACTCGTGGTACGGGATCGTGGACGAGCGCGAGGGGCCGCCGAGCGGACCGCAGTCGCGCGAAGAGGCCGCGACGCACTCCGCCGCGCGCTCCAGGATGCCGCAGAGGCTCCCGGCGTGACGGTCGCGACGCCGACCGCCGACCGTCTGATGCGCCGGATGGCGCGCGCCGGCATCGACGACATCGCGCGCAGGGTCCTGGCGCACGAGCGCCTGTCGGTCGAGGACGGCGTGCGACTCTACGCCGCCGACCTGCACGCGGTCGGCGAGCTGGCCAACGTCGTGCGCGAGCGCCTGCACGGCGACCTCACGTACTTCAACGTGAACCAGCACGTCAACTACACGAACATCTGCAACAAGCTGTGCCGCTTCTGCGCGTTCCAGCGCCTGCCGAACCAGCCGGGCGGCTACGTCATGTCGCCCGAGGACGCCGCGCAGAAGATCACCGAGCAGCTGGGCGAGCCGGTGACCGAGGTCCACATGGTGGCCGGCATCCACCCCAAGCTCGAGTACCAGTACTACCTGGACCTGCTGCGGGCCGTGAAGCGCGCGCGCCCGTCGATCCACATCAAGGCCTTCACGATGGTCGAACTCGACCAGATCGCGAAAAAGGCCAAGAAGCCGCTGAAGGACGTGCTGCCCGAGCTGATCGAAGCCGGTCTGGGCTCCATCCCGGGCGGCGGCGCCGAGGTGTTCGCCGACCGCGTGCACAAGCTTTCGTACCACCTGAAGATCAGCGGCGAGCAGTGGCTCGCGATTGCGCGGTCCGTGCACGAAGCAGGCTTGAAGAGCAATTGCACGATGTTGCACGGCCACATCGAGACGATCGAGGAGCGCGTCGACCACCTCGACCGCCTGCGCCGCCTGCAGGACGAAACGGGCGGGTTCCAGACGTACATCCCGCTGTCGTTCCACCCCGACAACTCGGAGATGGCCGACGTGCCGGGGCCGACCGCGCTCGACGAGCTGCGCGAAATCGCCGTCGCGCGCCTGATGCTCGACAACATCCCGCACGTCAAGGCCTACTGGATCCTGATGGACGTGCCGGTCGCGCAGACCGCGCTGTCGTTCGGTGCCGACGACGTCGACGGCACCGTGGTCGAGGAGAGGATCTACCACGAGGCCGGCGCGACGACGCCGCAGCGCGTGCAGCGCAGCGAGCTCGTGCGCTGGATCCGCGACGCCGGCCGCGTGCCGGTCGAGCGCGACACGCTCTACAACGTGATCTGGAGCGACGACGAAGCGCTGGCACCGCTCGGTGCGGCGCGGCACGCCGGCACGAGTGCATCTCCGGTCGCCGGCTGAGCCGACCACCGGATCGATCCCGAGCCGGCCCGACCTGCTCGCCACGTCCGCGGTCGCCCTGTTCCGCCGCAACGGCACGCCAAGTTGCCGCAAGAGTCCTCTGGCGCGAAGCTCTCCCGGCGCGAACGCCGTGTGCCTCGTCGGAACGAGAAGGGCGCCGCGCTCGTCATGACTTCCCCCCCGTTCGAGCAGACGCTGCAGGCCTCGTGGGGCCGCGATTTCGAGGGCTTCGCGGCCTGGCCGATCGAGGTGCCGGGTGTGCCGCGCGAGCGGGCGGGCATCCTGGAGCTGATCCGCTCCGCGCCCGAGCGCGCGCTCGAGTACGTCGGCTGCCGGCCTGGACCGGGCGAGACCATGACGAAGCTCGATCTGCCGCGTGATCGCGCCGAGCTCCTCGCGCCGGCCCCCGACCGCCGCTTCGTGCTGCGCGCCGGCAACGTCGCGGTCTGGTGCGAGCCGGTCGCTGACTGGTGCCGTCGCTTCGCGGCGCTCGTCGGCGATGCGGTCGGCCCGGCGGCGTCCGCCGTCTGGGACGTGCGCGCCGAGCTGTACGTCACCGCGCCGGGGGGGATCACCGCGTTCCACGCCGACCCGAGCCACAACTTCACGCACCAGGTGCAGGGCCGGCGCGAGATCCACGCCTTCTCCAACGCCGATCCGCGGTTGATCGACGAGGAGTCGCGCGCCGGCGTCTACCTCCACCGCGCGTGCTTCCCGGTCTACCGCGCCGAGTGCGAGGACCGGGCGCGCCGCTTCGCGCTGGCGCCGGGAAACTGCTGCTACCTGCCGCCGCTCACGAGTCACTGGATCCAGAACGGCGACGAACTCTCGATCTCGTACGTGCTCAGCGTCCGCACGCAGAGCGAGATCCACGAGAAGCTCGTCCACGGCATGAACGACCGGCTGCGCTCGATCGGCTGGCGGCCGGCACCCTTCGGCACGCGGCCGGCGTACGATCGCGTCAAGTCCGGCATCGAAGGAGGGATCCGGCGCACGCGGATGTGGTGTGCGCGGCACCTGCAGCACATTCCGGACGACCCGTACCTCGACCCGCTCGACATGAGATGACGACCATCGGCCTCATCGGTGCCGGACACATCGGCAGCCAGATCGCGCGGCTCGGCGTGGCGAACGGCTACGACGTCGTGATCAGCAACTCGCGGGGACCGGGGACCTTGTCCGCGCTCGTCGCCGCGCTCGGCCCGAAAGCGCGAGCGGCGACGGCCCTCGACGCGGCGAAGGCCGGGAACATCGTCGTGGTCTCGATCCCTCTGAAGAACTATCGCGACGTTCCGGTCGAGCCGCTGGCCGGCAAGATCGTCGTCGACACGAACAACTACTACCCCGAGCGCGACGGCCACATCGCGGAGCTCGACGACGAGTCGACCACGACCGCCGAGCTCTTGCAGGCGCACCTGCCGCAGTCGAAGGTCGTCAAGGCCTTCAACCACATCCGCGCCGAGGAGCTCACGACGGACGGGCGGCGAGCGGGCACGAAGAACCGCCGCGCGCTGGTCGTCGCGGGCGACGATCCGGAGGCCAAGGCCATCGTCAGCCGGATGCTGGATCAATTCGGGTTCGACACGGTGGACGCGGGGCCCCTGAAGGAAGGCTGGCGCATCCAGAAGGACACCCCCGGCTACGGGCCGCGGCGCAACGCGGAAGAATTGCGCAAGGACCTGGCCGCGGCGCGGCGTCGGCGCGGACACGCAAGCTGAACGGAACGTGGACGGGCCGGGCGGGTTTCGGATCCCGTCCAATCGACACCACCCACCGGGCGCACCGCCCGGAACCCACCATGAACTCGAAGCGCTTCGCCCTGCCCTTGGCCCTCCTCGTCCTGGCCGGGACCGTCTACGCCACGACCGGACAGGATCCCGCCCTGCGGCACGGACGCCGCGACCGGGCCTCCCGCGCGGAGCGCGTCGAGCGCGTGCGACAGGGAAGGGAATTCCTGCGCGGGCTCGAGATCACGGACGCGCAGCGCGCGCTGGCCCTCGAGCAGGCGCGGGCGATCGCGCCGCGCGCGCGCGAGCTGCGGCGCGAGGCGTTGCGGATTCGTGAGGATACGCGCGAGGGCGTGCGCACCGGCGACCGCGATGCGATCCGTGCCGAGACGCGCGGGCGGATCCGCGAGCTGCGGGAGCGCGCGCGCGTCGAGCTGGCGCCGCACGGGCGTGCGCTGGTCGACTCGCTGACGCCCGAGCAGCGCGCCAAGATCGAGGCGCGTCTGGCCGAGCGCGGGCGCACGTTCGACGCGCAGCGCGCGAGCGAGCGCGCGGGCCGCTGGCTGGCGCGGCCGCGCGTGCACGAGCGGCTCGAGGCGCGCCAGCCCCGCTGACACCGCGCCGCTGACGCCGTGAGCTGAAGCGGCGCCGCGGCAGCCGGGTCAGCGGCTGGCGGCGTCCGGACATGCCGCGGATCGCGGGGATCCACCCGAGCCAGCGCTCGCGGTGTAGGCTCGGATGGGATGTTCCGACCGTTCCGCCGCTCCGCCCTCCTCTGCGCGCTGTTCGCGGCGCTCGGCGCGACCGTGCGCGGTCAGGGGTCCGAAGCGGCCGTGCGCTTCCACGGCACGGGCGCGAACCAGCAGGACCGTCTGCGCATCCGACTCGACGACGACGCGCCGGGACCCGACGCGAGCACACCAGCCGACGTCGGCACGGCGAGCTTCACGCTCGAGCTGTGGGTGCGCGGCACGCTGGCCGACAACCCGAGCCGCGCGAGCGCCAGCGAGGGCTCCTTCGCCGACGACCGTTGGCGGCAGGGCCACGCGCTGCTCGACCGCGACATCCTGTCCGGCACGTCGCGCACGTTCGGCGTCAGCCTGGCCGGCGGACGCGTGCGCTTCGGCACGGGCGCGGGCGACGGCGTCACGCCCGACGTGCCCAACACGCTCGAGGGCGATCGGCTCGTGCTCGACGGCGCGTGGCACCACGTCGCGGTCGCGCGCGACGCGCAGACCGGGCGCAAGCTGATCTACGTCGACGGCGCGCTCGACATCGCCGGTCCGACCGGTGTCTCGCGCGCGGATCTCTCCTATCCCGACGAGGGCGTGCCGGCACCAGCGTCGCCCTGGGGTCCGTTCCTCGTCGTCGGCGCGGCCAAGGAGGACGTCGGGCCGGGACAGCCTTCGTTCCGCGGGCGCGTCGACGAGATGCGCATCTGGCGGATCGCGCGGCGCGGTTCCGAGATCGCGTCCGACATGGGGCGCGTCGTGCCGGCCGGTACGCAGAACATGGTCGCGTCGTACCGCTTCGAGGAGGGCGCGGGCACCGCCGTGGCGGACGTCAGCGGCGCAGGCTCGCCGACCGGGCTGCTGATCGCGGGCGTGCCGGGCAACGGCGAGTGGTCGCTAGCCGCCGCCGATCCGGCCAACGTCGCGCCGATCGCGACGCCCAGCTTGCCGCCCGGGTTCGCGCGCCAGGAGATCGTCGGGGGCTTGAGCGAGCCGACGTCGATGGCCTTCACGCCCGACGGCCGCATCTTCGTGGCGCACCGGCAGGGGCGGATCAGCGTCTTCGAGAACGGCGTGATGCTGTCGACGCCGCTGCTGATGGTGCCGATCGACAACCAGGAGGGCGAGCGCGGGCTGGTCGGCCTCGTGCCCGATCCGGACTTCGCGGCGAACGGCTGGATCTACGTCTACGCCACGTCGCCCGAGCCGAGGAATCGAGTGCTGCGCTTCACGGTCAGCGGGAACGTGGCCGATCCGGCCAGCGAGTTCCTCGTGTGGCAGAACCCGGCGCTGGCCGCGCCCTTCCACCACGGCGGCGGTTTGTGCTTCGGCGCCGACGGCCGGCTCTACATCGGCACGGGCGACCAGTCCAACGGCAGCAACGCGCCGCTCCTGGGCAACGAGCACGGCAAGATCCTGCGCCTCTCGAGGGACGGCACGATCCCGCCCGACAATCCGTTCCTGCTCGTGCCCGGCGCGCGCCCGGCGATCTGGGCGCGCGGCGTGCGCAACCCGTTCCGCCTCGTGCTCGACCCGGCCGACGGATCGCTGTGGGTCGGCGACGTCGGCGGCAACGCGCTGACGGCCTGGGAGGAGCTCGACCGCGTGAGCGGCGGCGCGAACCTGGGCTGGCCCGACCAGGAAGGTCCGACGTGCTACGCCGCGGACTGCAGCGCGATCACGTTCCCCACCTGGAACTACCCGCACGACGATCCGGCCTTCTCGCCGGTGCCGGGCAGCGGCTGCATCATCGCCGGCGCGTTCTACCGCGCGACGCAGTTCCCGCCCGAGTACCGCGGCAACCTGTTCGTCGGCGACTACGCGAATCGCTGGGTGCGCCGCGTCGTGTTCGACGACAGCGGCCAGGTGACCGCCGCGCCCGTCTTCGACCCGGCTCCCGGCGCGGGGCCGATCGTCGACCTCGACGTGGGGCCGGACGGCGCGCTGTACACGCTGGCCTTCGGCGGCTCGTGGAGCAGCAACCCCGAATCCGCGCGCATCACGCGCATCAGCTGGACCGGCGGCAACCAGCCGCCGATCGCGAACGCTTCCGCCGCGCCGCTGCAGGGGCCCGCGCCGCTCGTGGTGCAGTTCCACGGCTCCGGCTCGATCGACCCCGACCAGGGGCCGGGTCCGCTGCAGTTCGCCTGGGATTTCGGCGACGGCGCGACGTCGAACGCGGCCGATCCGCAGCACGTCTACACGGCGCAGGGCCAGTACGTCGCGCGCTTGAGCGTCCATGACGGATCGGACGCGACGATCAGCGCGCCGATCACGATCCGCTCCGGCACGCCGCCTGACGTGCGGCTCGCGCTGCCCGCGCCCGGAACGAGCTACCGCGCCGGCGACGTGATCGTGTTCTCCGGATTCGCCAATGACGCCGAGGACGGGATCCTGCCGCCCGCGGCGTTGACGTGGCAGGTCGAGCTCGTGCACCTGGCGCACACGCACCCGTTCCTGGGTCCCCTGCCGGGAGTCGCGAGCGGCACGTTCGCGATCCCGACCTCGGGGCACGAGCCGGCCGACACGCACTACCGCGTGCGCCTCACCGCGACCGACTCGAGCCTGCTGCAGAGCGTGCGCGAGGTCGAGCTCCTGCCGTCCGTGTGCCCCGTGCGCTTCACGACGCTGCCCAAGGGCATCCCGCTCACCGTGGACGGCGCGCCGCAGCCGACGCCATACGACTTCGACGGGCTGGCCGGTTTCCAGCACCTACTCACGGCGCCGGCGTCACGTCTCGTGCACGGCGAGCTGTACGACTTCGCTCATTGGTCGTCACGCGCGCTGACGCAGACGACGCGCTGGACCACGCCGCTGGAAGGCGGCGTCTTGAGCGCCAAGTACACGCTGATCCCTGCGACCACGACGACAGTCGCGGTCCGGGCCGCGGCGCGCAACGCGCAGCACGAGGTCGTGGGCGGCCAGCAACCGCACGTCGCGGGCGATCCGAACGGGATCGCGTTCGGCCGCGATGCGGGCGGCCCGCTGCAAGCCGGCTTCGAGTTCGGGCTGCCCGTTCCGAGAGGCGCGCGCATCCTGTCCGCGCACCTGTCGCTGCGCTCGGCGCAGGACGACGGCGGCGTGGTCGCGGCGACCGTGCGCGCCTACGCGACGGGCGACGCGCCGCCGTTCGTGTTCGGATCTCCGACGCCGCTCGACCTGCACGCGCCGCTGGGAGCGGGCAGCGTGAACTGGTCACCGCCAGATTGGACCGGCGGCGCGTGGTTCGATTCGCCCGACCTGGCAGCGCTCGTCGAGGCGACCGTCGCGCGCGCGGACTGGTCGTCGGGCAACTCGCTGGGCCTCGTCGTCGACGGCGGCCCGACGAGGGGCAGCGCTCGCCGCACGGCGCGCAACCTGGCGTCGGGCGAGCCTGTGCGCCTGGTCGTGCGCTGGGCTCCGCCCGCCCGTAGCGGGTTGGGACAGCACTAGGAGAACGAGAGAGAATCGGTTCGAAGCCCCAAGTCGTGCTGCTGGCGCCGCGCGGGACCGCGTGGCGCGTGCGCGGCGCGCCGCAGCGCTGCGACAGGCTGTGGAGCTGACACCGTCGTCCGCCTCAGACCGCGCGCGCGACCTCGAGCACGAGGCCGGATACCAGATCCTCGTGGATCGCCGTCCACTCGCCAGCGGCGGATTGGCGCACGAAACCGATCTGCGCGCGGCCGAACGGCTCGCCGAGCCCGCCGGCGTTCAGGCACAGGCAGCGGCCGAGCTGCACGGCGCCGGGCGACTCGTGGATGTGACCGCAGACGAGCACGCCGTCGTGTGCCAGCGCGCGCTCGCGGATCGCTTCGGAGCCGACGTGTTCCGGTTCGAACGCGAGCCGGTCGAGCGCCGTGCGCGCCGGCGGCGTGTGGACGAGCAGCACGTCGCAGGGGAGTGACGGGCGCGCGCGGATCTGGTCCTCGCTCCACTCGTACGCGAAGCCGAAGGACTGAGGTCCGGCGCCACCGATGCCGGCGACGCGCAGGCCGGCCACGTCGAGCACGCAGTGGTCGGCGTTGCGCGGGTGGTGCAGGTCGGGCAGGTCGTGGTTTCCGGGCACGAACGCGAAGGGCACGCGGCAGGCCTCGACGCGCCGCACCAGATCGTCGATCGAAGCGAGGTAGCGCGCGTCGCGCTCAGGCGTGCGCCGCCGGACGTAGGACAGGTCGTGCGAGCCCAGGTCGCCGACGAGCAGGATGCCGTCGGCGCGCGCCTCAATCGCGCGCTGCAGGACGCGGTCGAGGAGCGGCCACGTGGCGTGGACGTCGCCGATCACGGCGAGCAGGACGTCTTGGCGCGTTTCCATCTCCACGGCATCCTAGGCGCATGCCGGAACCGGTTGGATATTCGGGGACGCCGCTCGACAGGAAGCTCGGGATCGCCGCCGGCTGTGTGCTCGCGCTGCGCGGTGACGCGGCCGGGCTCGAAACGGTCGAGTCCTGCCTGCCCGACGGCGTCGAGACGCTCGGGCCGCGCAGCCGCGCTCCGTTCGACGTCGCCCTCCTCGCCGTACGATCGCGCAGCGCGCTCGAGCGCGAGTTCAGCGCGTTCGCGGCGCGCGCGAAGCCGACCGGAGTGCTGTGGGTCGCGTGGCCGAAGAAGACGTCGCCGCTCGCCGGCGACCTGGACGAGAACGAGGTGCGCGCGATCGGGCTCGCCGCCGGCCTCGTCGACGTCAAGGTCTGCGCGATCGATGCCGACTGGAGCGGCCTGAAGTTCGTACGGAGGCTCGCCGACCGGCCGGGGGCGGGCGGAACCTCTCGCGCGGCACGTGGCTCGATCCGCGCGAAGGTGGCACGCAAGAAAGCGACTTGAGCTCGGCACGCGCTAGAGGACTTGGAGTGAGACCGTTCGGACTCCACAGGCCGTGAGTGATCTGCGCGCCAACTCAGAAGCTTCAGCTTCGACTCTGCACGAGCGGACTGAACAGGGGATGTATCCTGGGCCGTTCAGGGGGTACTGAGCGCATGGATGCCGAGGGTTTCGTCGAAATTCTTCGTCGTGTGGTTCACGACGCGACCGTTCGTGGCGTTCCAGAGATGCTCGAGGACCCGCCTGGACGCGCGCCAGAGAAGCAGCTCGTGGAGATGTCCACGTGGTATCTAGGACTGAACGACGCAGACAAGGCAATGGTCGGACGGATCATTGCGGAGGCTTCTCATTCAACGATGTTTGGCTGCCTTTGTGTTCTCGACGGAGTCCGGGCTATCGAGGGTTATGGAGACAAGGGAACACTCGAACTCGAGTACGTGGGAGTCACGGGAGAACGGGTGCTCATCAACGACCCGGATAAGATCTTCCTCCATGATCTCTGGTGAAGCGCGAAGGCGAAACGAACCCCGCTCCCACGCATCGATGCTGCGCGGACTGATCTCTCGATTCCCTCCGTGAGACCGTAGCGATCGACGAGCTGAAACCTTCTCTGCCGAATCAAGTTCGGCACGGCGCTCGCAACGAGGGGCACGTATGGTGCTGTCATCGGCGGCAAAGCGCCAGAACGGTCGCACTCAAGAGAGCGATCCGCAGGGCGGATTCCCGACTGATCCCGCACGCGCAGCCCGTCAGCGCTCGGCGCGCAGGGCCTCGAACCGCCAGACGTCGAGCTGCGGCACCGGCGCGACCAGCCGCAACGGCTCGCCGCGCGTCGGGTGTGCGATCTCGAGCGCGCGCGCGTGCAGCGCGACGCTGGCGTCGGGCAGCGGCTCGCGCGCGCCGTACTTCAGGTCGCCGAGCAGCGGACAGCCGAGCGACGCCGCCGCGACGCGCAGCTGGTGCGGGCGGCCCGTCTCGGGCTCGAAGGCGAGCAACACGCGGCCGTCGCGCTGTTCCACCACGCTCCAGCGCGTGATCGCGCGCTGCGCGCCGGCGTCGGTCTCGCGCGCCACGCGCACGACGTTGCGCGCTTCGTCCTTCACGAGCCAGTGATCAACGACGCCCGAGTCCGCGCCCGGCGCGCGCGCGGCGACGCCGAGGTACGACTTCTTCGCAGCGCGCTCGCGGAACGATTCCGACAGGCGGCTCGCGCCCTTGCTCGTGCGTCCGAACACGACGACGCCCGACACGGGGCGGTCGAGGCGGTGCACGAGACCCAGGAACGCTTCGCCGGGCTTCGCGAACTCGGCGCGCACCCAGGCGCGCGCGACGTCGAGCAGGCTCTCGTCGCCGCTGTCGTCGGGCGCGGTCGGGATGCCGGCCGGCTTGCACACGGCCAGCACGTGGTTGTCGACGAAGAGGACTTCGAGGCTCACCGCTCGATCCCGCGCGACCAGCGCGCGCAGAATCCGGCCGGAAGCCAACGACCGCCTTCGCCTTCCTCGCGCAGCGCCAGCTCGCCGCCTTCGAGGCGGCCGGCGCCGTAGGTCGCGAGCAGGTTGGACAGCGCCAGCGGCGAGCAGCCGATCGCGTACGTCGAGAGGATCACGAGCACGCGCGACTCGCACAGCTCTCCCACCGCTTCGATCAGCGGCGCGATGCCGTCCTCGAAGCGCCACGTCTCGCCCTTCGGTCCGCGCCCGAAGTGCGGCGGATCGAGCAGGATCGCGTGGTAGCGGCGGCCGCGGCGCGCCTCGCGCTTCGCGTAGGCCAGCGCGTCGTCGAGCACCCAGCGCACCGCGTCAGCGGGCAGACCCGAAAGCGCAGCGTTCTCGGCCGCCCAGGCCAGCGACGTCTTCGACGCGTCGACGTGCGTCACCTCGTAGCCGGCCTGCGCCGCGACGATGCTCGCCGCACCGGTGTAGCCGAACAGGTCGAGCAGGCGCGGCCGCTCCGTGCCGAAGCACTCGCGCACGTCCAGGAGCAGCTGCCAGTTCGCGGCCTGCTCGGGGAAGATCCCGACGTGCTTGAACGGCGTCGGACGCACGTGGAAACGCGCCTGGCCCCAGCCGATCTCCCATGCGGGGTGCGAAGCGCGCGCGGCGGCGCGAGCGCCGACGCGCGGCTCCCAGCGCCCGCCGCGGTCGCTCTCGCGCACGAACACGAGGTCGGCCGCGGTCCAGGCATCCTGCGGCAGCCGCGGGTGCCACAAGGCCTGCGGATCGGGCCGGCGCAGCACGACCTCGCCGAAGCGCTCGAGTTTCTCGGCGTTCCCGCTGTCGAGCAGGGCGTGGTCCGCGAACGGGACCGGTTCGAAGACGGCGGGAACGGGCACGGGCCGAAAGGATAGCGGCGCCGCGCCCGTCAGAGGCCGGCGATCACTCGCGCCCGTCGAGCATGTTCCCCAAACCGAACGCGCGGTCGAGCACGGACCCTTCCTCGCGGCGTCGCCCGTTCTGCGGCGCGGCCGAGTAGATGCGGTCCGCGAGGCGCGACAGCGGCAGGGATTGGAGCCACACGCGGCCGGGACCCTTCAGCGCGGCGAAGAAGATGCCCTCGCCGCCGAACAGCGTCGTCTTGATGCTACCGACGTACTGGATGTCGAAGTCGACCGTCGGCTGGTACGCGACCAGGCAACCGGTGTCGACGCGCAGCGTCTCGCCCGGCTTCAGGTCGAGCGCGTGCACGTGTCCGCCGGCGTGCACGAAGGCCAGGCCGTCGCCCTGCAGGCGCTGCATGATGAAGCCCTCGCCGCCGAACAGGCCGACGCCGATGCGCTTCGAGAACGCGATCCCGATCTGCACGCCGTGCGCGGCGCACAGGAACGAGTCCTTCTGGCAGATCAGCTCGCCGCCCAGGCTCGCCAGGTCCATCGACAGGATCTTGCCCGGGTAGGGCGCACCGAACGCGACCCGCTCCTTGCCCGACGCCTTGTTCTCGAAGACCGTCATGAAGAGGCTCTCGCCCGTCAGCAGGCGCTTGCCCGCGCCCAGGAGCTTGCCCATGACGCCCTGGTTCGGCGCGCCCGCGGCGCCGAACACCGTCTCCATGCCGATGCCTTGCGTCATGTACATCATCGTGCCGGCTTCGGCGACCGCGCTCTCGCCCGGGTCCAGCTCGACCTCGACGAACTGCATCTCGCTGCCGTGGATCTCGAAGTCGATGTCGTGCGCGCGCCGGCCGGGGACCTTGGGCGGTGCAGCGTGCGACGCTGCGGGCGACACGCTCGAGGCGAAGCGCGGGATCGAGCCCAGCGGCGTCCAGCCCGACAGGCCCGGGCTCCAGGCCTGAGTCGACTTGTCGACGCTCTTGGCCTCGACCCGTGCACGGACCTCCGACTCGGAGATCGGCCCGACCTGGTGGCCGCCGATCGCCAGATACCACTCGTCTCGTTCGCTCATCGTGCTTCCTCGATCGGGGAGACTGGGGGGACGCGCGCCGCGTTGCGCGGCGCCACAAGGGTCAAGGACCGCAGAATGGCTTCCGCGGCGGTCCCTGTGACGTTCAAGCGGCGGCGATGCCTTGCGCGACTTCACGCTCGAGGCTCGCGACCGTGTGGGCGTCGAGGCCGAGCGCGCTCGAGAGGCGCGCGAGCCAGCTGCGCTCGGCCGCGTTGACGCCCTCGTCGCAGCGCACGACGCTGAACGCAAGGCGGTAGAGGTCCTTGCGCGCGTTCGGTTCGGGGATCCCGACCGCGAGCTTCTCGAGCGGCGTCGGCGCGCGCAACTCCTCGCCCACGAGCGATTCGCCGCCGGCTTCGCGCGCGATCTTCAGCAAGCGGCCGTACTCGACCTCGCCCAGCTGTCCATCCGCGCGCGCCGCGCCGAGCAGGACGCCGACGAGCCTGCGCGTCGGCTCGATTCCCTCGCCGCCCGCGGAGTAGGCCGGCAGCGGCGGCGGCGTGGACGGCACGGGCGGCGGCATCGACGGGATCACGGTCGTGCCGGCGACGACGGGCTGCCCGGCCAGCGCCTGGCTGCCGGAGCGCGTCCTCCAGATCTCGTAGGCCGCCCAACCGAGCGCGCCGGCCGTCAGGACCGTCTTCGGGTTGAAGATCGATCCCGAACCGGCGCCCAGGAAGCGCGAGAGCTGCGCGTGCGGCTTGGGTCGGCTGGTGAGCACCCCGCCGAGCAGTGAGGAGAGAAGTCGGGTGACGTCCATTGTGATCTCCTGGCCAGTCCTGTCCCTACGGGGCCAGTCCTCTCCCTACGGGGTCAGGCCTCTCCCTACGGGGTCAGGCCCGCCCTACGCGGCCCTCCAGTGTGCATTCGCCACGGGTCGCGCGGCAGTGTCGGGATCGATGAGGCAAGCGGGCTCCCGCGTGCGCTATCGTGCAGGGATGCTCCGCGTCGGCAGCGTTCCGTACCTGGTCGGGCGGCCCCTCGACGAAGGTCTCGAGCGCGAGCCCGGCATCGAGCTCGTGCGGCGCGTCCCGGCCGAGCTCGTGGCCGCGTTGCGCGACGGCGAGCTGGACGTGGCCCTGGTCAGCTCGATCGAGCTCTTCCGCATGCCCGGCTACCGCTACCTGGACGGCCTGGCCGTCGCCGGGACCGGCCACGTCGGCAGCGTCCAGGTTTTCCTGCGCCGCGCCATCGAGGACGTCGCGTCCGTCGCGCTCGATCCGTCGAGCCGTGCCGCGGCCGCGCTCGTGCGCGTGCTGTTCGAGCGGCGGCTGGGCGGCGAGGCCGGCCTGCCGCGCGCGCCCGTGAGCTGGATCGAGGTCCCGGCCGGCGCCGACCCGCGCACGGCGCAGGCCGATGCGTGGCTGCGGATCGGCGATCCGGCGCTGCGCGAGCACTTGGCGATCGGATCGCCGCCGACGTTCAACCCCTCGGCCGAGTGGACGGCGCGCACGGGCTTGCCGTTCGTGTTCGCGCTGTGGATCGTGCGCGCCGACGCGCCGCTCGAGCCGGCGCACCTCGCGGCCTTTACGCGTGCGCGCACGCGCGGACTCCAACGAATCGACGCGCTGGCCGTCGAGGCGGCGCGCGCGTGGGACCTGCCGGTGGAGCACTGCCGCCGCTACCTGCGCGAGGAATGCCGCTACGAGCCGGGGGCGGCGATGCACGCAAGCTTGCGGCGGTTCCGCGACGAGGCCGCCGCGCTGGGCCTGGCGCGCGCGGACCTGGACCCCGAGCCCATCGTGCCGACCCATGTCACCTAGGATCCTCGACGTCGACCAGTGCCCGCACTGCAAGGGCGCGTTGACGAAGCCCACGCCGCGCCTGTGCCCGCACTGCGGCGGCTCGCTCCAGCACCGCTACACGACGTGGGGCTGCCTGACGTCGGCGCCGAAGGTCCTGCTCGTCGCGGGCACGATCGCGTGGGCCGCCTACGCGCTGGCGCGCTGAGACAGCGTAGCGCGTTGCATTCGCGCCGGCGGTCCACTAGACCAGCCCGCGCACAGGTCGGGGGAACCTCAACGGTGAAAGACAGCGATCAGCACACGCTCTTCGACGAGTTGCCGGAAGCCGGCACAGGCGCGCGAAAGCGCGCCCGCGGTACGAAGAAGGCCAAAGCGGCCAAGACCACCGCGACGGATGAGCCTTTGGCCGTGGCGGCGGAGCCTGCAGCGCCCGGCCGGCGCAAGACCGCGGCCGAGATGGCCACGCGACAGCGCGACATCTCGGTGGCCGAGTTTTTCACGAAGAACCGCCACCTGCTGGGCTTCGATTCGCCGCTCAAGGCGCTGCTGACGGCGGTCAAGGAGGCGGTCGACAACTCGCTCGACGCCTGCGAGGAGGCCGGGATCCTGCCCGAGATCTCGGTCGAGATCACGACGACCGGCGAGGACCGCTTCCGCATGGCGGTCGAGGACAACGGCCCGGGCATCGTGGCCGAGCAGGTCGGCAAGGTCTTCGGGAAGCTTCTGTACGGGTCGAAATTCCACAAGCTCTCGCAGTCGCGCGGCCAGCAGGGCATCGGCATCTCGGCCGCGGTCATGTACGGGCAGCTCACGACCGGCAAGCCGGCGCGGATCCTGTCGCGCACCGGCAAGAAGGCCGACGCGCACGAGTTCCTGATGTCGGTCGACACGGTGCAGAACAAGCCCGACATCCACGAGCGCTCGGTCACCGAGTGGGACAAGGACCACGGCACGCGCGTCGAGATCGAGATGGAGGCGCGCTACCAGAAGGGCCTGCGCTCGGTCGACATGTACTTGAAGCAGACCGCGATCGCGAACCCGCACCTGACGTTGCACTACGTCGATCCGGGGCAACAGCGCGTGACGTACGAGCGCAGCACGAAGGCGCTGCCGGCGGCCGTCGAGGAGATCAAGCCGCACCCGCACGGGGTCGAGCTGGGCCGCCTGATCCAGATGCTCAAGGAGACGAGCTCGCGCACGCTGTCGGGTTTCCTGCAGGAGGACTTCTCGCGCGTCGGACCCAAGGTCGCACTCGACGTCTGTAGAGCCGCCAAGGTGTCGGAGAAGGCCCACCCGTCGCGCATCGCGCGCGAGGAAGCTGCGGCGCTGTCGGCCGCGATCCAGAAGACGAAGATCTCGGCGCCCAGCACGGCCTGCATCTCGCCGATCGGCGAAGCCCTGGTCCTGGCCGGGCTGCGCAAGGAGATCGAGGCCGACTTCTACTACGCCAACTCGCGCACGCCTGCCGTCTACCGCGGCAACCCGTTCGTGATCGAGGTCGGCCTGGCGTACGGCAAGCCGGGCGGCGTCGGCCTCGACCTGCAGGAGGACGGCCGCATCGTCAAGCGCGAGAAGAGCACGGCCGAGGTCGAGGACCTGGTCGGCGCGGCCGACGAGCCGGTGCGCGTGCTGCGCTTCGCGAACCGCGTGCCGCTGCTGCACCAGCAGGCCGCCTGCGCGATCACGAAGTGCGTGATCCAGACCGAGTGGCGCCGCTACGGCCTGCAGCAGCCCAAGGGCGGGCTGCCGATCGGCGCGATGGCCGTGCTCGTGCACATCGCCAGCGTGTGGGTGCCGTTCACGTCGGAGTCGAAGGAGGCGATCGCCGGCTACGCCGAGATCCAGCGCGAGATCAAGCTCGGCCTGCAGGAGTGCGGCCGGCGCCTGGGCACGTACATCAGGAAGGGCAAGCGCCTGCGCGCCGAGTACGAGAAGCGCGGCTACATCGAGAAGTACATCCCGCACATCGGGATCGCGCTGCAGGAGATCCTCGACCTGTCCGACACGGAGCGCGACGCGACCGTGGGCACGCTCGAGGACGTGCTGCAGAAGAGCCGCAAGTACTGACGCATCCGCCGGGGCGCTGCAGATCCTGGACGAAGAGGCCTCGTCGGCTCAGGACGCCGGCGTCCTGCAGGGCGGGCACCTGCAACCGGTCGAGCTCGCCGGAATCGACGGATTCCGGCATTCGGTGACGGCCTGCGCTGCGTCGGCGGCTCGATCCGCCGCCTCGGTACGCAGTCGAATCAGGCTGGCGCGAGCCAGTACCCTGCGGCCGGAGACCAGGCGATCTCCATCCGCGGTGCCAACGCGGCCGGCGACGTGCGCAACTACCAGATCTGGTACCGCAACGCGGCCGCGTTCTGCACGGCCGCGACGTTCAACCTCTCGAACGGCATCCAGATCACCTGGACGCCTGACATGGATGGACCTGTCAACTCCCGTTGACGGAGCTTTCGCGGCGAGAGGATCGAGGTGCGGCGCGCCGGGCTTCCAGGCTCGGCGCGCGGTCGACCGGTGGACCGGCTGATTCCGCTCGTGGTCCGGCGGCACGGAGATCGGTCGGCTCGTCGAGGCCAGCGGACGCGAACCGGGAAAGAAGAAAAAAGGGGTGGATGTCTAGCCCGCGCCGGGGAGGCCGTTTACCTATGATTTGGGTTTTTTTCGGTGCGACCTCCAAGCCTCTTGCGTTTCCGTTACGCTCATTCTGGTGAGGCGTGGTGCTCCGTCTTGGGCGCGTCGAACGCCTGCGGGGCCCTTCACCGACCGACGGGTTCCCCCCTAACCGAATCGAGGCTTCCAGATGAGACGTTCCTTGATCACGGCCGCGCTGCTGGCCGGGCTCCCCCTGGGCTTGGCGGGCGCTCAGGTGACCACCTCCCAGCCTGTCCCGACAAAGGTTCAAGACAAGGCTGTCCCCCCCGTCATCCAGAAGTCCGCTCAGCTTCCGGGTGGCCCGACAACTCCTACGCTCGTCAGCTTCGGGGTCGGCGGCAACAACAACTGCGCGAGCGCTTCGACGACCGATGCCATCTCGGGCTTCGGCACGTTCGGGGTGAACACGACCGGCGCCACCTCGGGCACACCGCTCGGTAGCTGCGGCGCGATCGGCAACGACGTGTGGTTCTACTGGACCGCGACTGTCACCGGCACCACGTTCATCAGCACCTGCGGCCAGACTTCGGCCGACAGCGTGATCGCGGTCTGGGCCGACGGCTCGCCCGCGGGCACGTGCCCGACGACGCAGATCCTCTGCCTCGACGACTTCTGCGGTCTCCAGACCGAGGTCAACTTCGCCGCGACGGCCGGCACGAGCTACTTCCTCGAGTTCGGCTCGTACGCGAGCGGCGCTCCCTACAACGCGACGTTCACGATCTCGCCGCCGCCCACGCCGCCGTCGAACGACGGCTGCGCCACGCCGAACGTCCTGTCCGGCCCGGGCCCGTATCCCTACACCAGCCTGGGCGCCACGACCGGCGCGCAAGGCCAGACCGAAGCCGCGTGCCTCGCCTACGGCTTCACGGACGTCTACAACGACGTCTGGTACACGTGGACCGCGACCTTCACGGGCACGGCGCGCGTCAGCAACTGCGGTCAGTCCTCGCACGACTCGCGCATCGCGGTCTACGCGGGCGCGGGCTGCCCCAGCGGCGCCGCACTGGGCTGCAACGACGACGTCTGCGGCTTCCAGTCGCAAACCGACGCGCTCGTGGTCTCCGGCCAGCCCTACACGATCCAGATCGGCTCGTTCGGCAGCGCGGCGACCGGCAACGGGACCTTCTCGATCGCGCAGTTCGTGCCCAGCACGAACGACGATTGCGCCCTGCCGACGAACCTCGTCGGCAACGGCCCGCACGCCTTCGACACGTCGACGGCGTCGACCGGATCGCAAGGCCAGTCCGAAGGACTGTGCCTCGCGTTCGGCTCGATGGCGATCTACAACGACGTCTGGTTCACGTGGACCGCGTCGACCACGGGGACGGTCGAAGCCAGCCTGTGCGGCGGCACGTTCTACGACTCGAAGATCTCGATCTACCAGGGCTCGGGCTGCCCGGCTCCGGGCTCGTCGATCGGCTGCGACGACGACGGTTGCGGCACCATTGGCGCAGCCTCGGTGACGTGCTTCAGCGCGACGTCCGGTCAGACCTACATGATCCAGATCGGCGCGTACGGCTCGGGCCAGTTCGGCACCGGCCAGCTGCAGTTCACGCCCCAAGGTCCTCCGGGAGCGGCCTGCGCGCCGCTCGACGACGGCAGCAGCGAGAACTCGGTCGGCCTGACGGTCGGCGGCGCCGTGTGCTGGATGGTCGGCTTCGGCCAAGGCGCGGGTTCGACGACGATCACCGCGATCGAGACGTGCTTCGGCACGCCGGCGTTCCTGGGTGGCTACATCCCGCAAGGCCCGGTCACGGTCGGGGTGTGGGACGATCCGAACGACGACGGCAACATCTCGGACGGCGTGCTCCTGGGCACGACGACGGTCGCGGTCTCCCCCGGCTCGATCGACTCGGACATCTTCCAGTCGATCCCGCTCGGTTCGAGCGTCACCGCGAACGGCATCTTCTTCGTCGGTGCGGTCGTCGTGCACAACGGAGGCGAGTACCCGGGTCCGCTCGACCAGTCGGGCGGCGGCGGTGGCTGCAGCGCCGGTCCGGGCTCGTGGGTCGCGGGTGAGAACAGCGGCACGTTCAACTTCACCAACCTGGCGGCGAACAACGTTCCGCCGCAGTCGATGACGTCGGTCGGCATCCCGGGCAACTGGCTGATGCGCGCGGTGTGCGGTCCGGGCGGAACGCCCACGACGCCGTTCTGCTTCGGCGACGGCACCGGCACGGCTTGCCCGTGCGGCACCGGCGCGGCCGGCAACGGCTGCCCGAACTCCGTGAACGCAGCGGGTGCGAACCTGGCCGCGACGGGCAACGCGATCGTCGGCTCCGACACGCTCGTCTTGACGGGCTCCGGCATGCCGGGGACCGCCACGGCGCTCTACTTCCAGGGCAATGCCCAGATCTCGGTCGTGTTCGGCGACGGTCTGCGCTGCGTGGCCACGAACATCGTGCGTCTGGGCACGAAGACGAACGCGGGCGGCACCAGCGCGTACCCGGCTCCGGGCGACCTGAGCATCTCGGTTCGCGGTGGCTGCAGCGCCGGCGACGTCAGGAACTACCAGTGCTGGTACCGCAACGCGGCGAGCTTCTGCACGCCGGCGACGTTCAACCTGACGAACGGCGTCAACGTCGTGTGGCAGTGAGCAGCTGACGGCTGCCCGCGCGCGAGCGCGGCTGGCATTCCAACGGGCGGTCCCGCACGCGGGGCCGCCTCGGTTCGTTCTGGGGTCGTGCCGGTGCGCGTTGGTACGCGAACTCTCGCCGTGATTCCCCGGGGTTCGCCGCGCGATCCGCCCCCGAATCCGGGTCGAGTCGATGGCGTCGGTCGGCCCGCCGGGCAACTGGCTCCTGCGCGCGACCGGCGCGACGAGGGGAGCAAGGTGCGACTGCTTCGGCGACGGCAGCGGCACGGCCTGCCCGTGCGGCAACAGCGGCGCGGCGGGCCACGATTGCGCGAATACCGTGCACTCGGTCGGTGCGCACCTGGCCGCGACGGGCAACGCGACCGTCGGTGCCGACACGCTCGTGCTGACCGGCTCGTTCATGCCGAGCCTCGCGACCTCCAAGGCACGGCGCGGAACTCCGTCGCGTTCGGTGACGGCCTGAGCTGCGTCGGCGGCACGCTGATCCGACGGGGGACGAAGACGAACTCGAGCGGCTCGAGCTCGTACCCGCGCGGCGGCGACCCGATCATCTCGGTGCGCGGTCTGGTCAGCGCAGGAGACACGCGCGACTACCAGGCCTGGTACCGCAACGCGGCCGCGTTCTGCACGACGGCGACGTTCAACCCGACGAACGGCGTCGAGGTCGTGTGGCAGTGAGACGCTGACGCGAGACGACGGTGCCCGCCGCGCGCGCGGGTGGCGATCGAAGGGGCGAGCCGGGCGCGGGACCGCCCCGGTTCTGCTCCCACCCCCTTGGGAAACGCAGGATTCGGAATCCGACCGCTCGGCACGATCCGGATCGGTAGGCGGAAAGCTCGTTTTTCCACGGCCGATTGGGCCCCGGACGGTTGCACGCGCCGCGACCGGGATAGAACGACCGGGGGAAGGGTTGTGGAGGACCCGAAGCCTTGGCCTGCGGATTGCCTCCGCTGGTCGCGCACGGTGTGAAGGTCGGGACGCTCGGGGGAGGAAGCGTCGAATAAAGAGCGAGAAGGCGGAACTTCCGTCCGTGCCGTTCCGTCTCCGACCCGGCCCGGGGCTTCCCATCTGGCCAAATTCCTCGGGGTATTCTTCGAGATCCCCCCTGAACTCGGGCCGGGGGCGCTGCGCAAACCGGGGCCTTCCGATACCCTCGAACTCCGTAAGGCGTGGTGCTCCAGTTTCGGGCGCGTCGACAGCCTCCGAAGCAGCACGCCAAGCAACGGGTCCTCCACAATCCGAATCGAGATTTCCCTCATGAGACTCTCTCTGTTCACAGCCGCCCTGGTCATGGGCGCCCCGCTCGGCTTCGCCGCCGCGCAGGTCACTTCCTCTACCGCTCCGGCGAAGCCGGCCGCTCCGAAGGTGGTTCCGACACCGGGTGGCCCGGCCACGCCGCAGCTCGTCAGCCTCACGGTTGGCGGCAACGACAGCTGCGCCAGCGCCTCGACGTCCGATGCCATCTCCGGCTACGGCACGTTCGCGGTGAACACGACGGGCGCCACGACCGGCTCGCCGCTCGGCAGCTGCGGCGCCATCGGCCGCGACGTGTGGTTCTACTGGACCGCTCCGGCGACGGAGATGGCGCAGATCAGCACGTGCGGCGCGACCACGGCCGACACCGTGATCGCGGTCTGGGCCGACGGCTCGCCGGCGGGTTCCTGCCCCACCACGCAGATCTTCTGTCTGGACGACTTCTGCGGCCTGCAGACGCAGTTCTCGTTCGCGGCGACGGCCGGCACGAACTACTTCCTCGAGTTCGGCTCGTTCGCCAACGGCACGGGCTACAACACGAACTTCGTGATCCAGGGGCCGCCCCCGCCGGTGACGAACGACTCGTGCACGATGTCGCTCAACCTGGTCGGTGACGGCCCGCACCCGTTCAACACGGTCGGCGCCACGACGGGTGCCGAAGGCCAGACCGAAGCAGCCTGCCTCTTCTTCGGCTTCACGGACGTCTTCAACGACGTCTGGTACACGTGGACCGCGTCGACGACCGGTCTGTACGAAGTCACCCTCTGCAACGGCACCACGCACCCGGACACGCGCCTCGCGGTGTACGCGGGCACGGGCTGCCCGGCGGCCGGCACGGCCATCGCGTGCAATGACGACGTCTGCGCATTCGTCAGCGCGTTGTGCTTCAGCGCCACGGCCGGTCAGATCTACACGATCCAGATCGGTGCGTTCGGCTCCGGTCAAGTCGGCCAGGGCAACATCCTCTTCACGCCCCAGACGGGCGGCCCGGCCCCGTGCGCTCCCCAGGACGACGGCACCTCTGAGAACTCGGTCGGCCTGACGGCCGGCGGCGCGCTCATGTGGATGGTCGGCTTCGGCTCGGGTGCGGCCTCGTCGACGATCTCGGAAGTCAGCACGTGCTACGGCACGCCGCTGTTCCCGGGCTGGAACCCGACGGGCCCGGTCACGATTGCGGTGTACGACGACCCGAACGACGACGGCGACCCGACGGACGGCGTCCTCGTGACGTCGACGACGGCCGTTGTCTCCCCCGGCTCGATCGACACGGACGTGTTCCAATCGATCACGCTGCCCTCGGCAGTCACGATCAACGGCCTCTTCTTCGTCACCGCGACCGTCAACCAGACGGCCGGTCAGTTCCCCGGTCCGCTCGACCAGTCGGGTGGCGGCGCGGGCGCGTGCGGCGGCGGCGGCAACCCCGGTTCGTGGGTCTGCGGCAGCACGACCGGCACGTTGAACTTCAACAACCTGGCGGCGAACGACGTTCCTCCGCTGGACATGGACCTGATCGGTCTGCCGGGCAACTGGCTGCTGCGCGTCACGTGCGGCCCCGGCGGTCCTCCCGGAACGGCCTACTGCTTCGGTGACGGCACCGGCACGGCCTGCCCGTGCGGCTCCGGCGCGGCCGGCAACGGCTGCCCGAACTCCGTGAACGCGGCGGGTGCGAACCTGGCTGCGACGGGTGTTGCGAGCGTCGGCGCTGACACGCTGCTCCTGACGGGCTCCGGCATGGGCGCAACCTCGACGGCGCTCTACTTCCAGGGCGACGCCCAGATCTCCGTCGTGTTCGGCGACGGTCTGCGCTGCGTGGCCACCAACGTCGTGCGTCTGGGCACGAAGACGAACGCGGGCGGCACCAGCGCGTACCCGGCTCCGGGCGACCTGAGCATCTCGGTGCGCGGTGGCTGCAGCGCCGGCGACGTCAAGAACTACCAGTGCTGGTACCGCAACTCGGCGAGCTTCTGCACGCCGGCGACGTTCAACCTGACCAACGGTATGAACATCGTCTGGCTGTGAGCAACTGACGACTGCCCGCGCGCGAGCGCGGGTGGCGTTCCAAGGGGCGGTCCCGCTTGCGGGGCCGCCCCTGTTCTTTCCCGCTC
>JANNQS010000038.1:0-104102 GCA_031400875.1 Planctomycetota bacterium | reverse complement strand
CGTGCGGCACGTTGGCTCGTCGAGCACTCGTATTCAGCCAATCGGACTTGGAGCCGGGCTGGTGCGCCTGTGAGGCGGGGGCGAGTGTTGCGATCGCGATCGCAACGAGCAGTGTCGAGTGCTTCATGAATCGTCGTTTCTTGGGAGCGGGGGAGATCAGGGCCGGGCCACGCAGAGGCTGGTCCCGGCCGACATGGCCGGAGCATCGCTCGTGCTTCGTCAGGCTATCCCCAGGGCGGATTCGCGGACAGGGGAGCCCCCCTGAGTCTGTCCCCAGGACCGGAGCCAGCGGAAGTGAGCGTCCCGGGTATCGATCCTCTCCCCAACGCTGTCGGATCCGGGCGGCGTTCCGCGGATACTTGTGAAACACGCCGAACCCACCGCGGTAGGTCCGAGGTGCAAGACGAGCAACCAGGGTCCGCGGCGCGGTCCGCCATGGCCCCGGCGGCGAATCGATCCCGATCCGCGCTGTACGATTTTCCCGACGCTGGAGGAGATGGTCGATGTTCAAGCACTCGATGACCGCTGTCGCGACCGTGCTCGTGATCGCTGGCATTGCCCCTGCGCAATCGACGACGCGCGTGAGCGTCGATTCCGGCGGCACCCAGGGAGACGGCGCGTGCGACATCCGTCCCGTGATCTCGGCGGACGGCCGGTTCGCCGCGTGGAGCGGCGTGGCGTCGAATCACGTTCCGGGCGACACGAACGCCGGGGGAGACGTCTTCGTCCGCGATCTCCTGACGGGCGTGACGGAGCGCGCGAGCGTGCCCACGGGCGGGTCGCAGGCGCAAGGCCACAGCACCGCGCCCTCGATCTCGGCGAACGGCCGGTACGTCGCCTTCGAGAGTTCGGCCACGAACCTGGTGGGTCCGGACAACAACCAGCGCGACGACGTGTTCGTCCGCGACCGCTGGACCGGTGTGACCGAGCGCGTCAGCTCCGCGCCGGGAGGTGCGGAGAGCACGGGCACGAACCGAGCGGCGTCCATCTCCGCGGATGGCAGCCGCGTCGCGTTCATGAGCCTCTCCGAGAATCTGGTTCCCGGCGACACGAACGGGACGTGGGACATCTTCGTGCACGATCGCGCTTCCGGGCTCACCGTGCGAGCCAGCGTCGGTGTCAACGGAGCCCAAGGCGACGGGGGCAGCCAACACCCGTCGATCTCTGCCAACGGGCGATTCGTCGCGTTCGTCAGCTCCGCGACGAACCTCGTCACGGGCGACACGAATGGCAAGACGGACGTCTTCGTGCGCGACCTCACGGGCCTGACCACGGCGCGGGTCCACGTGGATTCCAACGGGATCCAGGGCGACCAGAACGCGGATGGCATTGCCGCTCCCGCGGTCTCGGCCGACGGCCGTTACGTCGCGTTCGGGAGCCAGGCGACGAACCTCGTCTTCGGTGACACGAACGGACGCTACGACGTCTTCGTGCACGACAGGGCTACCGTGGCGACGAGCCGCGTGTCGAGCGACATCACCGGGCAGCCAGCGGAGCATCACAGCCGCGAGTGCCGGATCTCGCAGGACGGCCGGTACGTCGCGTTCGTGAGCTGGGCGGCCGACCTCGTGACCGGGGACACGAACGGTCTGGAGGACATCTTCCTCCGCGACCGCCTCCTCGGCACCACCGAGCGCGTCAACCTGAGCGACAGCGGTGTGGAAGCGAACGACGCCGGTTACGGGCTTTCGCTGTCCGGGGATGGTCGCCGCGTCCTGTTCCACAGTCGTGCCAGCACGCTCGTCGGCGGCGACACGAACGGCGCCGCCGACATCTTCCTCCGCGATCGGGAACCGGCCCCGACCGTGAGCGTTGTCTGCGCCGGCGACGGTTCCGGCGCCGCGTGCCCGTGCGGCAACTGGAGCCCCGCGGGTTCTGGAGCCGGCTGCTCGAACTCGCTCGGCCAGTCCGGCCGCCTGCGCTCGGTCGGCATGCCGCGTGTCTCGGCCGACAGCTTCGTGCTCATTGGCGACGGGATGCCGAACAGCTCGGCGCTCTACTTCCAAGGGACGACGCAACGGAACGGTGGGCTCGGCAGTCCGTTCGGCGACGGTCTGCGCTGCGCAGCCGGCGCGGTGATCCGGCTGGGGACGGCGACCAACGTCGATGGAGCGTCGCAATTCCCCGCTGCGGGCGATCCGCCCGTCTCCGTGCGTGGCGGCCTGCCTCCGGGCGGCGGCACGCGCACGTACCAGGTCTGGTACCGCAATGCGGCTGCGTTCTGCACGGTCAGCACCTTCAACCTGACCAACGGCCTGTCGACCGTCTGGGTCCCCTGACCGATCCGTGCTCGCGATCGGCCCGGCCCGCGACCTCCGGATGAGGACCCCGGGCCGGGCGCGCGCCGGCCCGATGAGTCGGGCCAGCTCGCGCGTGCAGGACGAACGCTACCGTGGATCCCGCGCTCGCCGACGTATAGATCCGACAACGAACGAGCGAGCCCCGTTCGCAATCCGTTCACCTGGCGGTCGCCCCGCGACACGGAGCCCCGCGCGCCGATGTCTGCCGCTCAGGGATCCCCGGTCGTCGCGGTCGGCAGGAGGTCGCCGTTCGACTGCGAGCCGAGGAAGAAGGGGAACTGCGCCGACTGCCCGGTCGCGACCTTCTCGATGACCATGCCGAGCAGGGCCGGATTCGGGAGCACCGTCGTGGTCTAGAACGCAATCCCCCCGTCGATCTCGATCCAGCCGGCTTCGATGAACGGCGCGCCGAGCACTTCGTCGACCGCGTGGTTCGTCTGTACGAGGAAGTTGTGGGTGGTCGCGGAGGAGATGCTCTCCAGGCTCGTCCGGCTCCAGCAGCCGAGGCTCGTCTGGGCCGAGAAGACCTCCATGTTGTCGTTGTAGATGAGGAAGTTGGCGACCGCCTGGAACGCCGTGCCGCCCGTCAGGTTGATCAGGATCAAGTCGTTGCTGCGCTGCGACGTGGAGCCGAGGAAGCGCGGGATGAGGAGCTTCTCGGGCGCCTGCACGTACTCGAGGCCGTCCAGGTCGGCGACGCCGTCCGCGTCGAGGTCCGTGAGCTCGAACGGCACGACCGGCGATTGGAACGAGATGGCCGAGTACCCGTGCGTGTACGCATCGACCACGGTCATGCGCAGGGCGCTGCCCACGAGGTGGTCGTAGCTCCACTTCGAGTCGTTCGCGGGATTGCGGGCGAAGGCATAGGCGTACCCGCGCAGATTCGGGCTGTTGTTGTAGTTGGAGAGGAAGGTGACCGTGTCGCGCGGAGGCATGGTCAGGACGAGGTCCGTCGTCGTGCAGGCCGAGCTGACGTACACGACCTGCACCTCCGTCGGGACGGTCCCGTCCGGGGCGGTGTTCGTCAGCGTGAGCATCGTCACCTCCGCGGGCCTGTGGTCGAACTCGGGAAAGACGAGCAGGGATCCGGGGCGGCTCCCGCCCAGCTCCGGCGCCGGCGCCGGGTCGACGTCGCAGTCGTCCGGCAGTCCGTCGGAGTCGGCGTCGGGCTCGAGCGAGTCGGGGATGCCGTCGCCGTCGCAGTCGGGGTGCGGAGTGTAGACGTAGGTGACCTCGATCTCGGCGCCGACCACGAGGCCAGGGCGCATGCCGAAGTTCGGCAACGCGTTCACGGTCGACTGATTCAGCGCGGACGCGGAGACGGACAGGGTTCCCGCTCCGAGGAACTGGCCGATGTCCGTCGCCGCGACGGAGCCGGTGTTCGTGCCAGGCAGGTTGGTGAGGATGCCGTCCGAGGTGCCGCCGAAGTCGTTGACGCCGTCGAACGGCGGCGCGGAGACGGACACCGGGACCGTGGTGGAGGCCGAGCACGATGGGTTCGGTGCCGGGAACGTCGCCGTCACCGTGCCGGTCACGTTCGCGGTGGCCTGCGCGACGACGGCCGAGCGGTTCTCGAAACCGGCGCTCCCGATCGTGTTGACGCGCATGACGATGCGCACGTCGGTGAGCACTCCGGTGCTGTCCGGAAACCTCGGGATCGACACCGTGGCGCTCCACGGCGCGGGCCGTTGGGGGGCGCTGCCTTGGACGACCAGGACATCCGCGCGCGCGGAAACGAACGATGCGGACGTAGCGAGAGCTGCGAGAAACGCCGGGAAGCGCATGGGGGTGGGCTCCGGAACGGGTTGTGCGGGACGGTGGCAGTGCCTCCCGGAACTCGATACGGGGCGAGCGGAATTTGGCGCGCAGCGCTGCTGCGTCAGGCGATCCAGGTCAGCACGAGCGCGTTCGTCAGGTTGAACGTCGACGCCGTGCAGAACGCAGCCGCGTTGCGGTACCAGACCTGGTAGACGCGCGTGCCGCCCGGGGCCGGGATCTGGCCGGCCACCGACACGAGGCTCGTGCCGGCCACGCCGGCTCCGAAGCGTGCGACGCCGTTCGCGTCCCCGAAAGGCTTGCCCAAGCGACGCGTCGGTCCGCCCGCGCAGCGCAGGCCGTCGCCGAACAACGCTCCGCTGCCGGCGCCCACCAGCGTCTCGCCCTGGAAGAAGAGCGCGGGCACGTTGGGCGGCATCCAAGCCGAGGTGAGCACGACCGAATCGGCCGAGACACTGGCCAGGCCTTCCGCGGTCAGCGCGCCGCCGCGTCCGAAGGAGTTCCGGCAACCGGCACGCTCGGCGGTCGCGCTCGAGTTGCTGCACGGACAGGCGGTGCCGCTCCCGTCGCCGAAGCACAGCGCCGTGCCGGTGAACGTCTCGCACGCGTCGGGAACGCCGTCGCCGTCGGCGTCGGTGCCGCCGTCGCGGAACACGTAGCCGGCGCCGGCCGGGGCCTCGCCGAACGCTCCGACGAGAGCCGCATCCTCGGACAGCGCCGCGGCCACGCCGAACTGGTCGCCCGTGGAGGCGTGCGGCGAGACGAGATCGCGGCGCTGCGCGAGCGCTCCTCCGACGAGATCCCACACGACCGCCGCGCCCGCGTCGGTCGCGACCAGCGCGTCGCGCCGCGCGCCGGCGAGGACCTTCGTGGCGGAGACCGCGACGCTGCAACCGAGCTGCGCTCCCGCGCGCTCGCCCCAGGCCAGCGCGGTCGCGATCCAGGCTCCGTTCACGCGACGGAAGACGTGCACGGCGCCGCTGTCCGCGAGCCCGCCCGGCGCGTCGGCGAGCGAGGCGCCGACGACGGCCACGTCACCGCGCAGCGCGACGGCCGCGCCGAACTCCTCGCCCGATACCGGCACGGGCGCGAGGAGCTTCGCGACCTGCACCCAGCTCGCGCCGTTGCGCTCGAACACGTAGGCCGCTCCGCAGTCCGCGACCGAGTCGTCCGCGGCGGGAGCTCCGACCAGCAGCCGGTCGCCGTCCACCGCGACGGCCTCGCCGAAGCGCGCGTTCGCGGACATGTCCCCGGCCCACAGGCTGCCGTCGAACGTCCAGCCGCTGGCGTCGCGCGTGAAGCGCCAGAGCCTGCCCGGGTTGGCGACGTTGCCCCCTGTCGGCGGGTGGCCGTGCTGATCGCCGACCAGCGCCTCTTCGCCCTGCAGCGCGAGGCCGCGGCCGAACGCAAACGTGGTGTCGGGGCCGGCGAGCATCGGCTCCTCGACCCAGCCCGACGCGGTGCGCTTCCACGCGAAGACTGCACCGGTCTCGTTCTGCCCCACGCTGTAGCTGGGTGCACCGACGAGCACGCGTTCGCCCGACACCGCGACGGAGAGACCCGCGTGGGCCAGGAAGTCCCCTTGGTTCGCGGTCGGGAAGTGGACCAGCCGCGCGACGGCGTTCCAGGCTCCGGCCTGGCGCTCGAACACCACCGCGCCGCCGTTCTCGTTGAACGCGGGACCGCCGGGCCGGTCGTACTTCCATGCGCCCAGCACGGCCACGTCGCCGTCGATCGCGGCCGAGCGGCCGAGCTGCTCGCCGGCCTGGGCGTCGGACGGAGAGAGGGTCGCCGGCGGGCACTGTGCTGCAGCTGGGGCGGCGAGCAGGACGAGCAGCAGGGTGGTCTTCATCGCGTGCACTTGTCCCTCGACGGGTGTGCGTTGCACAGCAGGGGATCGAGACCGCGATGGAACCCCGCCGAGGCGAAGTCGATCGCGGCCGACGATTGTCCCACGAATCGATTCCGGGTGCGCGGAACGGCGAGTCAGCCCGTGTAGATGCGGTGGCAGTCGTCGTGGTCGTCGATGCGCTCGAGGAAGTCCTCGTGCGCCTGCCTCTGATCGGGCGTGATCGCGGCGCGCTCCTTCGGACGGTAGCCCATCTCGGACTGGCTGACCTTCCAGCCCGCGTCCCGCAGCGCGGTCGTGACCGCGTCGAGGTCCGAGGTCGACGTGTAGAAGCGCGCGCCGCTCTCCTCCTCGGACGCGTCCTCGAGCGGTTCGACGTCCTGGGCGCCGGCTTCGAGCGCTGCGGTCTCGAGGTCGAGCCCGGCCGTCGGGTGCGTCGCCTCGACGATCCCCAGGTGGTCGAAGAAGAACATGACCTTCGCGCCGAAGCGTCCGTCCTTCCACATCGATCGCATGTCCGGCGCCGTGCGGTTCCGGTTGTCCGTCAGGCACTCGACGATCACCGGCACGTTCTGCGGGGACATCCCCTCGAATGTGACGAGCTCGAACGAGGTCGTGTCGGCGCCCGCGCCGCTGCCCTTCTTGACGGCGCGCGCGATCACGTCATTCGAGACGGACTGCTTGCGCGCGCCCTCGATCGCCAGCGCGAGGCGCGGGTTGAACGCCGGATCGGGCGCACCCATCTTCGCCGCGACCGCGATCTCGCGCGCCAGCTTCGACGTCATCTTGGCGCGCTTCTCGGCGTTGATCCCGATCTTCTTCTGCAACCATTGACGGCCCATGCGGGCAGTGTAGTCGGCGCCTGGCCAGCTGCATTGGCCCCGTCCGCGGCCTCCACGAGAGCCGGCCCGGAACGGGACCGCGAGCATGAGCTCGAGCCCATGCTTCTTCATCCGCGACGCGCGCGGTGTGTCCGAATCAAGCTGACGGAACTCTCGCGGATTGACGCCCGGCGGCAGCGAGAGTCCGGGAGTCTTGCGCAACGCCCGAGGGGGCAGGACGATAGGGAAGGGCGTGCTCGCCGCTCGAGCCGTGCGCGACCGCGAACCGTTTTCCTGGGAGGTCCCCGTGAGCCGTCTCGCCTTCTCGCTGGTTCTCTTCGCCCCGCTTCCCACCGCCGCATTCGCGCAGCACGCGCAAGTCGCTTCGCTCACGTCGAGCGGCGGGAGCGGCCAGGCCCTCCTCGCCGACCTCTCGCGCGACGGCCGCTGGCTCGCGCACTCCGCGACCGCGGACGACCCTGTCGCGGGCGATACGAACGGCCTGCAGGACGTGTGGCTGCGCGATCTCCAGACCGGCGCACGCGTGCGCGTCAGCGTCGACGAGACGGGCCTGCCGTGGACCGACCGTCACGCCGGGCTCCTCCAGCCGCTCCAGGGCCTGTATCTCGGCGGCCTCTCGGTCGCGGACGCGGGCGAGCGCGTGGCCTTCGTGACGGTGCCTGCCACCATCCCCACCCCGCTCGAGGCGCAGGTGCGCGTCTTCGACCGCGCGAGCGGTACCTCGCAACTCGTGTCGCGCACTCCGGGCGGCGCTCCCGGGAACGCGGTGTCGAGCGCGCCGATCCTCTCCGGCGACGGGCGGCACGTCGTGTTCACGAGCTACGCAAACGATCTCGTGCCGAACGACACGAACAACGCGCTCGACCTCTTCGTGCGCGATCTCGTGACGCAAGCGACGGCGCGGATCGCGGAAGCGCTCCCGATGACCGGCTACGCCGATGCCGGACTCGACGTGTCCGCGAATGGCCGCTACGTCGTGCACTCGCGCCTCGTGCCCGGCCTGGGAGTCGAGCTCGCGGAGATCGATCGCGATTCCGACGCCGACGGCCTCTTCGACGAGCCGGGCACGATCGTCATGCGCTCGATCGCGACGCCCGTGGCGAACGAGATCCTCGCGCTGCCGTCGCGTTCACTCGACGGCCGCTACGTCGCCTTCGTGGTGCGCAGCGCATCCGGACCGACGTCGCTCGCGCGCCTCGATCGCGACACCGACGTGGACGGAGTGTTCGACGAACCCGGCGCGACGTCGGTGACGACGATCGCCGCGTGCACGTCGCCGCCGTTCGAGTCCGCCTCGAGCGAGCCCTACCATCCTTCGATCAGCTCGAACGGCGCGCGCATCGCCTGGTTCTCGGCGAGGGTCGGCCCCTACTTCACCGAGTGGTTCCAGGTGTTCGTGTGGGACGCGGCGACGGGAGCGATCACCTTGCAGAGCTACCGCGAGTCGACGGGCGAGTGTTCCGTCGGGCCCGTCGCGCCGTTCGGCCCGTCGCTGTCGGGCGACGGACAGCGCGTCGTCGCGTGCATGAACTCGACGACGGTCGTCGCCGGCGATCCGCCGGGGCTCGACGCGCTCGTGCTGCGCTTCGACATCGAGCCCGTCGGCATCGCGCGCTACTGCTTCGGCGCGCCGAACAGCGTCGGTCCGGGCGCGCGCATGGGCTGGACGGGCTTCGCGAGCCGCTCGCAGAACACGTTCTCCGTCAACGTGAACGGCTGCCCGCCCGGCACGAACGGCCTCTTCTTCTACGGCCCGACGGTGACGGTCGTTCCGTTCGGCAACGGCTACCGGTGCGTCAGCGGTTCGCTCTTCCGTCTCGGTGTGCAGACGACCGACGCGGGCGGCGCCGCCGCGCGCCAGGTGCGCTTCGACGTGCCGCCGGCCGACGCCGGTCCCGGTGCGCTGCTGCCCGGATCGTCGTGGAACTTCAACTTCTACTACCGCAACCCGGCGGCGGGCGGAGCGGGCTTCAACTCGTCGGACGCGCTGCACGTTCCGATCCACCCCTGATGCGCGTGACGCTCCGCGCGTTTCGCGCGGCGCAGCGAGCTCGCGCGATGCACGCGCAGGGATCGTTGTTCGTCCGGCTCATGGCCGAGTCGAGTTCAGAGGCCTCGAGCCGAGAGCGGGGAAGGCGGCCGCGACGACCGCTGCACAGAAGAGCACCACGGCAGGCACCAGAGCGAACAGCGTGTCCCAGCGCGGCCGGATCACGATCCCCAGCGCGAGCACGCCCACCGAGCACGCCGCGATGGACCACGTCTGTCGCGAATGTCCGAGTCGCTCCATGAAACCGCGGCGATCCCGGGCCAGACCGAACGCGGCTGCCGCCAGCGTCACGGCGAAGAGCACGCACGGGACCACGATCAAGGACTCACGCCGTCCCGGCGCAAGCGCGCGCAGGAGCTCACGCGGGATGATCGCGATGTTGTGCGCGATGTGGCGCGTGAAGGCTGATGGGTTCGTCCGCATCGCGCCGAGCACCGAGTCCGCCTCGCCGAAGTCCCGCTCGAGCACGGGCCGCCAATCGCTGCGGAACGGTTCGTCTGCCGACTGGCCGAGATCGTACTGGGTCCATTGATAGTGCTGTCCGAAGGCCCAGAACAGGCGATTGCTCTCGCGCGCGGGCACGACGGCGCTGTACGCCGCGAACCCTGCGACGACGACGATGGTCGGGACCAGCCAGCGGGGCTCTGCGCGCCAAGACCTGACGAACACGAGCACGGCGAGCAGCACCACCGGCGCGAATTCCGGCCGTATCCACACACCGCAAGCCAGGATCGCCACCGCAACTCCCACGCGTCCGCCCCCTCCCGCCGCGAGCAGCGCGAAAGCGACGACCAGCGCGCTGCCGGTGCGGACCACGATGTCGAATGACGGCACGGGACTCGCCGTGACCCACAACGCGGCGGCGATCGCCAGCCCCGTCCGTGCGAAGCGACGGGCGCACAGGAACACGAGCGTCGCGAGCAGTACGGTCATGACCAGACGCAGGCCGAAGAACGCGTGCTCCTTCGCGACCCAGGGGTTCGCGAAGGGTGCGAAAAACGCGGCGAAACCGGGCGACCAGTCGCTGGGCGGAAGCGTTCCGCTCCAGAGCCCGGCCGCCACGTCGTAGTACTGGCTGTCGTCCCAGTAGCGCCATCCCTCGTGCGGCTGCCGCGAGTTCAAGCGGTAGGCCGTCGGCACCACCACGAGCAGCATCAAGAGCAGCCATCCAAGAAACAGGCGCGAGCGACCAACTCGCGGCGCCGGCAGCATCGAGGTGCGATCGACGACCGACGGAGTCGGCATCACTGTCGAGCCACGCGACGTGGCGCGCTGCGTTGTTTCCGGAACTCCGGCAACCTCTCTCCTCGGTACATGCTGGGGTTCACCCGAATCGTGCACGACGACGGCGAAGTGCACGCCTTCGCAAGTCAGATCCTAACACCCTCGATGGCGCTCGCCGTTGCGTAGCCTCTCCGTGCGCTGTCGAGTGCCCGCTTCCGCTGTGATGGGACTTTCGCGACAATCCACGACTCGACCGAGGCCAAGCCCGTGCTCCGAAGACTCCTCGCCCGCCTCTCCCTGCGCAAGAAGCGCCCCGGCTACTTCAGCCGCTTCGGCGGCCTCTGGACCGATCGCAACGATGCCGACGAGATGACGAAGGCGAAGCTTGCGCAGAGAACGATCACGGCCGCCGACGTCGAGCTCCTCCGCCGCTGGCGCGCCGACGGCTACGTGATCCTTCCCGGCGCCGTCGCGCCGGAGATCGCGGATCGAATCAACGCCGAGGTCGAGACGATCTGGAGCACGCTCGATCCGCGTTTCCGAGTCGAACGCGGAGGCACCGAGACTGCGCTCGATCCGAAAGCGCGCGGCGCCGCGGCGAAGCTGCTCGATCTGTACGTGTACTCGCAAAGCGCCCGCGAGGCAGCGTTCGCACCGCAGCTCCTGCGCTTCCTCGACATCGTGTTCGAGCGTCCGCCGCTGCTGTTCCAAAGCCTGTCGTTCGAGAAAGGCAGCGAGCAGCCGATCCATCAGGATGCGGCCTACGTGGTCACGCGCTCGCCGATGGCGTTCGCCGCGGCGTGGATCGCGCTCGAGGATATCCAGGCAGGCTCGGGTGAGCTCTCGTACTACAAGGGCAGCCATCGCTTGCCCGAGCACTTGTTCCCGGGTGGAACGCGGAACTGGCATCGCAAACGGCACGGCGAGGCGGTGAACAACGAGTACCTCGACTCATTGCACATGCGCTCGAAGGCGATGGGGCTCCCTCTCGAGCGGTTCCGCCCGAAGAAGGGCGATGTCCTGATCTGGAGTGCGGACCTGGCGCACGGCGGCTCGCCCATCGAGGACAGAACGCTGACGCGACGCAGTCTCGTGTGTCACTACTGCCCATCCGGCGTGCAACCTTTCTACTTCGCGTCCAATCCGCGGCGCAGCAAGGTGCGCGCAGAGGGCCGGGACGCGTCGTACGCGAGCTCGCACTATTCGGTGACCGAGTAGGGAACGTCGATTCATTCGCGCACGTGCACGTGCGTTACCGGCGAGCGCGCCGCGAAACTCCTTCCGCCTCGACGTAGCCATCCAGGACCGCCGCCACCGTCTCCCAATGCCACAGCAGGGCAGGGGGACGTCGATGGCGACGGCGCGCTCGCGGCCCGGGCACGATCCGATCTCGCCTCTTGGCCGCGGACGCCGTGGTAGGTGAGCAGGTGCGCGCGCGGCCTGGGCACGAGCGCCGCAAGTTGCGCTTGGGAGAGCCGCGCTCGGCGTTCAGCTCTCCCCGAGCGCGATGTCGTGGCGGAAGCTCGAGCGTCCGCCGGCGCGCGGTTGCAACGCGACGATCACCGTTTCCGCGTCGCGGCCGGCGCGCGCGCGTTCGGTCACGAGCGGATCGCTGTCGAACCAGAACGTCACGTACCGGATCTGGTGCATCGGTGCGGCGACGGTCAGGTGGATGTGCGCAGGGTTGTCGGTCCCGGGATAGGAACCGGGCTTGACCGTCGCGAAGCGATACCAGCCGCCGTCGTCCGTGACCGCGACGCCGCGGATGCGCGGGTTGCGCGTTCCGGATCCGCGCGGGGCGTACGAGCCGGAGCGATCGGTGTTGTAGGCGACGACCGCGGCCTTCGCGAGCGGCTGACCCTGCGCGTCGAGCACGCGTCCCCAGAAGTCGATGCGTTCCCCCGGCTCGTCGTCGGCGCACAGCGACACCGCGCTTTCGGCGTACGGCTCTTCCAGCGCGTACAGCGGCTCGAGCGTCTCGCGCAGCAGCGGCGCGACGCCGGCGCCCGGCTCGAGGTTCGCGAAAGTCCGCGCGACCACGCGGTTCACGATCGCCAGCGTCTGCGTGCGCAGCGCCGGGTCGATCCGGTAGCGCTCGACGTCGGCTCGGTTCGCCTGCGGCTCGGCGATGGTCAGGAACACGCGCTGCAGCGTGGAACCGGCGAAGGCGAGCCGCAGGCTGCGCTCGGCGTCCTCGCGCGGAGTGGATGCGTCGGGCAGCAGCACGACGTAGCCTTGCGCTTGCTGCAGCGGCGCGGCACTCAGCACGGAATCGAGCGCCGCGGCGAGCTGAACGGCGTCAGCCAGGCCGCGCGGCCGCGTCCAGATCGCGAGCTGCGGGCGTTGCCCGTACACGCACAACGGACAGGCTGTGCGGCCGGCGAGCGGCCCGGTCACGTGCCAGGGCCGGAAGGACGCCGCGGCATCGCCCGCTTGGAGATCCCTGGACAGCGTCGCGTCCAGCAACACGAGTTCGGTCGAGACCGCGCGGCCGGCGACGGCGACCAACAGCAGCAAGCCAAGCAGGTACTTCATCATGGGTAGCCCACAAGACGCTCACCGAGTTCCGATGTTAGCCGCCAAATTCGATCGTGCGAGACAGCGGTGAATCCGGGGGCCGTGCGACTGCTTTCAGCCCGTGCTCCGACAACCCACGTGCCAAGCGAGACAATGATATTCGGGTGCCGCCGCGTCCTCATGGCTGGGTCCTGCTCGTACCCTGCCCGTGCGCGGCGCTCGCGCTGCGACTTGCTCCGCACCGAGCCGCGGCGCCGACGACCGACTGTCCGCGCCGCGTGCTAGCGCGCAGGCTCTGCCCGCTGTTCGGGCCCGACTCAGCGCCGGCGCGGTCGAGCACGCGCAACCGCCGGCCGAGCTGTACGCGGAGCCGCTCCCGGCGCCGCGCGGAGCTCCTTCGCGGGCCTTCCCAGGATCCGATCCACGCATCAGCGGGCTCAACTCCTGGCGGGAACGGCCCGAACCGCTACCCCCTGGCGGCTGTCATCCGCTTGGAGTTCCCATGACTGACCTGACCCGCCCATGCCCTGCAAAGCCCGGCAGTTCATGCCCGGGCCAAGATCACAGCCCGGCAGTTCATGCCCGGGCCAAGATCTTGGCCTGAACCTGTAACGCCCCGGCTCTTTCGAGGATCTGGTTCTTGCACGCAGGTGACGCGCCGTTTGACAGCGCTGCCCTTCAGCAACCACTTCCCTCCCTGGGACTCACAGGACCCCGGCCCCATGGCTCATTCCTCATCGCATCTCCGTCCGATCCTGGCCCTCGCGCTGACCTCGATCCTCGCGCCGGCTGCGTCCGCTCAGTCCTTCCAGGGCATCGGGGACCTGACGGGCGGGGCTTTCCACAGCTTCGCCTACGGCATCAGCTCCGATGGAACGACCGTCGTCGGCGCGAGCACCACGGCGGCAGGCACCGAGGCGGCCTACTGGCGCAGCGGAACGTTGGTCTCGCTGGGCGACATCGCGGGGGGCGCCGTCGATGCCTATGCGAACAGCGCCAACTCCGACGGTTCGATCATCGTCGGCACGGGCAGGGACGCCACGGAGCACCGAGGCGTGCGCTGGGATGGACCCGCGTACAACCCCACCCTGCTGCCGCAAGTCCCCGGATTCCCCGGTGGTGCGCAGGGCACAGGGATCTCCGCGAACGGTCTGACGATTTGCGGATGGGGCACGGACAATCAGACCACTGCCTACAGCATCGTCACCGGCTATCGGATCGACAATGGCGTGCTCACGGGCCTGATGGTCCCGCTGCCGGAAAGCGCCTCGGACAGTGGCGCGTATGCCACGAGCGCGGATGGGAACGTCATCGTCGGACGCGTCCGCATCTCGGGATATGTCTATCACGGCTGCTACTGGGTCGGAACCACGTTGCACGTACCGCCGGACCTCGCCGGAGGAGCGGACTACAGCCAGACCTTCGGGGTTTCCGCGGACGGGAACGTGCTGGTCGGCGCGGCGAACTCCGGCGCGGCTCCGAGCTATTCACTGGGCGAGCCCTGTCGCTGGGAGAACGATGTCCCGCTCGGTCTGGGATCAGCGCCCGGCGGCACGGCCGTGGGCAATGCGATCTCCTGCAACCACAACGGCTCCATCGTCGTCGGCAATACGACCGTCGGCGGCACCTCGCGCGCCTTCATCTGGGATGCGGTGCACGGCATGCGCGAACTCTCGATCGTGCTGACCAACGACTACAGCCTCAACCTCACCGGCTGGACGTTGCAATCCGCCAGGGCCATCACTCCGGATGGCTCGGTGATCGTCGGCTACGGCCAGAACCCCGCTGGAGACACCGAGGGTTGGATCGCACGCCTGCCCCCGGCGGTGCCTCCGTCTACGTTCTGTTTCGGCGACGGCAGCGGCAGCGCGTGTCCGTGCGGCAACAACGGAGCCGCGGGCAATGGGTGCGCGCACTCGTTGAATGCGAGCGGAGCGCATCTCGCAGGCTCCGGGGCAACGAGCATCGCGAGCGACACGCTCGTGCTCGCGGGCAGCAACATGCCGAACAGCTCGGCGCTCTACTTCCAAGGCCTGACGCAGTTGAACGGCGGCCTCGGCAACACCTTCGGCGACGGCCTGCGCTGCGCGGGCGGAACGGTGATTCGCTTGGGAACGAAGATGAACGTGAGCGGCGCGTCGCAATACCCGACCGCCGGAGATTCCTCGGTCTCGGTGAAGGGTCTCGTGACCGCGCCCGGATCGCGCACGTACCAGGTGTGGTATCGCAATGCCGCGATGTTCTGCACCGCGTCGACGTTCAATCTGACGAACGGCGTTTCGGCGACGTGGACGATGTGATTCCGGAGGTCCAACTCCTACTGCACGCGCAAACGGAAGGGTGGGAAGGCAGCATCACCTTGGAGGCGTCACCGACTCACCCCCCTGAGCCTGGTCCGACTTCGGTCGGTCAAGCAGAGCTCGAAAGGACGAATGGACAGATCCGATGCAACCAGCCGCAGGCCATCACGAACCAGAGCAGAAGGGAGGACTTGACGACGGCTAGGGATCACACCCAGCAGTCCAGGGCTTGTGCTCGGCGGGCGACGTGCGCGTCTACCAGTGCTGGTCCCGGAACAGCGCCGCGTTCTGTACGGCGGACACGTTCAACTTGACGAACGCGCTGCGCGTCGTGTGGCGTCCGTCATCCGGCCTCAGGGGTTCAGACGCCAGATCGTGAAGTTCAGGAAGGCCGCGAAGCTCACCCACGAGAGATAGGGCACAAGCAGGAGGCCAGCGATCCGCTTCACGCGCCAGAAGGCGAGCAGGGTCGCGATCAGGACGACCCACAGCAGGAGGATCTCCGCGAAGGCTAGACCCGGCCGGTGCAGACCGAAGAAGAGCGGCGTCCAAAACGCGTTCAGCGCCCACTGCGCCACGAACAGCGCGAGCGGCCGCCGCTGCGCATTCCACCCGCCCTCGCGCCACACGAGCCACGCCGCGACCGCCATCGTGATGTAGAGCGCGGTCCACACCGGACCGAAGAGCCACGACGGCGGATTCCACGTGGGCTTGACCAGGCCTGCGTACCAGCCGTCGACGGACACGAACACGGCCGACACCGAGGCAGCGAGGCAAAGGACCATCCAGCCCGCGAGGGCCAAGTAGGGACGGCGGGGTGCCGGGAACGCTTCGATGAGGATCCTGCTCTCCTCTCCCTGGGCAGGAGATCGCGAATGGTGACGCGCGCGCGCTCGAACGCAAGGCGGAAGTCGTGCGGCCGCGGCACATCGCCGCGGTTGCGCGAGGAGCCCGCTGGAACGCGAAACCGACCGTGAATCCGAACTGGTCGAGGGAGGGGATAGGAAGTCCAAGCGGACGACTGCGAGCGACATCCCGAGCGTTCAGATTCCGAGTGGCGCCGACGTCTTGCGCGTGATCGAGGGCGAGCACGCCGGAGCGCGCGGACCGGCATCGACGTTCACGCCGATGGACCCGTGGGACGTGAAGCTCGTGAAGAATGGTGCGCTCGACGCGGCCATTCCGGGCGGTCACGACGCGGCCTTGCTCGTGCTCGAAGGATCCGTGACCGTGAACGCACCACAGCGGATCGAGGAAGCCGGGCTCGCGCCGCTCGGCCATGACGGCGAACTCGTCGAGATCCGCGCCGACGCCGAATCGAAGGTGCTCCTCTTGTCGGGCGTTTGGCTCGGCGAACCCGTCGTCCAGCACGGTCCGTTCGTGATGAACACGAGCGCGGAGATCTACCAAGCCATCAAGGACTTCCAGACGGTGCGCATGAGGCAACTCACCTGAGCACGGTCGCCGTCGACGTGCGTCGCATGCTGAGAGGGGATCTTCCAGTGGCCTGCAAGAGCCCGTTCGCCAGCAGGCTCGGCCCGCTCTGCCCGTGGAGCTGCGTTGCTCCTTCTCAGCGCATCGCAGCGGATACGCGATCGTCGTAACGCCTTGCCCGGCAACGAACGAGGACGAATCCCGCTAGCGAGCGGGCCTTTGCATGCCGCCAGATCCGCTCGTCCAGTGTGCATCCGCGCTCGAAGATCCCCCGAAGACCTCACAGATCTCGTGACTTGGGTCGCGAATCCATCCAGTCGGACTTGACAGGAACAGTCGCGCTCCACACCCTCACTGCCGTCACCCCCATGAAACTCGCCCAGCACCTGCACCATCATCACCACCCCTCCCGGGGCAGGTGACGTCGTGTAGAGCGCGAGCAATCGAACGTACACGAACGACGCCGGCCCCGAGGGCTGGCGTCGTCCGTTTTTGCGGGTCATCGCGCCACTCTCGGGGCTCCACCACGAGCCACACGATCCGAGATGTCTCCCACGCGCACCGAAAACGTTCGTCTCGCCCTTCCCAAGGGGCGGATGCAGGCAGCAGTCCAGATCCTCCTCGCTGACGCCGGCTTGCCGGTACGGCCCGGAGTGCGTCATTACCGCCCTGAAATCGCGCTTTCTGGCTTCGAAACGAAGCTCCTCAAGCCGCAGGCCGTCGTCCACATGCTGGCCACGGGCTCGCGTGACCTAGGCTTCGCCGGGGCGGACTGGGCCGCCGAAATCGGGGGAGAGCTCGTCGAACTCCTCGACACCGGGCTCGATCCGGTGCGCGTCGTCGTCGCTGCACCGCGCAACCTCGCGCGACCTGATGCACTCTTCGCGAAGCCACTCGTCGTCGCTTCAGAGTACGAGCGCATCGCACGCGACTGGATCGAGCGTAGTCGTCTCGATGCCACCTTCGTCCACTCGTGGGGAGCGACGGAAGCGTTGCCTCCCGAGGATGCGGATGTCGTCATCGACAACACGGCGAGTGGAGCAACGCTGGCCGCGAACGACCTGGAGATCGTCGAGGAGATCCTCGCGAGTTCGACACGACTCTACGCCAGCCCACGCGCGCTCGAGGACGCGACGAAGCGAGAACGAATCGAGACCTTCGCACTCCTGATTCGCTCCGTCCTCGAAGCCCGTAGCCGCGTCATGGTCGAGGTGAACGTCACGACGGAACGACTCGACTCGGTGTGCGCGGCACTGCCCTGCATGCGCGAGCCGACGATCAGTCGACTCCACGGAAACTCGGGGTACGCGGTGCGCGCAGCTGTGCAGCGCACGCAACTCGCCCGAGTGATCCCCGAGATCAAGCGCCTCGGTGGCACCGACGTCGTCGTGAGCGCGCTGGCGCAGATCGTGCCCTGATGCTCACGCAGCCCGAACGACCGCGACTCGAGCCGGTCCCGGCCTTGTCTCGTACGACGGCGTATCGCGTCCCGAGACTTCACACGCCGATCCAACTGGCGCTCGACGGGAACGAAGGAGTACGTCCACCCGCGGCGCTCCTCGATCGCCTGTCGCGCATCGATGGGGAGCGGCTCCGGCGCTATCCGGACGCGGCCGAGCTCGAAGCCTCGATTGCACGAGCCTTCGACATCGATCCGGATCGCGTCCTGGTCACGGCCGGTGCCGACGACGCCTTGGACCGAGCGATGCGCGCCACACTCGCGCCGGGGCGTGAGCTCGTACTCCCCGTACCGACGTTCGAGATGATCGAACGCTATGCGCGGATCGCGGGAGCTTCGATCGTGTGCGTCCCTTGGGAATCGGGAGCCTGGCCTCTCGCGGGTGTTCTCTCGGCGATCACGGATCGCACACGTTGCGTCGTGATCGTCTCTCCGAACAACCCGACTGGTCTCGAGGCCACGCTGGACGATCTCCGAAACGTCAGCGAGGCAGCACCTGGCGCACTCATCGTCGTCGACCAAGCCTATGCCGAGTTCGGCGAGGTGGACTTCGCGGAGCTCGTCTCGGCCACACCGAACGCGATCCTCGTGCGCTCCTTGTCGAAGGCCTTCGGGCTTGCCGGCTTGCGCGTTGGCTACGTCCTCGGCTCAGCGGTGGTCGTGCGTTGGTTGCGTGCCGTTGGCCAACCGTTCGCCGTGAGCGGCCCGTCGATCGCACTCGCGGAAGCACGCTTTGCGATGACACGCGATGACATCCGTTCCTTCGTGGACGTGGTCCGGCGGGAGCGGGCCGAACTCGCCGCGATCGTCACGGGCCTCGGATGGCGCCCACTTGCGAGTCGGGCCAACTTCGTCTTCTTCCGCACGGACGATGCAGATGCCGTTTGGGGGCACCTGTGGCGCCGTGGGATCGCTGTGCGCTCGTTCCGAGCAACTCGCGGGCTCGAGGACGCACTGAGGATCACGTGTCCTGGGGACCCCGCGGCTTTCGCGGTACTCGCGACGGCGTTGGGCGAGATCGCTGGCGATCTGGCTGCATCCCGAGGCGCGCAATGACCACTCGTCGGGCAGACAGGTCGCGGACGACGCGCGAGACCGAAATCAGGTGCACCATCGATCTCGATGGAACGGGTCGATCGGACGTCTCGACTGGTATCGGCTTCTACGACCACCTCTTGAGCACTCTTGCGAAGCACTCGCGGTTCGACCTCGCGCTCACGTGCCGTGGCGATCTCGATGTCGACGACCACCACACCGTGGAGGATTGCGCGCTCGTCATCGGCGAGACGATCGACGCCGCTCTCGGCGAGCGACGCGGGATCGTGCGGTTCGGTCAAGCGTTCGCACCCCTGGACGAAGCCCTCGCGCGAGCCGTCGTCGACCTCTCGAGCCGCCCGTGGTGCGAGGTCGACCTCGACTTGCGCCGCGAGAAGATCGGGAACCTCTCTTGCGAGATGATCCCGCACGCCGTGCGATCCCTGGCGTTCGCCGCGCGCGCAACAGTGCACGTGTCCGTCCTGGCCGGCGTGAACGATCATCACAAAGCCGAGAGTGCTTTCAAGTCGCTTGCACTCGCACTGCGGCGAGCAGTCGCTCGCGACGGAACCGACGGCGTGCCCAGCACCAAGGGGGTCCTGTGAACGGGGCCGAGGTCGTCGTCGTGCGAACAGGAGTCGCCAACGTCGCGGCCGTGATCGCAGCCTTGCGCCGAGCAGGTGCTCGCCCAGTCCTCTCCGACCGAGCGGACGACGTGCGCGATGCAGGCGCCGTCCTTCTGCCCGGAGTCGGGAACTTCTCGGCTGGCATGGAGGCGCTCGTCGAGCGTGGAGTCGATTCGGTGCTGCGCGAACGCGTCGCCCTGGGTCGACCAACCCTGGCGATCTGCCTCGGGATGCAGCTCCTCGGCACGGACAGCGAGGAGAGCCCGGGCGTCCGGGGAGTTGCGGCCTTCAGCGGCTCGTTCGCGCGCTACCGCGGGACGGTTCGCGTGCCGCACATCGGATGGAATCGAGTCGAGACCTCTCCGAACACGCGCATCCTCGCCAGCGGCGACGGGTACTTCGCGAACTCGTTCCGGCTCGAAGGGGTTCCCGCCGGCTGGGACGCGGCCTGGAGCGAACATGACGGCGCGTTCGTCGCCGGCCTGGAACGCGGCGCTGTCGTCGCGACTCAGTTCCACCCCGAGCTATCGGGCGAGTTCGGCGCCGCACTCATCGAGCGCTGGACGCTCGCGGCGCGACGGGAGGTGCGCGCGTGCTGAAGAAGCGAGTGATTCCGTGCCTCGATGTGAAGGACGGACGCGTCGTCAAAGGCGTGCGGTTCCAAGGACTGCGAGACGCCGGCGACCCCGCCGAGCGCGCAGCGAGCTACGCCGATCATGGCGCGGACGAGATCCTCCTCCTGGACGTGTCGGCGACGATCGAGGCACGGAGAACGCGCCTCGAAACCGTCGCGGCTGTCCGCGAGAGGATCGCGATCCCTCTCGTCGTCGGAGGCGGCGTCCGCGACGAGGAGTCCGCACGTGCTCTCCTCGAGACCGGCGCTGACAAGGTCGCACTGAATTCCGCGGCGGTCGCGGATCCGTCGCTCGTGACACGCCTTGCGCGGCTCTTTGGTGCTCAGGCGGTCCTGATCGCGATCGACGCAGCCCGCGCGGGTACGAGCTGGCGCGTTCTCGTACGTTCCGGAACGGTAACGACGGAGCTCGACGCGACGGACTGGGCCATCGAATGCGAGCGCCTCGGCGCAGGTGAAGTGCTGTTGACCGCATGGGATCGCGATGGAACCCGCTCAGGGTACGAACTCGAACTCATCGCTCGGGTGTCATCCGCCGTCCGAGTACCCGTGATCGCCTCGGGTGGCGCTGCAAACGCGCACCACATGATCGAAGCGCTCCGCGCGGGCGCCGATGCCGTGCTCGCCGCATCGATCTTCCACGATGGCGAGACGACGGTCGACGCCGTGAAGCAGGAACTTCGCCTGGGCGGTATGGAGGTGCGAACGTGATCGTGCCTTCGATCGACTTGCAGAGGGGTCGCACGGTCCAGTTGGTGGGCGGAGAAACCCTCGCTCTCGACGCCGGTGACCCACGCCCGATTGCGCGTTCGTTCGCGCTGGTCGGCGAAGTGGCCGTCATCGACCTCGATGCCGCGCGGGGGAACGGTTCCAATGCCGAGCTCGTTCAGGATCTGCTCGCGATCGCGCCGTGCCGCGTCGGCGGCGGGATTCGCGACACGGCGACTGCCGAAGCGTGGCTCGACCGGGGAGCGCGCAGGGTGATCCTCGGAACAGCGGCGCGTCCGGAGGTCCTGCGTGAGCTTCCGCGCGAGCGCGTGATCGCCGCAGTCGACTGTCGCGACGGCGAGGTCGTCATCGACGGCTGGCGAACGCGGACCGGGGTTCGTGCCGAGGATCGACTGCGCGAGTTGGCACCGTTCGTCGGAGGATTCCTCGTCACATTCGTCGAAAGCGAGGGCCGCATGCAGGGCTTCGACGTGGATCGCGCAGCACGCTGCATCGCGGCCGCGGGTGACGTGCGGGTCACGATCGCAGGAGGCATCACGACGGCGGAGGACGTCGCATCACTCGATCGACTTGGCGCGGACGCGCAGATCGGAATGGCGCTCTACACCGGCCGACTCGGACTCGCGGAATCACTCGTCGCGTCGCTCTCGAGCGATCGCGTGGACGGGTTGTGGCCGACGATCGTGACCGATGAGCGCGGGATCGCCCTCGGGCTGGCCTGGTCAGACGTCGAAAGCGTGCGCGAGTCGCTCGCGACGGGCGCGGGGGTCTACCGTTCGCGAAAACGCGGGCTGTGGCGCAAGGGCGCGTCGTCGGGCGCGACGCAAGAACTCGTGCGCATCGACATCGACTGCGATCGCGACGCGCTGCGGTTCGTGGTGCGTCAGCGCGAGCCCGGCTTCTGTCATGCCGGAACGCGTACGTGCTTCGGTCCCTCACGCGGACTCGATGCGCTCGAGTCGACTCTGCGTGCGCGCGCCTTTGATGCACCGTCGGGATCATACGTCGCGCGGTTGTTCGCCGACCCAGGGCTCCTCGCGGCAAAGCTGTGCGAGGAAGCGGGTGAACTGGCGGCGGCGCGAACGCCAGGCGAAGTCGTGCACGAAGCCGCGGACGTCCTGTTCTTCGCGCTTACGCGGATGGCCTCGAGCGGCGTATCCGTGGCCGACGTCGAGCGGGAACTCGATCGCCGTGCGATGCGCCTCGTGCGCCGGCCGGGCGATGCGAAACCGACCGAGAAGAGCGACACATGAAAATGCGCCGGATCCGGAGCGAGGACGTGGAACGTGAGCGTTCCGATCCGATCGATGCCACTACCTCGTTCGAGGCCGGCCGCATCGTCGACGACGTGCGGGCCCGCGGCTGGGCTGCGTTGGAGGAGCACGCGCGACGCCTCGATGATGGCGACCCCCGTTGGATTCCGCGAGAGGAGCTCAGGGCGGCCCACACGAGATGTCCGACCACAACGCGCGACCTCTTGCGTCGCACGGTGGATCGCATCGCGCGGTTCGCCTCGGCGCAGCGCGCCTCGCTCACCGAGTTCGTGTGCGCCGTCGAGGGCGGACGAGCGGGACAGCACGTCCTGCCTGTCGAACGCGCTGGTTGCTATGCACCCGGCGGACGTTTCCCGCTGCCGAGCTCGGTCCTGATGACGGTGGTCACGGCGCGCATGGCCGGCGTTGCCGAAGTCGTCGTCGCCTCTCCACGTCCGGTCGAAGCGACGCTGGCTGCGGCTTACGTGGCCGGCGCGGATGGAGTGCTCGCCGCGGGCGGCGCGCAAGCGATCGGTGCACTTGCATTCGGAGCAGGTCCCGTCGCAGCCTGCGACGTCGTCGTCGGCCCCGGGAACCGGTGGGTCACGGCCGCGAAACAGCGAGTTGCGGGTTTCGTCGGGATCGACATGCTGGCCGGGCCGAGTGAACTCGTGGTCGTGGCCGACGAGTGGTCGGATCCCGCACTCGTCGCCGCGGATCTCTTGGCGCAGGCCGAGCACGACGAGGACGCACTGCCCGTGCTCGTGAGCCTCGACGCGGCCTTCCTCGAACGCGTGGAAACCGAGCTCGAGATCCAACTCGCGACTCTCTCGACGGCGGACATCGCGCGCAGAGCGCTGGCGAATGGGTTCGCGATACACGAGCCGGACGTGCTCCGCGCCGCACGGGTCGTGGACGCTCTCGCTCCCGAACACCTTCAAGTCGTGACACGCGCACCCACTGTCTTCGCGAGCCGCGTCAAGCACGCTGGCGCTGTATTCCTGAAAGAATCCAGCGCCGAAGTGCTCGGAGACTACGGCGCAGGACCCAACCACGTCCTGCCGACGAGCCGCGCGGCGCGATCCCGAGCAGGGCTATCGGTGTTCACGTTCCTGCGTGCGCGGACGTGGCTCGAGCTCGACGATCCCGGACAGGTCGCGCGCGATGCAGCGCAGTTCGCTCGCCTCGAGGGTCTCGAAGCGCACGCGCGTGCAGCGGAACGGCGCGTGACCTGCCGGCCGGACACTCCGTGACGGGAGCGTGCGGTCGACGTGCCCCATCCATGCAGGGAGCGGTGGGAGCCGTCGAGATCCGGATCCACATCGCGCCGGCCCACTCGATGGCCCGCGCGTGAACCGCGAGTGCATGCCGCGTCTCGCGACCGGTAGGCCGGACACCAGGGTGACGACCAGGCCGGACTCGAGTGCCTGTGTCGCTACATCGCGCCCCCCGCCATCGCCAGCGAGGGGCGCTCGATCGATCCCACGGTCGGGTGGCCTACCGGCTGCGGCGTGCCTGGCGCGACGCGACCAGCGCGATCGTGTTCGAGCCGTTGGCGTTCCTCGAGCGACTCGCGGCGCTCGTGCCTCGTCTGCGCGTGCATCTGCTGACGTACCTCTACGGGGTCGCGCCGAAGCAGACGCCGCTCGCGAACCCGCACCCCGTGCTAGCTCCGCCATGGGCGTCGAGGTCGAGCGTTTCGCGGATTCGACCGGCGCGCTCGAGATTGGGTGAGATCGGACGAAGTTCCGCCAACCGAGCCCGCGCACGGGACGTAGGGTCGCGCTCCATGAGAAAGCTCGCACGCGCCGCCACCGGTCTGGTTCTCTGCTCGATGCTCTCTTCACTTCGCGCGCAGGACGCGCTCGAGCATGTCACGGCCGCACGTGCCGTGGAGCGCGTCGAAGGCCGCGGCTTCGTACTGGATTCGGGCCATCCGAAGCGGCCCGGTGATGCAACGCGAGTGGCCGTCACCGCATCCTGGAGGTTCGATCCCGAAGTCGGAGAGGCCAGCATCGAACTCGTCGAGTCGGGCGAGTCTCCCCGGACCTGGTTCGAGCGCCGCGGCCGCGTCTTCCAGGTCGACGAGAAGGGTCTCGAGGTCGCGGCGCGATCCTTCGGCGACTTGTCCGCGGCCTGCATCGCGGCCCTGCATCCCCGGAGTATCGAGTCAGCGCTCCGCGAGCGTCGCGACGCGTGGCAGATGATCGGGTCCGACGGAGCGCTGCTCCTGGCCTGGAACGATGCGCTGTGGACGGTCGATCTCGACCGCGCAGGAGGGCGGGTGAACGGACTCTCCCGCCGACTGGCCCACCAGCAGTACGGCGACTCCACCGAGACGATCCGCTTCGAGCGCGATCCGTCGACGAATAGATCGTCCGTGCGCACTGTCGTTTCCCGCGGCGCACTCGAAGTCGCTCGGCTGGAGCTCGGAGCTGCGACCGCGTGCGATGCGCTGCCAATTCCTTCCGGGGAAGAGGAAAACGAGCGCGTTCGGGCGATCTCGACAAGCGACATGCTCTGGATCGACGTCGCTCCGCACCTGCACTCGATCGATATCGCTGTGCTGAACTTGCGGATCACGGTCGCGGAGTTCACCGATTACTGCGTAGTTCTCGAAGGCGCGTACAGCTCGCGCATCTGCGATCTCGTCGCGCGCGCGGTCGAGGAGAGGTTGAAGAAACCCATCCGCTACTTCGCGTTCAGCCACCTGCATGGCCAGTACATCGGCGGTGTGCGTTCGTTCGTCCACGCGGGAGCCACAGTCCTCGTGCCCGCAACGACCGCGCCGCTCGTCGAGAAGATCGTCGCCGCTGCGCACACGCTCTGCCCGGACGCCCTGTCCATGGAGCCGAAGGCTCTGAAGGTCCAGGTCGTGAAGGACCGGCTCCGGCTCGAGGACGGCACGAACACGCTCGACGTGCTCCTGGTCGATTCGGCGCACACCGATGAGTACCTCGTGTTCCACTTCCCGCGGCAGAAGGTGCTGCTGAGCGGCGACTTGCTCTTCCTGCGCGAGGGCAAGGGCTTGACGGGACGCTCCAAGCTCTTCGCGGAGACCGCCGTTCGACTCGGGCTCGAATTCGATACGGTGCGCTGTACCTGGCCGCTCGACGGCTTCGGCACGAAGAACGTGGTGACGCGCGCCGAGCTGATCGAGGCTTTGGCGGCCGCGAAATGATCACGGGACGGCTGGCCGCCATGTCCGGAAGCTCTGCGTTCCAAGAGCATGACCCCCGGCCGAAGGTTGGCAGCAGCGGCAGATTCCGGGCCCCGCCGGGTGCCCGCCGTGGTGGGGATGGGGTCGCTGGCGGGCTCTCGCCCCGACCCTCTTGGGCCCCGTGGGCGTCGTCGTCGAGGTCGGAGTCGCGTGAGGGACGACCAGGGGTACAGCGCTGGCAGGCCGCGCACTTCTTGGAGGTGCGCAGCCGCTGCCGTTCCCGACTACCAGGTGAACTCGGCGGCGCTCTGGCCTGAGCGATCGCCGGCGGTGTGCTGGACGGTTGGAGTTGCTCGAGGATCCTGCGCACGACGAGCCCATGGGTGATCATCGCGATCAGCCTGCGTGCCCCCCCGCAGTGGGGGCAGTTCAGGACGTCGACGGCGAAGACGCGCCGCCCGCGCACCGGGCACGATCCGATCCCGCCACTTGGCCGCGGGCGCGAGCACGCCGTGGTCGGTGAGCAGGTGCGCGCGCAGCCTGGGCACGAGCGCCGCAAGGCGTTCGAGGAATGCCAGCGGCTCGAAGTCGATCGCGCTGGTGCCGTCGCGCCAGTGTCGGCGGAGCCGATAGACCACACGCCCGTCGGAGTCGATCGAGAGCCGCTCGCTGGCGATGGCGCGCCGGGCTCGTGCGTATCAGCGCGCATTCCGCTCTCGGCGCTCGCTCCGATCGTGTTCGAATGTCTCGACGAGCCGAGCCCGCTGTTCGCGGTCCAGCCCGAGTTCGAGTCGATCCGCGTCGAACTCCAACGCTCCGCGAGCGGCCAAGGCTTGCGCCGCGACCCACTCGGACGATCCCTCGGCGAGATCGGTGAACCAGAAGATCGGAACGCCGGCGCTGAGCAGATCCTCCTGGAATTCCGCGAGCAGGTCGGGGTCGTCGAACACCTCGCCCGGCTCGAGGCGGCGCGCCACGACGAAGCGCGCCAACCGCCCGGCCGTCTCGCCGACGTTCCATTCGATCGGGTGCAGGCGATAGGCGCCGTTCGTGACGTGCGTCACGCCGATCGCCTTCCCGGCCGCGACGACGTTTCGGATGCGGAGCGGCAGCAGCGCTCCGAGCGGAATCTGGAACGGCTTCGTCGAGAGGCCGAGCCCCGCGGTGCCGGGAGGATCGCCGGCGCAACGGTGCACGTCGATCGGATACCAACCGAGTCCCACGCTGTCGCGCCACGTGCGCGCGCGCGCCGTGTTCGTGCGCAAGTCCTGCTCGAAAATCGTCGTCCGGGCAACCAGCCGCCGCGATTCGCGCACGTACGGCCGCTTCGACAGACCGTCCGCGGAGCCCATCACGTCGCGCCGCAACAGCAGTTCGGGATAGCCGAGGCCGCCGTCGTCGCGTGGACACTCGGTCTGCAACCAGTAGAGGAAGCCCTGGCTCAACAGCCGGGCCTCGCGCTCGTCACCACCGATCAGCGGCGCATCGTGATAGTCGTTGCCCGGCCAGTTGATCATTGCCATCGTCGGCGCGATGCGGCGGTAGGTCCAAAACGGGCCCGCAGAACCGGCGACCTTTTCGAAGAATCCGAAGCGCGTCGAGCCGCCGTCCACGGAGGGGATGGCCAGTGCATACGGCTGTGCGTCCCGAAAGCGCTCGTAGTTCTCGGGCTTCTCGACCACGTGCGACTCGCCTGGCCGCCACTCGACCGCGAAGGGAAACGTGTAGCTCTGCTGTCGGCTCTCGTCCGCCGCCGCGAGTGCGTGCTCCTCGCCCGTGTCCGCGCGCGCGTCGCTGCCGAGTCGATGCTCGACGCCGGCGAGCGGATACAACGCCCCGGTGTCGCTTGCCTCCAGCACGAGCGTCGGGGCGAAGCACACGCGTCGCCCGCCAGCGTCCACGAAGCTCACTTCCACGACGCGATCGGCGGCGACACGCGCGCCATCGAGCCGCGTGTTCAGGAGCACGTGCGTTCCCGCCGCCGCGATGCGTTCCTCCAATTCCGCGAGCCCGACCCGGGGCTCGAAACACAGGCGGCTGACCCAACCTCCGCCGGGATTCGCAGCGCCTCCGGAGCGCCGCCGCACGCCTGCGCGAAAATGCTGGTACTCGCGCGTGCCGCCGAAGGTCTCGATGAACTTGTGTTCGTCGAGCGCGCTCACGCCCTGACTCGTCACCTGCCCGCCGATCCAGTCACTGTCCTCGACCATCCACACGTCGAGGCCGGCGGCACCGATCGCCGCCGCGCACCCGCCGAAAGAACCGCCGACGATCAGCACGTCGCAGTGGATCGGCGCCGCTTCGTCAGGCGCCGGCGACGTGCACGCCGCCGTCACTCCGATGAGCATGGCCAAGAGGACGAGGACTTCTGCCGTTCGCTGCATCAGGGGCCGTCCGCGACTCGAGGCTAGCAGCGCGCGAGCAGGACTCCGATGGTGATCTACACGATCCACGAGGTCTTTGGCGTGAAACCTGGGCCTCGGCTCCGTCCTCACGATCAGCGGCAGCGAGACCGCGACGCGGTCCACGGCGACGAGGGTGGCGAGAAGCAACACCTCTACCTGAACGGCACGGTCGCGAATCTGATCGTGCTGAAGGGACCGGTCGTCGTGCGCGGCGACGTGCTCATCACGGGTGTCGTGCTGGGCCCGGGTGCGATTGACTAGGGCCGCAACGCCTACTTGCCGAAGTCGGTCACGTACAAGACCGGACCGTCCACGCCTCGCCCGGCGGACAACACGCAGGCCGCGACGGAAGCGTGGGTCACGGCCGACTGGAACTAGGACTTCCTGGGTGTGTTCACGCGCGAGAACATCGTGGTTGGCGACTACACGGCTCCCTCGAGAAGCCTAAGCTCCGACAGCCCAGGCGCCAGCGGAAAGACCCGCCTGTAATCCCTACGATGCCCCGCGCTCCCGCCGGTACTCCGCGCGGCGATCTTGCGCGCGGAACCGGAGTTGCCTGCATCCCGCGCGTGGCATCCGGCGAATCTGGTCGGACATACTTATGGATACGCTCCTCCTGATCGCGGCTTCCGCCGCCGAAGTCGCGCCCGCCGTGGCCGAACTCGCGGACCCCGCCTCTTCCAGGCTATGGGCCTATGCCGGGTTCATCGGCCTGGTCGTGCTGTTCCTCGCGCTCGACCTGGGCGTCTTCCACCGCGAAGCGCACGAGGTGCGCATGAAGGAGGCGGTCACCTGGTCGGTCATCTGGCTGACCTGCGGCGTCGCGTTCAGCGTCTTCGTCTACTTCGCCTACGAGAACCACTGGCAAGGGCTTGGGCTCGACACGGCCAAGTACAACACGCGCGCCGCGGTCGAGGCCGGGGGCGCGCTGATCGTGTCCGGCGAGGTCCTCGGGATGGAGGCCGCGAAGCAGTACCTGGTCGGCTACGTCGTCGAAAAGTCGCTGGCGATGGACAACATCTTCGTCATCGCGCTGATCTTCTCGTTCTTCGCCGTGCCTGCGAAGTACCAGCACCGCGTGCTCTTCTGGGGCATCATCGGCGCGCTGCTGATGCGCGGCGGGATGATCTTCCTCGGCGCTGGCCTGATCCTCGAGTACCAGTGGATCCTGATCGTCTTCGGCGGGTTCCTGATCCTGACGGCGCTCAAGATGGCGCTGATCAAGGGGAACGACGACCCCTCGCAGAACATCGCGGTCAAGCTGGCCAAGAAGGCGTTCCGGACCGTCGACTTCTACGACGGCCAGAGGTTCTTCACCAAGCGCACGCTGAAGCCGACCTACAGCCGCGATCCCGGAACGGGCAAGGAGGTCGCGGACCCGCCGCCGGCGGGCTCGTTGTCCCTGCAGTGGTCGATCACGCCGCTCTTCCTGGCGCTGCTCCTCGTGGAGATCACGGACCTCGTCTTCGCCGTCGACAGCATCCCGGCGATCTTCGCGATCACGCCCGATCCGTTCCTCGTCTTCACGAGCAACATCTTCGCGATCCTTGGCCTCCGGGCTCTCTACTTCTGCCTCGCGGCCCTGATCATGAAGTTCCGATTCCTGAAGGCGGCTCTGATCCTGATCCTGGCGTTCGTCGGCGTGAAGCTCCTCCTGATGAGCGTTCCGCCGTACCTCCCGGTCGTGGGCCTCGAGAAGGGTCCGCCGATCAAGATCGACACGACCCTCTCCATGGTTGTCGTGCTCGGAACGCTGGTGATGGCGACGGTGCTCTCGATCGCGCTCCCGGCTCGGACCACGTCCTCGAAAGGCTAAGGATCGGCGTTCCAAGCGCATGAACCCCGGCCAAGGTCGGCAGCAGCGGCAGGTTCCGGGCCCCGCGCGCGGCCTGGGCACGAGCGCCGCAAGGCGTTCGAGGAATGCCAGCTGGACGTCGACTTCAGCGCTCAGGCCGTCGCGCGCTCGGCGGGCGCCCACAGCCATCAGCGACCGGCGCTCGTCGGCGGCCGCCAGGTACGCGGGGCCTCGGATGATCGGCGGGATGCTCGCTTCGAGCGGCAACGGGCTCGGGGCGGACGCTGCCCGCAAGAGGAGTGCAAGATCCCTTGGCCATCGAAGCCTCGCAGTGCTCCGGTCACGCCCGGCCTCGCACGGACATCGTCCTCGCGGACGATGCGCGCTTTCAACTCGGCGATGAGAAGGCGGCGCCTGGGTCGAGCGACGGCCTCGGCGTCGGTATCAGCCCCCCGGCAGGAGCGCGCGCGGGCGAGCTTGGGTTTCGTTCAGCGCGCGCAGGCATCGTTCAGCCCTCCGAACTCGATCGAGTAGGGGAAGTTGTCTCGCTCACGTTGGCAAGGAAGGCGGGACCGCCGTGGGAAGCGCTCCATTTGGCCGAATCCGTCTGCTGCCCTCGAGAGCTGGTCTCGTGCGTGCAAGCGCTGAGAAAAACTGGCGGTTTCCGCCACACGCGTGAATCCGGCGCATCACAGATCGCGAACTTCCCGCCGTACCTGGCCACGAGGACCCCACCCCATGGAAACTCTCATGAACGTCCGCAGTCTTGTCACACGCATTGCCTTTCCCGTGGTCGCTCTCGGGACCTTCGGTGTCCACGTCGAGGCGAAGTCGCTCCCGCCCACTCAGAACATCGTGCAGACCGCTCAAGCGGCCGGCAACTTCACGACGCTCGTCACAGCGCTTCAGGCGACCGGCCTCGACGCAGCGCTCTCCGGTACGAACCGCCTCACGGTCTTCGCCCCGACGGACGCGGCGTTCGCGGCGCTTCCGCCCGGCACGGTGTCGAACCTGCTTCTGCCTGAGAACCTGCCTACCCTGAGCTCGATCCTCCTCTACCACGTGGTCGACGGCGGGGCGTTCGCGAGCACGGTGCTGGGCTCCCCGTACCTCACCTCGCTGAATGGCCAGCGCCTCGACATCTCGCTGCCGATGGGCGTACCGACGGTCGAGAACGCCACGATCACGGTCACCGACATCCTGTGCAGCAATGGGATCATCCACGTCATCGACGCCGTGATGATCCCGAGCCTGCAGACGATTCCGCAGGTGGCGGCGGCAGCCGGGGGCTTCGAGACCCTGCTTACCGCCGTGACCGTAGCGGGCTTGGGGGGCAGGCTCTCCTTGCCCGGCCCCTTCACCGTCTTCGCGCCGACGAACGCTGCGTTCACCGGGCTGCCTGTGAACCGTCTTCTGCTGCCCGAGAACCTCCAGCGGCTGCAGAAGATCCTGAGCTATCACGTCGTGCCGGGGCGCATCTACGCCGACCAGCTCGTGAACGGCCAGATACTGACGACGGTCCTCGGCCAGACCCTTACCGTTACGCGTGTAGGCACGAACGTGTTCGTGAACAACGTGCAGATCGATGCTGCGGACATCGAGACCGACAACGGCAACATCCACGTGATCGGGAGCGTGCTGATCCCTCAGCTCTGAACGTCTTGCACGGACAGACGCTGCGCATGCGCGGCCCTTCGCGGGGCCGTGGCCTGTAGCTGTGGTACGAGCCCCGACGCGTGAAGACGCGTCGGGGCCGCACCGCTTCTGCGGTCGGGACGCTCACGTTTCCGCGGCCTGCAAGCTGGCTGCATTCGCCGGCGAGGATTGGCCGCACCACATCCACGTGCTGCTCCTCGACAGGGAGGAACGCGAGCGCGGCGTAGACGTCGTCGAGCACCAGCGCGTGGAAGCGCAGGTTCAGGTTGAAGGCGCCGCCGAAGCGTTGCGCGAGAACGACGGCGCCCGAGGTGCCGCGGCGCACTCGCGCAGCCACCCGAGGATCGTGCGGACGAAGATGCCGCGCACCGTGCTGCACAGGGCCGGGTCGAAGGCCAGGAGGAATCGGATGCGGTAGGGGAAGGAGAGCACCCATGGGCGCACGGGCACGTGGGGTAGCACCGCGTCGGCGAGGTGCGCCGCCGTGTCCGCCATCTGTCGTCCGCCACAGGAGGGACAGAAGCCCCGGCACTTGCAGGAGAAGGCGACCAGCTCGTCCTGGCCGCATCGGGAGCAGCGCACGCGTGCGAACCCGTGCGCCAGCACACCGCAGGCGAGGTAGCGCTCGAGCTCGGCGACGCCCGGATCAGCTGGCGCCCTGAGCCGTGGATCGATCTTTCGCTCATGCTGCTCGGGCTGTCCCACGACGGCGACCCCGAGTTCGGTCAGAGCACGTTCGGAGGTCGCACGGGCATCGAGACGAGCGGCTATGTGTCGGCGTCGTTCCGCTTCTGACGCGGCGTCGAGTGCGCGGGCATCCCCTTGGATGCAGTGCCAGGTCTCGTCCACACCGATCGGATCGAGTTCCGTCGCATAACAGCCCTGCCGCCACCCAGGTGCGCCGCTCAAGGTCCAACGCTCCTCGAGCGGAATCGAGGGCTACCCCTCCCACGCCGTGATCCATGGCCCGCCGCACTCCGTGGTCCGCCGCACGGCGTGACGTGGAAGCCGCGCTAGACGCGCGACGCGGCGTGGACGGTCGCTCGGCCACCATTTACCTTCGCGCGCGAGGAATCCACGGCGCGCCTGTGCGTTCCGAGGCACAACGCCAATGACCGCACGCACAGCCTTGCCCTCTCCCGCGCTTGGTCTGTTCCTGTGCGGGTTGGCCTGGGCGGCCGTCCTGCTGGGCTGCTCGGAACGAGCGCCCGCGAGCGTGTCGGTGGCGCCTGTCGTGGCCGGGCTCACCCGGCCGGGGCTGGATGCGCGGACGCGCGGTCTGGTGCTGCTCGGCGAGTTGGGCTGCGTCCAGTGCCACCAGCAGAGTCCGGATCAGCCGCAAGCAGACCCGCATCGCGGTCCGGACTTGGCGACGGCCGGTGGTCGTGTTCGCGGCGGATACATGATCCGCTTCCTCGCCGATCCGCAACGCGCAGAGCCGGGCACGACGATGCCCGACCTGTTGCGCGCGCTCGACGCGGGCGCGCGCCTCGACGCGGCAAGCGCGCTGGCCGAGTACCTGCGCTCGTTTGGTGCGCCGGCCGATGAAGCGCGCGAGCCGGCCGACCCGCTGGCGGCACAGCGCGGACGCCGACTGTTTCACGAGATCGGTTGTGCCGCGTGCCATGCGCCGCGCGACGAAGCCGGCACCGAGTCGCCGCTCGCCGGCTCGGTCCCGCTCGGGCCGCTGGCGGACAAGTACACGCTGCAGGGACTGCGCGCGTTCTTGCTCGCGCCGCTCACGGCCCGCCCCGCGGCGCGGATGCCGGACTTGCATCTCTCGCCGAGTGAAGCGCACGACCTTGGCCACTACTTGCTCGCACCGGGGCCATCGGACGGCGCAGACGGCGCAGTCGCGCCGGCCGCACTCGCTGCGACCAAGGTCGCAGTGGGCCGCGCGCTGTTCGCCGAGCGCGGTTGCGTGCACTGCCACGCGCTGCCTGATCCGGATCGCGCGAGCTCGCGCACCGCGCAGGCGCTGCGCGAGCTCGACTCGGCGCGCGGCTGCTTGTCGGGCGCGCAAGGCTCTTGGCCGTACTACGCGCTGACGCAGGATCAGCGCGCCGACATCGTTGCGGCCCTGGCCGCCGCCGACGCTCCGCTCACCGACGAGCGCCGGATCCAGCAGCATCTGGCTGCGCGGAACTGCACGGCCTGTCACCAGCGCGGCGAATTCGGCGGCATCGCGCCCGAACGCAACCCGTATTTCGTGAGCACCGACCCTAGCATCGGCCCTGAAGGCCGCGTGCCGCCGCCGCTGACCGGCGTGGGGGCCAAGCTGCAGCGCCCCTGGCTCGTCGACGCGGTGGCCCACGGCCAGTCGGTTCGTCCCTACCTGCGCACGCGGATGCCGGCCTTCGGCGCGGCCTTCGGCGAAGAGCTTGCTGGCTGGCTCGAGCGCGTCGATCAGCTGCCGCCGATTGCACTCACACTCCTGCCCGAGGACGAGGACCAGGCGCGTGCCGTCACGAACCTCGGCCGCGAGCTCGTCGGCGACAAGGGCATGAGCTGCCACACCTGCCACACGTTCGCCGGCGAACTCTCGGGCACGATCGGCGCCGTCGACCTCGTCGATTCGACGGCGCAGCGACTGCGCCCGGAGTGGTTCGCCCACTTCCTCCGCACGCCCCTGGAGTTCAAGCCCGGCACCTTGATGCCGCAGTACTTCCCCGGCGGAGTCTCGGTGCGGCCCGAACTCGGCGGCGGCGACACGGCGCGGCAGATCGACGCCATGTGGCACTACCTGGCGGGTGGCCGCAACGTCAGGAAGCCGAGCGGCTTGCAGCGCTCGCCGATCGAGCTCGTGGTCGGCGACGAAACCGTGATCCTGCGACGCGCCGTGCAGAACACCGGCAAGCGTGGGATCAGCGTCGGTTACCCAGGCGGCGTGAACCTGACGTTCGACGCCGAGCACCTGGGGCTGAACCAGCTCTGGTGGGGCCGGTTCCTCGACGCGTCCCCCGTGTGGAGCGAGCAGGGCAGCGGCGAAGCGCGCATCCTGGGCAAGGAGCGCGCGACGCTGCCGAACGGGCCGGCGTTCGTCGTGCTCGCGGGCGCCGCGACGCCGTGGCCGGCGGCCTCGCGCCGTGATCTCGGGCACGGGTTCCTCGGCTACGACCTCGATGCCGAGCAGCGGCCCGTGTTCCGCTACGTCTGCGAGGATGTGACGATCAGCGACGCGCCGATCGCCGTACGGGAAGCCTTGGCGCCGGAGAACGCGCGGCTGATCCTGCGCCGAACCCTCACGTTCGCGAGCGGCGCCGACAAGACGCTGCAGTTTCGCGCGGCCCGCGACGCGAGCATCGAGCAACGTGGCGCGGATCGGGTGCAAGTCGGCAAGTCGTTGCTATTGCGTTTGCCGCCGTCCTCCTTCCGCATTCGGCCCGCCGACGACCAGCAAGAACTGCTCGTCGAAATCGCGATCCGCCAAGGCCGGGCCGAGCTGGCCATCGACTACGCCTGGCGCGAGGAGCTCCGATGATCCCGAAGTTGCTGTCCTTGCTGGCCGTGTCGACGGCTTCTGCCACGCTCGTCGCGCAGGAACTGGGCGGCTTCTGGGGCACAGGCCACGCCGAAGCCGAGTACTACCGCATCGTCGAGCTGCCGTTCGCGCGCGAGCTCGCGCTCGAGGCCGGCAGCCTGTGCATGCTGCCGGACGGCCGGCTCGCGGTCGGCACGCGCCGCGGAGAGATCCTGCTCGTGTCGGGCGCCTTCGATGAGCTGCCGAACCCGCGCGTGCAGAAGCTGGCCACCGGCCTCGACGAAGTGCTGGGACTGGGCTACCGGGACGGCGCGTTCTACGCCACGCAGCAGACCGAGTTGACGCGCATCACCGATCGCGACGGCGACGGGCGCGCGGACCGCTTCGAGAACCTGAGCGACGTGTGGGGCTTCGAGAACTACCACGAGTTCGCCTGGGGCTCGCCCGTTACCGCGGATGGCAGCGTCTTCGTGGCGCTGGGCCTCTCGGAGTCCTACCACTACAAGGCGCCGTTCCGCGGCTGGGCCTTCCAGATCACCGCCGACGGCCGCTCGATCCCGATCGCCAGCGGCATCCGCAGCGCAGGCGGCGTCGCTCCGAACGAGTTCGGCGAGATGTTCTACGTCGAGAGCCAAGGCCCCTGGAACGGTTCGTGCTCGTTGAAGCACTTGAAGCGTGGCGGCTTCATGGGCCACCCGATCAGCTTCCCGGCCTACGACCTGCCGCTCGGAGCGAGCCTGGGCAAGAAGCCGCTCGAGCCGCGCAACGAATCGCGACTGACGACCGAGTGCGAACGCATCGAGCAACTGGTGCCGTACGCCGTGGTATTTCCCTACCGCAAGATGGGCCAATCGATCACGACCTTCCGTGTCGACACCAGCGCGGGGAAGTTCGGGCCGTTCGCTGGTCAGTTGTTCCTGGGCGACTACAGCCTGAGCATCCTCATGCGCGCCACGACCGAGTTGGTGGACGGTGTGTGGCAGGGCGCCTGCTATCCGTTCCGCGAGGGACTCGGGCAGGGCATCCTGGCCGTCGAATTCTCGCCGCAGGGCTACCTCGTGAGCGGCGGCACGAATCGCGGCTGGCCCGTGCGCGGCAATCGTCAGTACGCGCTCGAACGACTCGAGTGGACCGGACGAACGCCGTTCGAGGTCGAACGCATCGTCATCCGGTCCGACGGCTTCGTGATCACCTTCACGAAGCCCGTCGATCGCGCGACCGCCGTTGCGACCGCCAACTACCGGATCGGCACCTACACGCACATCTACCAGGAGTACTACGGCAGCCCCGAGGTCGATCCGACGACTCCGCGGATCGTGCGTGCCGATCTGGCTGCGGACGGACGCAGCGTGCGGCTCGTCGTCGAGGGCCTGGTGGCTGGCCACGTGCACGAGTTCGATCTCACCGGAGTGCACTCGCAAGACGGCCACGACCTGCTTCACACCAAGGCCTACTACACCGTCAACCGGATCCCGAAGTGAACATGAGAATGGCCGCCCCCAGGCGCTCCGAACTGGCCAGCATCTGCCTCTTGTCGCTGGCGCTGCTCTCCAGCTGCGCCTTGCGAGCGCACCCGGTGTCCGAGGATCCGCGCTGGCTGACGTACACCGGCGGCGGAGGACCTGGCAGCGGCAAGCACATCGTGCTGATCGCCGCCGATCAGGAGTACCGCAGCGAGCAGTCCCTGCCGATGCTCGCCAAGCTTCTCGCCACTCGGCACGGTTTCGACTGCACGGTGCTGTTCGCGCTGAACAAGGAAGGGCTCGTCGATCCGACCCAGAAGATCGTCTGGGAGGACAAGACCGCGCGGCACGACATCCCGGGCCTCGAGCACCTGGCGAAGGCCGACCTGATGATCTTGTTCAGCCGCTTGATCACGCTGCCCGACGAGCAGATCCGACACATCATCGACTACGTCGACGCGGGCAAGCCGATCCTCGCCATCCGCACGGCCAACCACGGATTCCTCGACAACTTCCCCTACGAGATCGGCGGGAAGCAGGTGAAGTTCGGCGAGGACGTTCTGGGCGGAGCGTTCCTGAACCACCATGGAAACTGGAGCCAGGACTCGACGCGCGGCGTAATCGTCGAGGCACAGCATCAGCACCCGATCCTGCGCGGCGTCGACGACATCTGGGGCACCTCGGACGTCTATCGCACCTTCCCCGAAGGTGGCAGCCTGCCGACGCGCTGCACAGCGCTCGTCTACGGCCAACCGCTGCTGGGTCGCAACCACGACGACCCTCTCAACCCGGAGAAGATCGCGCTGCCCGTGGCGTGGACCACCACCTGGACCGGCTCGAAGGGCAAGGTCGCGCGTGTTTTCCACGTGACGATGGGCAGCGCGCGCGACTACCAGAGCGCGGGCTTGCGGCGCCTCACGGTCAACGCCGCCTACTGGTGCCTGGGACTCGAGGAGCGGATCACAGCCGACAGCAACGTCGATGTCGTGGACGCGTACCAACCGCTCGACAGCGGCTTCGACTACCCGGAGCTGGGCGTCGTGGCCAAGCCCGTGTCCGCCTATCGCTAGAAGCCTGACGAGCCCCACCATGCCCGCGACCCTGCCCTGAGCATTTTCAACGACGTGGTCGGCCCGTTGATGCGCGAACCCTCCAGCTCGCACTCCGCGGCGTCGGTCCGCATCGGGCGGCTGGCCCGCGAGCTGTGCGGCGGCAATCCCGACTTCGTGCCGATGGAGTTCGACACGCTGGGCTCGCTGGCGACGACGCACGAGAGCCAGGGCTCCGACATGGGCTGGCGAACGGCGTTTGGGCGACGTGATCGCTGTGATTCGGGAGGTCCGCATCTCACTGCACGCACGAGCGAAGCGGTGAGGCAGCATCACGGTGGAGGCGCCCGAGACGAAACCGCGAGTGTTGGTCCCACGAAAGCGATTGCGCGCGCGGATCAGCGCTGGTCGATCGTGCGCCTCAGCCGCGGTCGCGCACAGCTCTCCCATGGGGGATGCACCTGAGTCTCACGGGCCAACCGAGGGCGACCCCCTCCGGTTCTAGGCTGCCGTCGGAGTCCTGCGCTTGGATGGGGATCCCCTGCGCGTCGCGAGAGCGGTTTCGTCGTGATCGAAGATCCCTCGGGCACAGTGTGCGCGCTGTATCGGGGTTGGCCGGCGCTTGCGTGCCGCGACTTCCAGCGCTAATTGATTCAGGAACCATGCCTTTCGCTCGAGCTGTCCGTGCACTGAACCCTTGCGTACCTCTGCTGCTCGCCGGGTGCCAGGCGAGCGTGAATGGGGATCCGGAAGCGCCCGCCAGCCCGGCCCACGCCACCGGGCCAAGCGCACCCAAAGCCGAGAGCCGTCCCGTCCTCGTGCTCCTTTGGGATCCGCATCGAGTCGGCGTCGCTCGCGCCGATCGCGAGCGCATCCAGCGCACGCTGTTCGGACCCGCTCCGAGCGTGCGCGATTACTACTTCACCCAGTCTGGCGGCCGCGTCGAGCTCAGCGAGGCGGGCGTGCTGGGATGGTTCGACGCCGATCACCCAGCCGAGCACTACTGGAACCATCCCGCAGACGTCGGCGACGGCTTCGCGAGTGGTCACGTCGAGAAGTGGACAGAGGCGATCCGCAAGGCAGACGCGACGATCGATTTCGCCGCATTCGACCTCGATCACGACGGCACGCTTTCGACGCGCGAGCTCGGAGTCTGCGTCGTGATCCCGCAGAATGAGGCCTTTGGAACCGTGCGCGGCACTGCCGGCGTCGAGCTTCCGGCCTGGGAACCGCTCGTCGTCGACGGTGTCAGCGTGCCGTCCGTTTCGGAGGTCTATTGCGCCCGTGATACGGGCCTCGGTGTGTTCGCGCACGAACTTGGACATCTGCTCTTCGATCTGCCCGACATGTACGGCGCGCCGATGCCGGCGCACGCGTACTCCTTGATGGACGCGAGCTACAACGACGCGCTGCTTGACCCGTGCAACAAGTTCCGGTTGGGCTGGATGGAGACCCGCGACGTGAGGATCAGCGGCTCCTACGAACTGCGCAACGTGCAGACGACCCGGGAGCTCCTGCGCATCGCGCACCCGACCGATCCCAAGGTGAGCTTCCTGATCGAGAACCGCGCGAGGGGCGTCTACGACTCGGCTATGCCCGACACCGGCCTCGCGGTGTGGCGCTGGACCGACGACACGAGCGGCGATTGGGGGCGCACTTCGATCGCGCTCTTGCGCAGTGCCTGGCCGCCCGACGATGCGCACGCACTCTGGAACGCTACGCGGCCCGGGGAGCTCATGCTCACGAACGCGGACGGGAGCTCGACGGGCATCCTGTTGCGCCACTTTTCGGAGCCGGGAGCGCTGATGAGCCTCGAAGTCGTGATGCCCTGACGGTACGCGGCCGGTCCAGGGGTGTGTGCTCGATTCGCTGCCGAGCGTAGTCGTCCATCCTGCATCGCGGGCTGCCGTTGTCGAGCACGAGCGCCGGCAACTCACGCGTCGACTGTTGTTGACCGAGCCGAGCCTCGGGCAGGGCGATCACCTGCGGGCGACTCGACCGCGGCGCACGCACGGCCCCGATCTCATGCACCAGGTAGACGACAGCGATATGACGTGTTCGACCCTGCACGAAGCCTCACACCCCATCGTATTTCCGCACGCCCCGTGCAACTCAGGCCGGCGACGACTGCCAGGATCCTGTTCGGGGTCCTAGTGGACCGCCGGGTTTGCGCGGCGCTCTAGCTTGCGGAGCCAGGGGTACGGACGTCCCTTCGAGGGTCAATGCTCTCGGGATATGGAAGGCGTCTTGGTGGCCGTCGGCGCGCTTCTCGTGATCGCACTCAGCGTGGCTGCGGGCCGCGCCCGCGCAAGTTGGCGCGGAGGCTGGCGCTGACTCGCGGTCGTCGTCGTCCTCGGCGTGGCGTCGTGGGCGGTCAAGATCCTGATCGATGTCCAGCGCGATCCCACCGCGCACAAGTTGTGGCCATTCGAGGCCATCGGCGTCGCCGGTCTGGCGCTCCTCGTCCTCGGCGGCATCGCGCTCGCTCGTGGCCGAGCAATCAAGTCACGCTGAGTTCCCCGCCCTGATCGTAGGCGTGGAGAGGGATCGACGTCGCTCTGAGTCCAGCGCGCCTCGGAGTGCCTGCCAGCCGGTGTGCGCCAGGGCGTGAGCCGCTGAGCTGGGGCGGACCGATCGTGTTCGAGCCCGGGGATCGCCCGCTCGCGAACGAAGCGCTCCCAGAGTTGTTCGCCACGCTGACGCAAGGCGCAACCGGCACACGCCACGAGCGAAAGCACATCTCGCCGCGTGAACTCCTCGACGCTCTGCCCGCCAAGGGGATAGGAAGTCCAAGCGGACGACTACCGCGCGTCATCCCCGAATGAAGCGAGGCTCGCGCGTTGGCGAGCGCCGGCTGCGAGTTGGGCAGCCCGAGAGCTGCCCGGAACTCGGGAGGTAGAGGGCCGGAGCGCGCTCCGGCGTGCTCACCGCGCCGAAGCGCCCTGCGCTCTGCGCGCTGCTGCGCTCGAGCTCGCCGACGAACTTCGCCATCTCGGTCTTGGCGAGCCGTCTCCATTCGCCGGCATCGGTCACCGGCCGCGGCGCGCTCGTCGGGCAAAGCGCGCTGAACCTGCACAGCGCCTCGTCGGGTGAGTTCGTGCGGGGTACTGCGCTCGTGGCGACACGCCACGCATCGTCATCGGACGACGGCTCCGTCGACGGAGTTCGACAGGGGTACGGGGATACGGAGTCGGATACGGAGCCTGGCTCCGTACCCCGCTGCTAGCGCTGCTTCAGGTAGCTGCCGGCGAGCAGTTCGCCCAAGGCGACGATGCCGGGCGTCGTGATCACGAGCTTCTGCTCCTGCCCGGGGAGATTGAAGGCCTTGATGTAGATCAGATTCGGATCCGCAGCGGCGAGCTTCTCGAGGTCCTTGGTCACGTCGATGCCGTTGACGCTCTCGTCGTCGGTGGGCGGCTGCTGGCTGACGTACCACTTGAGCGCGGGCAGGCCGAGATCCTCGCGGCTCCGGGCGACGAACGACGCGAGCCACCCGATCGCCTGCTTGCGGAACGGAGCGAAGGACATGTCGTTCTCGCCGAGGTGGTAGAGAATCCCGGCGAGTTCCACCACCTGCCCGCGGTCCGTGAGCTCCTTCATCGACTCCCGCACGAAGGCGAGGAAGGCCGGGTAGATGTTGCGCGACTTGGCTTCGCTGCCCTCGGGCGTCCAGTCGATGATCTGCGTGCCGCTGTGCGTGAACTTGGCGATGGCGAGGTTGCCCGGCAGCTTGCGCGCGAGCGCGGCGCCGAAGCTGAGCTCCGGACCGAAGGTGTCGTAGCAGCCAGCCGGCCCCAGCGCCTCCCAGCCGTCGGAGACCTTGTAGCCGCCGCCGAGGCTGTACTTGAAGGCGATCCTGGGGTTGTCCTTGAGCAGGGTCTGCTTGCCCTTCAACAGCTTGAGTTCCTGGACGAAGGCACGCTCTCCTTCCATGTTGCGATGACCGGCCAGGACGAAGAGCTTGACCGCACTGCCCTTCGCATCGGGCCAGGGCGCGAGCGGGCGCGCGACCTTCTGCTCCTTGCCGATCGTGCGCAGGTACGCATCGGCGTAGTTCACGCCGTGCTCGAGCTGGCCGAGGGTTCCGTAGTGGTAGTGCAAGCCGACACCGCCGCCGATCTCCACGCCGACGTGCGAGGTCGGGATGTACTCCGCCAGCGGATCGGCGTCGGTGACCTCGCGTTGCCCGAGGCTGATCGCATACATCTGCGGCCGGAGGTCCATGCCCCAGATGGTCTTCGTGCACAACTCGCCGATGTAGAACTTCAGGCTTGGCGTGCCAAGATCGCGCCGCCAGCGGGCGACGAAGTTCTTCAGGTTCTTTCCGTAGCTCGACTGGTAGCCCTCGTCGAACATATCGTTCTCGCCCTGGTGCCACAGGAAACCCTCGATCCGGTAGGCGATCTTGCGCCGATCCAGGTCGGCGAGGGCCGCGCGGATCCAGTCCAGCGTCAACGGGTAGAGCTTGAAGCCGCTCGGCACGTCGGGGTTCCAGTCACCGCCCAGATGCGTGCCCCCCGCGGCGCACTTGATGATCGCGATCGGAGCTTTGATGTTCTGCGTCACCGTGCGCGCGAAGCTCAGTTCCGGCCCGACGACGCCGTCCACAGGCTGCAGGTCGACCCAGCCCTTCGACTCGAGCTTGTCCTCGCGCCCGATGCAGTAGGAGAACTTCACGCCAGTCTGGGGCTTCTCGAGGCCGGCGAAGGGCGGGAAGAGGCCGATGTCCTCTACCTTCGAGTCCGAGCCCACCATGTTGGACTGCCCAGCGAAGATGAACACGCGCAGCGTCTTGTCGTCCTCCTGCGCTCGCAACGAGCCGGCGCAGCCCACGACGATCAGCAGGATCGCGGCAAGTCGGCTGGCGCTCGTGAGGACGAGGCGCGCGAGGGAGAGCGTCATCTCATGGGACATCAGGTCCTGCTCCGATCCTGAGCATGTGGGAACCGTGCGGAACTGGACATTGGGGGCAGCCTACTGCTTGCTGAACGCCTCGTTGCAACGGTCGCCCGCCGGTACGGGCGCCGGACTGGTCTTCATGGGTAAGGAGCCAGACTCCACTCTGCCGTTCTCGCGCGGAACAGGCGCCGGGCGGAATCGTCCGGGGACCTTGGAGGCGGCGGGGTCCCTACCGATTCCGTAGCGCTCGACGCGTTCGCTCCGCGGGTCGCGGAGCGGGCGCGTCGGGGATAGGAAGTCCAAGCGGACGACCAGTGCCAGAGGGTAGGAGCTCGGCCCGTTTCCGGGCCGCTGTCCAGGCCGCCGCCGCGGGGATCTGGACGTTGAGGTGGCCCGCCATGCGGTGCTGTGCGGCCTCGCGTGCCCTATCGTCGGGGCGAAGGCCGAGGCCGGACCGCAAGGGGCACAGCGCCGCCACCCCCGCACCCCGTGGAGTTGCGGTACACGCTCTCGTCCCCTGAGCCATGGCTACATAGGCGAACTCGGGTTCGGGCGGCGCTCTGGCCGGAGCCAGAGCTGGCGGCGCGGTGGGGAGCCGCAGGTGCTCGAGGATCTTGCACACGACGCGGCCGTTGGTGATCAGGGCGATGAGCCTGCGCACGCCGCCGCAGTGGGGGCAGGTCAAGACGTCGATGGCGAAGACGCGCCTGAGCAGCTCGGCCCAGGTGGGTCTGCGAGTCGTGCCCGAGCGGGCGGGCCGGGCGGCGGGCGAGCTGTCGCATGCGCGGGATGAGGCGTTGGCGAGCGGCCGGTCCGGAGCGCACGAGCCGGGCACGATCAGGCCGGGATCTCCTCGCAACGACGCCAATGAGTCGTCGCGGTTCGTCGCCGAGCGACGAACCGGGGCATTCCAGCTGCGCCGCAGGCGCGAGCACGCCGTGATGGGTCAGGCGGTGCGCGCGCGGCCGGGGCACGAGCGCCGCGAGGCGCTCGAGGGCTTGCGCGCGATCCTGAGCTCGCGCCAGGCTCTCGATTGCCGCGCCATTGATGAGGTACCGATCGCGACGTTGCGGTGCCGAATTCGGCATGGAATCCCGTGCGCTCAGGCTCGTGCAACCCTGTTGCGGCGCGTCATCAGCGACACGACGACGAGGGTCGCGAACCCAAGCGGAATCGTCACGAGCGCCGGCTGGCTGAACGGGACGATCGTCTGCGCCGCGGCCTTCGCGGCCGTGAAACCGTAGACCTTCTCGAGTGCATCGGGCGAGAGCAGCACCCAGGCGAGCGATGTCGTGAGGCCGACTATGATCGCGGCGACGATCCCCTGACGAGTCGTTCCGCGCCAGAAGAGCAGCATCACGAGCGCGGGCAGGTTCGCGCTCGCCGCAATGTTGAAGGCCCAGCCGACGAGGAAGCTCACGTTGAGCTCGGCGAACAGCACTCCGAGGACCATCGCGCCCGCGCCGAGTCCCACGGTCGCGAGCTTCGCGACCTTCACTTTCGTCGCGTCGTCCTTCACGATCCCCAGCACGTTCCCGAGGAGATCGTGCGCCACGGCGCCTGCGCCCGCGAGCACGAGACCGCTCACGGTGCCGAGCACCGTGGTGAACGCGATCGCGGAGATCACCGCGAACAGCGGCTCGGAGAAGCTGCGCGCGAGCAACGGAGCCGACATGTTCGAGTCCGTCGGGTCGAGCGCGCCGCTCGTCATCGCGCCCAGGCCCAGAAACAGCGTCAGCACGTAGAAGAACGCGATCGCGACGATGCCGACGACCGTGCTCTTCCGCGCCGCGGCGGCGTCCCTGACCGTGTAGTAGCGGATCAGGATGTGCGGCAGGCTCGCGGTGCCGCAGAAAAGCGCCAGCATCAGGGAAAGGATGTCGAGCTTCTTCGACACGTCGTCGCCGCGCAGTCCGCGGAACGTCGGGCTCGCACCCGGGAGCAGCAGATCCTCGCCGCGGCGCACGAGCGGTTCGTACGTCGTCACCGGCCCGGGCGTCTCGGGCGGGCGCCGATCCTTGCGCGACCACGTCACGATCTCGCTCTCCGTGATCGTCGCGATGAACTCGACGGGTCCGAGCGGTCCGGTCTCGCGCACTCCGCCGGGCAGCGAGGCGACGGTGCCGAAGCGCAGGCCCTCCGCGCGCGCCGCGTCGAGTGACGACCGTTCGATCGGTCGCGGTGCGGGCCCGGCGTCCACGGCGAGGCCGCGCTGGAGGATCAGCGCGACGAGCACCGTGCAGAAGACGACGAGCAGCGAGCCTTTGATGAACTGGACCCACGTCGTCGAGACCATGCCGGCCGTCACGACGATCGTCGTCACGACGACTCCGACGATCAGCACGCCAGCCCAGTGGGGGAGCCCCAGCAAGGGTTGCACGAGAACGCCCGCGCCCACCATCTGCGGGATCAAGTAGAAGACGCTGACGACGAGCGTGGAGACAGCGGCCGCGACTTGGATGCCCTTGCTCTGGAAGCGCGCGTTCAGCGCGTCGGCGAACGTGTACTTGCCGAGGCGCCGGATGGGCTCCGCGATGACGAACAACGCGACGATCCAACCGGCGAGGTATCCGATCGAGTAGAGGAACCCGTCGTAGCCGTGGAAGGCGATCATCCCGCAGATGCCGAGAAAGCTCGCCGCGCTGAGGTAGTCGCCCGCGAACGCGATCCCGTTGACGAACCATCCGACCTGTCCGTGCGCGACGAAGTAGCCGCTCGCCGACCGGGCCTTGCGCCCGAGCCAGAACGAGAGGCCGAGGACGCCCAGGACGAACAGCGCGAAGACGGCGAGTGCGACTGAACTCGTCGCGTGTGTCATTCGCGCCCTTTCCCGCGGCGGAGAAGCGTGGCGATGCCCGCCAGCACGACGGCCGTGACGATCAAGCCCATGCCGTACGCGACGGCGAGGTTCACACCACCGAAGACGCGCATCGCGAGCACGTCCGGCGCGAACGCGGTGAGCCCCATGAACCCCGCGTAGAGGACGCAGTACAGCGCGAAGAGCACGAGGTCGGCGCGGTGCGTACCGTTCGCGCGCGGATCCTCGTCCAAGTCGTGTGGGCCTTCCATGCAGCGGACTATGGCAGACCGCCGCGCGAATCCTCAACATCCGTGGTTGCGTGCGGGGCCGCTCTGCGGGGCCGACGCGGGAGCGTGCGATCGCCCCTGGCGCCGGACCCCGATCACATCCGGCAAGGAACGCATGGCCTGGGTGGCATGGCGGGCCTCCCGGACTCGATCGGCGCGACGGAGACCGTGCTCGTCGTGCTCTCCGCGCGGCATGCGGCCGCGGCGCTGGAGGTAGCGCACGATGCGTCGGTGCAGGAGCGCGGTGACGTGCGCGACGTCCACGTCCGCGAGCTCGGGCGCCGGCTGGAAGCGGGGCGCGGCGAGCAAGCCCTGGCTGGTGTAGACGCCGTCGAGGACCAGCGCGTGGAAGTGGAGGTTCAGGTTGAGGACGCCGGCGAAGCGTTGCGCGAGAACGACGGCGCCCGAGCTGCCGGCGGCCGGATGCGGCGGAGGGCGAGGACGGAGGAGCCCGGGATCGCGGCGGCGGGGTAGCCTGCTTCAAAGGGTGATGCGCTCGGAGTTCCCACCCTTTTCGTGTCGGCCATGCGCAGGAGGGACAGAATCCGCGGCCCTTGCAGGAGCGCTACTCGAATGTCGATGCCGTGGTCGAAGGACAGTTGCTCGCGCGCAGTCGTCCGTGCCTCGCGGAGGAAGTGCGTGCCCCGTGGACCGGAACGCTGCTGATGCCGCTCGACCAAGGGCAGGGGCTCGACCGGTTCTTTCTCGGTCGCGGGACGCAGCGCGCGGCCTGAATTGACCACAGTGGGCGCCGCGCATTCGCTCTGCCGGCCGCGCCAACGCGCGAACAGCGGATGCACGCCTCGCTCACGTGCGGTTGCGCAGTGAGTCGACGAACAGATACGCGTTCAAGCCCAGCAACAGCAACGCCGGAAACCACATGTGGATCGGATCTCCGATCGAGAACCTCGTGTAGACACCGCAGAGCATCAGAAGCGACAGGCCTCCCGTTGAAACCCAGAAGCTCAGCGGGAACCACAAGCCCACGATCAATCCGACGCCGCCGAGGAGCTCCAAACATCCGGTGAGAACGCGCAGTCGCGGCAGGCCGTAACGGACGAACTCGCGCTCCATCGCGGGCGAGACCAGGCAGTAGATGCCATAGGATATGAACGCGAGGCTCGAGACGAGAGTGAGCGCCGTGCGAATCCCCACCTAGCCCACGATTCCCGCATGGATTCCGGCGACGAGGAGCGAGAGCAAGAGCAGAACGAGAGAGGGAACGAACTTCTTGAACGCATGTCGCACTTTGAAATGCGACCACTGCGCGCCCGCCATCAGCACGGCCATGCCGATCGCGGGCGCGAGCACGAGCGACGGGTGCCAAATGCCGACGATCAGCAGGGTCGAAAGCGCGATCTTCGCTGCACCGATGAAGCTGCGGAACAGAATCGACAGTCGATACTCCAGGAACTCCTTCTCGATGTTCTCGAAGCGAAAGATCCAAACGAAGAAGACGGACGCGGCGATGACGATCTGCGCGGTAACGGACAAGTTGAGCATGGCAAGCAGGGTTCGAGGCCTGGGTGTGGGGGGAGAAGGAAACGCGAAGTGTTTTTGGAACGACGTCGGGGAGTAGCTGTACGAGGGTACGGCTCGAGCCGGCCCAGGGATGCAGCGGGCGGGGTCCGATTTCCGAAACCGCGTCGCTGCGTGCGACCGCGCCGGTGTCGATCACGTTGGGGGTGAACGACACGCGGCGCTGCCCGGGTTCGGCAAACAGCCGTTGCACCGGCGACAGCGACGCCGGCGCCAGGCGATCGCCCAGGTGCGGCTCGGCGCGGGCGCGGGCCGGCACGGCGGCGTCGCACCACACCGGCAGGGCGCCCAACGCCGCCATGCGCGGGGCGACGAAGCGCCATCGCCGTTCGCTCCAAGCCCAGCGGCGGTGGAAGTCGGCGAAGAACACGCCCAGCGCGCGCTGCCCCGGCGGCGGCTCGCCCAGCGCCCAGGGGTGGGCGAGCCAGGCGTCGGCGAGTGCTTTCGGGTCGGTCTGCGTCAGGCCGGCGGGCGGCGTGTGCAGCAGCGGCGGTTCGTAGACCGCATCGCCGCCGCCGGGCACGGGCCGGTCGCTGCGCGCGATGCACTCAAGCGCATCGTAGGAGTTGTCGAGCACACTGCCCGTGCAGTGCCACGGCGGCGGCGCATGACGCGCCACGTTCTCGGCGTTGAAGAGGTAAGGCTTGGTGCTGCCGGTGCCAGCCACCCATTGCCAGCTGAGGTGGTTGCTGGCGAGTTCGCCGTCGAGCAGGTGGCCGTAGAGCCAGTCGGCGCCGGCGCGCCAGTGCACCTTGCGCAGGTGCACGACATGACTCGCCAGCCACATGCGCGCATGGTCATGCAGCCAGCCGCTGGCGTAGAGCGCGCGAATGGACTGGTCGATGACGGGCACGCCAGTGGCGCCGCGGCGGATGTCGTCGGGCTGTTCGCGCAGGTACGCGGCGTCGGGCAGCGGCCCTTCGTGCAGCGAAGCGAAGATGGCCTCGACTTCGTGCCTCCAGACGTGATGGAAAAACTCGCGCCAGCCGAGTTCGTAGACGAACTTGTGCTCGTCCTTGATCGGGGGGCGGTTGCGCACCGCCGAGAGCAGGCCCGGCAGCGAGATGAAGCCGTGCGTGAGGTAGGGCGACAGCCGCGTCACCGCGCCGTCGATCTGGTTGAGCGTGCGGGTGTAGTCGCCCGGGCGCACGGCGGCGACGCGGGCACGCAACGCGGCGAGCGTGGGCTCGAAGTCGTCGCTGTCGAAGAGATCGTTCATGTAACGGCGCCGCTGCGGATCGCGGCGGCGCGGGTGGTGATGGCGGCCTTTTCGGCGGGAGCGATGCGCGCTAGGTTCTTCACCTGCAGCGCCATGCGCGGGTTCTTTGCGAGTGTCGCCTGGTGGCGCGCCAGGAAGTCCCAGTACAGCGTGGTGAAGGGGCAGGCGTTGTCGCCGCTGCGCTGCCCGGGGTCGAAACGGCAGCGACGACAGTGGTCGCTCTGGCGCTCGATGTACTTCCCCGTGGCGGCATAGGGTTTGCTGGCCATGATGCCACCGTCGGCGAACTGGCTCATTCCGAGCGTGTTGGGCAGCTCGACCCATTCCACCGCGTCGACATAGACGCTGAGGTACCAGGCATGCACCTGGCGCGGTTCGACGCCGTAGAGCAGCGCGAAGAGCCCGGTGACCATCAGGCGCTGGATGTGGTGTGCGTAGCCGTGTGCCAGCGTCTGGCCGATGGCGTCGGACAGGCAGCGCATCGAGGTCCGACCGGTCCAGTACCAGGCCGGCAGGTCGTGCCGCGCGCCGAGTGCGTTGAGCTCGGCATAACCCGGCATCTTCAGCCAGTAGATGCCGCGCACGTATTCGCGCCAGCCGAGGACCTGGCGGATGAAACCCTCCACCGCCGGCAGTGGCGCGCGGCCGGCGCGGTAGGCGGCCTCGGCCGCCGCGATGACTTCACGCGGGTGCAGCAGTTTCAGGTTCATCGCCGCGGCGATGTGGGCGTGGTAGAGCCAGGGCTCGCCGCCCCACATCGCGTCCTGCCAGCGGCCGAAATGTTCGAGCCGCTCGTCGATGAAACTCTGCAACACCTGCAAGGCCTGTGGGCGTGTCACCGGCCAGCCGAAGCTGTCGACGCTGCCGGGGTGGCTGGCAAAACGTGTCCTGACGAGATCGATCACACCCTGCGTGATGGCGTCGGGCGCGAAGCGCGGCGTCGGTGGCACGAAACCGGGGCCGTTGGCGCCGAAGGCGGCGCGGTTGTCGGCGTCGAAATTCCAGGCGCCGCCGGCCGGCTGGCCGCCGTCCGCGCCGTCCATCAGCACGGCGTGGCGGCGCCGCATCTCGCGGTAGAAGTATTCCATGCGCAGTTGTTTGCGGCCCTGGGCGTGGGCGGCAAAGTCGGCGGGCGTGCTGAGGAAGTGGCGGTCGTCGCGCAGGTCCAGCGGCACCTCGCCCGCGGCCGCGCGCAGCGCCTGCAGCACACGCCAGTCGCCTGGCAGCGTCAGCAGTACACGCTGCGGCCGGTGCCGGCGCAGGGCATCGGCCAGCGCCGCGCCGAGCGAACCTTCGTGCAGCTCGCGGTAGTCCAGCGCCAGGCCTTCGTCGCGCAGTGCTTGCGCGAAGTGGCGCATCGCGGCCAGGAACAGCGTGATGCGCTGCTGGCTGCTCCAGACGTGCGTGCTTTCGTCGCTGGCCTCGGCCATCCAGACGATGTCCTGCGCCGCGTCGAAGCCATCGAAGGCGCTGGCGTCGCGGTTCAGTTGGTCGCCGAGCACGACGACGAGGTGGCGGCATTCAGCCATGTTTCTTCTTCCGGCAGGCATCGGAGCAGTAGCGCACCTGGTCCCAGTTCTTGGCCCAGGCCTTGCGCCAGGACATCGGCCGCCCGCAGGCCACGCAAGGCTTGCTCGGCAGGTTTTGCTTGTTGCCTTTGAAACCCGGCATGTCAGAACAACTCTTGCTGCGTCGACGCCGGCCTGGCGCCGCGGCGCTTCACGCCCGAGCGCGGCAATCCGGCGCGGCGTGAACCGTGGCGTTGCTGCACGGCGTCGGACCCGGCACGTGCGGCGGCGCCGCCGCGCAGGCCGTACAGCGTGTCCTTCGCGACCTTCAGCGCTGTGCGCGGCCTGGTGAGCCAGCGCGTGGAGGTCGGAGGCACAGGGCGCACGGCCTGGAGCGTAGCGCCGCCACGGCGCGCACTTCTTGGAGGTGCGGAGTTGCTGCCGTTCCCGACTACCAGGCGAACTCGGGCTCGGGCGGCGCTCTGGCCTGAGCGCACGCAGGCGGCGAACTGGGCAGCTGGAAGTGCTCGAGGATCCTGCGCACGAGGAGCCCATCGGTGATCATCGCGATCAGCCTGCGTACCCCGCCGCAGCGGGGGCAGGTCAGGACGTCGATGGCGAAGACGCGCCGCAGGAGCTCGGCCCAGGTCGATCGGCGGATTCTGGCCGGGTTGCGGTGTGCGGTGGTGGAGCCAGGGGTCGCGCCGGAGTCGGTGGAGCTCGCGAGCGCGCCGTCGCCATCCGGCACGAGCTGCGCCCGCGGCCCGGGCACGATCCGATCCCGCCACTTGGCCGCGGGCGCGAGCACGCCGTGGTCGGTGAGCAGTTGCGCGCGCGGCCTGCGCACGAGCGCCGCGAGTCGCTCGACGAATGCCAGCGGCTCGAAGACGATCGCGCTGGTGCCGTCGCGCCAGTGTCGGCGGAGCCGGTAGACCACACGCCCGTCGGGGTCGATCGAGCGCCGCTCGCTGGCGATGGCGGGGCGGGCGATGTATCGGCACAAGCGCTCGAGCCCGGCGCGGTCGTGCGCTGCGATCGCGACCTTGGCGTGCAGGGAGAAGCCCTCGAGGTCGCAGCTCGGCTCGCCGGGAAGGAGGAGCGGGCGGCGGTCGCGCCGGCGACCACGGCGCGTCAGGGGGTTTGCCGCTGGTCGGTCCGAGCGCGACGCGCCCCTCGACCGAGGCGGGGCAGAAGAGCGCGAGCCGGGGCTCGTGGGGCTCGGGCTCGTCGTGTCCGGCGTGCTCCTCACGCGGCAGGCGGCCGCGGCGCTGGAGGTAGCGCACGATGCGTCGGTGCAGGAGCGCGGTGACGTGCGCGACGTCCTCGTCCGCGAGCTCGGGCGCGGGCTGGAAGCGGGGCGTGGCGAGCAAGCCCTGGCTGGTGTAGACGCCGTCGAGGACCAGCGCGTGGAAGTGCAGGTTCAGGTTGAGGGCGCCGCCGAAGCGTTGCGCGAGAACGACGGCGCCCGAGCTGCCGGCAGTTGGGCCTGCGGGGTGAAGGCCCTATCGGTATGATGGCTGTCGGGGAGTATCCTGCAAGCATGCAGCTACTCATCATCATCCTCATCCTTCTGCTCTTGTTCGGCGGCGGCGGCTTCTACTTCGGTGGACCGAGCTACGGTGGCGGCGGCTTGGGGCTGGTCCTCCTGATCTGCCTCATCATCTATTTCATGGGCGGATTCCGCCGAAAGAATTGACGGCAGGTGGCTGCGTTCCGCGCCCCTTTCCCGGCCGCGACCCTGCGGATCGGGTCCTTCGGAGGTCCGCCATGGTGCTCTGCGCGGCCTGGTGAGCCAGCGTGTGGAGGTCCGTGGCACAGGGCTCACGGCCTGGACGCTCGACGCTGCGACGTCGTTCGGGCGCCGGCGCCATGTCATGGCGCCGGGCCGATCGACTACGGCACCCAGACGATCCGCTGCGTGTCCGTCAGGTCGAACGTCGCGCTCGTGCACCAGGGGAGCACGTCGCGGTAATAGACGTAGTAGTAGCGCGTGCCGCCCTCGGGCGGGACGAGGCCACGCACCGCGATCGGATCCGAGCCGGCCGGCGGCCAGCTCGCGACGCCGTTCGAGGCCGCGAGCGAGCCCATGCGCCGGACCTGTCCGCTGACGCAGCGCACGCCATCGCCGAACACGACGGAGTTCCCGGACGCACTCGCCTGGACGAGGAGGCACGACGCGTTGGGGGGCATGTTGCGCGCCGTGAGGCTCAGCGTGTCGGCCGAGACGACCGGCGTGCCGGAGGACACGAGCACGGCGGACAGGTTCGTCGAGTTGCGGCAGCCGCCCGCCACCGGCATCGGAGGACCGAACTGCTGGGCGCAGGGACAGCCCGTGTAGAACCCCGAGCCCGGGCAGACGCGCACGCCCGGCTCGACGCTGACCGAGACGTCGTCCACGAACCAGCCGCGGTACCCGTCGGCCTCGCCGTCGACCGAGTCGAAGCGGAATCGCGGGCGGATCCGCGAGCCGCCCAGCGTGGTGAGCTCGATGCGCCGCTCGTGCCACGGGAGCGTCGCGCTCTGGCCCCACCAATCGGCGCACAGCTCGAACAACTGGGACGCGCCGTTCTCGACGTCGATCCACAGCTCGTGGCGATCCCAGTTGCCCCAGCAATACTCGGTCTGGCTCGCCATCCAGAAGCGCAGCGAGATCGACGGCGCGCCGGCCGGCAGGTCGATCCATCCGTCCCAGGCCAGACTTCCCACGCTGGGGGCCCCGCCGGGGAGCGCGTAATGACAAGGCGATTCGTTGCCGTAGTAGGCGACGCCCGTGCCGCTCGGGAAGGGTGCGCACCAGCTTCCGCACGGGTTGGTCGCACCCTCCGCGTTCCACAACCCCGTCGGCGTCCAGCCGGCGAGGCCGTCCTCGAAGTCCTCGAGGAACAGGACCTGCTGCGCGGCGGCGGGGGCGGCGATGCAGAGCGCGGCGAGGAGACGGGTCAGTTTGGAGCGCATGGCTGGCCTCCCGGAGGTCGGTCGATGGGGGGAAGGTACCGTTTCGTCCAAGGCTTGCAGCGGCCAGTCCAGACGTTGCCTGCTCGCGCCAGGCGTGTCGATCAGGCCCGTTCCCGGACGATTGAGTGCAACCGTTTGACGTCCCGCGCGTCCTCGGAGTGGAGGACCCCATGCAGGACGGGACGAAGGACGGCGAGCGGGCGGAAGCGACGTCGTCGGAACTCAGACAGGGTGGCGTTGCGAGTGCGCTGCTCGCGCTGGGGCTCGGCACGCTCGTGGCCTGTCTCGTGGCGCTGGCCAGCGCCGACCCTGGGCCGCCGCCGCCCGGTGCCGTGGTGTTGTGGGCCGCGGACCGCGATGGGGGGCGCGTGTTCGGGCTCGACCGCGACCTGTTCCTGGCGCAGCGCATTCCGGTCGATTGGGCGCTCGACGTCGAGCCGGCGCGCGACGGGGGACTGTGGGTGCTGCGCTCGGGCGGCGGCACTTCCGGATCGACGCACCGTCTCGATCGCTTCGCGCCGGACGGCGCGTTGATCACCGAGCTGTGGCTCGAGCACGCGCGGGACCTGGACGTGCTGGCCGGCGGCGAGCAGGCGCTGGTCGTCGAAGCGCGCGCGCAGGCCTCGACGCAGCTCGTGCGCGTGCGCGACGAAGGCAGCGTGTTCGTGCTGCTCGAGCGCGACGGCCTCGCGTGCACCGTCGGCGAACGTGCGGCGGCGCTGGTCGGGACCACCGATGGAGCCGTGTTGCGCGTCGACGTGGCCAGCGCGACCGTCGTCGCGACCGCGCAGATCGGCGGCAGCATCGTCGACCTCGCGCCCGGGCCGGAGCGCGGGACGGCGTGGGCGCTCGACGGCGCGGGGATGGGACGCGTGCTGCTCCTCGCGCCCGACTTGACCGTGCGCTGGACCGTGAACCTGCCGCGCCGCGCGGCGCACCTGGCGGCCGTGCCCGGCGCCGAGCGCGTGTGGCTCGCCAACACGGACAGCCCGTGCGTCCTGCGCTACGGTCCCGGCGGGGCGCTCGAGCTGGATCGTTGCGGTCTGCCGCTGCCCGGTCTCGATCGCGCGGTCGCCTGGCGCGACGGCCTCCTCGTGGCTGCGGTGGGAGCGATCCTGCGCCTCGACGCGCACGGGAAACTGATGCCCGGACAGGGCGGATTCGACGCGTTGAGCGATCTCGCGCCGCGCTCGCGCTGAGAATAGGCGAGCGCGTCAGCGCTTCGCCAGGCCGCGCGACACGATCAGCGACGCTGCGATCAAGGTCTTCGCGTCGAGCGAACCCTCGGCCAGGATCCTGTCGGCAGAGATGCGTTCGACCGCCAACTCTTCGTCTTCGTCGGCCGCCTTGGCGTCCGCGCCGACGTGCACGATCCCGCGCGCGAGGTAGATCGACAGGAACTCGCTGCAAAACCCGGGCGCGGCGAAGAATTCGACCAGCAGCTCCCACGACGCCGCGCGGTGGCGCGTCTCCTCCTCGAGCTCGCGCATCGCGGCCGCGAGCCGGTTCTCGCCCGGCTCGACGCGGCCGGCGGGGATCTCCAGCATCCAGTCGCCGCACGCGTGCCGGTACTGGCGCACGAGCAGCAGGTCGCCGTTCTCGTCCAGGGCCGCGACCCCGACAGCGCCCGGGTGGTCGACGATCTCGATGTCCTGCCGCAGACCGGAGGGCAGGACGACTTCCTCGCGCACGACGTCGAAGACGCGACCCGGGTGCACGGTGCGGCTGGAGAGCACGCGCACGTCCGGGTGGTGGCGGATCGGCATGCAGGCTCAGAATGTGAACTCGTCGCCGCTGGCCGACGCGGTCTTGGGCTTCGCGCGCTTGATCGCCACGGTCTCCACGTGCGGCCTCAGCGAGCGCTCGGTCCCGGCCATGAAAGCCTGGATCGAGTTCGCGACGTCCTCGCGCCCATGATCGGCCGCGAGCTGCGCGAAGAGGCTCAGGGTGCGCTGGACTTTCGGCCATTCGCGCACGACGGGCAGGTCCTTGCGTTGCTTGGCCTCGACCTTGGCCTTGAGCGACGCGACCCTCTCCTCGAGCTCGCGGATCTTGTCTTCTTCGGTCCGACGGTTGTACGAACGCTTCGTCACGGAGGATTCCATTGGCAATCTTGGGAACAAGAATCGGCGCCGGGACCGCAGTGCGAGCGTCGCGGCGTGTGCGGATCGTCAGGCCGGAATCCCGGCCCGATTCCGCGCGGAACAGCGGAGCCGCGGAGACCCGCGAAGGGTAGCGCGCGCACCGCCGGAACGACTCGAAAGTAACACTGCGTCGGAGGCGGACAAGCCTCCACGAGGAAAAACGGGACTCCCGGGGTTCGTGCTCGCTGTGGGCTGCACGAAAGGCCGCCCGCGCTCGACGGAGGGGCCCTTTCGGCGATATCCTACCCGGCTCGAAACCAGCCCCCGATGCACGAAGACATCGATCGCATCCTCTTCAGCGAGGCCGAGATCCTCTCCGGGATCGACCGTGTCGCCCGGGAGGTCACGCGCGCTTATTCCGGGCGGGACTTCACGGTCGTGTCGGTCCTGAAGGGGTCCTGCGTGTTCGCGTCCGACCTGATCAGGCACATCCCGATCCCGCTCGAGCTGGCCTTCGTGGCCGCCACGAGCTACGGCGACGGGACGGAGAGCGGCAAGCTGGAGCTCAACTTCTTCCCGGCCGGAAACGAGATCGAGGGGCGCAACCTGCTGCTCGTCGACGACATCCTCGACACCGGCCGGACGTTGCACGCGCTCAAGGCGGAGCTCACGCGGCGCGGCGCGGCCGAGGTGCGCTCGTGCGTCTTCCTCGACAAGCCTTCGCGCCGCGCGGTGCCGCTGCAGGCCGACTTCCGCGCCTTCGAGGTCGAGAACCTGTTCGTCGTCGGCTACGGCCTCGACTACGCCGGCCGCTACCGCAACCTGCCGTACGTGGCGTCGCTGCGCGAGGAGATCTACGCAGCGCCCACGGTGCCCAAGGCCTGATCCGCTTCCGGCGCGCCGCGCGCGCCGACGCTCCTCGAAGTTCTCCCGTGTTGCACATCCCGATCCCGCCCGAGCGCGCTGGCATGGAACTGGACGAGTTCCTGTGCCTGTCGTTCCCGCTTCTGCCCAAGGGCTTCCTGCGCCGGCAGGTGCGCGACGGGAAGGTCTCGCTCGACGGCCGGGCGACGACGCCGGGACACAAGCTGCGCGAGAACGAGGTGCTGATCGTCGACTTCGAAGAACAGGACGAGCAGCCTGACGTGCCCGCGCCGCGCGTGGAGCTCGAAGTCCTGTACGAGGACGAGCACGTGCTGGCCGTCGACAAGCCGGCCGGTCTCGCCGCCGAGCCTGAGCGCTGGGCGCGCGACAAGGCCTGCCTGTCCGGTGCGCTGCTCGACCTCGCGCTCGACCGGGCCGGTCTCGAGCGATCGGAGGAGGGGCACGACACGGACCGTTTCGAGGGTCTGGGTTTCCGGCCGCGGCTCGTGCACCGGCTCGACAAGGACACGACCGGAGTCGTGCTGGTCGCAAAGACGATCGAGGCCGAGCGCGCCTTGCGCGCCGCCTTCGAGGCCGGCGAGGTGCGCAAGACGTACCTGGCGCTGGTCGAAGGCGAGCACCGGCTGCCCGACGGCGAGGAGGAGATCATCGACCTCCCGATCGGGCCCGACGAGCGCAAGAGCGGCCGCATGCGCGTCGACCGCCAGCACGGCAAGCCGTCGCGCACGAGAGTGCGCGTCGAGAAGCGCTTCAAGGGCTACACGCTGCTGGCGTGCGAGCCGCTGACGGGGCGGACGCACCAGATCCGCGTCCACCTGCGCGAGGTCGGGTTCCCGCTGGCCGTCGATCCCTACTACGGCCGGCGCGATTCGCTGTCGCTCTCCGACTTCAAGCGCGACTACCGCAAGAAGCCCGGCCACGTCGAATCGCCGCTCGTCGAGCGGTTGACGCTGCACGCGCGCGCAATCGAGTTCCCGCGCGTCGGAGCGGAGGGCACGGTGCGCGTCGAATCGCCCTTGCCGAAGGACATGACGCGCGTCGTCAAGCAGCTCGCGAAGTTCCGTGCGCCATGAGGATCAAGAGCAAGCCGCAGGATTTCCGCGTGTTCGAGCTCCTGCGCGACGACTACGTCGGCGACAAGGGCCGCTTCCGCGTGTACCGGGTCACGAAGAGCAAGCTGACGTCGCTGGAAGCGGCGAGCGAGCTGGCGCTGGCCACGGGCGTCGAGTCCTCGGCCATCGGCATGGCCGGCATGAAGGACCGCCAGGGCGTCACGACCCAGTTCATGACCGTGCGCGGGGGCAAGCCCGTGCGCTTCCGGACGCCGAACCTGCGCGTCGAGACCGCCGGCTTCGCGGAGCACGAGCTGTCGAGCCAGGACAGCATCGGCAACGGCTTCGAGATCGTGCTGCGCGGCGTAGGTCCCGCCGAACGGAACGAGATCGAGCGCGAGTCCGTAGTCGTGCGCGAGCACGGGCTGCCGAACTACTTCGGCGAGCAGCGCTTCGGGAACCTGCGCCACGGGCAGGGCTGGGTCGCGAAGGAGCTCGCGCTGGGCAACGCCGAGGCTGCCCTGAAGAACCTGCTCGCCGCGCCGTCCGAGAACGACAACCCGCGCATGCGCACGTTCAAGCGCGCGCTGGACGGCGCCTGGGGCGACTGGAAGCGCTGTCGCGACGTGGCCGGCGCGTTCGGCGCGCACCATTCGATCTTCGAGCACCTGGGCGACGAGGCCGACGACTTCGTCGGCGCCTTCCGCTACGTGAAGAACCAGGTGCGCCTGATCCACCTCTACGCCTGGCAGTCGCACTTGTGGAATCGCGCGGTGGCGCGCTGGATCTCCGACGTGGTGCCGCGCCCGGATCGCTTCCTCGTGCCGTCGATCGAGGGGCCGTTCGTGTTCGCGCGCGGCGCGACGCCGGTGCCGCCCGAGTGGAACGGGACGTTCCGCATGCCGGGCGAAGGCCTCGAGGACGTCACCGACGCGCGCCAGCGGCAGTGGCTCACCGCCGCGCTCACGGCCGAGGGCCTGCAACCCGCCGACCTGCGCATCCGCGGCGTGCCGGGCTTCGCGTTGAAGGGCGAAGACAGGCCGCTGATCGTGCGGCCGCGCGGGCTCGTGATCGACGAGGACCGCCGCTCGCCGGGCGTGCTGCACGTGCGCTTCGACCTGCCGCGCGGCAGCTACGCCACGCTCGTGCTGGCGCGCCTCGTGCCCTCGCGCGAGATGCAGGCGCCCGAGAACCGGACGCGCACGGCGGAGGAATTGCGCGGTCGGAACGATCCGCGGCATACGGCAGCGCCGCCGCGCACGCGACCGGCATCCGGACCGACGGGCGCCGACGCTCCGCGCCCGCCGGGTCGGCGCAGACCGCAGGACGGCGAGCGGAGGAAGCGACGTTGAAGAGCGGAGATCGGACCGAAGCGGTCGGCGTGATCGGAGGCTCGGGGCTGTACGACATCCAGGGGCTGACCGACGTGCTCGAAGTCGCGCTGACCACGCCCTTTGGCGCGCCCAGCGACGCCTACGTGACCGGCCGCTTGTCGGGTGTGCCGGTCGTCTTCCTGCCGCGCCACGGGCGCGGCCACCGCATCAGCCCGAGCGAGATCAACTTCCGCGCGAACATCTGGGGCCTGAAGAAGCTGGGCGTGAAGCGCGTCGTGTCGATCTCGGCCGTGGGCTCGATGCGCGAGGACGTGCACCCGGGCGATTTCGTCGTCGTCGATCAGTTCTTCGACCGCACGCGCCACCGGCCCGACACCTTCTTCACCGGCGGCGTCGCGGCGCACGTCATGTTCGCCGACCCCGTCTGCAAATCGTTGCGCGCGACCCTGCTCGAGACCGGGCGTGGCCTGGGTCTGCGCATGCATGACGGCGGCACCTACCTGAACATGGAGGGCCCGCAGTTCAGCACGCGCGCCGAGTCGCGCATCTACCGGCAGTGGGGCGTCGACGTGATCGGCATGACGAACCTGCAGGAAGCCAAGCTCGCGCGCGAGGCCGAGATCTGCTACGCCACCGTCGCGATGGCGACGGACTGGGACTGCTGGCACGAGGGCCACGACGACGTGTCCGTCGAGTCGATCATGAAGGTCATGGCGGGGAACATCGGCAACGCGAAGCGCCTCGTCGCCGCGGCGTTGCCGCGCATCCCCGAGCAGGGCAGCTGTCCGGACGGGCGCGCCCTGCAGCACGCGATCATGACGGCCAAGGACGCGATCCCGGCCGAGGCGCGACTGCGCCTCGGCCTCCTGATCGACAAGTACGTCGGGTAGCCCGCGTGCGACGCCCGCGTCTCTCGCGCACGTACGCCGGCAGGGCCGGCCTCGCCCTCCTGGCGTGCGCGGTCGTAGCCTGCCGGACCGAGCTCTCCAACGCCGATCTGGTCGAGCTGACCGAAGCCGCCGGCCAATCTGGCGCGCCCGTAGCCGCGACGTCGGCGAGCCACCGCGGTCCGCCGGTCGCGGCCGGCACGAGCGGACCGGCGCGCTTCGCGCGCGCGCTGTGGACCACGTTCTCGGCCGAAGAAGCGCTGGCGGTGACGGCCTTCGCCGACGGTTACTACCGCGCGCCCGGCAACGCGGGCTTCGAGGCCACGCTGGACGAAGTCGAGCGCAGCTTGCGCGAGGCCGGATTCGGCGCGCGACCCGAGCTCGAGCTGCAGGTGATCGAGACGCCGTTGCGCGGAACGGCCTGGACGCCGCGGCGCGCGCGCCTCTCGCTCGTGCAGGCCGGCGACGAGCGCGTCCTGCACGCGTTCGACGAGCCCGCCGGCCGCGACCGCACGATGCTGCCCGTGGGCGCGCCGTCCGCGTCGGTGGAAGGTCGCCTCGTGACCCGCATCGAGGACGCGGTCGCGGGCACAGCCCTGCTGCTCGAGCGCGGCTTCGCGGGGGCCGTGCTGCGCAAGGCGGCCGAACAGGGCGCGGTCCTCGCGATCGCCAGCGACCTGGCCGACTACAACGTCGATCCCAGCGGCCAGGACCGCCACCTGGACGCGATCGGCTTCCGTTCCGTGCGCGCACCGTCGCCGATCGCCGTGGTCCAGGTCTCGCCACGCACGGCGGCACTCCTGCGCGCCGCGGCCGCGGACGCGAGCGCGCGCGTGCGCTTCGAAGCGCAGGTCGAGACGGCCGAGCGCAAGCTGCGCACGCTGGTCGCGACGGTCGTCGGCGCGCAGCATCCCGGCGAAGCGGTGCCGCTCGTCGCGCACGTGCAGGAGCCGGGCGCGTGCGACAACGCCAGCGGCATCGGCACGCTGGTCGAGGGCGCGCGCGCGCTCGCCCGCCTGATCGAAGCCGGCGAGGTCGAGCAGCCGGCGCGCTCGATCGCGTTCGTGTTCGGCGACGAGATGGAGCAGAGCCGCGTGTGGCTCGAGCACTCCGGGCGCCGCGCGACGGCGGCGATCGCGGCCGACATGACCGGCGAGAGCCGCGTCGCGACGGGCGCGGAGCCGCTGCTCGAGCGCGGGCCCGACCCGGGCGCGCTGAAACCGCTGCCGCCCGACGTGCACACGGCCTGGGGCCAGAGCGACGTGCCCGAGTCGGACCTGCACCCGAACGGCGTCGCGCTCGTGCTGCGTTGCGCGCTCGTCGACGTGGCCGGCGTCGCGGGCGGCTGGGCGACCGGAGAGCACCCGTTCGAGGGCGGGAGCGATCACGTCGTGTTCCTGCAGGCGGGTGTGCCTTCAGCGCTCCTGTGGCACTTTCCCGACTGGGCCTACCACACCGGCGCCGACCGCATGGAGCACGTCGACGCCGACGAGATGAAGCGCACGGGCTGCGCGCTGCTGGCCGCCGCGTTGGCGCTGGCGAGCCCGCAGCCGGCCGACCTCGAGCGCTACCTGCACGGTCACAAGCTCGAGATCGACGTGCGCGTCGACGCGGCGCTGGCAGCGCGCGACGGGGCGCTGGCGGCGCGCTGGAAGACGTGGGGCGACGACGTGCGACAGTGGCTGCGCGAGCTCTGTCTGGGGGAAACGGCCCGGATGCCCGAAAAAGTGCCTGCGAAACCAGGAGAGAAACAATGACACACGAAGTCGATCGGCGATCGTTGCTGGGCGGAGCGGTCGCGGCCGGCGTGGCCTTGAGCGCCTGTCGCAGCGGCGTGGCGGCGCAGTCCGCGCCGGCCAGCGGCGTCTCGGCTCCGGCCGTCCTCACGAACCGCAAGGCGCGCGCGGTGCTGGTCGGCAGCAACAACGCGCTGGCGGGCATGAAGCTCGCCTACGCGAAGCTCCTCGACGGCGCCGACCCGCTGGACGTAGCGATCGACGTGGTCAAGGTCACCGAAGCCGATCCGAACGACGACTCGGTCGGTCTCGGCGGTCTGCCGAACGAGGACGGCGTCGTGCAGCTCGACGCCGCGTGCATGTACGGCCCGCGCCACAAGTCGGGCGGCGTCGCCTGCATCGAGAACATCCTGCACCCGAGCGAGGTCGCGCGCCTCGTGCTCGAGCGGACCGACCACTGCCTGATCGTGGGCCAGGACGCGTACCGGTTCGCGCGCGCTCACGGGCACCCGCACACCGAGCTCCTGACCGAGGCGACGCGCAAGAAGTGGATGGAGTGGAAGGAGAACCACTCGACCGACGACGACCGCCTGCCGCCGCCCAAGAAGATCCCGTGGCAGGGCGCGCTGCCGCGTCCGGAACGCGACGCGCGCGTGGCCGCGCTCTCCGAGGCGATGCGGAGTCGCCAGTGGGGGACGATTCACTGCTCGGCGATGGCCAAGGACGGCGCGATCGCGTGCACGACGACGACCTCGGGGCTGTCGTGGAAGATCCCCGGGCGCGTTGGCGACTCACCGATTGTCGGGGCCGGCCTCTACTGCGACCAGGAGGCCGGCAGCGCCGGCGCGACGGGGCGCGGCGAGGCCAACATCCTGGCCAACGGCGCCTTCGCGATCGTCGAGCTCATGCGCCAGGGCGCGAAGCCGCTCGACGCCGCGATGGAAGTGCTGCGCCGCGTCACGCGGCAGACGCAGCGCCAATCGCGCTACCAGCCCGAGCTCGTCGACGCGGACGGCAAGCCTTCGTTCAACCTCGTCTACTACGTGCTCGGTCTGGATGGCTCCGTCGCCGGCGCCGTGCTGCGCACTCCGCGCTCCGACGAGCGGCCGAAGTTCGCGGTCTCGACGCCCGAGGACGGGCCGCACCTGCGCGACCTCGAGCCGCTGCAGGGTTAGGGCACGAGGGCCGCGTCGGAGTCAGTCAGGCCGACGCATGTTCGCCACGTGGGCTGCGGGCTTCTCGAGGGTCGGCTGCTCGTTGTACTTGCCCGACTCTCCCGGCGGGATGCTCAGGAAGCGCCACTGCTCTCCGCGGAGAGCACGCGCCACCATCACGATCTGTCCCACGTGATAGCTGGCGTGCGCCAAGGACCGGTGGAGAGCTTCGTGCACGAGCAGCGACTGGCCTCGGATCGTGACAGTGCGCGAGAGATCCGCGTCCGAGAGCGTGTCCAGCGCACTCAGGAGCGCGGCCCAGCCGCGCTCCCAGTGTGCGAGGAGCTCGGCGCGGTCGACGGCTCGGGCCTGGAATTCCTCTTCGCGCCGGCGCCAGGGCTTCTCGCCGTCCGTCGTGAGGAAATCCGTGAACCGCGATCGAAGGTTGCCGGCCAGATGCCAGCCGATGACCGCGATCGAGTTGCCTCCGCCCGGGCCTGGCGCCACGAGGTCCGAGTCGCTCACCTGACCGAGGGCGGCTTCGGCGAGCGCCTCGTAGCGCAGGTACTCCGCCTGGAGAGAAGCGACGATCGCGTTCATGCGGTTGGTTCCCTCCTCACCAGCCTGGGTGCCCGTCCGGGCAACCGCTTCTCCACGGTCTCAACGCAGCGGATCGCCCGTGCGCATCACCTCGGCGAACTCCGCCGCCGAGATCGAGCCGTCCCCGTTCGCGTCCATCGTCGCCAGCACCGCCGGCGCGCGCACTGCGCTCTGCAGCGGACGCTGAAGCTCCTCCAGATCCGACAGCCCGACTGCACCGCTCTGGTCGAAATCGAGCCTCACGTACACCGGCACCGGTCCGGTGATGCGCGGCGGTCCGATCGTCGCGCCCGCGCGCGCCGAACGTTCCTCGGCGCGGCCGAAGAGCTGCTCCAGGGTCTTGGGCTTCCTGGGCGTCTTCGGTTGCAGGTCGGGGGACAGGATGCGCACGAGTTCCTCGACCTCCGCGCCTTCGAGGCCGCCGCTCTTGTCCTTGTCCAGCGTCGCGACGATCCGCTCCGCCGTCGGCTCCTTCAAGCCGGCTTCGTCGAGCGCCAGCGCGACCTCGGACTCGACCAGCATGCCGTCCGAGTTGGCGTCGTGGGCACGCATCAATTCCCTGGGTCCCTTGCGCGACGCACGCGTCGCCTCGGGCTTGGGTCTCGGCGGCGTGAAGACGCCGCCCTTCTCCAGGACTGCGCGGTAGCGCGCTGCGAACTCCAGAGGCGAGACGCTCCCGTCGCCGTCCTTGTCGAACGCGCGGAAGCCGCCCTTGTCGAGGCCTAGGCTCTTCTCGCCCTCCGACATGTAGATCCAGCCGTCGCCGTCCCAGTCCGCGACCTGGAAGTAGAACTGCGAGAGGTCGGCCTCGGGCTCCGGCTTTTCGCCGCCGCGCGCACCGCGACCACCGCGCCCCTGCGGCTCGGGCACGACGGCCGGAACGCACACGAGGAGCACGAGGATGGCGCGCGCGATCACGATCCACTCTCCATCGACAGGAGGGCCATCGGATCAGGAGCGACCCGCGGCCGCGGCCAGCAGGCTCTGCGCTACGCGGTCCACGTCCGCGTCCGACAGGAACGGATGGACGGGCAGGCACACGACCTCGCGCGCCAGGGCCTCGGCGTGCGGGAAATCACCCGGCCCGTAGCCCCACGGGCGCGCCGCCTCCTGCAGGTGGACGGGCGAAGGGTAGTGCACGGCGAGCGCGATCTTCTTCGCGCTCATGGCCGCGATCACGGCATCGCGTCCGACGGATCCGCGCAGGCGCACCGTGTACTGGTGGTAGACGTGCGTCGAGCCCGTGCGGCGGACGAGCGGCACGACCTCGTTCGAGGTGCGGAACGCCGCGTCGTAGCGCATCGCGATCTGACGGCGGCGCTCGTTCCAGGCCGCCAGGTGCGGCAGCTTCACGTTGAGCGCCGCGGCCTGTATGCCTTGCAGGCGCGAGTTCGTGCCCAGCTCGGCGTGCGTGTAGCGCACCGGCGAGCCGTGCTCGCGTACGCGCCGCGCACGCGCCGCGATCAGCGCGTCGCGCGCCAGGATCATCCCGCCCTCGCCGCACGCGCCCAGGTTCTTCGTGGGATAGAAGGAGAACGCGCAGGCATCGCCCAGCTGGCCGCAGGAGACGCCGTCGCGCTGCGCGCCGTGGGATTGCGCCGCGTCCTCGACCAGCGCCAGCTTGCGCCGGTCCGCGATCGCGCGGAACGCCTTCATGTCGACCATCTGCCCGTAGAGGTGCACGGGCAGCAGCGCGGTCGTCTTCGAGTCGATCGCGGCCTCGGCCTTCGCGGCGTCGAGCAGCGCCGTGTCCGGCTCGACGTCGGCCAGCACCGGCTTCGCGCCCATCCACGCGATCGCGCCCGCGCTGGCGAAGAACGTGAAGGGCGAGGTGACGACGTGGTCGCCGGGCTGCACGCACGCGGCCCGCAGCGCGATCACGATCGCGTCGGTGCCGTTCGCGACGCCGATGCCGTGCGCGACGCCGTGCAGCGCGGCAAAATCGCGCTCCAGCTTCTCGACCTCGGGCCCCAGGATGTACTGACCGCTGCGCAGGACGCGCAGCACGGCCTCTTCGAGCGCCGGGCCGACCGCGGCGCGCTCGGCGGCCAGGTCGACGGGGGCGATGGTCTTCTGTTCCAGCTCGGCGGTGCGCGTCGTCATGGCGCCGAGATCCTAACGGCTTCGCCCCCACCGCGCGCGGCCCGAATGGTCCGTGCGCGACGGGGGCGAACAGGATGCCGCGCCGCGCACGCGCCGCGCGGTTCCGCGCGGCGCCAACAGCACGGTTTGAGGCTCTCGATCGATCTCTTCTCGGCCTCTCAGGCCTTCCCGGGGTTGTTCAGCTTGCTGTGCTTCACGCTGTACAGGAAGTAGATGACGAGGCCGAGCGCGAGCCAGGCTGCCAGGCGCAGCCAGTTCGTCCAGCCGAGACCGACGATCATGAGGCCGTTCGCGAGGATGCCCAGGATCGCGACGACCGGCGCGCCCGGGACGCGGAACCCGCGCGCCGCATTCGGATTCTTGACGCGCATGATCCACACGCCGATGCAGACCAGCATGAACGCGAATAGCGTCCCGATGCTCGTCATGTCGCCGACGATGTGCTCGGGGACGAAGGCCCCGAAGAGCGCGGTCAAGCAGAAGAAGATCATGTTCGAGCGCCAGGGCGTCTTGAACTTGGGGTGAATGTCGGAGAACACGCGCGGGACGAGACCGTCGCGGCTCATGGAATAGAAGACGCGCGACTGGCCCAGCAGCATCACCAGGATGACCGAGGAGAAGCCCGCCAGGATCGCGACCGTGACAAACTTCGAGAGCCACTCGTAGCCGTGCATGTAAGTCGAGATCACGAAGGCAACGGAGGCTTCCTTGCCGGTCGTGCGGAAGTCCTGGACGGTCGCGATGCCGGTGAGCACGTGAGCGAAGAGGATGTACAGCACGGTGCAGATGACGAGTGACCCCAGGATGCCGATGGGCATGTCGCGCTTGGGGTTCTTGGCTTCCTGCGCGGCCGTCGAGACCGCGTCGAATCCGATGAACGCGAAGAAGACGGTTCCGGCCGCGGCCACAATGCCCCAGAAGCCGCCGTACGGGTGCTTGATGCCCGCAGGATCGACGTACGACGTTTCGTCGGGGATGTACGGAATGTGATTGGCGGGATTGATGAACGACCAACCGAAGATGATCACCATCAGCACGATCGCGACCTTCGTGATCACGATCAGCCCGTTGACGAACGCGGATTCACGCGTGCCCCGGATCAGGATGAGCGTCACCACGAGCAGGATGAACACGGCTGGCAAGTTGCAGAAGCCGTTGACGATCGTCTCCGTCTCGACTCCGTTCACGACGAGTCTTCCCGACTCGAAGGGTGAGTGGCACCACTCGTACGGGATCTGCACGCCCCAATAGGCCAGGAGCTTGTTCAAGTACTGACTCCAGCCGATCGCGACGCAAGCTGCACCGATCGCGTACTCGAGCACCAGGTCCCAGCCGATGATCCACGCGACGAACTCGCCCATCGTCGCGTACGAATAGGTGTACGCGCTGCCGGCGATCGGGATCATCGACGCGAACTCGGCGTAGCACAGGCCGGCGAACGCGCAGCCGACACCAGCCAGTACGAACGCGAGTGTCACGGACGGTCCGGCGTTGTTGGCGATCGCGGCCGCGGTCCGCACGAAAAGGCCGGCTCCGATGATGGCACCGATGCCGAGCGCGATCAGGGCCCAAGGGCCCAGGGTGCGCTTCAGACCGCCGGCAGACTCGCTCGATTCACCGAGCAGCTTTTCGAGCGGTTTCCGGATCCAGAGGTTCGCCATGTGCTTCTTCCTTGGGGGAATCAGAGAACGGGCTTCACCGGCAGCGCTGCGGTCGAGTCACCGCTCCGGGTGGCCGAACGCAGGAGCATGATCGACGTGTACACGACGACGACCGCGACCAGCCACTTCACGGTCGTGAGGTCGAGCGAGCCGAACCACTGCCAGGCGACGAAAACGGCCGGCAATCCGGCCAGCGCCAGGCCCAGCGCCGCCGAGGGCGAGTAGCTGCCCTGGCGGATGAACGGCACGCTCGCGAGCGGCATCAGGAACGCGCACGACGCCATCATGATCGGAAACCCGGTGCCCGGGTTCATGCCCAGCATCGAGACCATGACGAGGCAAGGCGCGTACAGACCGACCCCGATCGTCATCAGCGCGCCGAGCACGAAGTTGCCGGCGATGCCCACGGCGAAGAGCGGGCCCTCGAGCCCGGTCGTGCCCGTCGTGGGCTGCGTCCAGAGCTGCCGGTAGACGAGCACGCCGGCCAGCACGAGCAGCGCGCAGCCCATCCCGAGCTGGATCTTGCGCCGCGGCCAGCGCGCCACGATCGGCGCGCCGAGCAGCGCTCCGGCGACGGCGGCGACGATCATCGCGATCAACGTCCGCGAGTCGACCTCGACGCTCTTCGTGTAGAGGAACGCCTGCGCGAACGTCGGGATCGCGTGGCCGATGTTCAACGTGCCGGGCAGCAACCGATCGTCGATCGTGCGCCTCGCCCGGTACAGCGAGGTCGTCGTCGCGAACGAGCCGATGCCGAGCGTGTCGAAGAAGTCGGTGACAAAGCCCACCAGGAGCTTCCACGGTCCCGGCACGATCGACTCGCTGCGCGCGGCCTTGACGAGCCAGTAGCCCCAGAACGCGACGAACGCGACCGCGACGAGCCCCAGGAGGACGAAGAGCGTGTCCTTCGCGTCGGGCATGCGGGCTTCTGGATCGCCAGGGGGGGCTGAAGGGGTTGCGATTCCGAGGGCGAGACGGGCTCGGGCCCCGGGTGCGCGAAGGTAGTGAGGCCCGCAGGGCCCTGCAATGCCTCGGAACGGCAGATCGGGGCCAGCCGGGCGACCGCGGCCCGGTTCTCAGCTCGGGCTGACGCTCTTCGAGCGCAGGAAACCCCACACGTTCCACACGGCGCAGATCCCCAGGAACACCGCCATCCCGTGCGCCAGGCCGGGCGGGAAACCGACCCATTTGTCCCACAGGGTCGGCACGCGCTCCGGCAACGTCTCGCCCGGCGCCAGGTCGGCCGCGGTCAGCGCGGGGGCCGAGAACCACTCGTCGCCCTTCAGCATGAACACCGCGAGCAGCGCCATGATCACCGCGAACGCGACGGTCGCCGTGCGCTGCAGCGCGACCCGGCGCGCCGGGTCCTTCGTGTTGCGCACGAAGCCGTAGGCGAAGTAGACGTTCATGCCGACCACGAGCCACAGCGCGAGCCGCGACCAGTTCTCGGCCCCCAGCTGCGCCATCAGGTAGGTGCACGTCAGCACGCCGCCCACCGCGACCGGCCAGATCCCGCGCACGCGGAACGGGCGGTGCAGGTTCGGCTCCTTGTAGCGCAGGACCAGCGTCCCAATGCAGACCACCACGAACGCGAACAGCGTCCCGATGTTCACCAGGTTGACGATCTCGACGATGTTCGCGAAGGCCGAGAACAGCATCACGACGACGCCGGTCAGGATCGTCGAGGCGGCCGGCGTTCCGAAGCGCTGGTTCACGCGCGCGAAGAAGGGCGGCAGCAAGCCGTCGCGCGACATCGACATCAGGATGCGCGGCTGGCCCATCTGGAACACGAGCAGCACGGCGGTCATCGAGGCCGTCGCGCCGATCGAGACGATCACCTTGGCCCAGTCCTTGCCCGTGGCCGAGATGGCCACGTTGAGCGGATCGGCGCCCTTCGTCAGCGCTTCGATCGGCACGAGCGCCGTCACGACGAGCCCGATCGCGACGTACAGGACCGTGCAGATCGCCAGCGACCCCAAGATGCCGATGGGCAGGTCCCGCGCCGGCTTCTTCGCCTCCTCGGCCGCCGTCGAAACCGCGTCGAAGCCGATGTAGCTGAAGAAGAGCAGGCCGGCGCCCTTGGCGATCCCGGTCCAGCCGTTGGGCGCGAACTTGTCGGCGTCGTAGGGCGAAAGGCCCCAGCGGCTCGTGTCCCAGTACTGCACGCCGACGCCGATCACGAACAGGAGCACGCCGATCTTCATCAGCACGATCGCGTTGTTCAGCGTGGCGCTGTGCCGCACGCCGCGCACGAGCACGAGCGTGATCAGCAGCGTGATCGAAACGGCCAGCAGGTTGAAGCAGATCACCGTGCCGCCGATCGTCGGCGCCGTCGCGCGGATCGCGGCGACGACGTTCGGATCGCTGGCCGCGTCGGTCAGGTAGCGCGGATCCTTCGCCAGCCAGATCGGAAAATCGATCCCGACGTTCTTCATCAGCGCCCAGGCGTAGTCGGCCCACGAGATCGCCACGCCGACGTTGCCGATCGCGTACTCGAGGATCAGGTCCCAGCCGATGATCCAGGCCACGAACTGCCCGAGCGTGGCGTACGCGTACGTGTAGGCCGAGCCCGAGATCGGCACGACGCTCGTGAGCTCGGCGTAGCACAGTCCCGCGAGCCCGCACGCGAACGCGGTCACCAGGAACGAGACGACGACCGCCGGCCCGGCCGCGCCCGCCGCCTGGCCGATCGTCCCGAAGATCCCTGCGCCGATGATGGCGCCGACGCCCATCATCACGAGGTCCATCGGACCCAGCGCGCGCCGCAGCCCGCTGCGCTCGCTCTCGGCGTGGAGTTCTCCGACGGTGCGACGAGCGAACAGCCAGCGGGATGACATCCGGTTCTTTCTCTCCTGCGTGGGGGCGAGGCGCTGCGGATCCTAGCGGTTGGCGGATCCGCGATCTCCACACGGAAGCCGGACTCCCGGGCGACGCGCCCGCGCCGCTACTTCTTCGCCGCCGGTGCGCTCGCGAGGCGGAAGGCGTGCGGGTCGACCGCCGGACCGATCCCTTCCACGCGGACGTACCCGGCCGGCGCGGGCGTCGTGCGCAGCGCGGTGGCCACGTCGCACGGCCGGTACGGATCGGATTCCCGCAGCGCGTCGACAATCCAGCGCGCAACCGCTTCGGCCGTCGCCGTCGAGCTCTCGCCGGCCGACGCGATCAGCGCGAAGGAGCCCTCGCGCGGTGCGCCGGCCGCCTCGCAACCGGCGCACACGACGACCGTCTTCGGCGCCGCGACCGCCAGCGCCGCGCCGCGCGCCGCTTCGGGCCCGACGATCGCGATCACGGCCCCCGGATCGCGCTCGAAGCGCTCGGCGGCGGTGCTCGGGCCCGTGGGCCGCGAGCGGTCGTCGAAGACGTACGTCACGAGGGGGCGCCCGTTGACCGGCTTCTGCGCCGCGAGCGCCGCGCGCAGCGCATCGGCGAAAGGCCGCCCCGCTGCGGATCCGGGTCCTGTCGCGTCGACCAGCACGCCGATCGGGAGCGGCGCGCGGTCGAGCTCGGCGTCGAGGCCGGTCCAGTCCGCCGCGACCGTGGTCCCGCCCGGGCGCGAGCAGGCCAGCGAGGAAGCCAGGGCGAGTACCCAAGGCAGTGCGAGCGCTGCGAACGCAAGGCGAACGCGGACCGGCGTGGACATCGGGGAGCTCCTGGTCGAGCATCCTACGCACCTCCGTTCGCCCGACGACCCATCCGATCAGGAACCCGATGAACGCCTGCCTCTCCATGCTCGCCGCGCTGGCCTCTTCCTCGCTGGCCTCCGCCGCAGGCGACACTCCGGCCTGGACCCAGGCTCAGCTGGAAGCGACCTCGGCCGCGATCCAGATCCAGGTCGAGGAACTGCGCGGCGCGAAGTTCCTGCGTCCCGTGCAGGTCAAGGTCACCGACGCGAAAGGCCTGCGCGAGTACGTCGCACAACGCGAGGCGGCCACGATGTCCAAGGAGAGACTGCACCGCGACGAAGTCGTTCCGAAGCTGCTCGGCCTCGTGGCGCCCGGCCTCGACCTGCGCGCGCTCGAGATGGAGGTCCTGGAGGGCCAGGTCGGCGGCTTCTACGACCCGGCCACGGACACGTTCTTCCTGATGGACACGATGCGCGGCGGCGTGGCCAAGGTGATCCTGGCGCACGAGCTGACGCACGCGCTCGACGACCAGCTGTTCGACATCGACAAGCTGCTCGCGAGCGCGGGCGGCGAGACGGACGCCGAGCTCGCCTTCCGCTCGGTCGTCGAGGGCAGCGGCACGAACCTGATGAACCGCTGGACCATCGCGCACGGCAAGGAGCTCTCGATGGAGGAGATCCAGGAGTTCCAGTCGATGGGCGCCGACGCGCTGAAGAAGGCGCCGCCGCTGATGTGGAAGCCGCTCCTGGCGTCGTACCTGGCGGGCGACGGCTTCCTGTCGCGCGCGGGCGGCATGAACCTGGGGCTCAAGCCCGCGAAGCCCGAGGACGTCGAGCGCGCGTTCCGCGAGATGCCGCGTTCGACCGAGCAGATCCTGCACCCCGACAGGTACTGGGATCCCAAGCAGCGCGAGGAGCCCGTGTCCGTCGCGATCGACGTGAAGCCGCTGCCTCAGAGTTGGACGCTGCTCGGCCAGGACACGCTGGGCGAGCTCGCGCTGGGCCTCCTGACCACGCCGCCGGCCGACCGCAAGGGCCTCGACCCGTCGAATGCGTTCGCGATCATGTCGATCCGCTTCACGAACAAGGCGGCCGAGGGTTGGGGCGGCGACCGGCTCGTGCTGCTGGGGCGTGGCGACGACCGTTTCCTGCAGCTCGTCACGGTGTGGGACTCGCCCAAGGACGCGGACGAGTTCGCGGGAGCGGTCGAGGCCGCGGCGCCCAAGACATGGTCGGGCGCGCGCGACGCGGTGGCCGGCTGGACGGCGTGCTTCACGCCGACCGCGTGGGACGTGCAGCGCGGCGCGACGCCCGAGGGGCGCGCGTTCGTCGTCGTGCGCTCGGCGTCCATCGGCGACCGCGCGCAGTCGGCGATCCCCGAGCTGACGCTGCCCTGGAAAGCCGCGGTCGCGGGGCCGAAATCAGCCGAAGACGGCGGCTGACGAGCGCGGCCCCGGCAGTCCGCCGGCAATGCGCCCGCTGAACAGGAACACGCCTTCGATGCGCAGTCCCGGGCGGGGTTGCGGCAGGCCGTCGCGCTCGAGCTGCCAGCGACTCACGAACAGCGTCAACGGTCGCTCGGGCGCGTCGACCGTCAAAAGGTCGAAGTCGGCGCCCGTGATCGGATTGCGCAGGTGGCGCACGCTCTGGATGCGCACCGAGATCTCGGCGCAGCCGCCCGGATCGGCCTGACCGCTCAAGGGCGCGACGCTCGCGCCGCTCTCGCGCTCCAGGACTTCGCGGTCGAAGACGCCTTCGTTCGCGCCCAGGTAGCCGACGTCGAGCGCGAAGCCCGCGATCGTGACCGCCAGCACGTGGCCCGCCAGCAGGCCGGAAGGCAGCCGGCGCGCGTCGATCAGGTAGGCCGCGATCGGGTACGCGCCGGGCTCGTGCAGCGTGAGCAGGCCGGCTCGCTCCGCCTCGAGCGCGCGCGAGTACTCCTCGTCCGAGCGCACCGGCGGCGCGGCCCAGCCGACGAGCAGCGCGTCGAAGCGCGAATCGGGCACCGCGCGGATCTCCTCGACCGCGACGCGCAGACGGACCCCCTGGCGGAACGTGGGGACAACGGTCCACGTGTCGGTCGGGTCGTCGCGCTCGACCGCCAGATCGACGCCGCCGACGAGCGGCAGGCGCCGGTGCGTGCGCGGATCGCCGCGCCACGCAGCCGGCTCGCCGTCGCGCAGCGCGCGTCCGACCAGGTCGTCGAGCGGGTGGTCGGGGGGGAAGCCCACGCACTCGAGGAGGAAGTCCACCGACCGAGTCTCCCGACCGGACGCGCCGGCGGCAACGGGCTCTTGGCGCTTGTATCCTGCGCGGATGCTCCGACCCGTGCTGCGCGCCCCGATCCGCGCCCTGCTTTGCGCCATCCTTGCACTCGCGGGGCTTGCGGCCTGCACGACGACGACGGCTGACGCGCCGGCGCCGGCGATCGGAGCTCGAACGGCGGGTTTCGACGTCGAGCACTACGCGCTGCATCTGACGCTCCATCCGGCGGAGCGACGGCTGGAAGGCGTCTGTCGCATCCGACTGTGGCCCACGGTCCCGTCCCTGGCGCAGGTCGACCTCGACCTGGAGGGCCTGACCGTGGCGCGCGTCACGGATCGTACGGAGCGTGACCTGTCCTACACGCACCACGACGGACGGCTGCACATCGACCTGCGCGAGCCCGTCGCGGCCGGCGACTACGCCGAGCTGACCGTGCACTACGGAGGGCGGCCCGTGAAGGGCCTCTACTTCTCGGGCGAGCGCGCCGGCGTGCCCACGCAGGTCTTCACGCACGGCGAGTGCAGCGATGCGCGCGCCTGGTTCCCGTGCTTCGACGAGCCGCACGACCGCGCGACCAGCGAGATCGTCGTGCGCGTGCCGCGCGCGTGGAACGTGCTGTCCGGAGGCGAACGCATCGAGCGCCGCGAGGAGGGCAGCTCGGCCGTCGAGCGCTGGCGCACGACGTTCCCGCACCCGCCGTATCTGATGTCGCTCGTGGCCGGCGAGCTCGCGATCGAGGAGTCGGTCTGGGAAGACGTCCCGCTCTACTTCGCGGCCGAGCCGCGTCTGGCGCCGCAGCTCCGACCCACGTTCGCGGAGACCGACGAGATCCTGGCGTTCCTGTCGTCCGCGACGGGCGTGCGCTACCCGTACCCGAAGTACTCGCAGGCAGCCGTCGACGGTTTTCCGTACGGCGGCATGGAGAACCTCTCGGCCACCACGGTGATCGACTCGGCCGTCACGGACGCGGCCGCGTTGGCCGACGCGCCCTCGACCGGGCTCGTCGCGCACGAGGCCGCGCACCAGTGGTTCGGCGACCTCGTGACGTGCCGCGACTGGTCGCACGCCTGGCTCAACGAGGGCTTCGCGACGTACTTCGGCGCGCTCTACACGCAGAGCGCGCGCGGCAACGACGCGTTCCTGGTCGAGATGGACGATGCGCGCAGCCGCTGGCTGGCGCGAGATCAGGGCTCGAACCGCCGGCCGATGGTTTACGGCGTCGCGCGCGATCCGATCCAGCTCTTCTTCAGCGGGCACGCCTACGAAGGCGGCTCCGTGCGCCTGCACCACCTGCGCGCGTGGCTGGGGGACGAAGCGTTCTTCCGCGGGGTGCGCGCGTACCTGGGCGCGCACCGTGGCGGCTCGGTCGTGACGGACGACCTGCGCGTGGCGCTCGAGGGTGCGTCGGGCCGCGACCTGCGCGAGCATTTCGAGCGCTGGTTCTACGCGCCCGGTCACCCGCGCGTCGTGTTCGCGTGGAGCCACGACGACGCGCGCAACGAGCTGGAGGTCCGCGTGCGCCAGACCCAGGACGACCCGCCGTTCCCGTGCCTGATCGAGTGCGAGATCGCCGACGCGCAGGGCGTGCGCGTCGCGCGCTGGGAGTTCGACGGCCGCAGCGAACGTTTTGTCGTGCCGCAGGCAGGAGCGCCGCGCTGGGTCCGCCTCGATCCGGCCTGCGCGCTGCCGGCCGTGATCGAGGAGTCGCGCACGTTCGCCGAGTGGCTCGCACTCCTGGCCGGTGCGCCCGACGCGGCCGGGCGGCGCGCCGCGGCCACGTTCCTGGCCGGGCACCGCGCGACGACGACGGACGCGTCGTTGCGCGCGACGCTGCAGCGCGGGCTCCTGCTGGCGCTCGCGACGGACGCTTCGCCCGCGGTGCGACTGGCGATTGCGCGGTCGATCGCACCGGTTCGCGCGCTGGACGAGCGCGCGGCGTTCCTGGCACGCGCGCGAGAGGACGCGGACCCGTCCGTGCGCGCGGCCGCGCTGCGCGCGCTCGAGCCGCAGGCGCCCGACCTGGAGCTGGCCGACCTAGCGCGCGCCGAGATCGCGCGCGGGACGAGCTACGCGGCGACCGGCGCGGCGCTCGGGCTCCTTGTCCGCGCCGACCCCGGCGATGCGGTCGGCCGGCTCGCAGCGGAGCTCGACGGTCCGTCGCCGCACGGCGAGCGCGCCGCGCGCGTGCTGGCCGAGGTCGCTCGGCTGAAGGATCCGCGCGGCGTGGAGCTCCTGCGCGCCTGCGCGCGCGACGACGACATGCCCGACCCGCCGCGCCGCCTCGCGATCGCCGAGCTGGGCGTGGTCGCGGCCACCGACCCGGCCGTGCGCGCGGAGCTGTGCGGTCTGCTCGAGTCGCCGCGCAGCCGGATCCGCCGCGATGCGATCCGCGCGTTGGAGCGCGCACTCGTGCCGGACGTGCGCGCTCGGCTCCACGAACACGCCCGACGCACGCCGCACGACGAGGAGCGGCGCGCGATCGAGAAGGCCCTGGCGGCGGACGGGTGAGTCCGACCGTGGGCCCGTCCGCGAAGCACGGCGTCGATCCGCACCTGATCGAGGAGCTGGCCCGGTCCCTGCGCGACGAGCTCGGCGCGCGCGCGGCCTACCTCCGGCTGGCCCGCGGCGAGCGCGACGCGGAGCTGGCCAAGGTGCTGCGCGGCCTCTCCGACGAGGGTGCCTCGCTCGCCGAGCGCGTGCGCGGCATCGCAGCCGAGCTGGGCGTCACGTGCCGGGCCTGGAGCCTGCGCCGTGCCGTCGCCGGTCCCTTCTGGACCGCGTCAGCGCGCTGGGGCGCTCGGCGTTTCGTGCTGCGATTGTGCGTGGATTCGGAGGAGACGCTCGCGCGCCGCTACGCCCGGTTCGCGGCCAACCTCGTGCAAGTCGGGCTCATCCCCGCTGCGCGCACGTGCGAGGACCTCGCCAACCGCAAGGTGGCGCGGGCGCGCGTGCTGCGCGCCTGGGTGTCCCGCTGACGCCCGCGCGTTAGACTGGACGCGTCCACTTCCCAAGGAAGACACGATGACCGACACCCCCCCGACCGGAATGCCCCGCATCGGCGACACGGCCCCCGATTTCACGGCCGAGACGACGATGGGCCCCATCACGTTCAGCGAGTGGCAGAACAAGAACTGGGTCGTGCTCTTCAGCCACCCGGCCGACTTCACGCCGGTGTGCTCGACCGAGCTGACCGAGTTCGCCAAGCGCAGCGGCGAGTTCACGGCCAAGAACACCAAGCTGATCGGCCTGTCGATCGACTCGATCCACAGCCACCTGGCCTGGCGCGAGAACCTGAAGCAGATCCTCGACGCGGACATCGACTACCCGCTGATCGCCGACAGCAGCATGAAGGTCGCGCGCCTGTACGGGATGCTGCACGACAACGCCTCGACGACCGCGACCGTCCGCGCCGTGTTCGTCATCGACCCCAAGCAGGTCGTGCGCGCGCTGGTGTACTACCCGATGAACGTCGGGCGGAACGTGGACGAGATCCTGCGGCTGCTGACCGCGCTGCAGACGGCCGACCAGTACGCCTGCGCGACGCCGGTGAACTGGAAGCCGGGCGAGAAGGTCGTCGTGCCGCCGCCCAGGAACATGAAGGACGTCAAGGAGCGCGAGACCCACAAGGAGTACGAGCGCTACGACTTCTACCTGAACAAGAAGTCGATCTGATCACCCGTCGAGCGAGCCGCTCAGCGGCTGCTCGAGCATCGCGCGGCGCATGGCCGCGAGGGAATGCCGGCCGAAACGCCGCTGCTCGCGCCGCACCCACGGGTGCGCGACGCGTGCCAGCGGCGCTCGCGGTTTCGAAACGGCCAGGATGGCGTAGACGACCAGATCCTCGGGCGTGTGCTCGACGAGGAAGAGCTCCTCGCCCATCTCGACGTGGCCGGGCAACGTGCCGTACGCGAAGCCGAAACGGCCGGGCTCGTCGACGACGTAGACGATGCGCGCTGCGTTCAACGTCCAGACTCCGAGCGAGCGCGCCAGGATCCCGACGGTCGTGCCCGGGCTGATGGGAGCGCCCGGCGTGTGGAGCTCGATCCACGGCATCCGGAACATGGTCCAGCGCCGCACCAGCGACTGGGCGCGCTCGAAGGCCGCTCGTCCCGGCCCCAGAACCGTGCGGTAGCGGTCGACGGCCCAGCCGTCCGGAAGCTCGCCGCTCGTGCAGCCGACGTGCGGGTAGGAGAACGGCTGGTCGGCCTGGCCTGCCACGAACCGCGCGATCTCCTCGTGCCGGGGCTTCGTCAGACGGAACAGGCTCACTGCGGTTCCGCGAGCGTGACGAAGCGGTCGACGCCGTCGATCGCGTGCATCGACGTCCGGCCCGAGGGCCACGTGACGGAGCAGCTCTCGACCTGCGAAGCATCGCCCAACCCGAAGTGCAGCTCGGGCGCGTTGCCTCCGAGGTAGCTCGTGCCCGCGCGCAGCGAGCGCAGGAGCTGGCGGCCGCCGGCCGTGAGGACGACACGCGCGCCGATCGCGCGCGTGTTCCCGTTCGCGCCCTTCAACCGGACGCCGAGCCAGTGACGCTTCTCGCGCGGCACAACGTTCTGCAGCAGCCGCACGCGGCCGTTGTTGGCCGTGACGACGAGGTCGAGATCGCCGTCCTGGTCGTAGTCGCAGGCCACGGCGGCGCGCGAAGCCAGCGGCACGGCGACGTCGGGTCCGGCCTTCTCGAACGCAGCCGTGAACTTTCCGGTGCCGTCGTTCTCGAAGTAGTGGCACGGCTGACCGACGCAGATGCCGGTGGTCTCGTAGTCGGGCGACGTGTACCCGTTGGCGTAGAACAGGTCGAGGTCGCCGTCGAGGTCGAAGTCGGCCAGCTCGCAGCCCCAGCCGGTCGTGCCGACGCTGAGCTGGCCGAGGCCGGCTTCGACGGCGCGGTCGCGGAACGTCGAGACACGACTCTTCGCGCTCGTGTGCTTCAGGTTGTTGACGTACAGCGCGTTCGACTCGAGCTGCCAGTTCGTGACGAACAGGTCCTCGTCGAGGTCGCCGTCGACGTCGCCGACCGCGAGCCCCATGCACCCGCGCGGGTCGTCGAGGCCGGTCGAGAAGCCGACGTCCCGGAACTTGCCGTCGCCTTCGTTGCGCCAGAAGCGATTCGGCGAGACGTCGTTGGCCAGATAGAGATCGCGGTCGCCGTCCTGGTCGAAATCCCACCAGATCGCCTGCATGCCGCGCCCATTGACGTCGTCGAGGATCAGCTCCTTGGCCGCGTCGACGTAACGGAAGGGCACTACGGTCGCTCCGGCCGCGGCTTCCGTCGTGAGCACCGGATCGCAGCGCAGGAAGAGCTTCCGCTCGCCCGGGAACGCGAACGGCAGCATCTCGACGGGATCCTCGCGCTGGTAGCGACCCAGCTCGTCTCCGCTCGCCATCTGCGCCAGGTCGTAACGCAGGTAGCTCGTCACGTAGAGATCGAGGTCGCCGTCCTTGTCGAAGTCGTCGGCCGCTACGGCCGCGTGCCACATGTCCGAGTCCAGGCCGACGGCCGCGCTCGCATCGGTGAATTTGCCCGTGCCGTCGTTCAGCAGGAATCGGTTCTTCCCGTAGTTCGCCACGAACAAGTCGAGATCGTCGTCGCCGTCCGCGTCGTAGAAGAGCGCGCCCATGCCGGCGCCGGTGAGCGCGAGCCCACGCGCATCACTGTCCTCCTGGAACTTCTGGCCACCGATGTTGCGGAAGAAACGGCTCGTGGGCGGGGAGTTGCCTTCGCGCCCGCCGCCCTGCGGCAGGAACAGGTCGACCCAACCATCGCTGTCGACGTCGCCCCACGCAGCACCGGGACCCATGGTCGGCCGGATGTCGAGCTGCAGGTCAGGTCCTTCGACGTGGACCATCTCCAATCCGAGGGATGGCGGCGCTCGAACGAAGCAGCCGGGCCGACCTGCCGGTTCCGGTCGCGGCGCATCGGGTTCTTTCGGCCATTCCGCCGTACCCCAGACCGTGACGAGAAACGTCCAAGTCCGGCCGTCGGGCGGCGGTGGGGGAGCTTCGAACCACGCTTCGACGAGTCCGCGCGAGCTCGAGCTCACGCGTAAGTCGTCTCGGGCTGCCAACGCGACGGTGACGGACTCTCCTTCTTTCGTCGGCTCCGACAGGCTGGGCCACTGCACACCTTCGTGCCGCCAGCGCGCCCATCGGTTCAGAGTCGTAGAACCGAGGGTCGCGTGTGCAGTTCTGAGTGAGACGTGCTCGTCCGATCCGATGCGACGGCTCGACGCGAAGAAGACCTGATCCACCGCTTGAGTCGGCCGCGTCCCGATGGTCGCACGCGACGGGCCCACCCACGCGGGGGTGTGCGAATCGTCGCGTTGGGGCGAGGCGCCTTCGATCCGCGACTCCAGCCAGACGTAGATCCAATCGGATCCCTCTGCCGAGCCGGTCGTCGATCGATCGAAGGGCGCGTAAGTGCCCACTCCATCCTGACGGGCAAGCTCGGGTGCGAACTCGAGCTTCGAGCTCCTCTGCGATTCCAAGCGAGTGGACGAGCTGGGCACTCGGGGCGGGCCCACGACGTATCGCTCGGATCCGACGGCGAGCACGCGCTCCTCGAGCGCGTGCTGCACGGCGACCACCTCGATCTGGTCGAACGCTTCGATCGGCACGTCGCCGGCCCAGAGCCTGAAGCCGATGCCTTGGGGCGTGATCGCCGCGCAGGGCACGCGATCCGTGCGTGAGTTGATCGGCACGATCTCGCGGTCGACCGGCCCTGACCGCAGCGGCGCCCAGCCTTCGGCCGTCTTCACGTAGAGAACCGACGACTTCGGCCCGTCCGTTTCGCCCGGAAAAACCAGTCCGAGCGCGACCGCGAGGAAGGGGAGCATCGCGCCGGAGACTCGCACGCTCCACGCGCGCTGGCAAGCGTCGTTGAAACAGCGCGCCCCGTGGGAGCGGATCCCGCGGGGCGCGCGCTCACGGCCTTGCGGCCGTGCGTCAGAACTTCAGATCGCGGATGTCGTCGATCGCGAAATCGACGCTCACTTCCTGATCGATGTTGATGACCCGGCCGGTGCCCTTGAACGGATTGAAGATCAATGCACCCGCCACCACCCGGCCGTCCTTGAAGTGCATCGTCACCTTGTCGGCGGTTCGCGCCGAAAGGAGCATGTCGTAGATGCGCTCTGGGATGAGCTCTCGGTTCTTCTTGCTTGCCGTACTCATGAAATTCGCCTTGCTCGGTGCGGGGTTCCGCTCACAACGGCCTCAGGACCGCACGCTGATGGGTTGAAGGAGCAGCTCGCCCAGGCGGGGAACGAGCAGCTTGGACCAGGTCTCGAAGTCGGCGCCCCGATCCAGTAAGGCGCTGAGCTCCTCGAGGGACGAAAGCCGCCCCTCGAGCTGTTCGCGTTCGCGGATCTCCACCGAGCCGGTCACGTGCACGAGTTGAACCACGCCTACGTGTACCGCTCCTACCGGGTTGGAGTCGTCGTTGATCAGTCCGATTGGACGCACTTCGTACGTTCCTCGAACTGCAAGTTCTTCTTCCAGCTCGCGGCGCGTGCCCGCCGGCAGCGGATCGCGGCCGTGAGCATCGACGAGGTCGCGCGGTTCCAGGTGCCCGCCGATGCCGATCGAGTGCTTGTCGTGCAGGCGCGCGTCGCCTCCGCGCTTCGTGCGCTTGACGTTCAGGATCTCGCCGTCCACTTCGACGACGCCGTACGGGATCACCTGCTTCAGATGCGGCGATCGTTCGGCGTAGGCGCGCTCCACGAAGAACCCGTGTCGCTCGATCGCGCGCTGGAAGGCGCCAGCGTCCGCGGTCCCTTCGCCCTGCCCGAACGGCTGGAAGCCGTGGGGATAACTGTCAGGGAACAGCGCGTCCCGTGGGACGACGAAGACGAACTCCATGGCGGTGAAGGTGCAGGCGGGCGCGGGGGGGAGCCCGGGCGGGGGAGACCCGACCAGATCCGTCCGGGGAGCGGTCCCAGGCGGTGAGGCGTGAACGCTAAGCCCGAACCCGATTGTCGTCAAGATGGAGAGTGTTCCCAGTCCAGGGACCACTAGGGGTGGTAGGTCACCTCGGAGGTGGGCAGATCTGAACAAGCGGGTCCGTAGAAGCTCATCCGCGAATGGAAAGCGTGAGAGGCCCTGTAAGCCGGATCCTGTGCGCCCCCTTGCGGGGGCCGGCGACCATTTCTCTGGGACCAGCCTCGCGGCTGACCTCGAACGACCTACCCGGATGGCTCTCGGCGTGGGTCGCGCCGGAGACCGTTGCCGGTCTCGACCATCCCTATTTGGTCTTTCTCCAGGTGGGGTTTGCCCTGCCACCGCTGTCACCAGCGGCGCGGTGCGCTCTTACCGCACCGTTTCACCCTTGCCGGAGTCACTCGGACGCCGGCGGTTTGTTTTCTGTGGCACTTTCCCTGGCCTCACGACCGGTTGCCGTTGACAACCACCTTGACCCACGGAGTCCGGACTTTCCTCCCCGGTCGAGCCCGGTGAGGAGCTCGCCGGAGCGGCCGCCCGGGCCTCTCACGCCGGGCGATTGTAGCCCGACATCGGCGCTACGCAGTGTTTGGAGCGCGGAGTCCTGCTGCCTACCCTGGTCGCTCATGTCGACGCGCGAGCCCACCGTGACGTACCTCGAGTTGCGCGAGTCGAGTGCCGACGGTGCTGCCGCGGCGGGGCTCTCGCACACAGGGAAGGGCCTCGTCCTGCTGCACGTGCAGGAGCTGGCCGCCATGGGCGAGCCGCGCGGCGCGATCACGATCGTCCACGACGCCGGCGGACACGGAGGTCTGTTTCTGGGGGTCGGCCGGCGCCTGGCCGAAGCCGGCTGGGCGGTCGCGCTGCCCGACCTGCGCGGGCATGGGCGCAGCGAGGGACCGCGCGGACACACGCACGGCGTGCAGGAGGTCGTGCGCGACCTGGGCGACGTGCAGGATCACCTGGCCTACCGCCAGCCGGATGCGCCCAAGGTGCTCCTGGGCCAGGGGCTCGGTGCGCTGTGGGCCCTGGCCTACGCCAGCGAGCGACCGGACGGCGTCGCCGCGCTCGTGCTCGTCGCGCCGCTCGTCGATCCGCGCTTCGACCTGCCGGAGCCGGGTGGCGGGTTGATGAAGCTGTTCAAGAAAGTCGGGCCCGAGACCGCCGGACGGATCGGCTGGGATCCCGGCCATCGCGCTACCCGGGCTGAGACGCAGCAGCTCCTTGCCGCCGGACCGGCGCACGACGTGATCACGGTGCGCGCGGGGGAGGAGGCCGCCGCTGCCGCGCGGGCATTCGTGCCGCGGCTCGCGCAGATGGAGATGCCGGTGCTCGTGCTCGTCGGCGTCGACGATCCGATCGCGCCGTCGTCGAAGGTACGCGCGCTGTCGGGCCCGCGCGTCGAAGTGCGCGAGTTCGCCGGCGTGCACCACGACGTGTTCCTCGATGCGCGCGCGAGCGACGTCGAGGAGGCGCTCGTGCGCTGGCTCGACGCGAAGCTGCCGCGCTGACGGGCCCCTTGAACGGGCCCGTCATTCCGCTGGCTGCGCTCGCAAGCTCGCTTCGCGTGGGCCCCTTGAACGGGCCCGTCATTCCGCTGGCTGCGCTCGCAGGCTCGCTTCGCATGGGTTTCTAGGACTCGATCGTGTCGCGCGGCTCGCCCGAAGCGAGCCAGTCGCGCAACAGGACGAGCGCGCTCAGGCTGTCGCGGCGGCCCTTCCAGTCCTCGCGACGCGTGCCGCTCTCGCGCAGGAGTTCCTCCGCGGCCTTCGTCGTCAGGTGCTCGTCGTAGAGCACGATCTCGAGCGCAGCGAACCGTTCCCGGAGCTTGTGCGCGAATGCACGCACCTCGAGAGCGCGCGCACCCTCGGTCCCGTCCGCGTTCTGCGGCAGCCCGACCAGCAGCGTGCCGATCGCGCGCTCGTCGAGCATGGTCTCGAGATGCGTGAGGAGATCCGAGCCCGTGCCCGATCCCACGAACGGGTCCAACGGCACGGCCGCGATCCGCAGCGGATCCACCACCGCGAAGCCCGTGCGCTTCGTGCCGTGGTCGATCGCGAGAACCCCTTGGGGAGCGATCATCCGGGCCGCGAGCCTATCCGTCATGCCCTGCGATTGCGAAGTCCCGCAGGGTCCGGCCGCGCGCCGGCGATCGGCTTGTTCGATCAGTCTTCGATCTCGTCGATCCAGGCCATCTGGATCGCTTCGAGTATCTTCTCGTTGCTCTTCTTGGCGTCGCCGGCGAAGCCGGGCAGCTCCGTGATCCACTTGTGCAGGTCGGTGAAGCGCACGGAGAGCGGCGACACGTCCGGGTGGCGCTCGGCCAGGAGCTGCGCGATCGCGTGCACGTTCGTCCACTCGAGCTTGGGTGTGGCCATGGGGGAACCGTCCGGGTTGCGGCGCGACGAGCTCACACGTCGCCGAGGGACCGCCCCATCAGAGCCTTCTGCGCGACGTTGTTCATGAGCAGCGCGGCCAGCGGCAGCGCGGCCCGCTCGAATTCGTCGCGTGCGCGCTGCAGTGCCTGCACGTCGTTGCCCAGGGCAGCGGCCTTGGCTTTCGCCAGCGCATCCGACAGGTCGAGCATGCTCTCCTTGTCGAGGCCGGCGTGCGCCGCGTTCAGGTTCTTCTCGGTGGCCAGCACCATCGTGCCGATCTCGGTGCGCAGGTCGGCCACGCGTCGCGCCGCGAAGTCGTCCACTGCGTTGGCGTAGCCGGCCTTCAGCATGCCTTCGACTTCTGCGTCGGTCAGCCCGTGCATCGGTTGCACGTCGATGTGCGCCGACGCACCCGTCGACTGCTCCTTCGCGCTGACAGTCAGCACGCCGTCAGCGTCGATGTGGAACCGCACCGCGACGCGCGCCATGCCGGCCGGCATCGGCGGAATGCCCTTGAGCTGGAACCGGCCCTTGAGCTGGAACCGGCCCAGCGTGCGGCAATCCTGCGCCATCTCGCGCTCGCCCTGCACGATGTGGAAGTCGATGCCCGTCTGATCCTCGGCGTACGTCGTGAAGCCCTCGGTGGCCTCGCACGGCACCGTCGAATTGCGTTCGATGATCTTCGAGACGGCGCCGCCCATCGTCTCGAGCCCGAGCGACAGCGGCGTCACGTCGAGCAGCAGCATGTCGCGGCGCCCGCCCATCAGGATGTTGGCCTGCACCGCCGCGCCCAGCGCCACGACTTCGTCGGGGTTGTGCTCCGTGTGCGGCACGCGGCCGAAGAACTCGGCCACGCGGCGCCGGATGACGGGCATGCGCGTGCTGCCGCCGACGAGCACGACCTCGTCGATCTGGCCCGGCTGGAGCTTCGCGTCCGACAGCGCGCGGCGGCACGAATCGAGCGTGCGCTCGACCAGGTCGGCCGTGCGCGTCTCGAACTCGGTCCGCGTGACGCGCCGGCGCCACGCGATGCGCTTGTGCGGCACCATCAAGTGCAGCTCAGCCTCGGGGTCGTTCGTCAGCTGGATCTTGGCGTGTTCCGCCGCCTGGCGCACCGCCTGCTGGAACGCCGGATCGAGCACGAAATCCGCGCCGTGCTGCGCCGCGAGGTCCGCGCGCGCCAGGTCGGCCAGCCGCTGGTCGAAGTCGTCGCCGCCCAAGTGCGTGTCGCCGTGCGTCGAGAGCACGCGGAACACGCCGTCCTCGATCGAGAGGATCGTGACGTCGAAAGTGCCGCCGCCCAGGTCGAACACGGCCACGTGGCCCTTGTCGCGCTGGTCGAGACCGTACGCGAGGCTGGCCGCCGTCGGTTCGTTGACGATCCGCAGCACGTCCAGGCCGGCGATGCGTGCCGCGTCGCGCGTGGACTGGCGCTGCGCGTCGTCGAAGTAGGCCGGGACCGTGATCACGCACTTGACCGGAGCCGGCTGACCGAGCGCCTGGCTGGCCACGTCGTGCACCTTGCGCAGGATCAGCGCGCTCAGCTCCTCGGGCGAGTAGCGCCGTCCGCGCGCCTCGAGCTGGATCAGCCCGCGCTCGTTCTGCGTGGCGGAGTAGGGCAGCGCAGCGAGCTCCTGCGCGACGTCGGCGAGCCCTCGCCCCATGAAGCGCTTGATGCTGAAGAGCGTGTTGCGCGGATCGGCCACCGCGCTGTCGCGCGCCTCGCGGCCCACGACCGGCGGACCCTGCTCGGGAAAGTGGATCACCGACGGCACGAGCGCGCTGCGCCCGTCGGGACGCAGCACGACGGGACGGCCGTCGCGCCAGATCGCGGCCAGCGAGTTCGTCGTCCCCAGGTCGATGCCGAGGGCCGACGGCACCGCACCGGCCGGGACGGCGTTGTTCAGGACGTTGAGTTCGACGTAGCCCATCGTGTTCGTGCGGGAGCGCTGCGCGGCCGCTGCGTCAGCGTCGTTCGGCGCGCGCCAGGCGGAGAGTTTCGATCTGGCGCAGCGCGCGGTCCAGGTAGCGCAGCACGTTCAGCTCGCGGCGCGCGGCCGTCAGACGCGGCGAGCCGCGCTCGGGCAGCGGGTCGAGCAGCTTGCGCAGCGCTTGCTGCGCCGCGCCGCGCCGTTCCGTCAGGTCACTCGCGAGCGCGTCGACGCGCGGATCGACGTCGCCCCGCCCTGCGGCGGCATCCTCCAGGATCTCGTTCCAGTCGAGCACCTCGACCAGGAAGGCCTGCGGCATCGCGCGGTCCTGGCTCTCGGCCGGACCGCCCAGGTGCACGACGAGCCAGTCCGCGCGGCGCGCGTCGTCCGAGAGGACGTCGAACGCCTGGTTGAGGCGCGCGCTGCTCTGTTCCGCGCGTTCGCGCGTCGACGCGTCGGCCGTCGCGAAGAAGTCGGGGTGCACGAGGCGCGAGAAGCGGGTCAGGCGCCGGCGCAACTCGCTCTCGTCCAGTGCGTGGGTGGGCTCGAGGCCCAGCACGTCGAACGGCGTGGCCGTGTCGGAGACCGCCTGCACGGCCCCGCACGCGGCGCACGCGACCGGCGTCTCGAGCATCGCACCGCAGGCGGAGCAGGGGGACACCCGACGCCCTGACATCAGACGGCGAACGACTCGCCGCAGCCGCAGCTCTTGGCCGCGTTCGGATTGCCGAATTTGAAGCCGCGACCCATCAGGTTGTCCTCGAAGTCGATCTGCGTCCCGTTCAAGTACAGGAAGCTCTTCGGGTCGCAGACGACGCGGACGCCCTCGACCTCGCTGAGCTGGTCGATCTCGCTGATCTGGTCGTCGAAGCCGAGCGTGTAGGAGAAGCCCGAGCAGCCTCCGCCCTTCACGCCGACGCGCAGCGCCGTCGCGTCCGACATCTTCTGCTCGCTGATGATGCGCCGGATCTCCTTCGTGGCGCGTTCGGTCAACTGGATCAAGAGTGTGCGCCCTCCTGGGCGGCAGCTGTGTGAGCCCCTTCACCCTCGCCGCGCTTCGCCTTGAAGTCGGCGATGGCGGCCTTGATCGCGTCCTCGGCCAGGACGCTGCAGTGGATCTTCACAGGCGGGAGCGAGAGCTCCTCGACGATCTGCGTGTTCCGGATCTGCATCGCCTCGTCGATCGTCTTGCCCTTGATCCACTCGGTCGCGAGCGAGCTCGACGCGATCGCCGAGCCGCAGCCGAACGTCTTGAACTTGGCGTCGACGATGCGGTCGCCCTCGACCTCGATCTGCAGTTTCATGACGTCGCCGCATTCGGGTGCGCCCACGACGCCGGTCCCGACGCTGGCCTTGGCCTTGTCGAGGGACCCGACGTTGCGGGGGTTGTTGTAGTGGTCGATGACCTTGTCGCTGTAGGCCATGGTGGTGTCGTTTCGTGTTCGGTGTGTTCCGGGGGGATGATCGGCCGGGCCAGCGGGGGGTGTCTAGTGCGCCGCCCACTTCACCGTGGACAGGTCGATCCCTTCCTGGGCCATCTCGTAGAGCGGAGAGAGCTCGCGCAGGCGATGGACGGCCTGCGTCAACTGTGCGATCGCGTAGTCGACCTGCTCCTTGGTCGTGGTGCGCCCGAAGCCGAAGCGGATCGAGCTGTGAGCCATGTCCTCGCCGACGCCCATGGCACGCAAGACGTGGCTGGGCTCGAGGCTGGCGGACGTGCAGGCCGAGCCCGACGAAACGGCCAGATCCTTGATGCCCATGATCAGCGACTCGCCCTCGACGAACGCGAAGGACAGGTTCGAGTTGTTCGGCAGCCGGTGGTCCGGGTCGCCGTTCAGCTTCACGTGGCCGACCTCGGCGAACACGCGCTTCTCGAAGTACTCCCGCAGCGCGAGCGTGTGCGCCGCATCCTTCTCGCGCTCGAGGCGCGCGATCTCGCAGGCCTTGCCCAGCCCGACGATGCCGGGGACGTTCAGCGTGCCCGAGCGCATCCCGCGCTCGTGCCCGCCGCCGTCCATCTGCGCCGTCAGCCGCACGCGCGGGCTCTTGCGGCGCACGTAGAGCGCGCCGACGCCCTTGGGCCCGTACAGCTTGTGGCCCGAGAGGGACATCAGGTCGACGTGGTCGGCCTCGACGTCGACCGGGATCTTGCCCGCGGCCTGCGTGCCGTCGGTGAAGAACAGCACGTTCCGGGCATGACACAGCGCGCCGATCTCGCGGATCGGGTTGACCGTCCCGACCTCGTTGTTGGCCCACATGATCGCCACGAGCACCGTGTCCGGCCGCAACGCCTTCTCGACCGACTCGAGCGTGATGCGCCCGGTCTTCGTCGGCTCGAGGTAGGTGACCTCGAAGCCCTGCTTCTCCAGGTGCTTGCACGTGTCGAGCACGGCCTTGTGCTCGGTCAAGCTCGTGATGACGTGACGGCCCTTCTCGCCGTACATGTCGGCCACGCCCTTGAGGGCCAGGTTGATCGATTCCGTCGCGCCCGACGTGAACACGATCTCCTTGGGCGACGCGCCGATCAGGCCCGCGACCTGCGCGCGCGCGTTCTCGACCGCTTCCTCCGCCTTCCACCCGAACGGGTGGCTGCGGCTCGCGGCGTTGCCGAACTCCTCGGTGAAGTAGGGCAGCATGGCCTCGAGCACCCGCGGATCGAGCGGGGTCGTGGCCTGGTGGTCGAAGTAGATCGGGAGTTTCATGACGACTGTGCCGGCCGTGCGCCGGCGTGCGGCGCGGGATGATCGTGGGAGGCCGCACCGTGCGTAGCACGCTCCAGCGCAGGCGTAGCACGCACCAGTGCAGGCGCAGCACGCTCGAGCGGCAGGATCCCGTCGAGCATGACGAAGGGCGTCTGCGATCGCAGCGACTCGAGTGTCGTGCGTTCCATGAGGCGCCAGATGCCCTCGCGCAGGCGGTGCAGCGGCGAGCGGATCGGGCACACCGGCTCGACCTCGCAGTTCCCGACGGCCGGGTCCGAGGACTCGCAGACGGTCACGAGCGGAGCGCCTTCGAGCGCGACGACGACGTCGCCAACCGTGATCTCGCGCGCGCTGCGGGCCAGCACGTAGCCACCCGTAGCGCCGCGCTGGGATTCGACCAGGCCGGCGTGTCCCAGGTCTTTCAGGACCTCGGCCAGGAGGCGCCGCGGGAGGGGGTAGTGCTCACCGATCTCGCGCACGCTGACGACGTGCCCGACCCGATCCGCGATGTGGATCAGGGCGATCAGGCCGTACTCGGTTCGTTTGGTGAGCTGCAGCACGGGAATCCGCACCGGTTTGGTGCTCTTTGGAGAGTCTAGGTGGGGCCAGGGACCTTCGCCAAGGCCCATCGTCCAAAATCTCTCGTGAACGGGAGGGTTCCCGGAAAGGGTGGCCCGACGCCGCTCCGCTGGCCAGTCAGCGCTCCATCGCCCTCCCCGGCCGTGGTCGCAGGAGGGAAATGGCCCGGGCGGTGGCGTAGGCGCATCGGAGCGTGTCAGCCGCCTCAAGCCGGCTCGCGCGCGCGTCGATCTAAGGTTCCAGATGGTCGACGGCACCGCGCCTCTGTGTTTCACCTGCGGTCTGCCGTCCGGCAGCACCCTCCAGTTCAACCGCCTGCCCAACGGACAGGTCTGCTCGGCCTGCCGTGATCGGCTGCTCGAGTCGATCGCGCCGGCCCTGCCGCACCGCCACGAGGAGCGCGTGCCCGAGCTGGGCGCCGGGACCAGCGTGCAGGAAGAGGCCCACGGCGAGGCCGACTGGGACGGTCAGCCGCGCCCCTGGCCGCCGCCCGGCCTGGCTTCCTGACCCGGCCCGCGCTCAGTCAGCGGCCTCCGCCGCCAGGTGGCGTTCCAGGACCAGCCGCAGATCCTCCGGGACGAGCACGGGGCCGCGCGTTCGATCGCGCAGGTCGATGCAGGCCAGCTCGACCACGACCGACGCGATCCGCGCTCCGTCCGCCGGCCGGACGATCTCCGAGTCGAAACGCACCGAGGCGCCGCCCAGCTTGCCGACCCGCGTGTGGACCTCGAGCTCGTCCTCGTACGCCGCCGGAGCGCGGTAGCGGACCTCGAGCTTGCGCACCGGCAGGCCGATCCCGCGCCGCTCGAGCTCGGCGTACGAGCAGCCCAGCTCGCGCATGAACGTCGTGCGGCTGTCCTCGACGTAGAGCGCGTAGTTCGCGTGGTGGACGACGCCCATCTGGTCGGTTTCGCCGTAGCGCACGCGCAGGCGCAGGACGTGGGGCGCGCTCATCGGCCGCAGCATCGCAGGCGCTGCTGCGCGCCGCCAGCGTGGCGGCCGGACCCTCCGCGCTGGTAGAACCACGCGTTCATGGCGCCCGAGCCCGCACGCGAAGGACGGGGCAACCCGAACGTCGCCGCGATCCTGACCTGGCTGATCCCGGGCGCGGGGCACGTCTACCTGGGCCGTCCGATCTTCGGCCTCGTCGCCTTCCTGGTCGTGAACGGGATCTTCCTGCTCGGCGTCCGCCTGTCGCAGGGCATGGCCTTCGAGTTCCTGCAGACCGACCTGCGCTCGCCGATCGCGCCGATCCTCACGCCCGAGGTCGGCAACCTGTCGGGCGTGATCTGGCACATGCGCGAGTACGGCTTCGGTCCGCCGTTCCCGCGGCCCTGGCCGCCGAGCATCGACCTGGGGACGTGGCTCACGGCCTTCGCCGGTCTCCTGAATGGCTGCCTGGCGTGCTGGGCGCATTTCGACGCGCGCGTGCCCAAGGGCCTGCGGCCGACGCGACCTTCGCCCGGGCTGCTGGTCTTCGCCGGCTGGATCGTGCCCGGGCTCGGCCACTGGCTGCAGGGGCGGCGCGTGCGCGGCGCGCTCGTGTTCGCGGTCGTCGCCGGCTTCGTCCTGCTCGGCACGTGGCTGGCCGAGGGCGCCAACCTCGATCGCGAGCGCCACTTCTACTACTGGAGCGGGCAATTCCTGGCGGGTGCGCCGGCCTGGATCCTGGAAGTGCTGCACGGCCACGGTCTCGTGCGCTCCGACATCCGCTACGTCGACGCGGGCCTCGCGTTCGCGGCGGTCGGCGGGCTGCTCAACATCCTGGCCTGGCTCGACGTCTACGGCGTCGCCGAGCGCGAGGCGCTGGAGTCGCTCGTGCCCGAGACCGAACCGGCGGTGGTGCGAGCAGGGGAGAGCGCGGCGTGAACGACATCGGCGTCCACATGCTGCTCTTCGCGCTGATCGGCATCGGCATCATAGCGATCGCGTCGTTCTACTCGGAGCCCGCCGATCGACCGGCTCTGCGCACCATCCCGCGGCGATTCGTGGTTTTCGTGATCGGTTGCGGGATCCTGGCGGCGCTGATGATCCTGGCCGAGTCCACGGTCGCCGGCGTGAACTGACTGCACGGCCTGCGCGGATCACCGGAGCAGGCGGTAGAGCCCGCCGGGTCCGCGCGCGATGCGGCCTTGCATCTCGAGCTCCACGATCGCTGCCAGCACTTCGAGGGCCGGACGCTGCACGCGCTCGGCCAGCTCGCTCGCGTCGCGCGTCTCGCCTTCGAGTGCGAGCAGGATCGCGACGGCGATCCCGGGTAGCTCCGCCCTTGCTTCGTTCTGGCGCTCGGGCCCTACCTCCGAGGGCGTCGTGGCCGCGGGCTGTGTCGCGAGGATCTCCCGCACAATCTCGTCGGGCGCTTCGACGAGCGCGGCACCCTCGCGCAGCAGACGGTGCGTCCCGCGCGACAACGGATGGTCGACGCGCCCCGGCAGCGCCCACACCTGACGACCCTGGTCCGCAGCCCAACGCGCCGTGATCAGCGAGCCCGACGCGGCCGCCGCCTCGATCACGAGGACGCCCTGGCAGAGCCCGGAGATCACGCGGTTGCGCAGCGGGAAGTGGTGGGGGCGCGGATCGGTGCCGGGCTGGAACTCGCTCAGGAGCAGCCCCTCGGTGGCCATGCGGCGCGCGATCTCGCCGTCCGGCCAGGGGCGGTCCACGCCGCTGCCCAGCACGGCGATCGTCGCGCCGCCGGCGTCCAGCGCGGCGCGGTGCGCGGCCTGGTCGATCCCGCGCGCCATGCCGGAGACGACGACGATGCCGGCGACCGCCAGCTCGCGCCCGAATCGCGCCGCCTGGGCCTCGCCGTACGCGCTGGGCCCGCGCGTGCCGACGATCGCGACGCGCGGCCGTGCTGCGAGGAGCTCGCTGCGCCCGCGGGCCCAGAGGTGTTCGGGCACCCCCTCGATCTCGGCCAGGCCGCTCGGCCAGGACGGTGATCCCGGTTCGAGGCACAGGATTCCGCCGACGGGCTGCACACCCCGAAGACCGTACGGAGGTCGTACTGGTTGCAGTCGAGATCGGAAAAATCGAGTGGCCGGGTTGTCGTAACCTGTCGGCATCCCCAGCGGGCTTCGCGCGGTTCCTGGGAGGGCGGCCTGCCCGCGAGCCATCCCATCCACCCCATCCGCGCACGAACCCAACCATGAACGCAGCCCTCGCCCGAATCCTGCCCTCCACCCTGGCGGCCCTCGCCGCCGCTTGCCTGTTCCCGGCCTGCATCATCAACGTGGACTCGCACAGCGAGCGATCGGGGCGCTACGTCAGCGCTTCGACGTTGCAGCAGATCGAGCCCGGCCGCACGCAGGCCTACGTGCTGGCCCTGCTCGGCGAGCCCACCTCGCGCACGAAGCTCGAGGGCGGCACCGAAATCTGGAAGTGGGCCTACACCGAGACGAAGCGCAGCGAGGGCAGCCTCATCTTCGTCTTCTCGGGCGACGACACGGAGCGCATCGAAGGCGCGGCCTACGTCGAGTTCCAGGACGGCGTCGTGCGCAAGACCTGGCAGGACTGAGAGAGACCGAGCAGGAATCGTGGGCCCCACACGGGGCCCGCCTCCGTTGCGCGCCCGTCGCGCGCTACTTGTCCTTGTCGCCGCGCTCGCGGCGCTTGCCGGGCTCGGCCGCCTCTTCCGTGCCGGGCTTCGCCCAGTAGCGCTGCCAGCGGCGCGCCAGCTCGGGCGGCTCCGCGGACGGTTCCGGCGCGACCTTCAGCTTCGCCTTGTGCTCGCGGTACCACTGCAGCCAGAGGTCACGCGAGCCACGCTGGTCGGTGCCCGTCAGCGACCAGAGCGCCAGACGGAAGCTGGGCATGAACGGCTCGATCTTGTTCGGACCCGCGATCTCCATCAGGTCCGTGACCGCCTTGACCGCCTCGTTCGTGCGGATGCGCGCGAGACCCAGGATCTTGGCCTCGAGCACCGCGGCGTCGGGCGTGGACCAGGGGTTCTCGGTCAGGATCTCGATCGAGCTCAGGCTGCCGTGCTGCCCGACCGCGCGGATCAGCGTGGCGTAGACCGTCAGATCCTCCTTGGACGCCTTCTGTCGCGCGCGCGCCTGCAAGGCGTCCAGCGCCTTCTTGTGCGTGTTGAAGCGCAGCGCTTCGATCGCCGCCTTCTGCACGCTCAGATCGCGGTCGTCGAGGCCCTTGGCGATGTGGCCGACGACTTCCGCGTCGGCCACGTCGGCACCGGCCTCGATCGCGCGGATCCGCGGGCCGGCGTCGGACTTCGAGAAGGCCTCCTTCAGTTCCGTCACGGCCGCCTTCACGCGATCGGGAGCGGGGCGCGGCTCCTCGGCGCACGGTGACAGAGCGAGCAGACAGGGGCCGAGGAGGGGGGCGAGCAGGGCGAGGATCATGTCGGGACCTGGAACCCCTCTCGGCCAGGGCGGTTCCGCGACCTGAATCCGGCGGTCGCGACGGCATGCCGTGCACGGAACCAGATGGGGTTGGCCGAACGGTTGACCGTGAACGCGAGAGGCCGCCCGGGGGGCGGCCTCCACGCTCGCTACCGCGACTCGGAGTGGCTCAGGTCGCCGGAACGGTCTCGGACGGCTTCGCCTCTGCGGGCTTGGCCTGCGTGAAGAGGAGGTTGGCCCCGTCCTCCGCGACCCTGACCTCGATCGAGTCGGCCAGCTCCGCGCCGGTCCGCAGGATGTGCTCGGCCAGCGGATCCTCGACGAAGCGTTCGATCGCGCGGCGCAGCGGCCGGGCACCGTAGTCTTCGCTATACCCCTTCGTGATCAGGAAATCGATCGCCTTCTGATCGAACTCCAGCGTCACGCCCTTCTCGGTCAGGCGCTTGCGCACCTCGTCGAGCTGCAGGTGGACGATGCGGGCCAGGTCGGTGCTCGTCAGCGGGTTGAAGACCACCAACTCGTCGACGCGGTTCAGGAATTCGGGCCGGAAGTAGCGTTCGACCTCGATCATGACGTCGGCGCGCATCCGCGTGCGCTTCTCCTCGTCGTTCAGCTTCGTGGCCTGGCTCAGGCGGTCGAAGCCGAGTTTCGCGCCCGACTTCATCTGCTGCGAACCCAGGTTGCTGGTCATGAGCAGCACGACGTTGCGGAAATCGACGTGGCGGCCGAACGAGTCGGTCAACCGGCCTTCCTCCATGATCTGGAGGAGCATGTTGAACACGTCCGGGTGCGCCTTCTCGATCTCGTCGAGCAGCACGACCGAGTACGGACGGCGGCGCACCTTCTCGGTGAGCTGCCCGCCTTCCTCGTAGCCGACGTAGCCTGGCGGAGCGCCGACGAGCCGCGAGGCGTTGTGCTTCTCCATGTACTCGCTCATGTCGATGGCGAGCAGCGCGTCCTCGCTGCCGAACATGAACTTCGCGAGCTGCTTGGCCAGGAACGTCTTCCCGACGCCCGAGGGGCCCAGGAAGATGAACGAGCCCATCGGGCGCTTGGGGTCCTTGAGGCCCGAGCGCGAGCGCCGCACCGCGCGCGCGATGGCCTTGACCGCGTCGTTCTGGTTGATGACGACGTTGCCGAGCTCTTCCTCCATGTGCAGGAGGCGTTCGGCCTCGGCGCGCTCGAGCCGCGTCAGCGGGACGCCGGTCATCTTGGAGACGGTCTCGGCGATCACCTCGGACGTGACCTCGCCGACCTGCTCCTTGTCGGCCTGCTCCGCGCGCCAGCGCGTCTGCATCTCCTCGCGCTTCTTCTTGAGCTGGTAGGCCTGGTCGCGCAGCTTGGCGGCCTTCTCGAAGTCCTGGGCGCTGACGGCCTCGTCCTTGGCGCGCTCGAGGCGCTCGATCTCGGTCGAGACATCGCGCAGATCGGGCGGAGCGACCATGGCCTTGATGCGCACGCGCGCGCCGGCCTCGTCGATCACGTCGATGGCCTTGTCCGGCAGGAAGCGGTTGTTGATGTAGCGCGTCGCCAGCTCGACGGCCGTGTCGAGCGCGTCGTCCGTGTAGCGGACGCGGTGGTGCGCCTCGTACTTGTCGCGCAGGCCCTTCAGGATCTCGATCGTCTCGGCCGGGCTGGGGGGCTCGACGCTGACGGCCTGGAAGCGGCGCTCGAGCGCGCCGTCCTTCTCGATGTGCTTGCGGTACTCGTCCAGCGTCGTTGCGCCGATGCACTGGATCTCGCCGCGGGACAGCGCCGGCTTGAGCACGTTGCTGGCGTCGATCGCGCCCTCCGCGCCGCCCGCGCCGACGAGCGTGTGCAGCTCGTCGATGAACAGCACGACGTCGCGCACGCGCCGCACCTCGGTCATGACCGCCTTGATGCGCTCCTCGAACTGGCCGCGGTACTTCGTGCCCGCCACCATCAGCGCCAGGTCGAGCACGACGATGCGCTTGTTGCGCAGGATGTCGGGCACGCGGTTCTCGATGATCTGCGTGGCCAGGCCCTCGACGATCGCGGTCTTGCCGACGCCCGGCTCGCCCAGCAGCACGGGGTTGTTCTTCGTGCGCCGCGAGAGGATCTGGATCACGCGCTCGATCTCGTTCGCGCGGCCGATGACGACGTCGAGCTTGCCTTCGCGCGCCAGCTCGGTCAGGTCGCGACCGAAGCTGTCGAGCGCCGGCGTCTTGCTCTTGCCCTGCGCCTGGCCCTGACCCGGCGCCTTCTCGGTGCCTTCGGCCTGGCCGCTCTCCTCTTCCTCTTCGTCGTTGGACTCGGCGCCCAGGAAGTCGAGGACCTCCTCGCGCACGTCCTCGAGCTTCACGCCAAGGTTGAGCAGCACCTGCGCCGCGATGCCCTCGTTCTCCTTGATCAGGCCCAGCAGGAGGTGCTCGGTCCCGATGTAGTTGTGCCCCAGGTTCGTGGCCTCCTCCATGGAGAGCTCGAGCACCTTCTTGGCGCGTGGCGTGAAGGGCAGGTTGCCCATCGTCACCATCGAGGGACCGGTCTTGACGATCTTCTCGACCTCGCTGCGGATCTTGGTCAGGTCGATCCCCATGTTCTTGAGGACGTTGGCTGCGACTCCGCTGCCTTCCTGGACGAGGCCGAGCAGGATGTGCTCCGTGCCGAGGTACTCGTGGTTGAACCGCTGGGCCTCCTGTCGGGCCAGGTTCATCACCTTCTTGGCGCGGTCCGTGAAGCGGTCGAACATGGTGTCTCCGGGGCCCGTGCGCGATGAGGGACGACCAGGGGCGACGAGCCGACGCCCTGGTACGACGATGGTAGCTAACCTGGGCCTTTCGGCCTTCAAGAGCCCGCGGGTGTAGGCAGGCTTCGAGCGTGCGGTGTCGCGGGGAGCGGCCGGGAGAAAAACGATCGTACGGCCTCTTCGACCCTGGTGGCGCCGCGCGTGAACGCGCGGCGCGGGCGGCGCGTGCACGTCGGACCGGTCAACCTTTTCGCGGTTCCTCGAGCTGCTTCAGCTCGTCGCGCAAGCGCGCCGCGCTCTCGTAGGCTTCTTCCTTGATCGCGACCTCGAGCTTCTGGCGCAGGTCGACCAGGCGTCTCTCGCGATCCCGATCGACATGCGCGTCCGCATCGACCTCGCCGTCGACCGTCGCGTCCGCCGTCGGCGCGCTGGCCGCATCCGCGCCGGGCAGGCGTCCGACGTGCTGGCGCGCGCCGTGCACGCGCTCGAAGAGCTCGCCCAGGTGTGCGGCGAACGCCTCGTAGCAGCGTGGGCAACCCAGCCGGCCCTTGCGGCGGAACTCCTCGAGCTGCAGCCCGCAGCCCGGGCACGTCGGCCCGCCCTTGCGGCGCGTCTGCTTGGCCGTGATCTGGAGCAGCTTCCAGATGTCGAGCTGTGCTTTCTGGAGCGCGGGCGCGTGGGGCAGGTCGAGCGTCTGGGCGCAGATCTCGCACAGGTGCTGCTCGCTGACCTGGGGGGCGGCAGCGGGCTCCTGGGACGCTCCGGCCTCCGCCGCGGGGGCGGCAGGGGTCGCGATCTCCGTCACATGGACGGTCGCAGCGTTCTTGAGGCAGTTCTGGCAGATCATCGTCGCGCGGCCTCCTGCAAGGTACCGCCGGAACTCCAGGTCTAGCCCCGCCGGCCCGCCTTGTCGAGACGCTGACCGGGCGCGGCGGGTTCCGACTCCCGCAGACCCTCTACGGCTTTTCGGAAGGCGCGGGCGCGCTCCTGGAAGTTCAGGAACTGGTCGTAGCTGGCGCAGGCCGGGGAGAACAGGACCTCCGCCGCCGGTTCCAGGCGCTGGAAGGCCTCCCCGACGGCCTCCTCGACCGTGGTGACCGCGTGGGCCTCGATCCCCGCCCCGCGAAACGCGGCCGCCAGGAGCCCGCCGTCCTTTCCGAACCCCACCACCCTCCGGACGCGGCCGCGGGCGGCGTCCAGGAGCTCCTCGAGCGGCAGGTGCTTGTGCTTCCCGCCCACGAGCAGCGTGAAACCGGGCTCCAGCGAGCCCAGGACGCCCAGCGTCGAATCGGGCGTGGTGGAGACGGCGTTGTCCCAGACGCGGTGACCGAGCACGAGGCCCAGGTCCTGCATCCGGTGGGGCAGCGCCGTCAGGCTCGGCAGCGCGCGCGCCAGCCGCTCCGGATCCGCCCCCAGGAGGTGCGCCAGCCCGAGGGCGAGGAGCGTGTTCTCGCGCTGGAAGCGTCCCGGCATGCGCACGTCGTCGGCGCGGCCCAGCGGCACGTGGTCGAGTCGGAATACGCCCTCCCGCACGTTCAGCCCCTGGTCGGACGGACGCGTGGGGAACGCATCGACGCGGCGGACACCCGGCTCGCTCCAGCCGGCCAGCCGCGCGTCCTCGGCCGACAGCACCGCGCAGCCGCCGACGGCCGCCGCCAGCTCGAGGATGCGACGCTTCGCCGCCGCGTAGGCCTCGATCGTCCCGTGGCGGTCGAGGTGGTCGGCCAGGACGTTCGTCACGCACACGGCCTCGACGCGCGGCGCGGTCCCGTCGGTGCGCAGACCGTCCGTACCGAGCGCCTCGAGCTGGTAGGACGAGAGCTCGAGCACGACGGTCTCGTCCGTGCTCATCAACTCGGCCGACTCGATCAGCGAGCGCCCGATGTTTCCGCCCAGATGCGCCGGCTGGCCGTCGGCCATGAGCAGCTGATGGAGCGTGTTGCAGGTCGAGCTCTTGCCCTGTGTGCCCGTCACGGCCGCGATGCGCGCTGGGCACAGGGCCAGGAACAGGGCCGTTTCGCTCGTGACCGGCACGCGCGCGGCGCGCGCGGCCGCGAGCCACGCGCTGGACGGCGGCACCGCTGGGTTCGCCACGACGAGGTCGGCGCCAGTGAAGTCGTCGAGGCGGTGCTCGCCCAGGACGAAGCGCGCGTCGACGCCTTCCAGCTCCGCCAGCGCCGGCGCGAGCTCGGCCGCCGTGCGCAGGTCGGTCACCGTGACCCGCGCGCCGCGCGCGGCCAGGAAACGCGCGACGGCCGCGCCGCCGCCGAAGAGGCCGAGGCCCATGACGGTCACGTTCCGGCCGGCGAATTCGAGGGCTGCGGTCACGTCACTCCGTGGGTCGGAACGTCACTCGGGTGGGGGGGTCGGCTTCGGCGCCGGCGCCGGGATCGTCGAGGGGCGCGGGCCGCTGGGCTCCGCCAGGCGCAAGCTCTCCGCGCGCTGCAGGACAGCCGCCAGGTCGGGCCGCGTGACGGGTCCGGAATCCTGCTCCATCGCGATGTCGACGCGCCGGATGTCCTTCCAGCCGATCGGGATCAGGACTTCCGAGATGATGTCGATCGGAAACGTCGCGTACCAAGGCGCGGCGATCGGGACGAGGCGCGACGCCGTGCGGTAGCCCTGCTTGTAGAGAGTGACGCGCCGCGTCCCGTAGGCATCGAAGGCGACCTCGTACGGCGTCGAGCCGACGATCGTGTCGTCCAGGCGCACGAGCGCGCCGGGCGGATCGGACGTGATGATCAGCTTGCGCTCGGCCGCGCACGCGCCGAGCAGCAGCGTGACGAGAAAGACGGCCAGGAAATTCACGCAGCGCTTCACACGCGCTGGTCTAGAGGGCGCCGCCGCACTGTGCAAGTGGGCGCGCGAGCGCGCTGCAAGCGCGCGCCGCTACGCGGCGCAGATGATCTGAGGCGCCGTTCAAGGGCGCCCCAAGCGCGCCGCTACGCGGCGCAAATGATCTGAGGCGCCCTTAAAGGGCGCCGAAGTGGCGGAGAGAGAGGGATTCGAACCCTCGGTACCCCGTGAGGAGTACACCGGCTTAGCAAGCCGGCGCTATCGGCCACTCAGCCATCTCTCCGCGAGTGGGGCGGGGGATCCTATCTGGGGGTGCGCAGGGCGGCAAGACGAGGTGTGCCGTCCCTCAAATCACGACCGCGCGCGCCTGCACGAAAACGTAGAAGAACACCGCGTCCGGGTCGTGGGCGACGCGCTGGAGCTCGATCTTCATCCCGCTGACGACCTTCTCCGAGACCGTGCCCGCCTCGCGCAGACCCTCGGCGCTCGAGAGCAGGAGCTCGGTCCAGTACTCGATGAACTCGGCCCGCTCGCCCGGCGCGCGGTTGTCGAGGTGGATCGGCTTCACCGCGACCTCGATGTCGCGGTAGCCGACCGCTTGCAGCAGGTTGCCGAGCTTCGCACCGATGAACGGGTCGCCGCCCAGCGCGATCTGCCGCTCGTTGAACGCCTTCCAGTAGCTCAGCGTGTGCGGGCTGTAGGGCTCGAGGAAGAACGTCGCGTTCAACACTTCGGTCACGGCGATCGGCGAGCCCGGCCGCAGCACGCGGCGCGCTTCGGACAGCACCTGCATCGGGTCGGCAACGTGCTCCAGGATCCAGCACAGGAACGCCGAGTCGAACGTGTCCGAGTCGAAGTCGAGGCTGGCCGCGTCGCCCGCGTGCAGCGCGTAGCGCCCCTTGGCCCAGGGCAGGCGCGCGAGGTGGCTCTTCGCGCGCTTCAGGTTCGGTGCCGACGCGTCGACGCCGGTCACGTGCATCTCGGGGTGCCGCCGCAGCAGGATGTCGGTCTGCGCGCCGACGCCGCAGCCGATCTCGATCAGCTGCTTCGCGCGCCGGTAGGGCAGGCCCTCGTGCACGCGCGGCTCGAGGAAGCGCGCTTGCCGGTAGAGGCGCTCCTGCTCGTCGCGCGTGAAACCGTGGACGTAGCCCTTCGTCGACTTCTTGCGCGCGGACATGCGCTCAGGCCTTCTTGGCTGGGAGAGCGTGCTGGCGCAGGACCTCGAGCGGCACGTAGTCGAGCGTGGCCTCGTGCGTCGCCGCCAGGTCGACGAGCGGGGCGGCGCCGGCCTCGTACGCCTCGCGCCAGCGCGCCGCGCACAGGCACCACCGATCCCCGGGCTTCAAGCCTGCGAAGCCATGCTGCGGCGCCGGCGTCGAGAGGTCGTTGCCGCGCGCCTTGCTGAACGCCAGGAACTCCGCGGTCGTCTGGACGCAGACGGTGTGCACGCCCACGTCCTCCGGCCCCGTTTCGCAGCAACCCGTGCGGGTGAAACCCGTCAGCGGCTTGCGCGAGCAGGTCGCGAGCTCGCCGCCCAGCACGTTGCGGGCCTTCTGGGTGGCTTTCTGGATCACGGGCGCGCCATGGTGCGCTGGCGCAGTGAGAACGTCCAGCGCGTGCAGTGTGCTGGACGGAACGGCGGCCGGTGGGTACTCCTCGTGCGTCGCGAACTCGGTCACGAAAGCTACCCATGAAGCGCACGATCTTCCTCGCATCGACCGCCGCAGTGCTCCTCGCGATCGGGACCGCGTGCTCCACGAGCCGCGCTTCCGCGCCCGCGACGCCGGAGACGCCTGTGTCACCCGCCGAAGCCAAACCGTTCGAAGGCACGACGTGGCAGCTCCTCGAGCTGCGCGGCACGGCGGCGCGGCCCGGGATGAAGTCGGAGCCGCCGACTGTGCACTTCCAGGCCGACGTGGCCAGCGTGCGCGGCCACGGCGGCGTGAACTCGTTCTTCGGGCCCTACGTGCTCGACGCCGGCACGCTGCGCATCGAGAGGCTGGCGTCGACGCGCATGGCGGGTCCCAGCGAGCTCATGGATCAGGAATCGGCGCTCCTCACCGCGCTCCAGGCCGCGCGCTCGTGGCGCGTCACGGGCGACGAGCTCGAGCTCTTCGACGCGCGCGGGGCCATGCTCGGGCGATTCCGCGCCGCTGCCAGCGAGTAGATCGCGACCGGCGAATCGCACGAGTGGCGGAGGCGGAGGGATTCGAACCCCCGGTACCTTGCGGCACAGCGGTTTTCAAAACCGCCGCATTCGGCCACTCTGCCACGCCTCCGCGCAGAGGCTACACGTCGCGGCGCGCTCCGACCAAGCGGAACGCGCGCTGCGCGGCCATCAGGGCTTGTCTTCCTTCGCGTCGCCCTCGATCTCGGGCCCCTGGTCGGGTCGCAAGCTCGCCAGCACGGTCTCCGACACCCGCACGGGACAGCGCGCGCGCAGCGCCAGCGCCAGCGCGTCGCTCGGCCGCGCGTCGAGGACCGCGGTGATCACGCCCTGCGCGTCGCGCAGCACGAGCTGGGCGAAGAACGTGTTGTTGCGCAGGTCGACGATGTCGACGCGCAGCAGGTCGTGGCCCAGGTCACGGATCGCCTGGTAGGCCAGCTGGTGCGTCAGCGGCCGCTCGGTCTTCAGGCCCGTCACCACGCGGCGGATCTCGTTGGCCTCCGACTCGCCGATCACGATCGGGAAGCCGCGCTGGCCGCCGACCTCGCGCAGGTAGATGAACTGCTGCTCGGCGTTGTCGTACAAGACGAGCCGGGCCAGCTCGACCGGCACCATCGGCTGATCGGCGGAAGGATCGGAGAGTCCCACGGCCGGAGGATGCCACGCGCGGGCGTCCATCGGAAGATGCGGCGCTCGGGCGTGGTATCTTCGGCGCTGACGACCATGGACTCCCAAACCCGGGCCGAGCCCAGCGCGACCCCCGAGGCGCGCGTGCGTGCAGGGCGCGGGCACCTCTACCCCGAGAACCCCGTGCTCGTGCGCGTGTGGCGCGGTGAGGAGGTCGAGTCCCAGCACCGCGGCGCGTGGGTCGTGTGCGACGCCGATGGCACGGTGCTCGACGGCCTGGGCTCGTGGAAGGTGCCGATCTTCACGCGCAGCTCGGTCAAGAGCCTGCAGGCGCTGCCGCTGCTCGAGAGCGGCGCGGCCAAGCGTTTCGGTTATTCGGATCCGGACGTAGCGCTGGCGCTCGCGTCGCACAACGCCGAGGCGCAGCACACGCAGGGCGTCAGCCGCATGCTCGCGCGCATCGGCCTGGACGCCCGCGCGCTGCAGTGTGGCTCGCAGGCGCCGGGCGACCCCGAGGCGCGCAATGCGCTGCGCGAGGCGCACGCCAAGCCGACGGCGCTGCACAACAACTGCTCGGGCAAACACGCCGGGTTCCTGGCGCTGACCGTGCACCTGGGCGCGGATCCGGAGCACTACCTGGATTCGGACAGCCCGGCGCAGAGGCTCGTGCGCGCGGCCGCGCTCGACATGACGGGCATGGCCGACCGCGACATGTACACGGCGATCGACGGCTGCAGCGCGCCGACGTTCCAGATGCCGCTCTCGGCGCTGGCGACGGCGTTCGCGCGCGTCAGCAACCCCGAGGGGTTGTCGCCGGTCCGGGCCGCGGCCTGCGAGCGCATGCTCGACGCCGTCGCGGCGAACCCGGCCCTGATCGCCGGAAACTACCAGAGAATCTGCACCGACATCGCGCGCGTGACGGGCGGGCGGCTCTTCCCCAAGGTTGGCGGCGAGGCCGTCTACGCGATCGGCGTGCGCGGCGCGGGACGCGCGCTGGCGATCAAGATCGACGACGGCAACTACCGCGGCATGCACCCGGTGATCGTCGAGCTCTTGCGGCGCTTCGGCTTCGCGACGAAGGCCGAACTTGCGGCGCTGGAATCGTGGGAGGAGAAGCGCATCACGAACTGGTCCGGCCGCGAGGTCGGACGCACCGAGGTCGCTTTCTAGGGGCACATCATGACGCCCTGGCAGCCTCCGCCGCCGCCGCGCCTCCCGGAGGACGCGCACAAGGGCACAGCCGGCCGCGTGCTGCTGGCCTGCGGCAGCGCGTGGATGCCCGGCGCCGCGATCCTCTCTGCGCGGGCCGCGCAGCGGGCCGGTGCAGGCCTCGTGCGCGTGTGGTGTCGGGACGCGTCGCTCGTGTCGATCGTCGCGCCGGCCGCGCCCGAGGCCGTGTTCATGAGGGACGACCTGACCGCGTTCGAACGCGAGGAGGAGCACCACGCGATCGCGATCGGTCCCGGGCTCGGCACGGACGCCGTGGCGCGCGGTTGCGTCGAGCGCGCCGCGCGCTCGTACGGCGGCCCGCTGCTGCTCGACGCGGACGCGCTGGCGCTGGTGGCGACCGAACCGCAGCTGGTCGCGAACCGCCGCGGTGCGCTCGTGCTGACGCCGCACCCGGGCGAAGCGGCGCGGCTCCTGGGTCGCGCGATCCCGGCCGACGCGCGCGGTCGGGAGCAGGCCGCGCGCGAGATCGCCGAACGCTACCGTGCGATCGTGTGCCTGAAAGGTCGTGGCAGCGTCGTCACGGACGCCGAGCGGAGCTGGACCAACGACAGCGGCAACTGGGGCATGGCGACGGCCGGAGCGGGCGACGTGCTGACCGGCATCGCAGTCGCCTACCTGGCGCAGACGGTGACGCTCGCGAGCGCCGCGTGGACGCCGTTCGACGCCGTCGCCTCGGCCGTGCGCGTGCACGGTCGCGCGGGCGACCTCGCGGCGGCCCGACTGGGACAACGCGGACTCGTGGCCTCCGACCTGATCGCCTTCCTGCCCGAGGCACAACTGCGGCTAGACTCCGCCTGATGGCCAAGGCTCAAGCTCTGCAGGTGCCGCCCGGCGCCGTGCTGACGTTGGACGACGGCGTCGGATTCGTCGCGCTCGTCGACCGCATGCAGCACGACCCGGCGCTCAAGGTCGTGAACTCAGCGCGGATCTCGTACGAGCGGCAGAAGCAGGGTTTCGACGACAAGGATCGAGCGCTGTGCTCGTTCCTGTGGGAGCACGGGCACACGTCGCCGTTCCGCCACTCGTTCTACACGTTCCACTGGAAGGCGCCGCTCTTCGTCTTCCGCCAGGCGTTCAAGTACCAGGTCGGCAGCGGCTGGCGGGAGTACGAGGTCGAGGGCCAGACGGTCAGCCTCGAGGTGTTCGACGTCCTGTTCGACACGGACAAGGGCTGCTCGTGGAACGAGGTGTCCGGACGCTACGTGGAATGGCAGGAGGAGTTCTACGTGCCGCACGTGCTGCGCGCGAACCCGCCGCACGGCAACAAGCAGGCGTCCGTCGACCTGGGCATCGCGTTCGACCACGCGCGCGAGCGCGAGCTCATGCTGGCCGAGTGCCGCGAGGCGTTCGAGCGCTACCAGGCGCGCATCGCGCGCGGCGTCGCCAAGGAGATCGCGCGCATGTGCCTGCCGCAGAGCCTGTACAGCCAAGCCTATTGGACCGTGTCGCTGCAGGGCGTGCTGCACTTCCTGGAGCAGCGCCTGAAGCCCGACGCGCAGTACGAGATCCGCCGCTACGCCGAGGCGGTGCAGCAGCTCGTGCGTACGGATCTCGAAAGGGTCGGCATCGCCAGCGTGACGCCGCCGCCCAGCGGGCTAGGCGGTTGAGCATGCGCGCCTTCCTGATCGGCCCGATCCTCGCTGGATTCCTCGGTGTCGGGGCGCTCCTGGGACCGGGTGACACGTCGGTTCCGTCCGGTGCACCGGTGCAGGATCCGGCGCCGCCGATCTCGGCCGACGTCGCCGCAAAGATGCGTGAAGCGTTCGCGGCCGAGGGCATCCTGCTCGACGTCCAGCGCTCGATTGCCTCGGTGCCGGCCGAGATCCTCGTGCGCGGCGAGCTGCTCGAATACCTCGTCGTGAACCCGCGCGGCGCGGTGCACGAGAGCGCGTTCCTGACCACCGTCACCGCCAGCCGCATCAACGCGGCGTTGCTTGCGCTGGACGCGAAGCCGGGTCAGAACGCGCGCTGGAAGCGCCGCGATCCGCCGCCGACGCCGGAGGAGCTGCGCGAGGGCGCGCCGGCCTACGAGGTCACGCCGCCGCAGGGCGACGGCTTCTACCTGTACGTGGCCTGGAAGCTCGACGGCGAGACCGTCTTCCACCGCATGGAGGACTTGATCCTCGATCTGCGCCGGGGCGCGACGATGCGACGTCACCGCTGGGTGTACCTGGGCTCGCGCATGCTGCGCCTGCGGCAGGACAACCCCGAGGAGGCCTTCGCGGCCGACCTCGAGGGCAACCTGATCAACATCGCGTTCTTCGAGCAGGGCAACACGCTGCTCACGGGTGCGCTGCCCGAGTGCGAGGACCAGACGGCCTGGCAATCGAACTTCTGGCTGATGCCCGAGCGCGGCAGCCAGGTCGAGCTCGTCTTCTCGCGCGAGCGCCTGGTCACGTGCCCGCCAGACGTGGAAGCGCGCTTGCACGAGGCGGTGCGCGTCGAACGGCGCGAGGAGCGCTGAGATCAACGCCGCGGTCGCAACACTCGTTCGCGCGGCGGATCGTGCGGCGCGACTGCACGCGGCGCTGCGCGCGCTCGAATGCGCGGCCGCCGCGACGTTCGCCGCAGCCTGCGTCGTGACCACCGGGCTCCTGGAGGGCAGCGCGCTGTCGCTGCCGCTCGTCTTCGTCGCCGCCGTGGTCGGCGTCGCCGCGGGTGCCATGCTCTGGCGCGAGCACCCGCCCCGCCCCGCGAGCGTCGCGCGCCGCGCGGACGAACGCGCCGGCCTCGAAGGTGCGCTGCCGGCCGCGCTCGACGCGCTGCGTCGATCCCACGTCACGGACCTCGTCGCTCTGCTGGCCGCGCGCGTCGCCACGCGCGTCACGCCGCGCGATCTGCTGCGAGCGGCACTGCCGCGCTCGCCGCTGGCGCTCGTCGCCCCTCTGGCCGGCGCGGCTCTCGTCGCGCTGGCGCTCGAGCGCGCGGTGCCGTCCGCATCGCTCGCGCCAGCGACCGCGGCCTCGGCCGGGTTGCGCGCCGCGTCGCAGCAGAGCCGGGCGCGCGGCGACGCGCCGACGGCCGACGTGCTCGACGCCGCCGTGCGCCGCGTCGAGGCG
>JANNQS010000037.1:0-17468 GCA_031400875.1 Planctomycetota bacterium | reverse complement strand
ACCGCTGTACTCACTTGCCGATCTCCAGCCGCCGCGCCAGCACTTCCGGCAGCACGCCCGTCTGCCGGATGCGCTCCATCGTCATGCGGTAGTCGTACGCCACGCGGTGCCACGTCACCGACTCGTCCTCGAGCACCGCGTAGCACGCGCGGTTGTCGCCGTCGCGCGGCTGGCCGACCGAGCCGACGTTCACGAACGCGCGGCGGCCCTTCGGCAGCGGCAGCGTCAGCTCGGCGCGGCCCTCGAGGCCGTGGAAGCGCAGGTCCTCGTCGTGCAGGCCGGGCTGGTGCGTGTGGCCGGCCAGCGTCACCTCGTGTCCGCCGAACTGCGCGAAGATGTCGCGCATCTTCTCCGGGTTCAGGAAGCCGTCGGTGGAGAGCACGTACTCGCGCACGGGGTCGCGCGGGCTGCCGTGCACGAACAGGAAGCGGCCCTCCTCGCGCTGCTTCTCCAGCGCGCGCAGCCACTGCCAGCGCGCCTTGCGATCGCTCGAGCTATACCAGTGCGGGTTCATCCGCTCGCGCGTGTACTCGATCGCGGCGCGCGCGTGCGGGTTGAAGTCCTCGGCGCCGGCGAAGAGCGCCTCGTCGTGGTTCCCGAGCAGGCACCACTCGGCGTGGCCGCGCACGAGGTCGACGCAGTACTCGGGATCGGGCCCGTAGCCGACCACGTCGCCCAGACAGACGATGCGCGAGATCTCCTGCGCGCGCACGTGCGCGAACACCGCCTCGAGGGCAGCGCGGTTCGCGTGCAGGTCGGAGACGACCGCCAACCTCATCCGCCGCTCCGTCTCTCCGCAGCCGGCCAGGTCTCCGCAAGCCGTGTCTCCGCGGCAAGCCGTGCCCCCGCGGCCAGAGCGTCCAGCGCGGCGGTGACGACGCGCGCGCACACTTGCGGGAGAGTCCCGGTGATCGTGGCGCCCGAGGCCTTCTTGTGGCCGCCGCCGCCGAACTGCTTCGCCAGCGCGTGCACGTCGAACGCGCTCTTGCTGCGCGCCGAGAGCTTGACGGCGCCGCCGGAGACCTCGCGCAGCAGCAGGACGACCTCGACCCGCTCGACCGCGCGCACGATGTCGAGCACCTCGTCCGTGTCGAGCGCGGCCGAGTCGGCCGACGCCGGCAGGTCGATCACCGCCAGCCGTCCGTCGGCGTGGTACTCGAGCCGCTCGAGCGCGCGCGCCAGCGCCGGCGGATGTCCGGCCGGCTGCCGCTGGTGCAGGGCCGCATAGATGCGGTTCGGCTCGACGCCAAGCCGCGCCATCTCGGAAGCAACCGCCAGCGTCTCGGCGTCCGTGTTGCTGTACTTGAACCAGCCCGTGTCGGTCACGAGCGACGTGAAGACGCCGCGCGCGGCGGCCGCATCGAGCTCGACGCCCAGGTGCGCGGCAATGCGCCGCACCAGGAGCCCGGTGGCCGCGGCGCGCACGTCGACGAAGGCCTCGTCCCACCAGGGCGAGCCGGGCGGCACGTGGTGGTCGATCACCAGCTTCTTGGAAGCGTGCGCCGCCAGCGCCGGCTCCATCGCGCCGGTGCGCGACAGCTCGCAGAAGTCGAGCAGCACGGAGACGTCGTGCTGCGGCAACGGAGCTCCGTCGTACGCACGGAACTTCACGTCACGTGCCAGGTAGTCGTAGCGCGGCTCGGGCGCGTCCGGGTTGTAGATCCAGACCTCCTTGCCCAGCGCCTCGAGCACGCGCGCCATCGCCGTTTGCGATCCCAGGCAATCGCCGTCGGGGCGCATGTGCCCGCACAGGACGAAGCGCCGTCCCTTCTTCAGCAGCTCCAATGCGCGAGCTTGGGCCGGATCGAGGAGCTGGTTCGGCCGGGCGTTCATGGTGCGTCGAGCTCGGGCTCATTCTGCGCCGCGCCGGCCCGATTTCCGATTCTCGAGGTCCGGGAATCCTCGCAGAGCCCCTGTTTCCTCGAGCAAGCCCCGTGCGGGCGCGTTTCCGGCGATCCAGACGCCCGTGACACGTCCCAAACCGTGTGTGAGCGCTTCCAGACGCGCAGGCCCGTCGATTCCCGGGACCGCGTGCGCGGCGAGGTCGGCCCAGGCGCCCGGCCGCAGCGTCCCGATGCGCCCCGCGTGTCCGACCGCGCGCGCGGCGTGCTCCGTCGCGCAGGCCAGCACGTCGAGCGCCGTGAAGCCGGGGTGCGCGGCGCGGAAGAGCGCCATCTCGCGCCGCATGTCGAGGTCGGCGTTGCTGGCCAGCGAGTCCGTGCCCAGCGCGAGCGGGACTCCAGCCCGCACCCAGGCGCGCGCGTCGAAGGGCTCGCGCCCGAAGAACGCGTGCGTCCCGGGACAGTGCACGAGGGTGGCGCCCGCGCGCGCGACGCGCTCGCGCTCGGCTGCGGTCGCGTCGTTGCCGTGCACGAGCGCCGTGCGCGCTCCGAGCAGCCCGGCCTGCTCGATCGCGTCCAGACCCGATCGCGCGGGCGGATGTCGCAGCAGCGCGGCGAACGTCCCGCCGCCGTGCTCGAGCCACTCGGTCTCCGCGCGCGTCTCGGCCCAGTGGATCGCGACCGGCAGACGGCGGCGGCGCGCGATGCGACCCAGCTCGGCCCAAAGGCGCGAGCTGACCGTGTAGGGCGCGTGCGGCGAGAGCCCTTCGCTCCACAGCGGCGCGCCGGGACCTCCGTCTTCCAAGACGCGCAGCGCGGCCGTGGCGCGCGCGGGATCACCCGCGTCGAGCACTTCGCGGAAGCGCCGCACGCGCAGAGAAGGCCGCATCCCCAGGGCTCGATCCGGTGGGTGGGAACCTGGCTCGGTGCGCGACATCGAGCGCGCCAGGGCAGCGCTCGTGTCGATGTCGCCGACGCACGTCGTGCCGGTGCCGAGGAGCCGCGCAGCGCCGGCGCGCGCGTCGCGCTCGAGGTCGTGCGGCGTTCGCTGTGCGCGTGCAGCGAGGAGCGCGCGGATCCAGTCGGGGAACGACGCGCCGGGCGCGACGGCACCGGCCAGGCCCGAGAGCTCCAGGTGCGCGTGCGCGTCGACGAAGCCCGGCAGGAGCAGGACGTCGCCCAGGTCCTCGGTCGGCAGCCCGCTGCGCGTCACGGCTCCCGGCGAGGCCAGGATCGACACCACGCGGCCGCGCCGCACGTGCACGCCCCCGCCCTCGACCCAGACGCCGTCGGGCGCGAGCGTCCAGGCCGCGCGCAGGACGAAATCGGAGCGGTGCCTCACGGGAAACGACGGCGGAGGAACCGGCGAGGTCCCTCCGCATGTGCGCGCCGCGCGGGCGCAGGCGTCGTCGACATCAGTCGGGCTGGGTCCGGATCCTCAGCGCGGTGATGCCCTGGATCTGCGCCTGCTCGGAGCCCGGCCCGGCCGCGGCGAAGTCGAAGACGACCGCGAAGCGGATCATGTCGGGGCGCGGCGAGAAGTCGTTCAGGTCGGCCGGGTGCGTGACCCAGGGGGTCAGCGAGTTGGCCACGATCTGCAGGCTCTCGTCGACGTTGCACAGGTCGGAGATCTGGCCCGCACCGCGCGCGCCCTGGAAGCGCACGACGAGGTAGGAGCCGGGCATGGCCCCGAACAGGTTCGGGTAGCGCTCCTCGAAGCTCTGCCCCGCGAACGGGCTGTTCGCCGGATCGCGGTAGCTGAAGTGCTGGCTCGAGGGCCCGAAGATCACGTCCATGTCCCAGCCGTAGCGCAGGACCGGATCCGGGTTCGCCGGCGTGTCGTCGATGAACACGATCTGGAAGAAACTGCCTTCGGGACGCATCCAGCACGAGGCCGCGCCCGAGTAGGTCTCGGGGCGGAAGCGTGGCTGGCTCCAGCCGCCGATCGACAGGATGTTGATCGCGTCCGTGCCGACCACGTCGGTGTCCGTGGGCGCCAGCAGCGACGCGACGACACTGGCCGTCGGGGTGACAGCGAAGCCTTCGAGTCGCACGAGACCCGCGCCGCCCTTGCCGCCGCGCGCGTTCAGGGAGTTGACGCCGCCCAGGCCGCCGTCGACGTTGAGCCGCGGCGGGGTCGCCGACGCCAGGGACGAGTCGGAGAAGTTCTGGGCCTGGATGCGGATCGCGCCGCCCGAGCCGCCGCCGCCCGGCGTGCCGCGCTTGGGACGCAGGAAGTCCTCGTTCGTGTCGGTCGGCAGGACGGTCGGCGTGCTGCCACCATCGCCGCCGCTCGCGTCGATCAGGCCGCTGATCGAAAGCGACTGGCCGCCGCACACGAGTTGGACCGCGCCGCCCCCGCCACCACCGCCGCAGCCCGAGTGGTCGCGGAAGGTCGAGATCTCGGCCGTGTCGCCCTCGCACACCGGCGCCAGGCCGTTCGACTCCGTGCCGTAGACGTTCGCGCCGCCGCCGCCCCCGCCGGACCCGCCGCGCAGGTAGCCCAGCTCGAAGGTCAGCTTGCGCTTGACCGGGGGCGCCCCGGGCGGTTCCAGGGCGACCTCGTCCGAGTCCCCGCCGACGCCGCTGCTGCCGGGCGGCGGCGTGTTCGACGTCCCGTCCTGGCTGAGCTCGGCGCCCGGGAACGTCATCGCCGTACCGACCAGGCCGTCCGTCGCGTAGCCGCCACCCCCGCCGGGGATCGAGACCTGACCCGACAGGCACGAGCCCAGGATCGTGCTCATGCGCAGGTCGGCGTTGTTGGGCGGGGCCAGGTTGGTCGAGGTCGGCGTCGTGACCGGCCAGTGGTCGCCGCCGAAGCCGGCCGCGACGAAGTCCTCGGTGCCGACGCCCTCGCCCCGGCGGCCTTCGACGTACACGCTGGCGTTGGGCACGTCGACGCCGCCGACGGTGGTCAGGTTCGTGCCGCCCGAGTCCAGGCGGGTCGCACCGTCGCCGCCGGCACCGGCGTTCGCGCCGCCCAGGCCCCCTACGCCGCCCAGGGTGTCGCTCGAGGCGTGCTGCAGCGACGTCGAGCCACCGACGTCGAGGACGCCCTGGATGTTGACGTTGCCGCGCACGAGCACGCGCGCCGGCCGGCTGCCGGTGAACCGCAGCGTGCCGCCCTGCTCGATCGCGAGGTTGGCGAACTCGAACGCGCCGTCCGTGACCGTGATCGTCGGCCAGGCGTTGTGGTCGAGCGCGTCGTAGTCGTCGACCGGGTTCAGGTCGGTCAGGACGTCGTGGTTCCCGGTCAGGACGAAGGGGAACGTCTGGCTGTCCGTGTCGATCACCACGGTCTGGCTGCTGCGCACGCGCAGGCTGCCCAGGCGACCGCGGCCGCCGCCCTGGCCGCGCGTCAGCTTGCCGGCGCCCCACACCGCGCTCGTGCGGTTCAGGTCGGCGTTGCTCGTGTCGTCGAAGTCCTCGCCGTCCGCGTCCGGCAGGATCACCGGGTCGATCTGGATGAACTCGGTCACGAACGGCAGCACGCCCGGGTTCGCGATGCCGTTGCCGGCCACGTCCTGCAGGTTGCCCGGGACCGTGACCACGATCTGCCGCGGCAGGCCGGTCGGGTTCACGAGCGGATCGAGCGAGCCCGACGAGGGCATCAGCCCGTCCGTGGGCGTGAAGGTCATCGTCGTGCGCAGGAAGATCGGGTCGAGCTCGACGAGGTAGTTGCCGAACAGGGTCGTCCGGTCGTCGGTCGTCGACAGGATGCCGTCCAGGTCGACCTCGATCGTGACGAACGCGGCCAGGCCCGTCTGCGGGTCGGCCAGGGTCGCCGGGTTCATCAGGTCGTTGAAGGTGAAGATGACGTCCGACGGGATGGCCGCCGAGCCGCGCCACACGTCGGTGACCTCCGGGAAGGCCGTCAGCGGGACGTCGGGGATGAAGTCCTCCACGTCCGCGGTCGCGGTGTCCGCCTGCTTGACGAAGACGGCTACCGTCGGCGGCCCGAAGACCAGGTCGATGGCGGGCTGGGAGGTGCGGAAGTCGCACAGGAGGCGGCTCTGGTTCTGCGCGCCCGACAGGCTGCGGATGTAGGGGCCGTCGTCGCCCTGGCTGACGCCCTCGACCGTCACGCGGTAGGTGGCGTTCTCCAGGAACCCGAAGCTGATCGTGCCGTCCGACTCGAAGGTCACGGCCGGGCGGAACACGATCTTCTTGGGGTTGTTCGGGTCGCGGAAGCGCGTGCCGTTCGGGGAGGCGCCCGAGGTGATGTCGACGATCTCGAAGGAGGCCGAGTCGATCGAGCTCTCGTCCACGTCCTGCGAGAAGTAGACGGCGATCTCCTGGTTGATCGCGGTCTGGTTGTACTGGCAGGTGACCTGGTTGCCGCCCTGGCCGTTGCCACAGCCCAGGTTGCAGGTCTCGATGTACATGGAGCCCCCACCGGTACTGCCGCCCGAACAGGCGGCCAGTGTGAGGGCGAGTCCGACGCTGAAGACGGTCAGGGAACGACCAAAGACGTTCATGGACTTCTGCAAGGGGCGGAGCGGGGAGAGAGGATGGGTCCCAACAAGGCACGCCGGAGAGGACGCGCCGGGAGTCCCGGCTCGGGAATGGGGGTCGCGCACTCTATCTTCCGCCTTCGAAGGGTTGCCACGGATTTTCCGTGGGGCCTGCCGCCGCCGCCGCGTCCCCTTGGCGCGGCTCTTGCCAGCCCTGCCAGGCTGGACGGAGACTGTCGCGGCTCCCAGGTCAACTCCCGTGCCGATCGCGCCTGCATGACCAACCCTCCGCCCCGCTTCCCCGCACCGAGCGCGATCGCTCGCCCGGCCTGCCCGCGGCTCCACGGACCGCACGCTCGGCGTGCGGGAGCGAACCGATGGCGTGGGGCTTGCCTCACGCTGGCCCTGCTCGTCGTCCTCGCGGCCTGCGACGACACGCAGGGCACGGGACCTACGGCGCGCTCACCGGAGGCGCGCATCCAGGAGTACGTCGAGGTCCTGAAGCCGCTCGAGGAGACGGTCACGTCCGACATCAGCGACCGCAAGTTCGTGCGCGGCCTGGAGCTCACGGCCGAGCTCGCGGCCGCCGGTCCCGAAGTCGGACGGGCGGCCCTGCGCGCGCTGCAGACGCAGGAGACGAAGGTCGTCGCGGTCGAGAAAGGGCTGTTGACCGTCGGCGCCAAGGCGGCCACCGCGGACGCGCTGCCGCTGCTCGAGAACCTGGTCACGCAGTACGGTCCGGCGCTCGATCTGCGCACGGAGGCGGCACTACTTTTAGCCGAGGTCGCGCCCGAGCGCGCGCTGCCGATCCTCGAGCCGCTCGTCCTGCGCAAGGTGCGCAACCAGACGACGCCGCCGGTGGAGTTCCTGGTGCTCGCCTGGTGCACGGCCTGCGACAAGACCGGGCGCTCACCCGTGCCGGAGCTGTGCGACGTCGCGACCGACCTGGCTCAGGAGGGCTCGGCGCGCGTGCGCGCGGTCAAGGAGCTCGGGAAGCGCCCCGATCCGCGCGGCGAGAAGGCGCTGCGGGCGCTCATCGTGGAGTCGACCGGCGACGGCTACCTGCGGCGCATGGCGGCGCAGGCGCTGCGCGCGACGCTCCCGGCGGAGACCGCCTGCGCGATCTTCCGCGCGGTCGCCGACAAGGAGCAGGACGTGAACTTCCTGCTTTTCCTTGCGGACATGCTCGAGAAGAACTGCGGTTCGTGATCACCGACACGCACGCGCACCTGTTCTGGGACGGGCTCGGGCAGGATCTCGACGGCGTGCTGGAGCGCGCCCGCGCGGCGGGTGTCGGGCGCATCGTGGTCGTCGGCACGGACGTGAAGAGCTCCGTCGCGGCGTTCGAGCTGTGCCGCGGCCGGCCCGAGCTGTCCCCCACCGCCGGCATCCACCCGCACGACGCGGCCGGGATCGACGCGGCCGCGCGCGCCGAGATCGAGCGGCTGTGCGCGCTGCCGGAGTGCGTGGCGGTCGGCGAGACGGGCCTCGACTACTTCAAGGAATTCTCGCCGCGCGCGGCGCAGGCGATCGGGTTCCGCTGGCAAGCGGAGCTGGCGCGCGACCTCGGCAAGCCGCTCGTCGTGCATTCGCGTGACGCGCACGAGGACACGCTGGCCCTCTTGCGGTCTGCACGGAGTGCGCTCGGCGTCATGCACTGCTGGACGATGGGCGTCGACGAGTTGCCCGGCTACTTGGAGCTGGGCTTCCACATCTCGTTCTCGGGCGTCGTCACGTACCCGAAGAACGAGCACATCCAGGCCGCGGCGCGCGCCGTGCCGGCCGACCGCATCGTGTTCGAGACGGACTGCCCGTTCCTCGCGCCGCAGCGGCACCGCGGCCGCTGGCCGAACGAGCCGGCGCTCGTGCGCGAGACTCTCGAGTTCGTGGCGCAGCTGCGCGGCGAGAGTGCCGCGGACCTGACGAGGACGTCGTCGGAGAACGCGCGCCGGCTGTTCGGTCTCGCAGCCTCGCTCTGAGCCGCAGCCATGGAGAACGAGCGCGGGGCGCCGCGCTCGCGCGCGACGCCCCGCTCGAATCGTGCCCGCCCCGGTCACCCGGGTCGGGACGCAGGCATCACTGGACCGGCGTCCAGATCGAGCCGTCGGCACCCACGAGGGCGATGCGCAGGGCCGAGGCCATGTCGCCCGCCGTCGTGAAGGCGCTGTCGAAGGTCGGCGTCAGGATGTTGGAGGTGAACGGCGCCGCCAGACGGTTCTGGAACTGGAGCAGGTCGCCTTCCTGGTTGCAGAAGAACGCACGGTTGCCCGTGCCGTTCACGTCGATCGGCCACGCGTAGCAGGCCCACAGGATCTCCGCGTTGTTGCCGTCCGGGAAGGGACCGCCGATCGCGCCGCCGCCCGGGGCTTCCGGGAGACCAGGCGTCAGACCGCCGGCCGTGGCGTCGGGCAGCCACATCTGGAAGAAGTAGCCCGAGCGGCTGACGAAGCCGTTGACGTCGACGTTGCCGAAGGCCGTCGAAAGCACGGCCGGCGTCAGCTCGTCCGTACCGACGACTCCGACCGCGGCGACACCGGCGACGCCGATGCGCATCGGCAGGACGCCGGACATTTCGGCGAAGTAGCCGTACTCGCCGCCGCCGTCACCGTCGGTGTCGATCGCGGACGACGATTGAATCTGCGCCTGCGAGGAGCTGATCGAACGCAGCGTGGCGATCGCAGCGGCCTCGTTGGCCGACAGACGCGCGCTCATGAGCTTCGGGATCGCGATCGACGCGATGATCGCGATGATCGCGACCACGATCATGAGCTCGATGAGAGTGAAACCCGAGTTGCTTCGATTCCGCATCATTTTGACCTCTATTCCCTCCAGGGGCTGTCTGCCGCCTGACTTTGCGGGCCTGACGGCCCCCTTGCTTCCCCGTCGTCCCGGACCACCGGGCCGACCCACGTTGTTCCCCGACGCACGTTTCCTTGCAGGGACCGCGCACCGGTTCGCGACCGACGTCGGGCTCGCGCCCCTCGCCCATCGCTGTCCGTCGCTGTCATGTGTCGGTAAATCACCCGGCGGTCCTTGAGCCCCTCCAGATCACTTCCCGCCCAGCGTGCTGACCACGTCCAGGATCGGCAGGAAGACCGACATGACGACCACGCCGACGATCACGCCCATGACGGAGATCAGGAGCGGCTCGATCAGGCTGGTGAGCGACTTGACGGCGGCCTTGACCTGCGCGTCGTAGAACTCGGCAATTTTTTCCAGGAGCACTTCCAGCGAGCCGGTGCGCTCGCCGATCGCGATCATGCGCGTGACCATCTTCGGGAAGACCGGCGACTTGGCCAGCGGCTCGGAGAGCAGGTTTCCGGCGCGCACGCTCTCGCGCGAGTCGAGCACGACCTGCGAGATGATCTTGTTGCCGGACGTCTGCGCGACGATGTCGAGGGTGCCCATGATCGGGACGCCCGAGCGGATCAGCGTGGCGAACGTGCGCGAGAATCGCGCCAGCGCGATCTTGCGCGCCAGGGGCCCGAAGATCGGCGCCTTCAGCAGGAATTTGTCGCACATGTACGTGCCGCGCTCGGTCTTCTTGAACATGAAGAAGCCGACCACGGCCGCGAAGCCGCCGCCGACCCAGGTGATCACGTTGGCCTTCATCCACTCGGCCGTCTCGAGCACGAACGTCGTGATCGCCGGCAGCTCCGTGTCGAGCGAATCGAAGACCTGGCGGAAGCCGGGCACGACGCCCAGCATCAGGAAGGCCGTGATGCCCAGGACCAGGATCATCGAGATGACCGGGTAGGTCATGGCCGACTTGATCTCGCGGCGCAGGTGCTCCGCGGCTTCCTGGTAGTCGGCCAGGCGATCGAGGATGATGTCCATCTGGCCGGAGACCTCGCCCGCGCGCACCATCGCGACGTAGAGCTCGTCGAAAGCGCCCGGGCACATCTCCATCGCGGCCGACAGGTCGCTGCCGCCGCGCACCTCGGACACGAGGCGCTCGCAGGTCATCTTCAGGCCCGTCGATTCGGCCTGGTCGCCCAGCACCTCGAGCGACTCGAGCAGCGCCAGGCCGGCGCCGATCATCGTCGAGAGCTGGCGCGTGAAGATCACGAGCTCCGTCTTGGACGCCTTGGGCTTCCTGGCGAAGAACCCGCCGCCGCCGCCCTTGGCGCGGCTGTTCGCCTTCCGGGTGGCCATCCCACCGGCTTCGTCGACGCGCATCGCGACGAGGTTCTTGCGGCGAAGCTCGGCCACGACCTCGTTGCGGTCGTTGGCCTGGATCGTGCCCTCGATCGTTTTTCCGGCCGAGTCCTTGGCCGCGTACTTGAAGGTGATCACGTCGTGCGTCCTGTCATCGGGGGTCAGTCATCGAGGGTCGTGCGCAGGATCTCCTCCAAGGAGGTCCGGCCGCGCAGGGCGTTCAGGAGTCCGACGCGGCGCAGTGTCAGCATCCCGCCTCGGACCGCTTCGGCCTTCAGGTCGAGGACGGATCGGCGCTCGACGATCATTCGCTTGAGGTTGTCGTCGAGGTACATCGACTCGAGGATCGCGAAGCGGCCCTTGTAGCCACCCGTGCAGCGCGGGCAGCCCTCGGGCTTGGGCTTGTAGAGCTTGATCCCGGGGATCTCCTCGGGCTTGAAACCCAGGGAAAGAAGTTCCTTCTCGGGCAGCTCCAGCGGCATTCGGCAGCCTTCGCAGATCTTGCGCGCCAGACGCTGGGCGCCGATGCACAGGAGCGAGCTCGACACCATGAACGGGTCGACGCCCATGTCCATGAGGCGCGTGATCGTGCTGGGCGCGTCGTTCGTGTGCAGCGTGGACAGCACCAGGTGGCCCGTCAACGCGGCCTTGATCGCGATGTCGGCCGTCTCCGTGTCGCGGATCTCGCCCACGAGCACGACGTCCGGGTCCTGGCGCAGGATCGAGCGCAGCGCGCCGGCGAACGTGAGGCCGCGCTTGGGGTTGACCGGCACCTGGTTGATGCCGTCCATGCGGTACTCGACCGGGTCCTCGACCGTCACGACGTTGATGTCGGGCGTCGCGACCTCCTGCACGCACGAGTACAGCGTGGTCGACTTGCCCGAGCCCGTCGGGCCGGTGATCAGCACCATCCCGTAGGCCGCGTTGATCGCCTTGCGGATGTGCTCGACGGTCTGCAGCTCGTAGCCCAGCGTGTCGAGCTTGAGCGCGGCCGAGCCGCCGTCGAGGATCCGCATGACGGCCTTCTCGCCGCCGACGACCGGCAGGATCGAGAGGCGGAAGTCGATCGTCCGGCCCTCGAAACGCGCCTGGAACTTGCCGTCCTGCGGCACGAAGCGCTCGGCGATGTCGAGCGAGGCCATGATCTTGAGGCGCGAGATCAAGGCGTTGGCGATGCCCTTGGGCGGCGTCATCACGACCCGCATCGAGCCGTCGACGCGGTAGCGGATGCGCAGGCCCTTCTCGCCCGGCTCGACGTGGATGTCGCTGGCCTTCTCCTTGAGGGCCTTCAGGATCATCATGTTGCAGAGCTTGACGGCCGGCGAATCCTCGCCGCCGGCCTCGAGCGCGGCGTCGGTCAGCTCCTGGACCGCGTTCGCGTCGGTCTTGACCTCGAGCTGGTCCTGGCTGGCGTTGACGTCGCCGAGCATCGACTCGACCTGCTTCGCTCCGTTCTGGAACACGCGCTCGAGCGCCTTCTGCAGCGCCGGCGGCGACGAGAGCACTTGCCGGATCTGGCAGCCGGTGCGCCGCTTCAGGTCGTCGATCAGGAGGACGTCGAACGGATCGCTGATCGCGATCGTCAGGAGGTCGCCGTTCTTCGAGAGCGGCAGGATCGTGTGCTCGAGGCACGTGTCCTGCGGCAGCGCGGCCACGGCCGCCGCATCGGGCGTCGCCTGGCCGATGTCGATCGGCGCCACGCCGCTGGCGCGCGCCAGGACCTCGAGCAGGTTGTGCTCCTGGACGGTGCCGGCCGCGAGCAGCCGGTCGAGGACGTTGCCGCCCTTGTCGCGCGCGACGTTCCAGTCGGCCTCGGTGACGAGGCCGGCGTCAACGAGCAGGCGGCGGATCTTCCCCGAGACGCGGACCATGCCAGGTGGCTCAGGCCGCCCCGCGGGCCAGCGTGCGCAGCTCGCCCGGCTCGCCGACGAAGCGCTCGGCGGTGGCCAGCGTGACCTTGTTGGCGCGCACGAGCTCGGCCAGCGACGACGACATCGTGCGCATGCCTAGGCGTCCGCCCGTCTGGATCTGCGAGTAGACCTGGTGGCCCTTGCCGTCGCGGATCAGTGCGCGGATGGCCGGCGTGGCCAGCATGATCTCGGCCGCCAGCGCCCGGCCGCGGCCGTTGGCGACGGGCAGGAGCTGCTGGCAGAAGACCGCCTCCAGCGTGAACGAGAGCTGCGTGCGCACCTGCGCCTGCTGGTGCGACGGGAACACGTCGATGATGCGGTTCACGGTCTGCACCGCGTCGGACGTGTGCAGCGTGCCAAACGTCAGGTGGCCCGTCTCCGCGAGCGTCAGCGCGGCCTCGATCGTCTCGAGGTCGCGGAGCTCGCCGACGAGCACGTAGTCCGGGTCCTGACGCAGGACGCTGCGCAGCGCCCGGCCGAAGCCCTGTGTGTCCGCGCCGATCTCGCGCTGGTTCACCATGCACTTCTTGTGGCGGTGCGTGAACTCGACCGGGTCCTCGATCGTGATGATGTGACCCTGCTGGTTCGTGTTGATGTAGTCGATCATCGCCGCCAGCGAGGTCGACTTGCCCGAACCCGTGGCGCCGGTGACGAGCACCAGGCCGGAGTTCATGTTGCAGATCTTCTCGCAGACCGGCTTGGGCATGCCGAGCTTGTCGAAGTCCGGGATCGCGTGCGGGATCGAACGCATGACGCAGGCGACGGCGCCTTGCTGGAAGAAGACGTTGGCGCGGAAGCGCCCGTGGCCTTCGAGGCCGAACGAGCAGTCCAGCTCGAGCTCGCGATCGAGGCGCGCGATCTGATCCGACGTCAGCACGCTCGTCGAGAGACGGCGCGTGTCGTCGGGCGACAGCGCCGGGTGCTCGACCGGCAGCAGCTCACCGTCGATGCGGATGCGCGGCGGCGAGTTGATCGAGATATGCAGGTCCGAGCCGCCCTGACGCACCATCAGCGCCAGGAGTTCTTCCATCGTGATCATGGGCACACGCCTTCCAAGGGTCTGGGGCGCGGCTTGGATCGACAGGCGACAGTCGAAGACTGGAGTCCGGTGTGCGTTTCGCCGTGTGGCGGCGGGCGCTCAGCTCCGTGCGAAAGTTCTTCCGACAGGTTGGTCGTACGGTGCCTGGAACAACCCTGACGGGTTCGGCGTAGAACCGCGGTGTGTGCGGGTTGCGGTGCGCGAACCTGTGGGGGTTGTTCCTGGCTCCGTACGACGCGCGACCGCATGGTCGGATTGCCCTGACGCTGCGACTGCGTCAGAGGCAATGAACGGCGCCAGGTTCGCCGGGTTACGGTGACGAGTACGGTGCCAGGAACGACTCCGCCAGGTTCGAGCACCGCACAAGCGCGATTCGCGCGTCAAGCCGAACCAGTCAGAGTCGTTCCAGGCACCCTACTCGTCGTCGTGCTTCTTGCCGTACTGGGCGAGCACCCGCTGCTGCTCCGCCATCGGCACCTGCGCGTAGTGCGAGTGCTTCATCGTGTACGAGCCCTCGCCGGCCGTCTGCGACTTCAGGTCGCGGTGGTACGTCAACACCGACGACAGCGGCGCGTGCGCCTTGATGATCGTGATCGAGCCGGCCTCGTCGTTGTCCTGGTCGACGACGTGTCCGCGGCGGTGGCTCGTGATGTCGGAGAAGATCGCGCCCGCGGCGTGCGTCGGCACGTGGATCATGAGCTCCATGATCGGCTCGAGCAGCACCGGGCTGGCCTGCGTGAAGCCGTCGCGGAAGGCGCGCGCCCCGGCGATCTTGAAGCTGGCCTCGTCCGAGTCGACGTCGTGGTACTTGCCGTCGTACAGCTCGACCTCGACGTCGACGACCTCGCCGTTCGTCAGCACGCCCGACGCGACGATCTCGCGGATCCCCTTCTCGACCGCCGGGATCAGGTTCCGCGGGATCGTGCCGCCCACGACCATGTCGCTGAACACGAAGCCCGTGCCTTGCGGCAGCGCCTTGACGCGCAGGTAGACCTCGCCGAACTGGCCGCGCCCGCCGGACTGCTTCTTGTGGCGGTGGTGGCCTTCCGAAGAGCGTTGGACCGTCTCCTTGTAGGCGATGCGTGGCGCGTGGGTGGAGATCTCGACGCCGTAGCGGCGCTTGAGCCGCGACTCGATCACCTGCAGGTGCAGGTCGCTCATCCCGCGTGCGACCATCTCGTGCGTCAGCGGGTCGTGCTCGATCTTGAACGTCGGGTCCTCGGCCTCGATCTTGTGCAGCGCCTCGCCGATCTTCTGCTCGTCGGCGCGCGTCTTGGGCTGGACCGCGACGGCCACCATCGGGTGGGGCAGCGGCGGCATGGGCACGGACGCGGCCTTCTTGCCCGGCGACGTGAACGTCTGGCCGAAGCCCAGCCCGTCGACCTTCGTGATGGCCACGATCTCGCCCGGCCCGGCGTTGTCGATCGGCTCGCGCTTCTTGCCGACGACGCGGAAGAGACCGCCGATCTTCTCGCCCTTGTCGGGGGACTTCGGTCCCACGATGGAACCCTGTGCCGAGAGCGTGCCGCGGTGGATGCGCGCGATGCACACCTTGCCGACGTGGCTGTCGCTCTTCACGTTGAACACGACCCCGGTCAGGTCGCCGTAAGGATCCGGCTTGATCTCGGTGCCGTCCTCGGAGCGGAAGTGGACCTCGTCCGCGCCGGGTGCGTAGTGCTCGAAGAACTCGACCACCTCGGCCAGGCCCGTGCCCGTCACCGGGTTGCACACCAAAATGGGCACGATCGAGCCCGCGACCAAGGCGTGCGGCAGGAGCTTCTTGAGCGCCGCCTCGTCCATCTCCTGGGTCTCGAGGTAGCGGTTCATGAGCTCCTCGTCCTCGCAAGCGTCCATGACCTCGTCCATCAGGTCCTGACGCCAGGGGCTCTCCTTGTCCTCGATCGTGCGGCGCACGCGCTTGAAGCCCGGACCCGACTGATCCGGCAGCAGGTACGGCACGCACGTCGTGCCGAAGGCGTTGCGCAGCTCCTCGACCAGCTCGTCGAAGTTCGTGTTCGGGTCGTCGAGGTGCGTGACGAGGATCGCGCGGCCGCGACCGAGCCTGCGCGCCGCTTCCATCTTCTGGCGCACGTTGAACGTCACGCCGCTGGCGCAGCTCACGACGCCCACCACGAGGTCGGCGCCGTACAGCGCGCCGGTCGCCTCGGCCACGAAGTCGGGGTAGCCGGGCGAGTCGAGGAACGTCCAGGCCTCGTCATGCCACACCGCGGAGACGACCGCCATGTGCAGCGAGTGCTGCTTCTCCTGCTCCTCGGGCTCCGTGTCGCACAGGCTCGTCTTCTCGGCGACGGATCCCTTGCGCGGCGTGACGCCCATGTGGTGGGCCAACGCATCGACCAGGGTCGTCTTCCCGGCCGAGGGGTGGCCGACGAAGGCGATGTTGCGGATCTTCGAGGCGGCAAACGTCATGGGGCTTCCTGCAGGGGATCCGGACAGAATGCGTCCCCCGTCGGCAATCGTGCGGACGAGGGACGGCGGATTTTAGCGGGGAGGCGGCCCGTGGCTACCCCCAACGCGCCGCGCGCGATTCCGCGCGGCGCCACCAGGATCAGAGAGGCCGTAGGATCGGTTTCTTCTCGGCCTCTCAAGGCCGCAGGACGACGATCTCGACCCGGCGGTTCTTGGCCTTCTCGGCGTCCTTCTTGTTGGCCGCGACCGGGTCGTACTGGCCGTGGCCGGCCACGATGCAGGCCTCGTCCGGGATGCCGCAGGTCTCGACCAGGTAACGCAGGACGGCCATCGCGCGGGCGACGGACAGGTCGCGGTTCGAGGCGAAGCCCGACTTCTTGATCGGATCGGCGTCGGTGTGGCCCTCGACCGAGAAGTGCGCATCCGGATACTCGCGCTTGAGCGTCGTCGCGACCTTCTTGAGCGCGGCCTGACCGTCGCTCGACAGCTCGGCCTTGCCCGACGCGAACGTGATCGAGGCCGGGATCGACAGCACCATGTGGCCGTCGCGCATGCCGTAGCTCACGCCGACCTGGTCGAGCTCGGGGAAGGACTGCTTGGACGGCGGTGCCGCGGCCTCGCTCGCCACGGGCGTGGAACGCGCGTCCGCGTCGGCCAGCTGGCCCAGCACGTCGTCGCGGCTCGATTCGAGACCTTGCAGCTGTTGCTTGAGACGCGCGCGCTCGTCGCGCAGCTCGCGGATCGTCGCGTCCTTCTCCTCGAGCGCGCGGTCGTGCGATTGGCTCGTGACGCAAGCGGAGAAGACGGGCACGACGAGCAGGAGCGGAACGGCTCGCGCGAGCCGTGCGGCCAGGCGTTGGAACATCGGAAAAACCCCCTCTGGACTGGGCGCGGTTTGCGCGCCGGAAACCTGGATCCGCCTCGACGCCGGCCGCCGCGCGCGCGCGCGGGCGTCAGGGGATCCACACGCGGACATGATTCCAGGCGACGAGGGCGATTCCAATGCCCAGCGCGAGGTACGGACCGAACGGCAGGTAGCGGCCGGCGATCCGCGCCACGTTCAAGTGCGGGCCGAGAGGCGCACGCCGCCCGCGGGCTCGCGCGCGCGCGCGCAGGATCCACAGGTAGCGCAGCATGTTCAGCAGCCCGACGACCGACGCGACGAGCGAGCCGATCACGAGCGCGAAGAGCGCTCCACCGGGACCGACGAACCCGCCGCCGGCGGCCAGCAGCTTGACGTCGCCGAAGCCCATCGCGTCGCGCCCGTAGACCTTCGAGCCGACCGCGCCGATCACCCACAGGATCCCGCCCCCGACCACGAGGCCGGCCGCGGAGCCTAAGAGCGCCGCCGCCGGCCCGACCGGCTGTCCGGGCCCGGCCATCCATTGAGCCACCCAGGTCTGCGCGTGCAGCTCGGGCACGATCAGGGACGCGATCGGGGCCAGCACGATGCCGCCGATCGAGACCTCGTCCGGAATCTCGAAGCGGTCGAAGTCGACGAACGTGGCCACCAGCAGGCCCGACAGGACGATCGCCCACACGATCGCCAGCCCCACGTGGTCGGGCATCGGCGCCAGCCAGGCGACCAGCGCCCACAGCCCCGCGTTGAGGAGCTCGACGAGCGGATAACGCCAGG
>JANNQS010000036.1:0-21019 GCA_031400875.1 Planctomycetota bacterium | reverse complement strand
CGGCCGAGCTCGAACAGGTCCCCCAGCACGGACTCGGTCGTGGGCCAGCGGCCCGCGCCCATCCCGGTGAGCACGATCCGCTGCCCGTCAACCGTGTCGATCGCCAGCAGGTTGGCTTCGTCGCGCACGCTCGCCAACCGGTCGCCGGCCTCGACGACGCGCGGCGCGAGGCGCGCGACGACCCGGCCGTCGACACGGGTGCACGTGCCCACGAGCCTCACGCTCGCGCCGCGCGCGCGTGCCGCCCGCACTTCGGCCGGATCGAGGCCGACGAGACCGCGCCGATCGGCCCATTCGAGCGCGACGTCCGCTCCGAACGCGGCGCGCGCCAGCAGGACGAGCTTGTGCGCCGCATCGTCGCCCGAGAGGTCGACCCACGGGTTCGCCTCGCAGTAGCCGTGCTGGTGCGCCAGCCCGACGGCGGCTTCCAGCGTGCTGCCTTCCGCGAGGCGATCGAGCACGAAGTTCGTCGTGCTGTTCACGATGCCCTCGAACGAGCGCACGCGCTGTGCAAGCCCTTGCACCACTTCGAGCATGGGCACCGCTCCGCCGACGGCGGCCGAGTGCCGGATCACCGCGCCCGATCGTGCCGCGATCGCGGCGAGCTCCGCGCCGTGCTCGGCGAACAGGGCCTTGTTCGCGCTGACCACGTCGACGCCGCGCGCCAGGGCGCGGGCGACGAGCGCGCGCGCCGGCTCCTCGCCGCCCAGGAGCTCGACGAACACGTCGCTGTCGTCGAACGCGCTCGGCGGCAAGTGCGTCGTGAGCAGGCTCTGCGGCACGCGTGCTTGCGTCCGGCCCTTGGCCTTGCGCACGAGGATGTGGCGCACCTCGAAGAGCTCGGGCCGCCGCGCCAGCTCGCGGTAGACGCCCAGGCCGACCGTGCCCAGGCCCAGGAGCGTCACGCGCAACGCGCGCGGCGGCTCCGACGGCCAAGCGAAGCGCGCGCGCGTCTTGCCGACGCTCGTCCCGTCCGAGCCGGTGTCGCTGCGCGATGGTGCCGATTCGAGCGCGCCCACCTCGAAGGGCAGGTCGTGATCGAGCGCGAAGCGCAGAGCCTTCGGCTGCACGACGCGACCGGCGACGCGCTGCGCCTCGGCGAACGTGATCTCCGCGTAGCGCAGGTTGTCCGTCACCTGCGTCGCAGGGTCGTGCTCGAAGATCCCGTCGACGTCCTTGACGAGCTTCACCGTCGACCCCGGCAGTTGCTGAGACAAGTACAGGGCCGTCAAGTCGGATCCCCCGCGCCCGAACAGCGCCACGCGGCGCTCGCGCGTGCGAGCGTAGAAGCCCGGCACGACGACGACCGAGTGCGTGGTCAACGAGGAGAGCACCGCTTGCGCGTCGAGCGCCACGGGACGCGCGTCGTCGAGGTCCCCCTCCGCAACGAGCCCGATCTGCTCGGGATCGAGGGCTTCGACGGACACGCCGGCGCGCTCGAGCGCCAGCGCCAGCAGCGCGACGCTGGCCGTCTCGCCGGTCGCGAGGTAGAGCGCCACCTTGGCCGGATCGGGCGCCGCGCCGAAGCGCCGCGTGTTCGCGAGCAGGCGGTCGGTGACGCCGGCCAGCGCCGAGACGACGGCCACGACACGCTGTCCCGCTCGCACCTCGCGGTAGATCGCGTGCACGACCGCCGCCAGGTCGCGGCGCGAGCCGAGCACCGAGCTGCCGAACTTCAGGACACGAATCGATTGCGCGCTCATGTCACGCCCCCTTCACGGCGCGGAGCGCCCGATCGAGGTCCTGGATGATGTCGCCCGCGCTCTCGAGCCCGACCGACAGCCGCACGAGGCCATCGGTGATGCCCAGCCGCTCGCGCTCGGCGGCCGGAATCGACGCGTGCGTCATCGACGCCGGGTGCGTGACGAGCGTCTCGACCGCGCCCAGGTTCTCGGCCAACGAGCACAGCTCGAGCCCGTTCAACAGGTCGATGCCGGCCTGCGTGCCACCGACGACCTCGAACGCGATCAAGCCGCCGCCGTTCCTCTGCTGCCGCCGCGCCAGCTCGTGCTGCGGATGGCTCTCGAGCCCGGGGTACGACACGCGCGCGATGCGCGGGTGCGCCTCCAGGAAGCGCGCGACGGTCAGCGCGTTCGACGCGTGCCGCTCGAAGCGCAACGGCAGCGTCTTGATCCCGCGCAGCGTCAGCCAGGCCTCGAACGGCGACTGTATCGACCCGAGTGCGTTGCGCACGAAGCGGAATCTCTCCAGCAACGCCGGGTCGCGCGCGACGATCGCTCCGCCGACGGTCGCGTTGTGGCCCTCCAGGTACTTCGTCGTGGAGTGCACGACGACATCGGCACCCAGCTCGAAGCACGGCTGCGCGAACGGTGTCAGGAACGTGTTGTCGACCGCCAGCAGCGCGCCCGCGTCGTGCGCTGCATCCGCTGCGGCGGCGATGTCCGTCAAGCGCAGCGTCGGGTTCGCGGGCGTCTCGATCAGCACGAGCTTCGCGCCCAGCGTCAACGCGGTGCGCAAGGCCTCGATCGACGACGTGTCGACGAACGCGGCGCGCACGCCCAGCGGCTCCAGGATCTGCCGCAAGAGGCGCACGGTCCCGCCGTAGACGACCTCCGACACGACGACGCGGTCGCCGTTCTTCAACGTCGCCAGGAACAGCGCCGACAGCGCCGCCATCCCGGTCGAGAACGCGACCGCCGGTGGTGAGCGCTCCAACGCGCCCAAGTTCTGCTCGAGCGCCGCGACCGTCGGGTTCGCGGAGCGCGAGTACGTGTAGCCCTTGTGGACGCCCACGGCCTCCTGCACGTAGGTCGTCGACTGGTGGATCGGCGTCAGGATCGCGCCGGTGGTGGGATCGGGCGAGAGCCCGCCGTGGATGGCGAGCGTTTCGAAAGCAAAGGACGAGTCGGTGAACATGGCAGCTCCGAACGAGGTGGCGAAACGACAGGGTGAAAACACGAGGACCACGGCCCGGGCCGTGGTCCTCGCGATTCAGGCGTCGTTTCGAGCCGGCTCTAGCCGCTCACGATCGCTCCGACGAGAAGACCACCACCCGGGCCACGCATGGCCATGGGCATTCGCATCGCCTTCGCAACGGAGCAGAGGGTGGTGGTGGTCGTGGAGTGCATCGCCGATCGATCTCCCGCGGATTTCGTCCGCGAGCGAGCGCCGACTTTAGCCAGGTCCGGCCGGGCGTCAAGGCGTGCAGCGCTCCGCGCGACCATAAGAATCACGACCGGCACGGTGGACATCGGTGTCAGACACCTTGTCCCACCTTCCGAGCTCGCCGGACGGTGGGACAAGGTGTCTGACACCGTTGTCCACCGTCTGCTGTCCCGTCGCGCGCACGGATGGCACGATGCGGGCATGGCGGAGAAGAGCACTGGCGACAAGCGCGTCCCCGTCCTGGTCGTCGACGACGACGCCGACGTGCGCCTCGCGCTGGAGATGACCCTCCAGTACCAGGGCTTCGAGGTCTGGACCGCGAAGGACGGGCAGGAAGCGCTCAAGCGCATCGAAGCCGAAGCGCGCACCGGCCGCCGCCCGGGCGTCGTCGTGACCGATCTCAAGATGCCGGGCATGGACGGCCTGGCGCTGCTGGAGAAGATCCGCGCGCTCGACACTCCGCCGCCGGTCGTGGTCGTGTCGGGACACGGCGACGTCGCCACGGCGGTCGACGCCGTGAAGCGCGGGGCGGCCAACTTCCTGGAGAAGCCGCTCGACGAGGAGCGCGTGCTGGTCACGATCCGCGCCGCGCTGCGCGAGGGCAAGCTGACGGCCGAGAACACGCGCCTTCGGAAAAAGCTCGCCGAGCGGCACGAGCTGATCGGCGCGAGCCCCGCGATCGCGCGGTTGCGCTCGCAGATCGAGGCGGTCGCCGCCTCCGACGCGTCGGTGCTGATCACGGGTGAGAACGGCACAGGGAAAGAAGTCGTCGCGCGCAACATCCACGCCGCTTCGGATCGCGCCGACGGGCCGTTCGTGACGGTGAACTGCGCCGCGATCCCCGACGAGCTGATCGAGTCCGAGCTGTTCGGCCACGAAAAGGGCAGCTTCACTGGCGCGTTCGAGCGGCGCATCGGCCACTTCGAGGCGGCAGCGGGTGGCACGCTCTTCCTGGATGAGATCGGCGACATGCCGCTGGCCGCGCAAGCCAAGGTGCTGCGCGCGCTGGAGACGCACGAGATCGTGCGCGTCGGCGATTCGCGCGCGATCCCGGTCGACCTGCGCGTCCTCTCGGCCACGAACGCCGACCTGGCCCAGGCGACCGACGCGAAGACGTTCCGGATGGACTTGTTCTTCCGCTTGAACGTCGTGCCGCTGCGCGTGCCGGCGCTGCGCGAGCGGCGCGAGGACGTGCCGCTGCTCGCGCGCCACTTCCTGCGCGACATCGCCGCGCGTTCGGGCCGCACGCCGCTCGGGCTCGACGCGGCCGCGGCCGACCTGCTCGCCAGCCAGGATTGGCCGGGCAACGTGCGTCAGCTCAAGAACCTGCTCGAGGGCGCGACCGTGTTCGCGAGCGGCGCCGAGATCCAGCGCACCGACCTCGAGCAAATCCTCGACCAGGGCCCCGCGATGGCCCCGATCCCCTCCCCCGCCGCCGCCGCACTGCCGGGCGGCGACGACCCGTTCCAGGCCGAGACGTTCGAGGACTTCAAGAACAAGAGCGAGATGCTCTTCATCCAGCGCAAGCTGGCCGAGAACGGCGGCAACGTGAAACGCACGGCCGAGCGGCTCGGGATGCAGCGCAGCCACATGTACAAGAAGCTCGATCGCTACGGCCTGAAGTAGACAACGGTGTCAGACACCTTGTTCTGAGGACAAGGTGTCTGACACCCGCGTTCACTCGCGTACTTCGATCACGACGCTGTCACGCCCGACGCGGAATTCGTGCGCGCCGGGCCGATCGGGCCGGACGACCTGGTACTCGCCCGGCACGAGACGCAGCGGCACCAGCCCCGTCAGCCCGATCGGACGGCGCGCAACCGGCAGCCCGTGCGCGTCATAGACGAGCACCTGCGTCGCCAGCGGCGAAGTCGGGCCGAAATCGAGGGCGATTTTGACGCCCGTCTCCAGCTGCAGCGTGACCTCCTCGTGGACGCCGTCGGCCCCGCACGGCTCGACCAGAGCGGACGCTGCGACCCAGCGCTCGTCCTGCACGACGATCGCGTGGCGCTCGTCGGGCACGGTGAACGTCAGGAGACCGTCGCTCACGGTCCCGCCTCGGGCCGTGTGACCCCAGCCGAACCGGTTGACGGACAGGAGCTGGGCCGCGACCCCGACCGCCGGGCTGCCGTCCGGGAGTCGCAGCCTCGCGCGCACGCGACAGGACTTCTTCAACGCGATCGTGCCGAGGTCGAGGGTGGCGCCGGGCGCGAGGTCGATCTCGCGCCAGTGGCTGGCGCGATCGCGGGCGCCGACCGTGAGCATCCACACGCCCGGCAGCACGCGGAAGTCGACCTGACAACCGTCGGGACCGAGGTGAACCGTCGGGTGCCCGATCCCCGACGAGTTGATCATGTAGTTCGCGTCCTCGACGGGATCACCGCTCTCCGCCGCGATGACGCAGAAGCGCAGGGTCGTCCTCGACCGGCGCACGTCGTCCAGGTTCGTGCGGAAGACGACCTCGCTCGTGCCCGGCGCGACGTCCAGGCTCTCGACCACGACGCCGCCGATGCAGGCGTGCACGGCGCAGGGCGGCACGATCGGCAGGATCAGCACGCCGAACGCATCCGCTGGAGCGTCAGGCCACGGGGGGCTGCGGACATGGTCGGCGGAGTCTTCGGCAGCTGGCCGGACTTCGGCAGGCCGCTGTCGCACGTTGTCGATGAGCGACTGCGGCCACACGGGCGCCGGGGCCCTGACCGGCAGGCGTTCCACGCCGGGCGCGACGCGCAGCAGCGCCGAGTCCTCGATCACGCCGGGTTGGCGCAGCGCGTCGGCGATCGGTTGCCCGTCGGTCGTCTGCCAGCGCACGCGCAGCACGTGCAGGAGCGCGAGGGGCACCTCCACGCGTTTCATGCGCTCTCCCGGCGCGACGACGAAGCGCGCGCCAGCCGGGTTCCAGCTGCCGCGCGGACGCAGGGTCACGTGGTATTCGCCCGGCTCCGCGTTGGGCATGCGCCAGCTCATCGCGTCCTTCGCCGTGCACGCGACGGGGCGTCCGATGGCGTCGACGCACTCGATGTCGATCCGGTTCTCGATCGGCTGCACCTTCCCGACCGCGACGATCTCGACCTGGCACACATCGCGCGATCCATCCAACGCGACTTGCGACGCGGAGGTCTCGGCGCTGGTGGAGCGACCCGGCTCCGGGCCTGCGTCGGTCGACACGAGATCGACCGGACCGCGCTGCGCGGGCTCGGCGGGCTCGACCGCGACCGGCTCGACGCTCGCGGGCGCACCGCGCGACGGCAGCAGGAACAGCAGCACGAGGACGGCCGCGACGAGGATCGCCAGCGCGAGAAGGATGCGCACGGCCCTATTCTGCCTTCGTCGGCACCGGCATCAGCCTCGACACCACAGGATTCGGCCGAACGCGATCCGGTCGTTGCGAGCGAGGCTCCCTTCTAGCGGATCTCGATCACGACGCTCTCGCGCCCGACCGTGAACGCGTACGCGCCAGGGATCCTCGGGCGCACGACCCTGCAGTCGCCCGCCGAACCCCTGCTCGCGCTCGGTCCTCTTCGGCCGCGCGTGAATCCGTATCCGTCAGGGCGCGTCCGATCAGAAACGAAGCAGATGTGCGACGTTGTCCCACATGTCCAGGTCCCCGTTCAGGTCGGAGTTGCCCTGCAGCCCCTCAGCGACAGGGAAGATCAGCGTCGTGCGCGTGTGCACGATCGTGCCGTTACCAGCGACTCCGTGATTCGCGATCACGCCGTTCAAGGAGTTCCAGGACGTCAGCACGGGGTCGAATGTGTCTCCGTCGCCATTGAAGTCCAGCCCAAGAGGCGCCTCGTCGGCCAAGAACACGACGTGTGTGCCGACGATGGAGAACGGACCATTCGAGACCGCGATGTTCGGCAACACGACCGTCGCCCCGTTGGCGAACCGGTACGTACCCACCACGGCTTGGGTGACTTGCCCGTCCCCGTTCAAGTCCTGCTGACCTTGCGCGAGTTCATCGACGATGAAGGCAGCGAAGTCCGGTTCGATCCGCAGGCCATAGGCCAGGGCCGATCGGGCCAGTCCGATGTTCGTGACCGTGGTCGTGCGCGAGTCGAAGATCGTCACGACTTCGTCCGCTGCGTCCCCGTCGCCGTTGCGGTCGGCGCCACCCTGGCTGGATTCGTTGACCAGGAAGGCGATCCGGTCACCGGAGATCTGCGGTTGCGTCGAGGGGAAGATCGCCGTCGCGAGCCCCAAGTTGCGCGTGATCCCGCTGCGAGCGTTGTGCGTGTGAACCACCAGGTCCAGCCTGTCGCCATCCAGGTTCCAGTCCACGCCGGTGCCCGCATGCGACTCGCGCGCGCCCCAGGCGATCAGGTAGTCCTGCACGGTGAGGTAGGCTCCGGCGCTCGATGAGGGGATGTCGACCGGCGAGGCCAGATTCCGCAACGTCCCGCTCGGACCGATGTACGCGAAGAGCACCCGGTCGTCGGAATCCGAGTCACCGTTCCAGTCGGTCCCCGGGGCGCCACTGGCCTCGTCGCCCACGAAGGCGAAGAGATCTCCGTCGTTCCGGATCAGCACGCTGGCGATGCCCAGGTTCGAGATGGTGCCCGTCGCGAAGTCGATCGCATGCACGACCTGGTCCGACTGATCGCCGTCGGCATTGAAGTCCGCTCCCTGCTCGAACTCGCGCACGGTGAACAGCGCGCTGCCGCGTCCGACGGTGATCCCGGCGACCGCCAGCCCGAGGTTCCGGGGGCTGCCGGATCCGACGTCCCAGCGCTGCAGGACTTCGTCGATCACATCGCCATCGCCGTTGAGATCCACTCCCAGCGTGAACTCGTAGGCGCCGAACAGCACGCGTGGCCCTGCCGTCGGTGACCAGCTGGGTCCAAAAGCGCTCGCAGAGACGCTGGAGCGCAGGAAGATCGTCCTGCCGGTGAGCGTGTCGTAGACAGCGGGCACGCGGTCGGTTGCGTCACCATCGCCATTCAGATCGGTGCCGCCGGGGCCGTAGTAGCCTTCGCGGGTGACGCCCACGATCAAGCGATCGCCCACGACGATTCGCTGCGGCGACGGTCCCGGGAACACGGCGATCCCGCTGTTCACGTTGGTGGCGGTCGAACTGCGGTGGACAAACAGGACTCCGTCCAGTAGATCGCCGTCGCCGCTCAAATCGACGCTCTGGGCCGCCTCCGGTGCGACGAAGGCGGAGAAGTCGCCATTCGCCCCAACGATCGGTGTGTGCGAGAAGGCCAGACCGGAGTTGGACACGGACTGCGCCGGGAGGGCGGGAGCCACGATCGGTGTGAGCGCGGCCAGGAGGATCAAGTGACGCATGTGGAGGATGCCTGAATGTTTGGTCGCGAGACTGCGGATTGAGCTGCCCGGAGGGTCCTTATCCCAGGTCGACAACCCCGTTTCGACTCGTTCTCGTTTTCTCGTTGGCTGACGTCCGCCGCCGGTCGATTCGTGCAATGCGGACGCCGTCGGAGTACTCGTTGCGGAGTACGAGCTTCGAATCCACGGCTCGTGGCAAGGCAAGTCCCAATCCACGTCTCAGTGGAAGGACAACGGTGATGACTCCGCCCACAGCCTGCGACCGCGGAGCACCCTGCGGGTTGCAACCGCGCGGCACGAGCAGTTCGGTCGCACGTCTTCGGGGCGGAGTCGCACGACTTCCGGGCGGAGTCGCACGACTTCCGGGCGGATGAGAACTCCAAACAGATGCCCTCACGAGCGGCCAGGCGCTCGGGCCGTCCGCGCGCAGAGTCTTGAGGCTGCGCACGTCGGAATCGGTTCCCTCGGGCCACGTGGCACGCAGCCACGCGCCTGAAGCTCCCCACCCGCGACCGACGTACTACCGGATCTCGATCACGACGCTTTCGCGGTCGACCGTGAACGCGTAGGCGCCGGGAATTCCAGGGCGCACGACCCGGTAGTCGCCTGGAACCAGGCGCAGGCGGACCATGCCCGTCGAGCCGATCTCGCGGCGCGCCACGGGCAGGCCGTTCGCGTCGGTCACGAGCACCGGCGGGGCGAGCGGCGACGTCGGGCCGAAATCGAGCACGATCGCGGTGCCCCTCTCGAGCTGCAGCGTGATCTCGCTCCGTGATGAGCCTGCGCCGCAGGGCTCGACGAGAAGCGGCGCCGCGGACCATTCCGCATCGTCGAGGAGGACGAGCACGAGGCGCTCATCGGGAACGTGCGCGAACGAGAACACTCCGTTCCTTGCGGTCGCGCCCGACATCGCCTGGGACGGGCGCGGCCCGGCGAGCGGCTGGAGCAGCGCGGTGAGATCCGACGCCGGGCTGCCGTCGGGCAGGAGCACGCGCACGGTCAGCGGACAATCCGGCGCGAGCGCGATCTTGCCCAGGTCGAGCTCGGCGCCGGGCGCGAGAGTGACGTCGTGCACGTGCGGCGCTCGGCCGGGCAGGTTGAACAGGAGCGTCCACTCGCCCGGTGGCAAGCGCGTCTCCTCGCGACAGCCGTCCGGGCCGAGGAAGATCTCGCTGAAGCTGGTGCCCCAGTCCGACGTGGTGCTGAAGCCGACTCCCGACAGCGGCTCGTCCGTCTCGGACGCGACGACGCAGAAGCGGACGGTCGTCCGGAGCCCGCGCACGAGATCGACGTCCGTGCGGAACAGGATCTCCTGCGTGCCGGGCAGGACGCTCGCGCTCTCGACCACGAGACCGCCGATGCAGGCGTGGACCGCGCACGGCGGTGCGACCGGCAACGACAGCAGAGCGAACGCATCCGCAGGCGCGTCCGTCCACAGATCCGCGGGCGAGTCCTCCTGGGACAGGTCCGTATCCGGCGCCACGACGCGGTCGAAAGGCTGCAACGAACTTGGCGTGGGCTCGCCCGCGCGGGCCTGCTCCACCCCCGTGACGAGCGAAAGGATCGCCAGAAACTGGAGCACCCCCGGATCGCGCAGCGCGGCGACGATCGGCCGGCCGTCGGTGGACTGCCAACGCACGCGCAGCGCGTAGGCCGGGCGCAACCGGATTTCCACGCGCTTCGAGGTCTCACCGGGGGCGATGACGAAGCTCGCGCCGGCCGGCATCCACGGACCGTGCGGACGCACTTCGATGTGGACTTCGCCGGGTTTCGCGTCGGGCAGGACCCAGGCCGTCGCGTTCATCTGTTCGGCGGCGATCGCCCCCCCCGCGCCGTCGAAGCCGTGCACGTCGGCCCCGATCCAATCGCCGCCTTCCGCGCCGACGAGCGCGATCTCGACGCGGCACCCTGCGATCGACGAGGTGGTCGCATCCGCTGCCGGAGCCCCCTCGACGAACGTGGGATCGCCGCGCTGGGTGTGCGCTTCCGACGGCTCGAGGTCGAGCGGCGCGCTCGGCATGGGCTCGACCGGACCGACGGCGACAGGCTCGACGATCTCCGGCGCGCTGCGCGACGGCATCAGGAAGATCAGCGCGACGACGGCCGCGACGAGGACCACCAGCGCGAGCAAGAGGCGCATGGCGTTCATTCTGCCAGCGCGGCGCTCGCGACCTCAGCGCAGATCGACGACGAGGCTCGCCGTGCCCACGCGGAACGTGCGGCGGCCGTCGACGCCCGGCCGCGTGACGAGGTAGTCGCCCGGAACCAGGCACAGCCGGACGAGGCCCGTCGGTCCGATCGTGCGCCGGACGACCGGCAAGCCTGCCGCCGTCGTGATCAGGGCGAGCGACTCGGCGCTCGGGACCGGACCGAAGTCGAGCGTGACGGCGACGCCCTCTTCGAGCTGCAGGGTCACCTCACGGCTGTCGCCACCGGGCCCGCACGGCTCGACGAGGAGCGGCCGCGCCGCCCAGGTCGGGTGTTCGGCGACGAGCACGTGATCCTCGTCGGTCACCGCGAAGATCGATCTGCGGTCCCGCCACGTCACGCGCTGCGCCCCGCGCCCCGCGGCGAATCGGGCAACCGGAACGAGCGCGAGATCGACGCCCGTCGCCTCCGCCCCGTCCGGCGCGAGGACGAGCGTGAGGACCGAACAGCTCTTCCCCAGCGCGATCGTGCCGAGGTCGAGCTCGCTGCCGACGGTCAGCGTGATCTCGCGCACGTGCGCCGCGCGCCCCGGAGCCTGGACCGTGAGCGTCCAAGATCCCGGAAGGACGCGTTCCTCCTCGACGCAGCCGTCGGGTCCTGCGGCCGACGGCGTCGGGTTGTACGAATCCACCGCGTAGAACGCCCCGGCGACGGGCTGCCGCGTCTCGGCGGCGACGACGCAGAAGCGCAATCGAGTCTTCCAGCGACGGACGGCGTCGACGTCCGTGCGCACGAGGATCTCCTCCGTCCCCGGATCGATGGCGACGCTCTCGACGACGTTCCGTTCGAGGCATGCGTGCACGAACCAGATCCCCTCCTCGGGCATGGGGATGCGCGCGAATCCGTCGGCGGGAGCAGCGGGCCACGCCGGCCCGGCCTCACGCATCGCATCGTTCGGCATGAACCTGGACGAGGCGGGCTGGAGCCACGGGACGACCTCCCCGGGCTCGAGTCGATGGCGCGTGACGAAGAGGTTGAGGGCCGCCGGCCTCGAAAGTGCTCCCGGCTCGGCCAACGCGACCACGATCGGGCGGCCGTCCAGCGCCTGCCAGCGCACGCGCAGCTCGCGCGAGCTGCGCAGCGTCAACTCCACGCGCTTCGAGCGTTCGTCCGGCGCGACCTCGAAGCGCGCGACGACGAACGGCGGCGTCGAGCGCAAGCGCGACACGGCGGGGTCCGTGTCGAGCGTCTGCCATGTGCGCGGGAGCGATGCGACGTGGTACTCGCCGGGCGGGACGTCCGCGATCAACCACGTGCTCACGCTGGTCGCGACGCTCCGCAGCACCGTGCCCCGCCGATCCGTGCACTCGATGTCGACCGCCTCGTCCAGGAGACCCAGGCCGCCGAGCAGCACGATCTCCACGCGGCAGCCGATCTCGTCATCCGCCGCCGCGTCGAGCGAGGGATCCGTCGGGGACGATCGCGAGTCGGTGCTCGCGGGGACGCGGTCCGCGGGGTCCAGCTCGACGCAGTTCGTCCCGTCGCCGATCCCGTTCGGCGCGGTTCGTGCGATGGCCGCGCGCTGCGTCGCGTCCGGCTCCACGGCCGGACCACCGCGGGCCGAAAACAGCAGGAGCGCTGCGATCACCGCGGCCGCGAGCACGATCAGCGCGAGCAGGATCCGCATGCCGATCATTCTGCCCTCCCGGAACGCACGTTCCTCGCCGTCGCCGGGCGGCGAGGGCGAGGAACGCACGGGAAACGGGCGCCGGGCCCGAACCCTACGGGATGCGCAGGCGCATGCCCTTGCGGATCGACTCGGGCTTGTCGAGCACGTCGCGGTTCGCCTCGTAGATCTCCTTCCAGCGGTTGCCGTCGCCCAGCTCCGCCTTGGCGATCTTCCACAGGCTCTCGCCGCTCGTGACGACGTGCAGCTTCTTGCCGCTGATCTGGGCGTCGCCCTTGGGAGCCGCGGCGGTCTTCGCCGGAGACCTGGCGTCGGTCGCACCGGCCGTCATCGCCGTTCCCGTTCCACCCGCGGCGGCGAGGCGCGCGGCCTCGGCAGCCTGCCCGCGGTCGTCGGCGAAGACCGGGATGAACACCGTCTCGCCCGGCGCCACGTTCATGCGCCCCTCGTTGTGCCGCTTGAGCACGTCGAGGCGTTGCCAGTCGCCGTAGTACGTGTGCGCCAGGCCGCGCCACGTGTCGCCTTCCTTCCAGGTGTAGAGCTTCAGGTCGCTGAACCACGAGTCCTGCAGACCGTCGGTCTTCTTCAGCAGCGCACCGGGTGGAAGGGTGGCGTGCGGCAGCGTGGCGACCGGCGCCGCGGCGGGACCGGCTTGCACGGCGACCTGCGGTTGCGCCGCCGGCGGCTGCGCAACGGGCTGCGTCGCCGGCGCGGACGGCTGGTTCGGCGTGATCGTCGTCGTGAGCAGCGGCTGCGCGCTCGGCGGCGGCGGCGTGGGTGCCTGCGACACGGCCGGATTGGCCTGCTTGCCGCCGGCTTCGACGACCTTCGCCTTGTCGAGCGGATCGTCGACCGTGACGGTCACGACCAGGATCAACGCGACGAGGAACAGGACGGAGAGAACGATGACCTTTTCGACCTTGCCCATGGATGTCACGCGGCGCCTGCGCCGGCCGCGGCGGATGCGAGGAGGTGCTGGACTGGTGCTTTTTGGGGCGCGACCGGACGGCCGCGCCAACCTGAGGTGTCGTAGGGGCTTGGAAGGGGGTAGTCAAAAGGAAACTGGCCCTTCGACCCCCACCCACGGTGCCTGGGGAGGGTCGGGACGCAGCCGAGTGGGTCGTTTCCCTGATTTCAGATGACCGACTCCGCAATCCTTCAGCGTGCCGTTCTCGCACCGGAACCGCCGGCCGAATCGATAGCGTGGTGAGCCCATGACAGCCCCGACCGCCGCCGCGACACGCGCCTCGCTCGAGCGCGATCTCAGCGGCAATTCCCTGCCGAGCTGGCGCGACGGCTGGGTGCGCGCGCTCGTGCTGTTCACGCTCGCGCTGCAGCTTTTCGCGTGGTCGCGCATCGAGGGCTACCAGATCGCGGACTCCGTCGAATACATGGAGATCGCGCGCTCGTTCGTGCACGGCGAGGAGCGCGTCGACGCGGGCGCGATGCGTCCGTTCGGTTTCTCTGGCGTTTTGGTGCCGTTCTTCGCGGTCGCCGACTGGATGCAGCTGCGCGATCCGCGCGCAGTCGTCTGGTCGATCACGGTGATGGAGATCGCGCTCGGCTGCCTGCTCGTCGTCTTGACGGCGCGCATCGGAGCGCGCATCGGCGGACGCGCGTGCGGGATCGCGGCCGGGTTCCTCGTCGCGATGAACCCTGTTTTCCTGCAGTATTCGACGCAACCCGAGTCGGGCATCCCGGCCGGCGTGTGCCTCGCGCTGGCGCTGGAGCGCCTGCTCGACGCGGGCGCGTGGATCCGCAGCGGCACGCCGCGGTCCGTGACGTTCCGCCGCGCACTTGTCGGCGGCCTGTGGCTCGGCGCGGCGTTCCTCGTCGCCTACAAGACGGTGCTCGTCTCGGGCGCGCTGATCCTCTTGCTCGTCGTGCGCGATCGCTGGCGATACCGCACGGTCTGGATCGCGGCTTCGCTCGGGCTCTTGATCGCGCTCGTCGTGCAGAGCGTGCTGGACTGGCTCCTGTACGGCGTGTTCGCGGCCAGCATCGTGAATTACTTGGCGGCGAACAGCGGCAGCGTGCTCTCGTCGGTCTTCCTCAAGATCCACCTCGTGTTCTACGGCATCGACGGCGTGCCGCTGGAGAAGCAACCGCCGAGCTGGGCTCTCTCGATCGCGAGCGACCTCTACAAGGCGCGCTCGACTCTGACGGGCGAGGAGGTCTCCACCCCGACGGAACTCTCCGATCGGGGACGGATGGGCCGGTGGTTCTACGTGATCGAGCTGCCGCGCATGCTCCCGTGGCCCGCGATCGCGTTGCTCGCGCTGGGTGTGCTGCGCGCGCTGTGGAAACGCAATGTCGCGGCCCTGATCCTCTTGGGCGTCTTCGTCGCCAACGTCGCGGCGATGAGCAACAAGGGCTCCAAGGAGTTCCGGCTCTGGCTGCCCCTCCTGTCGTTCCTGATGCCGGTCGTCGCCCTGGGCTGGGCCTTCGTCGTCGACGTCGTGCTGGCGCGGATCGCGCTCCTGCGACCGGCGGCGTCGGCCGCGCTCGCGACCTCGATCGCGTTCCTGTCCCTGCGCGGGCTGACCGAGCTCGAGACCCGTCAGTTCGGCGGCTACTGGGAAGCGATGGACTGGGTCAACGCGCGCGCGGCGCGGACCCTGCCGGCGCGCGCCGCGGCGGCGCGCTCGCGCGGCCTCGCCGAGCCGGAGCCGCTGCGCGTCGCGGCCGCCTACCACTGGGCCGTCTTCCAGCGCAACGTGCCGCAGATCGACGAGGTGAAGCTGCCCGCGCAGCTCAACCTGTGGAAGACCTACGTGGCCGGCCCGAACGGCCACGTGGTCGAGCACGTCGACAACATGGCCGCGATCGAGGAGCTCGACGTGCTCCTCGTGCACCTGCCGATCCTGACGGAGAACCCCGAGCTCCTGCGCTGGGTGGCGCAGCACTTCGAGGTGGCCGGGGCCTTCTACGACCAGGCCACGTACGGCGGCCTGGGTCCGATCCTGGCGCTCGAGAAGGTCTCGCCCGACCCGCGCGCGCGGCGCTTGCTCGTCGAGCGACACGGCGTCGATCCGCGCGCGTTCCAGGCCGAGCGCCACCTGCGCGGCGCCATGGACTTCATCCACCCGCTCGACCCTGCGACCGAGAGGCTCGAGCTCCTGGGCGTCGAGGTGCAGACCGTCCCGCCCTGCGACTACCTGTGGATCACCTACCACTGGTACTCGGCCAAGAAGCCCGGCCGCGACTGGATGCTGATCGACCGCATCACGTCGCACGACGAGCGCAACGTGTGGGACAACGGGCACCACGGCGGCTACGGCGCGCTGCCGACGAGCGCATGGGAGGCCGGCTCGATCGTGTCCGAGGGCTACCTGCTGATCCCGGCCGCCGAGCCCTACCGCGGCGGTGCGCGCCTGAGGCCGATCGGCGACTCGTACCGGCGCGGCGACCTCGTGCCCGTGCGGCTCTGGATGGGCGTGCGCATCTACGGACTCCCGCCGCCGGACGGCGGCATCCCGCCGGTCGAGCAGGAGCTGGTCGCGGTGCGGCCGGGGACGCTGAAGCCCTTGCGCCCGATCGGATCGACCGAGCTCGAGACGCCCGACGGCGCGCAGTTCAGCGGGGACGGGCTCACGCGCGTCCGCGGGCTGCTCCTGCCCGTCATCCCGGCCGCGAGACTGCCCGACGACGGAAACCCTGTTCCGGACTGACGGAGTCCGCTCGATCCTTGAGCGCGCCTTTGCATGCAGATATCCTGCGGCTCCATGCGCATCGGCATGGACTGGGTGGTCGCGAGCGGCCGCGATCCCTCGACAGGCAGCCCCCACGGCTCCCGCCCGCGCGGTCCGCGAGCGCTGCTCCTGGTCACGGCGCTCCTCGCGACGATCCTGATCGGCTGTTCGTCGCCCAGCTCGGCCAGCGCGGCCGAGGCCGCCAGCACGAAGACCGGTCGTCCGGTCGAGATCCGCTACCGCGCGGTGACCTCGAACGCGAACTTCGGGCTCGTCAACGAGTCGCACACGTCGCGCACGGAGCTCTATTCCTCGCGCCTGCCGATCGACGCCGCCTCCACGAAGGTCAGCCCGGACGAAGTGGTCGACGCGGTGGTCGACTACTTCCGCGAGCAGGGTTTCTTCGAGCTCGCGCAGCCCGGCGCCATGCCGGTGAACCCGCCGCAGGGCACATCGCAGATCCTGGCCGTGACGACCCCCGAGGGTGCGGTGACCCTGATGCTGCGGCCGGGCGCCTCGACCGAGCACGCGCGCTGCTTCCAGACCTGCGCCAAGGCGTTCTTCGACGTCTACAACGCGACGATGCAGCTCCAATCCGTCGACCGCACGCCGGACTGGAAGGCACAGGACGGGAAATCGCTGACCCCGGGCCTCCAACCGCGCAAGGGAGGCTGAGCTTGGCCTCGGGTCTGCCCCACAGCGTCACGCCGGGCTTGCGAGCGATCGCACTCATCCCGGCCCGCCTCGCCAGCACGCGCCTCGCGCGCAAGATGCTCCTGGCCGAGACAGGGCGGCCGCTCGTCGTGCACACGGCGCAGGCCGTGGCGTCGAGCGGCGTGTTCGCGCGCGTCGTCGTCGCGGTCGACGACGCCGAGGTCGCGGCCGCGGTGCGCGCGCACGGCCTCGAGAGCGTGCCGACGCGCGTCGAGCACCCAAGCGGCACCGACCGCGTGCACGAGGCCTGGCTGGCGCTGCAGGCCGCGGGCGAGCGCGCCGACGTGCTCGTCGGCGTGCAGGGCGACGAGCCCGACCTGGACCCGGCCGACCTGGCGCGCCTCGTCGCGGCCTTCGCCGATCCGGCCGTGTCGCTGGCGACGTTGGCCGCTCGGCTCGAGGACCCGGCCGCGTTCCTCCTGCCGAGCGTCGTCAAGGTCGTGCGCGACGCGCGCGGCGACGCGCTCTACTTCTCGCGCGCGCCGATCCCGGCCCGCGGGCACGGCAGGGACGGCGGGGAAAGCGCCGACGATCCGCGCGCCCTCGACGATCTCGCGCCGGTGCTGCGTCACGTGGGCGTCTACGCCTACCGGCCGGCCGCGCTGGCGCGCTTCGCAGCGATGCCGCGCGGAGCGCTGGAGCAGCGCGAATCGCTCGAGCAATTGCGCTGGCTCGAGGCCGGCGAGAAGCTGCGCGTCGTCGACGCGGCGCGCGCGCCGCGCGGCATCGACACGCTGGAGGACTACCGCGACTTCGTGCGCCGCCAGCAGCGAGAAACCGAGCGCGGGTCCGGCGGCCAGCAGCGAGGCCAGCAGCGAGAATCGGCGGGCGGCGGCGAGGGCAGTGACGGGGCACGCAGCGGGCTGACGGAGGCACGAGCGGGATGACCAAGCACATCTTCGTCACGGGTGGCGTCGTTTCAAGCCTCGGCAAGGGGCTCACCTCGGCCGGGATCGGCATGATCCTGGAGCGCCGCGGTCTGGTCGTGTCGATGCAGAAGCTCGACCCCTACATCAACGTCGACCCGGGCACGATGAGCCCGTTCCAGCACGGCGAGGTCTACGTCACCGACGACGGCGCCGAGACCGACCTCGACCTCGGTCACTACGAGCGCTTCACGCACGCCAAGCTGACCAAGTCGAGCAACTTCACCACCGGCAAGATCTACTCGCAGGTGATCGCGCGCGAGCGCCGCGGCGACTACCTGGGCCGCACGGTGCAGGTGATCCCGCACATCACCGACGCGATCAAGGAAGCGATCCACGAGGGCGTCGTGTCGCCCGACGGGCGCCCGGTCGACGTCGCGCTGACCGAGATCGGCGGCACGGTGGGCGACATCGAGTCGCTGCCGTTCCTGGAGGCGGCGCGCCAGTTCGCGCTGGAAAAGCCGCGCGGCGACGTGCTGTTCGTGCACTTGACGCTGCTCCCCTACCTGCGCGCGTCGGGCGAGATGAAGACGAAGCCCACGCAGCAGTCCGTGGCGCTCCTGCGCGAGATCGGCATCCAGCCCGACATCCTGATCTGCCGCACCGAGCAGCCGATGACGCGCGAGATGGGCCAGAAGATCTCGCTCTTCTGCAACGTGCGCGCCGAGGCCGTGATCGAGGAGCGCGACGTCGACTTCTCGATCTACGAGCTGCCGACCAACCTCGTCGCGGCCGGCCTCGACAAGCTGATCGTAGAGCGCCTGGGCCTCCCGGCCTCGAACGAGACCAGTTTCGACGACTGGCGCGCGATGCTCGAGGACATCCGCACGACGACCGACCAGGTCGAGATCGCGATCGTCGGCAAGTACGTCGAGCTGCACGACGCCTACAAGTCGATCTACGAGGCGCTGTCGCACGCCGGCATCGCCAACCACTGCCGCGTCAAGCTGCGCAAGGTGCGCGCCGAGGACGTGCTCGGCCCGGCCGGCCTCGCGCTGCTCGACGGCGTGCACGGCATCCTCGTGCCGGGCGGCTTCGGCGACCGCGGCATCGAGGGCAAGATCCAGGCGATCCGCCACGCGCGCGAGCGCGGCATCCCGTTCTTCGGCATCTGCCTGGGGATGCAGTGCGCGGTCATCGAGTACGCGCGCAACGTCTTGGGCCTGGAGGGCGCGCACACGCTCGAGCACTCGCCGCACACGCAGCACCCGGTGATCGCGCCGATGGCCGAGCAGCGCGGGCTCGCGAACCTGGGCGGCACGATGCGCTTGGGAGCTCAGCCCTGCCGCATCCAGACGGGCTCGCTGGCGCACCGCTTGTACGCCGCGACGCTGGTGCAGGAACGGCACCGGCATCGCTACGAGTTCAACAACGACTACCGCGACACGTTCCAGGCCTCGCGCATGCGGCTCTCGGGCATCAACCCCGAGCGCGACCTGGTCGAGATCGTCGAGCTCACGGACCACCCGTTCTTCATCGGCGTGCAGTTCCACCCCGAGTTCCGCACGACGCCGCTCGCGCCCCATCCGATCTTCCGCGGGTTCGTCGCGGCGGCGCTGTCGCGCTCGCGCAACGGGAACCGGGAGCGCGCACGCGAAGTGGAGCTCGCGTAAGCGTAGCGCGCGCTCCCGTTGCGCGTCGCGCCGCGCTCAGCGGCGCCACCAGTACTTCTTTTCTGGGGCTTCGCTCGCAGCGCTCGCTAGCGCTGAAAAACGTGGAACTCGAACGCACGGATGCGCCACTCCCCCTTGGGCCCCATGCGCACGAGCAGACGCCCGCCGTGGTTCGCGAACGGTAGCGCGATCGACCGGTCGTTGCGCCCGCGCACGAGCCCCACGACGGTGCGGCGCTCCTTGGACCAGCCCAGCTGTCCCACCTCGCTCGACCACAGCTCGAGCACGCCGTCCTTCGGCGCGACCACGTCCAGGTGGACGACGGCCAGATCCTCCGGCCCGAGCACGCCACCCGTCTCGACCTCCAGCCGGTCACTCCATGCGCTCGTCGTCCAGGCTCCGTCCGCACCGAGCCGCGCGTCGCCGTGCACGATCGGCGGCGGGTTCGCGGCGCGCAGGGACCAGCGCAGGCTCGCCGGCCCGAGCTCGCGCTGCACGTCCGACCCGCTCCCGCGGATGTCCTTTTCGGGCGGGTAGACGAGCATGCGCTCGGCCTTGACCATCAAGACGATGTCGGGCCTCTCGAGCTCGACGACGGCCTCGTTCACGAAGCTGCGCCATTCGGCGCGCAGGCGGCGAGAGCGCTGGAGCAGGAAGGGGTGCACGAACAGACCGTAGGAGTCGTGCAGGAAGAAGACGCTGGGCAGTGTCGTGTCGGGGTTGTCCCAGATCGACACCGTGCCGGTGCGGTTCGGAGTGTCGGCCAGATCGACGTCCCACCCGAGCGTGGGGGCCAGCCTGAAGCTTCGGCGCAGCAGCCAGGGCGTGTAGAGGTAACGCGCCCACGAGTCCTCGTCCTTCGCAGCGACCGCATGGGGCGAGAAGGCGAAGCGGTCGAGGGGACGGACCGCGGGCGCCGTGCGCTGGATCGCGCTCAGGATCGCGTTCGTGGCCGCGAGCGCGCCGCGCGAAGTCCAGTGCGTGCCGCGCGGGTAGTAGACGAAGTCCTCGTGCTCGGGCCGGTCGAACGCCTTCTCCGCGATCAGCGCCGGGCGCAGGTCGACCACCTCGACGTCCGTGCGCGCCGCCACCTCGGCCAGGAAGCGATCGGCCATCGTCGGCCCGACGGGTTCCCAGCTGGCCGGCTGCTTCTCGGGGTAGATTGTCTCCTTGTCGGGCGCGAGCGCGAACAGGAAGCGCGCACCGCGCCGGGCCATCCGGTCCTGGCGGTCCTGCAGGCTCAGGATCCAGCGGTCCATCTCCGCTCCCGACAGCGTGCGCACGCCGCGGTGCGACTCGTATTCCTGGTCGTCGCGGTAGAAGATCCAGCCGGTCGGACCGACGTCGAGGATCGCGTTGGGCGAGAGCTTCGCGCGCAGGAAGACGTGGTTGCGGGCACCGAGCAGCACGTCGCGCGCGCCGAACGTGTCGGAGTAGTGCTTCTCGAAGAGGCTCGGCCAGCGCGCGGCCTCGCCCAACGACTGGGGCACGCGCGGCATGGCCGCCGGCTCGCGGTTCTCCAGCCGCGCGTCGCGCGCGCTCGCGGGACGCAGGAGCTGGTCCGCCGTGGGCAGCGCGATCGCGACGCAGAAACACAGCGTCGCGGCCAGGTCGAGACGACGCCGGATCGCCGCGGTCGGGCTCGCACCCGACTGCGGAAGGGCGGGTGCCTCGGGCGCGGCGGTCATGCGCCCTGAGACTACACGACGGGTGCGCGCCGCAGCATCGCCGCGGGGTGGCGGGGGGCGCCCACAGGTTCGGGGAGGCCGGAAGGTCGATTTTCCACGGGCTGCATCGCGCGGGTGCGCGCGGGGGCCACGGGGT
>JANNQS010000035.1:0-19598 GCA_031400875.1 Planctomycetota bacterium | reverse complement strand
CGCTGATCGCCGTGCGCAGGTAGATCTCCTTCTGGTTGAAGTCGGTGGGGCCCATCGAGTTCCACCACTCCAGGTAGTTCGGCTGCCAAGCCTCCAACGTCGACCTGGCCGGCGACAAGCGCCTGCAGCGCGCGTTGGAGGCTTGGCAGCCGAACTACCTGGAGTGGTGGAACTCGATGGGCCCCACCGACTTCAACCAGAAGGAGATCTACCTGCGCACGGCGATCAGCGTCGACAAGGACGGCTGGGCGCACTACGGCTTCGTGAAGATGCCCGATTACCGCTGGGGCATCTTCCTGAACCCGGCCGAGCCCGGGCGCACGATCGGGTTCGGCGACAACCTCGGGCAGCCCGCGTGGCAGCAAGTGCCGGGCGAATACCGCATCTGGCTGCGCCGCCTGATCGTGACGCAAGCCGACACGGAGCCGGCCAGCGTCGAGCAGCAGCGCTTGCTGGGCCACACGGCGCCGTCGCTCTACGACCTGCGCAACCTGTTCCAGGTCAACGTCGAGGAAGGCCGTCACCTGTGGGCGATGGTCTACCTGCTGCAGACCTACTTCGGCCGCGACGGGCGCGAGGAAGCCGAGGAGCTCCTGCAGCGCCGCAGCGGCAACGCCGACCACCCGCGGATCCTGGGCACGTTCAACGAACCCTGCCAGGACTGGCTCTCGTTCTTCTGCTTCACGATGTTCACGGACCGCGACGGCAAGTTCCAGCTGCTCGCGCTGGCCGAGTCCGCGTTCGATCCGCTGGCGCGCACGTGCCGCTTCATGCTGACCGAGGAGGCGCACCACATGTTCGTGGGCCAGACCGGCGTCGGCCGCGTGATCGAGCGCACGTGCCAGGTCACGCAGGAGAACCCCGGGCGCGACGTGAAGAGCGAGGGCGCGATCCCGTTCGACTTGATCCAGCGCTACATCAACTACTGGGCGAGCTCGTCGACCGACTTGTACGGCGCGGAAGTGTCGAGCAACTCGGCCAACTTCTTCTCGGCCGGCCTCAAGGGCCGCGCGTACGAGGGCCGCTACGAGGAGCACACGGCGCTCGACCAGACGTATGCGCTCGAGCGCTTCGTCGACGGCAAGCTCGTGCCGGAAGTCGTGCCGCTGCGCAACGCGATGAACGAGGTGCTGCGCGACGAGTACGTGAAGGACAACCAGAAGGGCATCGAGTACTGGAACCGGATTTGCGAAAAATACAGCGACGGTTCGCACGGCGTCGAGTTCCGCTTCCGCCTGCCCCACCGCCGCTTCAACCGCCGGATCGGCGACTTCGCCGCGGGGCGCTTCGACCTGGACGGCGCGCCGCTCACGGAAGCACAGTGGGAAGCGCGCGTGGCCGAGTGGCTGCCGACCGACGCGGACCGGGCCTACGTCAAGTCCTTGATGAAGCCGGTCACGGAGCCGGGCAAGATGGCGAGCTGGATCGCGCCCCCGCCCAAGGGCGTCAACGACACGCCGGTCGACTACGAGTACGTGAGGCTCTGATCACGCGCGGGGATCTCGCCTGCCGTGCCCGCGTCTGCGGCGCGACCCCATCCACTTGCCGAGCGGCCGTTCGCGCCGGAGACTGAGAGACCGAAAAACACAGCCGGCGGTCCCTCCGACCGTGGTGGCGCCGCGCGAAACGCGCACGGCGCAGCGTCCGAATCCCCCGATGACAGCCTCCCCCCGCTCCGACGACCCCCTCTCCCGCGAAATCGACGCGGCGCTCGAAGGCCTCAACCTCCAGGAGATCGACCAGCCGCGGCGCGAGCCGGCGCATCGCGCGCCGGCCGCACGCACGGGCGACGCGCGGACCCAGCGCGGCGCCGTTGTCGACGTGCGCGGCAACGACGTGTTCGTCGAGCTCGGCCCGCGCATGCAGGGCGTCGCCCCGCTGGCCGACTTCGCGGAACCGCCCAAGATGGGCGAGGAGTTCGATTTCCAGCTGCGCGGGCGCGAGGACGACCTGTGGATCCTCTCGCGTCACACGGCCAAGACCCAGATCCTGATCGGCGACGACGTGCAGCCGGGCGCGCTGGTCAAGGCCAAGATCACGGGCCAGAACACCGGCGGCCTGGAGGCCAGGGTCGGCGCCGTGTCGGCGTTCCTGCCCGCTTCGCAGGTCGGCTTGTCGCGCGAGGAGAACATCGGCGTCTACCTGAACCAGGTGCTGACGTGCGAGGTCGTCGAGGTCGACCGCGAGCGCAAGCGCATCGTGCTCTCGCGCCGCAAGGTGCTCGAGCGCGAGCGTGACGAAGCGCGCCAGGAAACGGTCGGACGCATCTCGGTCGGCCAGGTCCTGAAGGGCAAGGTCACGCGCGTCGAGGACTTCGGCGCGTTCGTCGACATCGGCGGCGGCGTCGAGGGCCTGATCCACGTCTCGAACATCTCGCACGCGCGCGTCGAGAAGGCCGGCGAAGTGCTGCAGCCGGGCCAGGAGGTCGAAGCGCAGGTGCTCAAGATCGAGGACGGCGGCAAGCGCATCGGCCTGGGCACGAAGCAGCTCCAGCGCGATCCGTGGGCCGACGTCGCCAGCCGATTCGCGGTGGACTCGATCGTGACCGGCAAGGTGACGCGCCTGCAGGAGTTCGGCGCGTTCGTCGAGCTCGAGCCGGGCGTGGAAGGCCTCATCCACGTCAGCCAGCTGTCCAAGGACCGCGTGCGCCGCCCGCAGGATGTCGTCAAGCCCGGCCAGCAGATCCAGGTGCGCATCGTGGCCGTGGAACCGGGCCGCTCGCGCATCTCGCTCTCGCGCCTCGACCCGCGCGGCGCGGTGCTCGGCTCCGAGGACTCCGTCGAGGCATCCGTGATCGACGAAGCGATGAAGAAGAGCTCGTCCGAGCCGATCGGCACGAACCTGGGCTCGCTGTTCAAGCGCGCGTTCGACGCGAACTCGCCCAAGGGCGACGCGAATCCGGCGACGCCGAAGCAGAAGCCGAAGTAGCGCGCGCACCCGCCGCCGCGACGCCCCCGGGCGAGCCGTGTCCGACGGCGACGTGCCTCGCCCCCGTTTCCGCGCGCGTGCTCCGCCTCACTCGAGGCGGAATCGCAGGCTGTCGACCTGCGCCCGGATCGCCCCGGTCGCCGGATCGCCGTCGAGCAGGCGCACGCGGAAGTACACCGAGCGCGTGCCGTCGGCGTGCTCGTCGACGAACCAGCGCCCGTCCCAGCCGAGCGGCGCAGCGACGCGCGTGAGCGCCTCGAGGCCCGCGATGCGGCGCTTCGTGCGCACCTCGGCGGTGTACACGAGCACCTCGCGGTTGCGCTTGTGCTCCCCGTCCCAGCTCGACTCGACGCCGACGCCGGCACCGCGCCAGCCGTGGATCGTCGCCGACTCCGTGTACTGCCAGTCCGGGACCACGAAGGCTTCGGCGCGCCACCACGCGGCGGGCGCGCGCACGACGCACTCGCGACCGCTGACCGCGACGGACGCCGGACGGCTCGTGCGCGGACGCGGGAGCGGCAGGACGAGCGCGGGATCGCCGTAGAACGCCGCATTGTACAGCTGGTAGCGGCGCAACCCGTGCTCGGCCTCGTCGTTGGCGAGCACGGCGACGAGCGCGCGGTTTTGCGCGCTGCGGTGCGCGCGTCCGAGGCTCGCGCCGGCGAGCACGGCGTTCCAGAACTCGCTGCGGTGGAGCTCCTGCTGCGCGACGCCGCGGCGGATGTTGCCGACGAACGCGACGGCGCCGTTGCGCAGCAGCCGCAGCGCGACCGAGCGGTGCTCGGCGTCCTGGTCGAGCGCCGCGGGGCTGCACCCGGACGACTCGACGACGCAGGGCGCGAGCAGGACTGTCGAGTCGTGCGCGTACGTGTCGCCGATCTGCATCCACGAGGAGTGCGCGCCGTGGATCAGGACGGAGACCGACGCGAGCGGCGAGGTCTGGTCGATCGGCTTGCCGCCGGTGTGTAGGAACGGGCCGGCGAAGCCGGCGTCGGCGAACGACGGCGCGCCGAGGCGCTCCCACTCCGCGAGCGCGAAGCGGCCGGCGAACTCCGGCGCGAGCAGCGCTTCGTACGCGACGCTGCGCGCGGCAAGCAGGGTGGCAGCGTCGCCGCTCTCGGCGACGAAGCGTCCGAAAGCCAGCTCGAGGAACGGATCGGCGTCGACGTTCGCGTACGCGCGGTCCGACGGCGGATCGGTGTCGATCCCCTCGCCCGACGGGATCGTCTCCATCGGGATCGCCTCGGGCAGCGCCGCGATGCACAGGAACTCCGGGACGTTTCCGAGCGCGTCGCGGAAGCGCGCGAGCAGGCCGCGGACGACCGCGCAGCTCGCCGGCTGCGCGTCGGCCGTGCCGATCGGCACGAGCGCACCCGAGCGGCCGGCGGCGAGCACGGCGGCGGCGAGCGAGACCTTCCGCACGTGCCCGACGACGCGGTCCGCGGGCGCGGCCGCGGCGAGGTAGTCGACGGGCAGGCCGTGCTTCGCCATCCAGCGCGCGACGTCGACGGGCTCGCGCAGCCGCTCGACCGCGAGCTGCGCGACCGAGACGCGGCCCTGGTCGCCGACGAGCAGCAGCCGCCTCGCCCCGCGCCGTTCGATCGACGCGCGCGCTGCCGGCGAGATGCTCGCGCCGTCGCCGAAGTACAGCGGCACGCCGAGGCGGGCGGCGAGGACGGACGCGGCGAGCGCCGCGGCGTAGTCGTCCTCGCGCGCGACGACGACCTGCGCGCACGCGCCGAAGCCGCGGTCGGCGAGGGCGCACGCGGCCTCGTCGGCCGTCGTCGCGAGAACGCGCTCGGACTCGAAGCCCGCGACGAGCGCGTCGTCCGGACCGCCACCCACCCAGGTGACGCGCTCGGGTCCGTAGCGGAGCAGGAAATCGCGCGCTTCCGGCGTCAGCGTGCCGTCGGCCGCGAGCGCGAGTACGACGGGCGTGCCGCGGGTCGCCGCGCTCGCGGCCGGGATCGCGGCCAGGAACGCGAGGTCGTGCCAGCCGGCCTCGCGCGGCATCGGAACGAGGAACGCCGCGCGGCGCGGACCGCCCGAGGCGCCCTGCGCCGGGAGCATGGGCGCGAGCGCGACGAGGACCGCGGCGGCGAGCGCGAGGAGGCGGGTCATAGGGGATCGAGCGTACCCGATGGACCGGAACCGGGATCGCGCTGCGCCGTCTTCAGGGCGACCGTCGCCGCCCGCCGAGGCCGAGCAGTCCGAAGACGAAGCCGACGAGACCTCGCGGGGGGGGGCGAGCGGGAGCCGGGTTGCTAGCGATCCGACCGTGCGAGCCACGGCTCGCACGCCGCGCGCACCGACCCCGCGGTGAACGGCTTCTGCAGCCAGCCGTTCGCGCCGTGAGCCGAGGGCTCCGGTCGCTCGCCCGTCGTCAGCAGGAGGACCGCGACTTCCGCGCGCGTCCGCCGCTCGCGCAGCTCGCGCACGAACTCGATCCCGTTCATGCCCGGCATGTCGACGTCGCTCAGCACGAGCCCGATCTCCGGATCCGTGCCGATGCGCCGCAGCGCGTCGCGTCCGTCCACGGCCTCGACGAGGCCCGCGTCGCCCAGCCCGGCCTCGCGCAGGACGCGCAACATGATCCCGCGCACCACGGGCGAATCGTCGACGACCAGGAGCTTCTTCATGGGGAGGCGCGGCCGGGCCGCGGACCTCCCTCATCGGTCCGGAACCGTTCGGACCCTGAGCGCCGAGAAACGCCTGGACGCTCGGTTCGACCCTGCGGCCGGCAGCCCAGGAATGGAGTAGGATCGGTGGCCCATGGCGAAGAAGGCCCGCACACGCACCTATCTGGTCACCTCCGGGAAGATGCTCCTCCGACTGACCGAAGCCAAGGAAGGCGGCTTCGTCGTGACCTCACCTCACGATCCCGAGCTCGTGACGCAGGCCGAAACGATCGCGGAAGCGTTCGAAAATGCCGCCGACGCCGCACGAACGTTGCGCCAGGCGCGCGTGCGCCTCCTCGCACGCCTGAAGCCGCAATCCCGAGCGGGATGACGCGGCGGTGGAACGGCGCGAGCTCTAGGTACACCTGCGATCTCAGGGTTGCGTGCTCCACCATCACGGTGCGAAGCACGACGTGTGGATGAACCCCAGGACGGTTGCTCTCTCCTCAGTTCCCCGCCACGGTGACATCAAGTCCGGGACAGCGCGCTCGATCTGCAAGGTGCTGAACATACCGGCGCCGCGCGGGCGCTGAGCCCGAGCCAAGCCGTCTGCCGGTTCTAGTAGCTCTCGTCGTTCGACGGGAAGCTCTTCGCCTTGACGTCCCCCACGTAGCGACGGAACGCACCCAGCATCTCCTCGCCCAGCTGCGCGTAGCGGCGCACGAAGCGCGGGTGGAAGCGCGTGTAGAGACCGAGCATGTCGTGGCTCACCAGGATCTGTCCGTCGCAACCAGGCCCCGCGCCGATGCCGATGATCGGGATCGTGAGCTTCTTGGAAACCTCCGCTGCGAGGCTGGCCGGGATCTTCTCCAGCACGATCGCGAACGCGCCCGCGTCCTGCAGAGCCACGGCGTCGCGGCGGATCTCCTCGGCCTCGACCGGGCTCGTCGCGCGCACCTGGTACGTGCCGAACTTGTGGATCGACTGCGGCGTGAGCCCCAGGTGCCCCATCACCGGGATGCCGACCTCGACGATGCGCCGCACGGTCTCGCAGATCGAGCCGCCGCCTTCGAGCTTGACCGCCTCGACGCCCGACTCCTTGACCATGCGTCCGGCGTTGCGCAGCGCTTCGTCGGCGTTGATCTGGTAGCTCATGAAGGGCAGGTCGCCGACGATCAGCGCGCGCTCGATCCCGGCCGACACGAGCGACGCGTGGTAGAGCATCTGGTCGAGCGTCACCGCGACCGTCGTCTCGCGCCCTTGCACGACCATCGCGACCGAGTCGCCGACGAGGATCACGTCGATCCCGGCGCGGTCGAGCAGCTGCGCCATCGTGTGGTCGTACGCGGTCAGCGCCGCGATCGACTCGCCGCGCTGCTTCATGCGCAGGAGACTCTTGGTCGTCACCTTGCGGCGACCGTTCGGTTCCTTCGGCGCGGTGGGCGGGTTCGGCATGGGGTCGTCGCACTGTAGCCGGGCCGCGGGGCCCGGGCGAGTCAGCCGACGCCGTGCTCGAGGAGCGCCAGGGCGGACCGCGCGCCGTCGAGCGCCGCGCTCATGATCCCGCCCGCGTAGCCCGCGCCCTCGCCCACCGGGTAGAGGTTCGCGAAGCCCTGCGCGCGCCGCGTGAGGATGTCGCGCGGCATGCGAACGGGACCGGAGCTGCGCGATTCGAGGCCCACGAGCAGGCCTTCGGGCCCGGCGAAGCCCGTGATCGAGCGGTCGAAGCGCACGAGCGCGGCGGCCAGCGCCTCGCGCAGGATCCCGGGCAAGAGCGCGTCGACGCGTCCGGGCACCATGCCCAGCACGTAGCTCGAGCGCAGCTCGCCCGTCGATTCCCGCCCGGCCAGGAAGTCCGACGCGCGCTGCGCCGGCGCACGGTAGTCGCTGCCGCCGGCCGCGAAGAAGCGCGCCTCGAGCTCGCGCTGGTACGCGACGCCCGCGAACGGGCCCGGACCGAACTCGCGCGGGCCGATCGTGCCGACGATCGCCGCGTTGGCCCAGGGCGAGCTGTGCGTCGAGTTGCTCATGCCGTTCGTGCACAGGAACCCGGGCTCGTTCACGCTGGCGACGATGCGGCCGCCGGGGCACATGCAGAAGCTGTGCGCGCCGGGCGCGCTCTCGCCGGCGCGCGCGACGAGCGCGTAGTAGGCCGGGCCCAGGAGCTCCGCCTCCGGCCCCGTGCCATGCTGCGCGCGGTCGACGAGCTCCTGCGGGTGCTCGATCCGCACGCCGACCTGGAACGGCTTGGCCTCGAAGACCACACCCTGCTCGGCGAGCCGCGCCCACGTGTCGCGCGCGCTGTGGCCGGGCGCCAGGATCACGGCGTCGCAGGGCAGCTCGCCCGCGCTCGTCGCCAATGCGCGCACACGCGGCGTCGGGCCCGGCGCCAGCACGAGTTCGTCGACGCGCGTGTTCCACACGCAGGTCACGCCGGCCGCCTCGAGCACGGCGCGAAAACGCGGCAGGATGAAGTGCAGCTTGTCCGTGCCGATGTGCGCGCGCGCGTCGTACACGATCGCCGGGTCCGCGCCGCACTCGACGAGCTCCTGCAGCAGCGTCTCCTCCAGCGGATCGTCGACGCGCGTGTAGAGCTTGCCGTCCGAGTACGTGCCCGCGCCGCCCTCGCCGAACAGCAGGTTCGATTCGGGATTCGGCACGCGCGTGCGGTGGAATGCGACCAGGTCGCGCCCGCGCCGCTCGAGCGGGCTGCCGCGGTCGACGAGCGTCACGGCGAGCCCGTGGCGCGCGAGGATCAACGCCGCGTAGAGACCCGCCGGTCCCGACCCGACCACCGCGACGCACGCCCGGGCGACGCTCGGATCGATGCGTGCCGCACGCGCCTCGACCGGAGTCGGCGCGGGTTGGACGCGGCCGGCCTCCCGCGCGCGCGCGAGCTTCGGCGACCGGAATCCCGCCGCCGTCGTCACGTCGACGTGCGCCACGAACCGCAGCCGGTGCACACCGCCGCGCCGCCGCGCGTCGAGCGCCTTGCGCGCGACCCGGGCCCCGAGCACTTCGCCCGGCTCCGCGCCGATCTCGCGCGCCGCGCGCTCGAGGAAGCGCGACTCCGGCTCGCCGACGGCGAGCTCGAGGCCGAGCACGCGCCACGTCGCGCGCGGCTTCTCGGGGTTCGTGGACATGTCGCGCGAGGGGGCAGCGTAGCAGCGCCACGAGCTTGCGAGCGAAGCCTCAGGGCGTCACGAGGGCGCGCCCCTTGGGAGCTGCGCGGCGCCGCGTACACTCCCGATCCGTGCCGCGCCGCGCTCCCCCCCGTTCGAGCGACCTCCTGTCGGAGATCCTCCTCGCCCCCGACCGCGACCGCATGGCGTTCGCGCGGCCCGTCGTGTCGTGGACCGACCGCGACGAGGACGCGTACCTGGCGGCGATCGAGGCCTGCGCGCTGGCCTCGATCCGGCTCGAGCGCCGCGGCCGCGACCACGGCGACTGGGCCGAGCTCGACCCGGCGCGCTTGCCCGTGCCCTGGCCGGCAGCGCCCGAGCGCGGCTCGCGCGCGTTCGACCTGGCCTGCGCCGAGCGCTGGCACGCGGCGCGCCCGATCGTCCTGCCCGGCATCGCCGGCGAGCTCCTGGAGGAGTTCGCGCCCGAGATCGCGGACGCGGGGCTCCTGCACGAAGCGCTGTGCGAGCGCGGCGGGCTCGCCGACTGGTACGCGGGGCGCGCGCCGGAGCTGGAGCCGCGCTTCGAAGCGCGCGCCGACCGCACGAAGCTGGCAGATCCGGAGCGCGACCTCGAGCGGATCACGATCCAGGCACTGCCACCGTCGGGCGCGGGCCCGCGCGTGCGCGATCTGTGGATCAAGTCGGCCTGGCTCTCGACGCACGCGGACGATCGCTCGCTGCGCGTGCGCGTCGGACACGGGCGCGAGGGCGCCGACGACGCGGACGGCGACCTCCTGCGCCACACCCTCGTCGCCGAGCTGGCCTCGGAGCTCTTCCCCGAAAGCGCCGTCGCGGCGGCGAACCCGGCGCTCGTGCAGCTCGTCGAGCGCCTGGCGGGCGAGGACGTGCTGTTCACGCAGCACATCGCCTACTGGAACGCGCCCGGCGGTGGCGCGCTGTTCCACCACGACGCGTTCGCCGAGGACGACCTCGAGGACGGCGCGTGGCGCCAGCTCGGCGTGTGCTACGTGCAGCTCTCGGGCGCGACCGCTTGGCTCGCGCTCTCGACGGACGACTTGATGGCGCGCGTCGTCGAGTTCGTGGAGATGCTCGAGGACGGCGACATGCCCTGGGTGCGCGCGCAGCTGTTCGAGATCCCGAAGGATCCCGTCGCAGGCGGCTGGAAGCGGCTGAAGGCTCTGCTCGCGGATACCGACCGTCTGCGGCGCGAGCTGTCGCGGCCTGGCTGCGGCGTGCTGGGTCCGCTCGTCGAGCGCGCGCCGGAGTTCACGAGCTTCCTGGCCGACGCCGGCCACGGCTGCGTGCTGCGCGCGGGCGACGCGATCCTGCTGCCGAACTTCGGGCTCTCGAAGACATGCATGCACTCCGTGTTCTGCGCCGGCGACGAGGTCGGATACAGCCTCTCGATGGCGATGCGGCGCGCGCAGCCGGTCACGACGCCGAGCGAGGCGCAGGCCGCGCGCGCGGCGCGTGCCGTCCGCAATGCCGAACGCAACGCGGCGCGGCGCGAGCTGCGGGGCTCGCGCGGGAACGGGCAGACCCGTTCCAGGGGCGCGCGCCCATGAACTCGCCCTTCACGCCCTTGGCGCCGCGCGCTCTCGTGCCGGTGCTCGAGGATCTGCAGATCGCGCCCGAGCGACTGCGCCAGCCGACCGACGCGCCGGGCGGTCCCGTCGAAGGTCGCAGCGCGCTGGCCGCGTTGCCGCCGACCACCGATCCGGCCAGCTTCGCGCCGCCGATCCTCGAGCACGCGCGTGCCAGCGCGTCGCCGACAGGCTGGCTGCTCGTCTTCGTCCCGGGCAAGCCGACGGACGCGCAACTCGCGGCGCTGCGCGACGCGCTGTGGCCGGCGTGGCACGTCTCGGCGCTCTACAAGACGTCGCACCGCGGCGTGGAGCGGCGCACGCTCGAAGGACTGCACGACCTGCACCGCGCGATCGGGCACAAGGGCGTGCTCGTGGCCGCGCGCGGCCGCGAAGCGGTGCTCGCGCCCGACGCGACGGTCGCCAAGTTCGACAAGAACGCCGCCGGCTGGAACGGCCAGCCCGGTCGACCCGGTCACGCGCACTTCCGCTGGATGCGCAAGTTCGTGGCCGACCTGGCCGGCGAGCACCGCGCGCGGCGCATCCTCGACTTCGGTTGCGGCGCCGGCTGGGTCGGCATCGAGGCTGCGCTCGCCTCGGCATCGCGCGGCGGCACGCCCGAGCTCGCCGCCTTCGATCCCAGCCCCGAGATGGTGCGGATCACCGAGGAGAACGCGCGCGCCGCGGGCCTCGCGCGCAGCACGGGCCGCACCGGTTTCGGCGAGGACCCGCCCTTCCCCGCCGCCGGCGAGGAACCGTTCGACCTCGTGCTCTCCTCGGGCGTCGTCAGCTTCGCGCGCGACCGCGAGCGCTGGTTCGACGGCCTGACGCGCACCGTCGCGCCGCGCGGGACGCTCGTGATCGGCGACATCCACCCGGGCTCGAAGGGCATGCGCCGCCGTCGCCGCGAGAAGCCGCTCTTGCCCGTGCGCGAGATGAACGGGATGCGGCGCGAGGACGCGCGCACGGCGCTCGAGTCACGCGGCTTCCGCTTCGAGGCCTGGAGCGGCTACCAGCTCAGCGATCCGGTGCCGCAGTGGAACCACCTCGACGCCACGCGGCTGCGCGGGCTGCTGGGCCCGACGCTGCTGGCCTGGAACCGCCGCGCGGCGGCGCACTCGCTGGCAAACGACGGCGCGGGTCAGGACCGCTTCGATTCGTGGGCGATGCGGCTCGTGCGCGGCTAGTCCGGACTCGCAGGCGCGCCGCCCGACCGTCGGCTGCTACTTCACGCGCGGCGCGGTGGGCTTCGTCGCCGGAGCGGCTCCCGGAACGCGCGGCGCGAGCATTCCGTTGCCGACGTCGACGTCCTCCGGCGCGTGCTCGAGCACGAGCACGCCCGCGAGCTGGTCGAGCTCGTCGCGCGAGCGCACGCGCAGGGCTTCGCCGCCGCACGCGCGCGCCGCCGCGACCTCGTCCGGCGTGAACGGCCGCGTGCCGCTGCGCGCCGCGCGCGCGAGCTGGTGCTGCGCCTCGAGCGCGTCGATGCGCTCGGGCAGCGCCTCGGGGCCGAAGAAGAAGATATGCGCGGCCAGGTCGAGGCTCGGCTGGCCGTCCGCGCCGCGCGGCGACGGCAGGATGCAGACCACGCGACCCGACTCCGAGCCGTGGTTCACGCGCTCGAGCGTCTGCGCGCCGGCGTAGAGCACGGGCTCCTCGGTCTGACGCGCGACGACGAACGCGGGATCCACGTCGAGGACGATGAGCCAGCCGGCGTCGTAGCGCGGCTGCTCCGCTCGGTAGTAGTGCGTCGCCGCCTCGTCCAGCGTGAACGGTTGCGCGCAGACCAGCTGGCGCACCGATTCGGCATGACGTTGGGCAGGCGTTCGCTCGGGCTCCGCGCCCGCGCGCAGCGCCAGCGAGCCGACGCCGACCAGCGCGGCGCCCAGGAGGAGGAAGGTGATCGTGTGTGTGATTCGCATGGTCGTGCTCCAGATCAATCGCGCGCGAACTCGACGTCGTCCAAGCCGATGCGACCCTGCGCGTCGCCGGCCGAAGGTCCGAAGCGCATCTCGACGCTGCTCAGCTGCGAGAGGTCGAGCGCCGCGGCGCCGCGCGTGAAGTCCGCCAGCGGGATGCGGATCGTCTCCCACTCGTTGGCCCAGCCCGCGCCCGTGCCGCAACCCGTGCGCTGGTACGGCTCCTCGAGGCCGCCGCCGTAGGCTCCGATCGCGATGTCGCTGACGACGCCGTTCACGTCGCGCAGGCGCACCGAGAAGTCCAGGTCCCCCAGCTGGCTGGTGGTCAGCGTGCTGCGCGTGACCTGGCAGGCGCGCAGCGAGAGCCAGCGCCACGCGCTGACGTCGGTCAGCTCCGGCACGAGCTCGAACACGATCGACCGGTCGACGCCTGTCCACTCGAACACCATGCCTGAGGTGGCGTCGGCGACCGACCCGGAGAACGTCATGCCGTTCATCGGCTCGGAGGGCGACGTCGTGAAGGCCGAATTGACGTCGTCGAGGCGACCCTGCCCGGGGTTCTGGACGTCCCAGATCACGGCGCCGCCCGAGCTCGAAAGGTCGAGGGCCGGGTTCGTCTCGAAGTCGTCGATCACCGCGCGTTGCGCCGCCGTGCCGCGGTGCATCAGGTCGACCGTGGTGCAAGAGGTCGTCGGGACGCCCGGGCTCTGGAACGATTCCCACTGGCGCCAGAGCGCCTCGCGTCCCGCCGGGTTGCCCTTCACGTGCCACTCCACGAGCGGGAGCAGGTAGGCCTTCATGATCGCGTGCGTCTCGGTGCGCGTGAGCAGGCACGGGCCCGACGCGAAGAGCCCGCCGCTGCCGGCGTGGAACGCGCCGTGACCGACGCCATGCAGCGAGATCGAGGAACGCGCTCCGGTGGCGCGCTCGTGCAGGTGGAACGTCTGGCACAGGTTGCAGCTGGCGCAGCCGTTGACGTCCGAATCCGCGCCGCCCGTCCACAGGTGGTACGGGACCCCGTGCGGGTTCGTGTTGGCGTTGCCCTGGAAATCGGTGGGCGCGATGCTCGAGACGAGCACGATGTCTGCCAGCGTGAAGTTCACTGGCGTGTACTGGCCGTCGAACATGCGGTCGTAGGCGCGCGCAACGCCCTCGCCTCCGCGGCTGTGACCCATCCAGGTGATGTGGTGGCGATCGACGTGGCCGTCCAGGACACCGCCTGCGATCGTCGCCAGGTTGCCGAGCAGGTAGTCCGTGTTCGTCAGCGTCGTGGTCGAAGCCGTCTCCGTGCCCGGAACGGTGTTGTTCTGGTGGCTCATCACCACGTAGCCGTACGACGCCAGGTGGAGGCCGATGTGGTCGTACCACTGGTAGTTGTGCCCGTTCCCGTGGCTCACGACGACGAGCGGGAGCTCACCCATCGTCGCGATGTTCGACGGGTAGTACAGGTCCTGACCCAGGAAGCTGCCGCCCGAGTACAGCACCTCGACGGGCGTCAGCGGGCCCGGCGCCGTGGTCGGGGCGAGCAGCCACAGGCCCGGCGTCGACCCGGCGCCGTCGACCCAGTCGCCGGTCGAGATGCGCGCGTCGCGGTCGATGTCGATCACGACGTCGAGCGCACGGCCCAGCCCGGCGCCGACGTCACCCGACAGCGAGCCCAGGCCGTTGTCGAGCGTCAGCAGGTTGGCTTGCACGCCGCCGCTCGCGAACGTGATCGTCTGGAACGCGCCGCGCACGTCGACCAGGACGGGCGACGCGGCCCAGCCGGCTTCGTCGCGGTGCGCGCACAGGTACACGTCGGCAGTCTGGCCCACGAGCGCCGGATGGCGGTCCGTGTCGACGGCGGCCTCGATGCTCAGTCCGGCGTAGTAGGACTGCACGAAGTCGAAGTGCGGGAAGCGCGCCAACGGGCGGCCCGCGATCTCCTCGTGGACGAGCCCGGCGATGCCGCGGGCAGCGGGCGCGTTCGGGCCGGCGGGGGTCGTCTGCGCGGTGGCGTGCGGAGCTGCCGTGGCGATCAGGACAGCGGCGCAGAAGGGGGCAATCTTCATACTTGGAAGCTACCACGTGCCCGTGGATTGGGGGCGGTTGGAACGTGTCCGAGCGGGTTCCGCAGAGCGTGCCTTCGAAGGAGGGGATCCGGACGGAACGCGTCCGGACCGAACCGATCCTGCGGGTTTCGCCCCTCAGGGCGCGGCAGGGACTGCATTCGTGCTGAAATCGATCAGGCCCGCCAGGAACGGGCGCAGGTCCTTGCGGCGCACGATGGCGTCGACCTGGCCGCGGTCGAGCAGGAACTCGGCCCGCTGGAACCCCGGCGGCAGCTCCTGCTTGATCGTCGAGGCGATCACGCGCGGGCCGGCGAAGCCGATCAGCGCCCCCGGCTCGGCCAGCGTGATGTCGCACACGGACGCGAAGCTGGCGGTCACGCCGCCCGTGGTCGGGTTCGAGAGCACGCAGATCGAGAACCCGCCGGCCTCGTTGAGCGACGCCAGCGCCGCGCTGGTCTTGGCCATCTGCATCAGGGACAGCATGCCCTCGTGCATGCGCGCGCCGCCCGAGCTCGTGATCACGATGAGCGGCTTGCGCTCGCGGCGCGCGAGGTCGCAGGCCAAGGCGATCTTCTCGCCCACGACCTCGCCCATCGATCCGCCCATGAACGCGAAGTCGAGCACGGCCAGGACGATCGGCCGTCCTTCGATCGTGCCCAGGCCGCAGATCAGGGCCTCGTTCTGCTTCAGCTTCTCGACCGAGCGCGTGATCTTCTCGGCGTAGGGCACCGAGTCCTGGAAGTTCAGCCGGTCCAGCGCGGTCAGCTCGGCGAAGTGCTCGCGGAAGCTGCCCTCGTCCAGGACCATGCTCACGCGCTCGCGGCCGGGCAGCGTGAAGTGGAAGTCGCAGGCCGGGCACACGCGGCCCTTCTCCTCGAGCTCCTTCCTGTAGATCATCTGCCCGCAGCTCTCGCACTTGAGCCACAGGCCGCCGGGCATCTCCTTCTTCTTCCAGAGGCGCCGCGTGCGCGTCTGGGTGAGGTCCTCGAGGCCGCCTTCGACATCGCCCGCGGCCGCGTCGGCGAGTCGCGCCGGCGGCACGGGCTCGCGCTCGTCCTTGGCCTCCATCTTCGTCTTCTTCGGCTCGGGCAACGGAGCGTTCGTCGCGAACTCAGGGGGCATGGATGGTCTCCACACGCGCCGCTTCGGCCAGGGCACGGAAGCGGGACAGGGCAGCTCCCAGGTCGGGAGCGCCGAACAACGCCGAACCGGACACCAGCACATCGGCTCCCGCGGCGGCGCACAGCGGGATCGTGTCGGCGTTGAGTCCGCCGTCCATCTCGACGAAGCCCGACCATCCGCGGGCGCGGATCGCACGGGTCTTCGCCAACGTCTCGGGCAGGAAGCGCTGGCCGCCGAAGCCCGCGTAGACGCTCATCACCAGGACGAGGTCGACGTCGTCGAGCAGGGGCAGCACGCGTTCCACGGGGCAGTCGGGGTTGAGCGAGACGCCGACCTTGGCGACGCCTTCCCCGCGGAACGCGGCGATGATCTCGCGCGCTTCCGCCTCATTCCGGCACGTCTCGACGTGGAACGTCAAAACGTGCGCGCCAGCGCGCGCGAAGGCCCCCGCATACCGGCGCGGCTCCGAAATCATCAGGTGCACGTCGAGCGGCACGCGCGCGCGCCGGTGGAGCGCCTCGACGACGACCGGGCCGATCGTCAAGTTCGGCACGAAGTGCCCATCCATCACATCGACATGCAGCCAGTCCGCACCGGCCGCCTCCGCTCGCGCGACCTCGTCACCCAGCCGACCGAAGTCGGCCGACAGCAGGGACGGTGAGATGAGGATCGGGCGTGCGACCATGCGGCGGTTCGGACAGGATTCCGGCCGGCGGGCGGAGCGGGAGCCCGGCGACGGTTCGGCCAGGCGGCGGTTCCGCCCGGCCCAGAGCGCCGATTCTAGCGCCCTTCACCTCGCCGGTCCCAGGGTCGGCCTGGAGGGGGCAGCCGGCAGGGGCCCACAGCCCCGAATCCCCCAACCCCTGGTAGGACGCGCCCCATCACGATGTCCGTCACCAGTCTGGCTTCTGGTTGGGGTGGCCGCCGGCGGCTATGGCCGCCGGATCGAGGCGCGCAGCGCCTCGATACCGACGAGACTTCCGGTCTCGAGCAGCTCTAGGGAGGCGCCGCCGCCCGTGCTGATGTGGTCGATGCGGTCGGCCAGCCCGAGCATCTCGACCGCGGCCACCGAATCGCCTCCGCCCACGATCGTGTAGCCCGGGCACTCGGCGACCGCGCGCCCGACGGCTTCGGTGCCGGCGCGGAAGGCCGGCCACTCGAACACCCCCATCGGGCCGTTCCACACGAGCGTCCGCGCGGACCGGATGCGCGCCGCGTAGCGCTCGCACGTCTTCGGACCGATGTCGAGGCCCATGAGCCCGTCGGGGATGTCCACGCCGGTCGCGATCGGCTTCGCGCCGGCGTCGAAGGCCTCGGCTGCGACGTGGTCGTGCGGCAACAGGATTTCGACCCGGCGCTTGTGGGCGAGCTCCAGCACGGCGCGCACGTCGTCGATCTGGTCCAGCTGCACGAGCGAGCGCCCGACCTTCTTGCCGCGCGCGACGAGAAACGTGTACGCCATGCCGCCGCCGACGACGAGCGCGTCGACCTTGGCCAGGAGGTTCTTGACGACCTTCAGCTTGTCGCTGACCTTGGCGCCGCCCAGGATCGCGATCGTTGGGCGCTCGGGCTTCTCGAGCACGCGCGCGAACGCCGCCAGCTCCTTCTCCATGAGCCGTCCGGCACACGCCGGCAAGAGCCGCGCGATCCCGCAGACCGACGCGTGGTCTCTGTGCGCCGCGCCGAACGCGTCGTTCACGAAGATGTCGCCGAGTTTGGCCCACTCGGCCGCGAGCTGCACGTCGCCCTTCTCGTCGCCGGCGTGGAAGCGCACGTTCTCGAGCAGCACGACCGTGCCGATCGGCGCCTCCTCGATGGCGCGCGCGACCTTGGGGCCGGTGCTCTCGTCGAGGATCGCGACCGGGGAACCCAGGAGCTCCTGCAGACGCAGCCCCATCGGCTTCAGGCGCATCGACTCGACCACCTTGCCCTTGGGGCGGCCCAGGTGGCTCAGGAGGATCGGCCTGGCGCGCTTCTCGAGCAGCTCGCGGATCGTCGGCGGCGCGGCCCGGATGCGCGTGTCGTCGGTGATGTGCCCGCTCTCGTCTTGCGGGCAGTTGAAGTCGACGCGCACCAGGACGCGCTTCTGCGCGACGTCCAGGTCGTCGAGGCGGGGAACGGAGAGCAGCATCGGGAGCTGCGCGTCACGCTTTCGCGGCGGGCGTCTGTGCGGCCTTTTTCGGCTTCAAATTGCCGGCCACGACCAGCAGGTCGACGACGCGCTGGCTGTAGCCCCACTCGTTGTCGTACCAGGACACGACCTTGACCAGCGTGTCGCCCATGACCTGGGTCGACAGCGCGTCGAAGATCGAGCTGGAAGGGTTGCCGATGATGTCGGACGAGACGATCGGGTCGACGCAGTACTCGAGGATGCCCTTCATCGACTTCTTCGAGGCGGCCTCCATGGCCTTGTTGACCTCTTCCTTCGTGACCTTTTTCGAGAGCACGACGGTCAAGTCGATCATCGAACCGTCCGGCACGGGCACGCGCATGGCGATACCGTGCATCTTGCCCTTCAGGCGCGGGTAGACCTCGCCGATCGCCTTCGCCGCGCCGGTCGACGTCGGGATGATCGAGAGCGCCGCGGCGCGCGCGCGGCGCAGGTCCTTGTGCGGGAGGTCCAGGATGTTCTGGTCGTTCGTGTAGGCGTGGATCGTGGTCATCAGGCCCTTCTCGACGCCGAAGGCCTCGTCCAGGACCTTGGCCACGGGCGCCAGGCAGTTCGTCGTGCAGGACGCGTTGCTGATGAGGCGGTGTTCGGCCTTCAGCTGTTCGTCGTTGACGCCCAGCACGATCGTTGCGTCCATCTCCGACTTCCCGTCGGGCCCGTCCTTGGCCGGCGCCGTCAACAGAACCTTGCCAGCGCCGGCCGTCAGGTGCTTCGTGCAGCCCTCGCGGGTGGTGAAGATGCCGGTGGACTCGACCACGACGTCGATCTTGTTCTTGGCGTGCGGCAGGTTGGCCGGGTCGCGCTCGGCCGTGATCGTGATCTTCTTGCCGTTGACGACGATCGCGCCCTCGGCCGTCTCGACGGTGCCGGGGAACTTGCGGTGCACGGAGTCGTACTTGAGCAGGTGCGCCAGCGTCTTCGCGTCGGTCAGGTCGTTGATGTGCACGACCTCGACGTCGTCGCGCTGGGACAGGATGCGGAAGACGTTGCGACCGATGCGGCCGAAGCCGTTGATGGAGACGCGCAGGCCCATGGGATCTCCGGGCGGCCCACGGGCCGCGGGGTGTTGGCTCCCACCGCGGGCGTGCGGAGGGAAACGCTGGAAATAGGCCAGAAAGCTACGGCAGGAGGCCTCGCCGATCAACGCTTCCGGCGCCTGCCGGGCCCCCGCGCGGCATCCGCAGTAGAATCCCTGTCCGGACCGATCTCGTCGATCGCGATCGAGCGGCAGAACGTGCAGCCCACGGACCAGGACCAGCGGGACGCCGACTTCGCGCCCGAGCGCTGGGAACGGCTCGCGCGGCCGCTCGGCCTCGACCCGGAGGCGGCGGTGTGCGTCGCGCTCTCGGGCGGGGCGGACAGCGTGTACCTGCTCCAGCTGGTCGCCGCCGCGCGCCCGCGTCCGCGCATCGTCGCGGTGCACGTCGACCACGGCCTACGCGGCGCGGAGAGCACGGCCGACGCGCGCTTCTGCGTCGACCTCGCAACCGCGCTGGAGGTCGAGTTCGAGCTGCGCCAGATCGCGCTCGAGCCCGAGCCGGCCGGCCTCGAGGCGCGCGCGCGGACGGCGCGCTACCGCGAGCTGGCCGACGTGGCGCGCGCGGCGCAGATCTCCACGATCGTCACGGCGCACCACGCCGACGACGCGCTCGAGACGCTGATCCTGCGCTGGGTGCGGGGCAGCGATCTCGCGGCGCTGCCCGCCTTGCGACCGAGGCTCCTGCTGCGCGCGCCCGGCGTCGCGCGGCCGCGCCGGCCGGCGGCGCGCGAGGTCCTGCGCGCGGCCGGCCGCACGCTGGTCGTCGCCCGGCCCCTGCTGCGGCTTCGGCGCGCCGAGATCCGCGCGGCGCTGCAGCGTCACGGTCTCGCCTGGCGCGAGGACGCCTCGAACGCCGACCGGCGATTCGCGCGCAACGCGCTGCGCCTCGGCCTGCTGCCGGCGATCGCAGATGCATGCGGACCCGAAGCGCTCGAGAACCTGCACGCGTTCGGCGCCGCCGTCGCGCAGCTCGAGGACCGGCTGGCCGCGCGCACCGCGCCGATCGCGTGGGCGCCGCCGCGTCA
>JANNQS010000034.1:0-38493 GCA_031400875.1 Planctomycetota bacterium | reverse complement strand
GAGCATCACTTCCTCGAGATGATCGCAGTAGGAGAACTCGACAGCGGTGCATCCATGTCCCGCGATCACCTGGATCGGTTGGTCTGCGCTCTACTGCATCCGGCGTTTGCTGGCGCGGGCCTGGGTGGGGAATGGTTTCTGACACCGCTGTCTACCGCTCGGAGCGCACGGCTTTGAGCCAGGGCAGCGCGTGGCGCAGCTCGGGCTCGAGCGCGCCTTGCATCGTCTCGGCCCGCGACGGGCAGGACTTGCAGGCGCCGCGCCACGACAGGACGACGTCGTCGCCTTCGACTGCGAGGAGCCGCACTTCGCCGCCGTCGGCGGCCAGGAGCGGCGTCAGGCGATCGAGCGCGCGCTGCGTCTCGATCACGCGCGTCGGGTCGCCGCGCACGGGTGCGTCGGGCTCGCTCCCCCAGCCGCCCATCAAGCGATCGAGCCAGCTCATGCGCGCGGCTCCCGACCGATCGTGAAGCGGATCCCGTCGGTCTGCGACGCGACGTCGACGGAGCGGCGGCGCGCCAGATCGGTCAGCTCCGGGGACAGCAGCACGCGACAGACGAGCACGAGCGTGTCGCCTTGGGCGGCCAGGCTCCAGGCCAGCGGCGCGCGCTCGGGCATCTCGCGCGCGGCGGCGTGCAAGAGCTCCCCCATCGTCCATGCGCCGCGCCAGCCGAGGCGCGACGGGAGGTCGGGCAACGCGCGTCCCGGGTCCTCGAGGTCGTGCTGCGCGCGGCGCAGGGCTTGTCGCACGAGGCGCACGAGAGGAGCCAGTCCTGTGCGCTCCGTTCGCGCCTGCAGAAGGTCGGTGCCCGCGCCGCCGGCGCACAGGCCCAGCAGCCAGCCGAGCTCCTCGACGTCGTGGGCCGTGCGCAGGAGCCCCGCGCCGCCGTCGGGCAGCGGATCGCCGGCCGATTCGAGCGCGTGCACCGTCGCCAGGTACTGCGTGTGGTTGTTCAGCTCGTGCAGCAACACCGGGAGCAACGCGCGCGCCAGCACGGTTTCGTCGGCCGACGCGCCGGTGCACGCTCGGACGTTGTCGTCGGGCGCGCTGCTCGCCGCGTTGGTGCCAGGTCGGGGACTTGAACCCCGACTCCCGTCAAGGGAAATGGATTTTGAATCCATCGCGTCTGCCGATTCCGCCAACCTGGCTCACGGGCGACGAGGCTAGTCGTCGCCGCCCGGGTTGCAACCCTGCGCTTCGAACGCGAGCCCGATGCCGCTGCCGAAACCGCTCACGGACGCGACGTAGCGCAGCCCGGCGCGGATCCCCGGCCCGTACGCCTCGGGTGAGATCGCGTCGTGGCGCAGCGTGTACAGCTCGCCGGGAGCGCCGAACAGCACCTCCTGGTGCGCGCGCAGGCCGGGCAGCCGCACGGAGTGGATCGGCACCTCGGGCGCGTCGCCGGCGCGCGCGGCGGTGATCCGAAGGCGTGTGTCGAGCGCGGTGCCGCTGGGCGCGTCGCGCTTCTTGTCGTGGTGCAGCTCGACGATCTCGCACGTCGAGATGTGGCGCGCGGCTTCCTCGGCGGCGCGCTGCAGGAGCCACATGCCGCGCGAGAGGTTCGGCGCGTACAGGCCGCCCAGACCGCGCGTGCGTGCGAGCGCGTCGAGGGCGCGCACGTCTTCGGGCGACAGGCCGCTCGTCGCGACGAGCGGTCGCACGCCCTGCTCGAGCGCGGTGCGTGCGTGCCGCGCGCTCAGGCCGGCGCGCGTCGCTTCGAAGGCCACGTCGGCGCGCAGCAGGCGCAAGGCCGCCGCCAGGTCGTCCTGCGCGCCGATGCGCGCCACGATCTCGAAGCCCGGCGTGCGCGCCAGGAGCTCGCAGGCGAACGCGCCCAGCTTCCCGCCGGCACCGATCACGGCCACTCGCAGCGCGGAGATCACAGTGCCGTCTCCGCGCGCTGGCACGCGAGCTCGAGGATGCGCAGGCACAGCGCGCGGAACGAGAGCCCCTCGTGCGCCGCGGCCAGCGGCAGCAGCGAGCGCGACGTCATGCCCGGCAACGTGTTGATCTCCAGCGCGACCGGGGGCGCGAGCCGGCCGTCCTGCGTCTGCGGCACGATGAAATCGACGCGCGAGTAGCCTTCGCAGCCGGCCGCGGCGTGCGCGCGCTCGCCCAGCTCGCGCAGGACCGCGCAGGTCGCGGCGTCGATGCTGCACGGCGGGCAGTGCTCGGTCGCGCCACCCGCGCTGTACTTCTCCTCGTAATCGAAGAAGCGCCCGGCCTTGGGCACGATCTCGACCGGCATCAGCGCGCGCACGCCGCCGGCGGGATCGCCCAGGACCGGCACCGTGCACTCGATGCCGCGCACGCGCGCCTCGACCAGCGCGCGGTCTCCGGTCGCGAGCACCGCGTCGACCGCGCGCTCCAGGTCGGCGTCCGGCTCGAGCACGAACGTCGCGACCGACGAGCCGCCCGAGTCGGGCTTGACGGCCCAACCCGTGCGCGAGAGCGCACGCAGCTCGCGCGCAAGACGCGCGCGATCGCGGCCCCATTCCGGCGGGTCGACCGTGCGGCCCGGCGCGACCGCGACGCCGGCCTGAGCGAGCACGGCGCGCGTCCAGCTCTTCTTCATGCACAGCGCCGAGCCGGCCACGCCCGTGCCCGTGTGCGCCCGTCCGGTCGACGCAAGAAGACCCTGGATCGTGCCGTTTTCGCCCTCGCCTCCGTGCAGCGCCAGGAAGAACACGACGTCGCGCGGCAAGCGCGTGAGCGCCTCCTCGGGAGCGTGCGGCTCGCCGTTCAGGCGCCACGCGCCGTCGGCCAGGATCTCGACCTCGATCACGTCCGCCGGTCCCGCGCCGTCGCCTTGGTCGCGCAGCGCGGCCAGCACCGCGGTGCCGCTCTTGAGCGACACCTCGCGCTCGCTCGAGCGGCCGCCGTGCAGCACGGCGACGGCGCGATCCCGAAGTCGCGGTGCGCGCGTCATGGTGCGTACAGGTGTCCGCCGGCGACCGGGCGCGGCGTCGCGGGCATGCGTGCCAGGAACTCGTCCTCGTCTTCGGCGAAGCGCGGGTCGACCTCGACCGGATGCACGCCGTCCGCACCCGCGGGCGGCAGCGCGACGCCGGCGCGCGCGGCCCAGGACGAGAACAGGCGGCACTGGTCGGCGCGCGCGGTCGCAGGCGAGTCCTCGCCTTCCTTGTTCTTGACCGGGCTGAACTCGCGCTCGCGCACGACCTCGAGCACGACGCTGGGACCGGACTCGGCCAGCGCGTCGAACACGAAGGCCTCGAACTTGGCGCCCTCGACTTCCTGCCGCCGCCCGTGCGCGTCGACGACCGGGATGCGCTTCTTGGCGACGTGCCAGGGCAACCTCAGCCCGCCGCGCGTCAGGTCCTCGACGAAGTCGCGGTCGATCACGTGCAGCGCGATGCTGCCGGCCCAGAAGGAGAGATCGCCGCGCGTGTCACGCGCGTGGCGCAGGTTCGCGGGCAGGTCGGAGTACTCGATGCAGGTCAGGCGGCCGTCGGAATGACCCAGCACGCCGACCTTCTCGTCCGGCGAACGCTTGCGCACGACCTTGCTCGACATGCGCGCGCCGGCCAAAGCGTGGAGGCCCAGGAAGAGCGGGTCGGCCGGCGGCGCCAGCGGGTTGTCGACCTGGAAGTAGGAGAAGACGTCCACGCCGCGCTGGCGCGCGTGCTCGAGCGCGCCTGAGGTCGAGAGCGCCGCGAGCACGCCGCCGTGGCCGTTCGGCGCGAGGAACGGTGCCGCGGGCGAGCCCATCAGGATGCGGCCCTGCGCGTCGAGCGCCGGCACCATCGCCTGCTGGAAGAAGACGACGTCCTCGCGCGGCAGCCCGAAGAACCCCGCGCGCTCGAAGAACGCGCGCGTCGGCGCGTCGGTCGCGGCCGAGGTCATCACGTACCACGGTCCGCGGGCGCCGTGGCGCGCGCGCGCCGCTTGCAACTTGCGCGCGAAGATCTCGTACAGGCTGGCGCGCGTGAGCGGCGCCGTCGGGAAGCAGCCCTTGGGATCGTCGTAGCCGAGGCGCGAGGCCTGTCCGCCCGCGACGAGCAGGAAGCCGACGCGGCCGGCGCGCAGGAGTTCTTCGCCGCGTGCGCGGGCGCGCGTCGCGAGCTGCTGCTGCGACGAGCTGCGACGCAGCGGGAAGACTTCGGGTGGCTCGCACTGCGCAGGCGCCGTCGTTGCGCCCGCGCCGCCGCGCGCCAGCCGCGCGAACTCGGCCACGAGGTCCAGGTCGATCGTGCGCAGCGCGTCGAAGAGCTGCGCACGGGCGGCCGTGTCCAGGCCGGCGACGCCCGCGAACACGTGACCCTGTCCCGCCTCCTCGAAGCGCCTCTGCAGGAGGTCTTCCGTGATCGCGCTCGGCATCTGTGTTCGCGCTCCGCGACCTCGATCGCGCTCCTTGGCCTGGTCGGCGCTGCGCACGCCGAGCCGGGGATCCGACGGTCAGCGCTGGCTCGCGGGCTCGTTCGAGAGGGTCTCGAGGATCTTCGTCATCATGTGCTCCATCGCCTGGACGCGCTTCTCGACCAGGACCTGGCGCTTCACGATCTTCTCGACCACGGGCGGCAGCACGGCCTCGCGCACGTAGTTGTTGATCATGTTGATGATCTCGACCCGGCTGGCGTCCGGCAGCTGGTGGAAGTGGTAGGAGAGCTTCTGCTTCAGGACGTCGTCGGTCCAGAACAGCACCTCGCTCGAGATCTCTTCGGCAGTCTTCTTGTCGTGCTGCGCGTGGAAGAGCTCGAGCTTGTACTTGTGGAGGATTTCTTGGAACTTCCGTTGCACGGTGGGTCACCTTCGCGTCCGCTCGCGGCGGCTTCAGGAGGTTGGTGAGAGCTCTGGGGTGATTCTAGACGAAGGCGTCGAGGTCGGAGTCAGTCGACTCGCCCGAGGCAGATCGAGACGTTGTGCCCCCCGAACCCGAGGGAATTCGACAGTGCGTTCCGGATGCGCAGGTCGCGGGCGGCACCCGGGACGTAGTCCAGGTCGCACTCGGGATCGGGATTCGTCAGGTTGCGCGTCGGGTGCACCTTGCCGTGGTGGATCGACAGCGCGGTGACGACGGCCTCGACCGCCGCTGACGCGCCCAGCAGGTGCCCGATCATCGACTTCGTGGACGAGATCGCCAGCTTGCGCGCGTGGTCGCCGAAGGCCAGCTTGATCGCGCGCGTTTCGATCAGGTCGTTGTAGGGCGTGCTCGTGCCGTGCGCGTTGACGTAGTCGACCTGGTCGGGCGCGATCTGCGCGTGGCGCAGCGCCTCCTGGAACGCGCGCGCCGGTCCGCGGCCCGACTCCTCGGGTGCCGTGATGTGGTGCGCGTCGTCCGTCGACCCGTAGCCCTTCACCTCGGCGTAGATGCGCGCGCCGCGCTTCCGGGCCCGTTCGAGCTCCTCGAACACGAGGATGCCGCAGCCCTCGCCCATCACGAACCCGTCGCGGTCCTTGTCGAACGGCCGCGAGGCCGCGCCCGGATCGTCGTTCCTGTCCGAGAGCGCCTTCATGTTGGCGAAGCCGGCCAGCGACATGGGCGTCGTCGCCGACTCCGATCCGCCCGTGACGACGACGTCGGCGTCGCCCCACTGGATCGCGCGCCAGGCCATGCCCATCGCGTGGCCGGCCGACGCGCACGCGCTCGAGGTCGTGAAGCTCGTGCCCAGGAGCCCGTTGCGGATCGAGATCTGACCCGAGACCGCGTTGGCCATGATCTTGGGCACGAAGTGCGGGCTGACGCGGCGCGGGCCCTTCTCCATCATCTCGAGGTGCTGGGCCTCGATCCCGGTGATCCCCCCGATGCCGGTGCCGACGATCGCACCCCAGCGCTCGCGCTCGGAGACGTCGGTCTTCTCGGGATCGAGCCCGGCGTCGCGCATGGCCTCGCTCGCGGCGAGCAGCGCCCAGGCCGTGAAGAGGTCGTACTTGCGCAGGTCGGGCACCGAGAAGTGCTGCGTCAGGTCGTGCACGACGCTGGCCGCGAAGTGGACCGTGTGGTCCTTCGTGTCGAAGCGCGTGATCGGGCCGACGCCGTTCTCGCCGCGCAGCATGCGCGACCAGGAGGTCTCGACGTCGTTCCCCAGGGCGTTGATCGTCCCCAGGCCGGTGATGGCGACACGGCGCATGCTGGTTGGCTGAGCGTTCAACTCGAGGTTGTGTGCTCAGCTCTTGGTGGAGATGTAGTCGATCGCGTTGCCGACCGTCTGGATCTTCTCCGCATCCTCGTCGGGTATCGAGATCTCGAACTCGTCTTCGAACTCCATGACGAGCTCGACCGTGTCCAGAGAGTCGGCGCCGAGGTCGTTGATGAACGACGTCTCGCGCGAGACCTTGTCGGGCGTGGTGCCCATCTGGTCGCACACGATCTTGACTACTCGCTCCTGGATCTCCGCGGGGTTCGCCACCGGCGTCTCCTGATGTGGGTTAGGGGGGGGTGCTCGCGTCCGCCGGAGAGGCGGGCACGCTGGTCTCAACTGCCAATGGCCAGTCCGCCATCGACGACGATCGTTTGTCCGGTCACGTAGCTGCCGCCCGGGCCGACCAGGAAGTCGACCGCGAGCGCGATGTCCTCGGGGCTTCCGATGCGTCCGAGCGGGATGCTGTTCTTCAGCGCTTCCGCGGCCTTCTCGTCGATCGCGGCGGTCATGTCCGTGGCGATGTAGCCCGGCGCGACCGTGTTCACGCACACGCCGCGCCCGGCCAGCTCCTTGGCCAGCGACTGCGACAGGCCAACGATGCCGGCCTTGGCCGCGGCGTAGTTCGCCTGCCCCGCGTTGCCGGTCAGGCCGACGATCGAGCCGACGTTGACGATGCGACCACCCGACTTCATGAGCGGGCGCGCGGCGGCCTTGAGGAAGTTCCAGGTGCCCTTCAGGTTGACCCCGACGACGCGGTCGAAGTCCTCCTCGCTCATGCGCAGCAGGAGCTGGTCGCGCGTGATGCCGGCGTTGTTCACCAGCACGTACAGGCCTCCCATCTCCTTGACGACCTGCTCGACGACGGCCGCCGCGGCGGCGGTCGAGGCCACGTCGCAGCCGTAGGCCTGCGCGCCGTCCGTCAGGCCGTTGCAGCGCGCGACCGTGTCGGCGCAGCGCTCGGGGGTCGTCGCCACGCAGGCCACGCGCGCGCCGCGCTTCGCCAGCTGCACGGCGATGGCCGCCCCGATGCCGCGCGAGGCGCCGGTCACCAGCGCCACGCGGCCTTCCAGGAAGCGCAATTCGGTCGGTTCGGGAGGCAAGCGAAGGGGGTGGAGCGCGGGCTCCGCGGGCGGCGGGGGAGGGTAGCAGCGGCACCCAGGGCCTTCAACGACGGCTCGCCGCAGGCGAGCCTCGGCCACGCCCCTGGAACGGGCACGGCCATGCTGGTGGCCCCGCTCGCGAGCTCGCGGGGCGCGCGCGGCGGATTCATCAGCCGCTTGCCGCGGCCAGGTCGGCCGGCTTGGCGGCCGCGCGCACCTGCGCAGCCGGATCGATCTTCGAGAGGATCCCGGCCAGGACCGTGCCCGGGCCGGGCTCGAGGAACTCCGTGATCCCTTGCGCGAGCGCCCAGCGCATGCTGCGTTCCCACAGGACGGGCGCGCATACCTGCTCGGCCAGCTGGGCGCGGATCCGCGCGGGATCCGTGGTCGGGAGCGCGGTCACGTTGCTGACGAACGTCACCCGCGGCGCGGCGATCGTCACGGATGCGAGCGCCGCCGCCAAGCGCGTGGCGGCCGGGCGCATGCACTCGGAGTGGAACGCGCCGGCGACCGTCAGGCGCCGAGTGCGGCGCACGCCGTGGTCCTTGGCGGCGGCCTCGGCCGCGTCGAGCGCCGCGATCTCGCCCGAGAGGATGATCTGGCCCGGCGCGTTCAGGTTCGCGATCTGGCAGATCCCGACCGCCGCCCCGACGGCCGCGACGGCGCGCGCCTGGTCCTCGGTCGCGCCCATCAAGCTCGTCATCGAGCTGGGCAAGGCTTCGCTGGCGGCCTGCATCGCCTCGCCGCGCAGCCTCACCAGCTCGAGCGCGTCCTCGAACGACAGCGATCCGGCCGCCCACAGCGCCGTGTACTCCCCCAGCGAGAGCCCTGTGACGAGCGGCACCTGTCGCAGGTCGAGGCCGCGCTCCTCCAGCACGCGCACGATCGCCACGCTGGTCGTGAAGATGCCGGGCTGCGCGACGTCGGTGCGGTTGACCACGTCGCCGCGGCTCCAGCACAATTCGGTCAGCGGAATGCCCAGCACCTCGTCGGCGCGCGCAAAGGTGGCGCGCGCAACGGGAAACGCTTCGGCCCAATCGCGGCCCATGCCTTCGTGCTGGGCGCCTTGTCCGGGAAACAGCAGTGCGGGTTGCTTCACGGCTGCGCTCACCAGCGCACGAGCGCGCCGCCCCACGTCAGTCCCGCGCCGAACGCGACCATCACGATCAGCTTGCCCTTCTCCGCCCGTCCGGCCCGCACAGCCTCGTCGAGCGCGATCGGCACGGACGCGGCCGACGTGTTGCCGTACTCCTGGATGTTGACCACGACCTTGTCGTCGGGCCAGCCCATGCGCTCGAGCGCGGCGTCGATGATGCGGCGGTTGACCTGGTGCGGCACCACGAGGCTCAGCTCCTCGTACGTGTGGCCCTCCATCATCTCCGCGATGCTCTGCGTCATCTGCTGCACGGCGAAGCGGTAGACCTCGCGGCCGGCGACGCGGATCGCGTGCTCCTTCTGGTCGACCGTCTCGTGCGAGGAGGGCTTGCGCGAGCCCCCGCCGACCATGTGGATGTACTGGTAGCCCTCGCCGTCGGCGCCCAGCGCAACGCGCAGGATCTCGCCGCGCTTGCAGTCCTCGAGGGGCATCAACACGACCGCGCCGGCACCATCGCCGAACAGGATGCAGCTCGTGCGGTCCGTCAGGTCGACGAAGCGCGACAGCGATTCCGCGCCGATCGCCAGCACCTTCTTCGCGCGGCCCGACGCGACGAAGGCCTCGGCCGTCGCCAGCGACGTCAAGAAGCCGGTGCAGGCCGCGTTCACGTCGAAGGCCGCGGCCTTCTTCGCGCCCAGCGCCTTCTGCACGAGCAGCGAGCAGGCCGGCAGCATGTGGTCGGGCGACATCGTGCCGACGACGATCAGGTCGAGCTCGTCCCCGCGGATCCCGGCCGCCTCCAGCGCACGCTGCGACGCGAGGATCGCCATGTCGCTCGTCGCCTGCTCGGGCGCCGCGTAGCGCCGGCGCTCGATGCCCGTGCGCTGGATGATCCACTCGTTCGAGGTGTCGACCTTGTCCTCGAACCACGAGTTCGGGATGACCCGCTCGGGAACGTAGGAACCGGTGCCGGCGATGCCGACGCGGACGCGGGAGCTCATGCGGGCCTTGCCTCCAGGCTGGTGGACGGGCGCAGAACGACGCGCGGAGTCTAACGCAACGGCGCGATGATCTTCAGCGCGCTGGCGCGGACCTTCAGCGCGCTGGCGCGGACCTTCAGCGAGCGGGCGCGCCGCCTTGCGCGCGCTCGAGCCCGGCGACGATGTGCGCGTTCACGTTGGCGTCCAGGGCGCGCGCGCCGAGGGCCAGGGCGTTCGCGACCGCGTTCTCGTCCGAACGGCCGTGGCCGATGATGACGATGCCGTTCACGCCCAGGAGCAGCGCGCCGCCGTACTCGGAGTAGTCGATGTGCTTCTTGATCCCGCCCAGGGCCTCGGGCGGCACGCGCACGCCTTTCGCGGCCAGTTCGCCGACCGTCAGCTTCAACATGAAGCCGGCGAACTCCTCGAGCAGCTTGAGCACGACATTCCCGGTGAAACCGTCGGTCACGACGACGTCGACCTTGTCGACGAACAGGTCGTGGCCCTCGATGTTGCCGGCGAAGCGCACGGGCGCTTCCTTGAGCAGCTTGTTGGCGGCCTTGAGGACGTCCGTGCCCTTGCCGTCCTCCTCGCCGACGTTGAGCAGGCCGACGCGCGGCTCGTCGACGCCCAGCAGATCGCGCGACCACACGCTGCCCATGACGCCGAACTGCATCAGGCTCTCGGGCTTGGGCTCGAGCAGCGCGCCCATGTCGAGCAGCGTCAGCGGCTTGCCGGTCATGTTGAGCGTGATGGCGATGCCGGGGCGCAGCACGCCCGGCAGCATGCCCAGGCCGAGCGTGGCCGCGCCGACCACGACGCCCGTGTTGCCCATGCTGACCGCCGCGCCGGCCGCGCCCTGCTTCGTCGCGCCGATCATCTTCGCGATCGACGAATCGGGCTTGCCGCGCAGCGCGGTCGCGGGCGACTCGCCCATGCCGACGACCTGCGAAGCATGCAGCACCGCAAAGCCCGGATCGCCGCCCAGCGCGGCCAGGCGCGCGCGGATGACGGATTCGTCCCCCACCAGGAGGACGCGCGCCGCCGGCATCTTCCAGCGACCGGCCGGGTCACACGCCGCCAGAGCCCCGCGCAGGATCGCGTCGGGAGCCTTGTCGCCGCCCATCACATCCAGGGCGATCCGCGCGGGCGCCATGGCCTGCAAGGGGGTTGGGGCCTGCAAGGAGTGGGAAGGCCGCGCGGGCCTAGAAGGCCTCGCGCTCGAGGACCGCCGTGCCCTTCTGTCCGCCCTTGTCGAAGCCGTAGTGGCCGCAGCCTTCGCAGACGCGGTGGGGCTTCGTGGCCGCGCCGCAGCGCGGGCAGTGGTTCGCAGGGCTGCTCACCAGAGCATCGTGCGAGCGGCGGATGCGCTTCCTGTGCTTGGAGTGACGGCGCTTGGGGTTGGGCATTGCAGGTCTCGGAGTCCCTAAGTGAAGCGCGGGAGGTTAGCCGTGCCGGGAGAGGGTGTCAACCGCCGGAAGCGCCTTCCAGGGCTTGCCGCAGCGCCGCGCGCAGCGCTTCGACGGCTGCGGGCACGCCGGCCGGATTCTGGCCCTGACCCTGCGCCAGGTCGGGGCGGCCGCCGCCGCCGCCGCCGATCGACTGGCTGGCGAGCTTGGCCAGGTTCCCGGCCGCCAGACCGGCGGGCTTCGGAACGTTCTGGCAGGCGATCACGAACGGCACGCGGCCTTCCTCGCGACCGAACACGGCGAACGCGACGGCCGGCTCGAGCGACTTGACGCGCTCGGACAGCTCGCGCACGCCCTCGAGTCCCAGGTCGGGCGCGTCGAAGACGCCGAACGCGGTGGTGCCCGCGCGCTGCAGACCCGCTTTCACCTGCTCGAACGCGGCGCTGACGTCGCCGCCCTGGGACTTCGCCGAAGCCTTTTTCGCTTCCTTGAGCTGGCTCTGCATCAGCTCGATGCGCGCCGGCAGCTCGTCGACGCCCGTCTTCAGGCCCGCGGCGGCCTCGCGCAGGATCCGGCGCTGGCGCTGGATCTCCTGGACGGCGGCCGGGCCCGTCAAGGCCTCGATGCGGCGCACGCCGGCCTGCACGGCGCGCTCGGAGAGGATCAGGAACGGCCCGATGTCGCCGGCCGCCTTCACGTGCGTGCCGCCGCACAGCTCGAGCGACCAGCCGCCGACGTCGAGCACGCGCACGTCGGCTTCGTACTTTTCGCCGAACATGGCGACGACGCCGCGCGCCTTGGCGGCGTCGAGCTTCTCGAGCGTGGTCGTCACGCCGGAGTTCGCGAACACGCGGTCGTTGACGATGCGCTCGATCGTCTCCAGGTCCTCCGCTGAAACTCCCTTCGGATGCGAGAAGTCGAAGCGCAGCCGGTCGGGGCCGACGTAGCTGCCCTGCTGCGCGACGTGCGCGCCGAGCACTTCCTTGAGCGACTTGTGCAGCAAGTGCGTCGCCGTGTGGTTCTTGCGCGTACGGTCGCGCCGGTCGGTGTCGACGGTCGCGCGGACACGTTGGCCCTCGAGCGTGCGCAGATCAGCGGGCGCGGCACCCTGGAACTTGCCCTTCTGGAACGAACCCAGGTGCAGCACGACCGAGCCCATGCGCCGCGTGTCCTCGACCTGGAAGGTGAACGAGCCGTCTGCAGCGCGCACCGTGCCGGTGTCGCCGACCTGTCCCCCGCCCTCGGGGTAGAACGGGCTCTGGTCGAGCACGAGCGCGAAGCCCGCGTCGCCCGACGGCGCCGCGACGAGCACGGACGCGTCGCCCTCGACGCCCGCCTGGCCGTCTGCGTGGTACGTCGAGCGCGTCGGCTTGACGTTCGCGAGCGCTTCGACCGACAGCGCCTGCTTGAACTTGCCCTCGGACTTGCTGATCGCCTGGTGCTTCTTCTCCGCCGCGTCCCAGCCCGCCCGGTCGACCGCGAGACCGCGCTCGCGCGCCATGAGCTCGACGAGGTCCTGCGGGAAACCGTTGGTCGCGTACAGCTCGAACGCTTCGGCTCCGGGGAGCGTCTTCGTGCCCTGCTTCTCGGTTTTCGTGGCGAGGTTCTCGAAGAACACGAGCCCGCGGTCGAGCGTGCGGCCGAAGGACTCTTCCTCGCTGCGCAGGAGGAGGCGCGCGTGCTCCTCGCGCTGGCGCATCTCGGGGAACGTCTCGCCCAGCACTTGCACGACGGCCGGCACGACGTCGCACAGGAACGGCTCCCGGGTGCCCAGTTGCTGGCGCCCGAAGCGCGACGCGCGCCGGATCAGCCGTCGCAGCACGTAGCCGCGGCCCTCGTTCGAGGGCAGCGCGCCGTCAGCGAACGCGGCCGTCACGGCGCGGCAGTGGTCGGCCACGACGCGGAAGGCGACGTCGGTTGGCGACGCGCTCGCGCCATAGCGCTTGCCGGTGATCTCCTCGATCCGCGCGAAGATCGGCGCGAACAGGTCCGTGTCGTAGTTGCTCGTCTTCTTCTGCAGCACGGACAGCACGCGCTCGAAGCCCATGCCCGTGTCGACGTGCTTCGCCGGCAGCTCCGCGAGCTTGCCGTCCGCGCGCCGGTTGAACTGGATGAAGACGTTGTTCCAGAGCTCCATGAACCGCTCGTTGCCGGCGTTCACGCCGATCTTGCGGTCCGCGCCGTCGGCCGGGTTCGTGCCCGGCCCGCCGCGGTCGATGTGGATCTCGGTGCACGGGCCGCACGGCCCCGTGTCCCCCATCTCCCAGAAGTTGTCCTTGCGGCCGAACTTCAGCACGCGCTCCGGCTTCACGCCGACCTCGACCCAGATGCGTGCCGATTCCTCGTCGGCCGGCAGCCCGTCGGTCGGATCGCCGGCGAACACCGTGACCCACAAGCGGTCGGGATCGAGGCCCCAGACCTTCGTCAGGAGCTCCCACGACCAGGCGATCGCGTCCTTCTTGAAGTAGTCGCCGAACGACCAGTTCCCGAGCATCTCGAAGAACGTGTGGTGGTACGTGTCGACGCCCACCTCCTCGAGGTCGTTGTGCTTGCCCGAGACGCGGATGCACTTCTGCGTGTCGGCCACGCGCTTGTAGTCGCGCGTGCCGGTGCCGAGGAACACGTCCTTGAACTGGTTCATCCCCGCGTTCGTGAAGAGCAGCGTGGGGTCGTCCTGCGGGAACACCGGCCCCGAGGGCACGATGCGGTGCCCGCGGGCGGCGAAGAAGTCCAGGAAGTCCTGGCGCACGCGAGCGGCGGTGAAGCGCGCGGCGCTCGTCGGGGAAGAGGTCATCGGGATCGTGTCGGAGTCGTGCTGGGAATGCGGGACCGACGCGGAATCAGGAACGCGCCGTGCGCGCCGCCGGCGCGGCGCTCGGACGGCCCACGGGCAGCGAGTCCTCCGCGTCGTCGCTCTTCTCGTCGGCCGAGGCCGGACGCGGCACGTACTTCTGCTTGATGATCGTCTCGACCATGTTCGCGAGGTCGGGGTTGTCGATCAGGAACTGGCGCGCCTTCTCCAGCCCCTGGCCGATGCGGATCTCGCCGTCGGTCGGGTGCTTGATCGAGTACCACGTGCCCGACTTGACGACGATGCCCTCGATCACGCCGATCTCGAGCATCTCGCCCTCGCGGCTGATCCCCTTCCCGAACAGCGAGTCGAACTCGCACTTCCTGAACGGCGGCGCGACCTTGTTCTTGACGACTGTCACCTTCGTGCGGCCGCCGATCACCTCCTCGCCGTCCTTGATCTGGCCGATGCGGCGGATGTCGAGGCGCACCGAGGCGTAGAATTTCAGCGCGCGGCCGCCCGTCGTCGTCTCGGGGCTGCCGAACATGACGCCGATCTTCTCGCGGATCTGGTTGATGAAGATCACCAGGCAGTCCGACTTCGAGATCGCGCCGGTCAGCTTGCGCAGCGCCTGCGACATCAGACGCGCATGCAGGCCGACGAAGCTGTCGCCCATCTCGCCGGCGATCTCGGCCCGCGGCACGAGCGCCGCCACCGAGTCGATCACGACCACGTCGACCGCGTTGCTGCGCACGAGCGTCTCGACGATCTCGAGCGCCTGCTCGCCCGTGTCGGGCTGCGACACGAGCAGGTCGTCGAGCTTGACGCCCAGCTTGCGCGCGTAGGCCGGGTCCATCGCGTGCTCGGCGTCGACGAAGGCGCAGATGCCGCCCGTTTTCTGCGCGTTGGCGATCACGTGCAGCGTCAGGGTCGTCTTGCCCGAGCTCTCCGGCCCGAAGATCTCGACGACGCGCCCGCGCGGCAGGCCCTTGCCGCCCAGCGCCATGTCGAGCCCGATCGATCCGGTCGAGATCCCCCTGATCTCCTTGAAGATCACGCCGTCGCCCAGGCGCATGATCGCGCCCTTGCCGTAGCTCTTCTCGATCTCCGCCATGGCCGCGTCCAGGGCCCGCGTCTTATCGTTCGAGGGGGCCGCGGGCATGGTCTTCTCGGTCTTGGGCTTGCTGAGGCTCATGGCAGTTCGTGTCGCGATCGGGGTGGCAAGGCAGTCGCTGGATGGCGCGAGGCAGCGCGGCGAAGCGCGCAGTCTAGCCCTCGCGGGAGGCGCTCCCAAGCACCGCGCGGGCCACCTCCATCCGTTCGACGAACGAGGCGCGCTCCGGTTTCAGGTGGAACGCGGAAAAGCTCCGCCGGTCGCGAGCTGCCAGCGCGTCAACACGGGATAGCGCCCGCCGGAACCCCCGGCCCCCGCGCTCTCGAAGAGCAGCACCGCGTCGGCCGTCCACTCGCGGTCGAAGCGCAAGCCCGCGAACTCCGGCGGCATGCGCCCGGGCGAGCGCGGCCGGGCCAGCGTCAGGTGCGGGACGAAGCCCTCGAGCGGCGGCTCCGACTGCCCCTCGTTCCAGTCGATCCCGGCCGCGCTCGAGGCCTCACGGCTGCGGCGCACGAGCTCGAGCAGCCCGGCTCGCTCATCCGGACGCAAGTCCAAGCCAGCCCACACCGTGCGCTCCTTCCCCGGCGTCGGGAAGGCGCCCGTCCCGCCGACGCGCAGGTGCACGGCGGAGGCGCTGGCGAGCGCCCCGGCCAGCTCGCTGCGCAGACACGGCAGGCGCGCCTCGGCAACCTGTCCCAGGAAGCACAGGGTCAGGTGCAGGTCCTCGGCCGCGTAGACCGTCCCGCGCAGCGCGCCCAGGACGGGCCGCGCCGTCTCGACGATCGCGGCGCGAACCTCCGCCGGCGGCAGGAGGCCGATGAACAGGCGCCGCGAGGCGGGTTTCGACGGGGCCGGCACGACGCCGGTACCTTCCAGCACGTGGACGCCCGCGACAAGCCCGACGTGACCGACAAGCTCGATCTGACCGCTGCCTTTGCCCGCATCCAGGAGCACTGGCGCCCGCGCGTCGCCGCCGAGCTGAACGGCCAGGAGGTCAAGCTGGCCAAGTTCCGCGGCACGTTCGTGTGGCACACGCACGCCGACGCCGACGAGCTGTTCCTCGTCTGGCGCGGCACGATGCGGCTCGAGTTCCGCGACAAGGTCGTCGAGCTCCGTGAGGGTCAGATGGCCGTGGTCCCACGCGGCATCGAGCACCGCACGTCGGCCGACGAGGAGGTCGAGGTGCTCCTGCTCGAGCCGGCCGGCACACGCAACACGGGCGACATGGTCGACCCGGTGTTCACCGCGCCGCGCACGATGATGTAGTCGATACGGTGCCAGGGACGACCTCGACACCCTCGTGACTCCACGCGACCTGACGCGGCGAACGTGTCGGAGTCGTCCCTGGCACCGTATCGACACCTTCGCCCGTCAGGGCGGCTCGTGGCCGCGCCAACGTGTCGGGATCGTGCCTGGCACCGTACCCCCGAGCACCCCACCGACGAACCCAAGGTTGAGTTCTGGTTGGGGTGGCTGCCCGGCGGCCCGCGGCCGCCGGAACAACATGTGGGACAATTCCGCCGATGCACGAGGACCTCCGAGAGCGGGTCCGCTCGATCCTCGAGACGGCGGTCTCAACGCCGGGCGTGGCGACCGACGAGCTCCTGCCGCTCCTGTACGAGGAGTTGAAGGCGCTGGCGCGTGCCCGGCTCGAGCGCGAGCGGGCGGGGTCGACCTTGCAGGCGACGGCGCTCGTGCACGAGGCCTGGCTGCGCATCGCCGCCGACCGCGACGCGGAGTGGTCGGGGCGCGGGCACTTCTTCGGCGCGGCCGCGCTGGCCATGCGCCGGATCCTGGTCGAGCGGGCGCGCGAACGGGCGCGCGACAAGCACGGCGGCGGCTTCGAGCGCATCACGCTCGACGAAGGCCTGGTGCAGGTCGAAGGGCCGAGCACGGACCTCCTGGCGCTGGACGAAGCGTTGCAGGCGCTGGAGCGCCACGATCCGCGCAAGGCGTCGGTCGTGAACCTGCGCCACTTCGGCGGGCTCTCGAACGAGGAGATCGCGGCCCACCTGTCGATTTCGCTCGCGACCGTGAAGAGCGACTGGACCTATGCGCGCGCCTGGTTGCACCGCGAACTGGAGCGCGGGGCGCGCGAGGCGGGATCGTGAGCGAGGCGCACGTCGAGCGCGTGCAGCGCGTCTTCACGGACGCGATCGAGCTGCCCGCGAGCGAGCGCCGCTCGTTCGTCGAGCGCGAGACGCACGGCGATCCGGCGACGCGCCAGGAAGTCCTCTCGCTGCTCGGGCATCACGACGACAGCGGCGCGTTCCTGGCGCAGCCGGCGCTGGCCGGGGATCCGGACCTGGCTCTGGCGCTGGCCGGCGAGGCGCCGTCGGACGCGCGGGTGGTCCCCGAACGCATCTCCTCGTACGCGATCGAGCGCGTGATCGGCGAGGGCGGCATGGGCGTCGTCTACCTCGCGCGCCAGGAGAACCCGAGCCGCCCGGTGGCCTTGAAGGTCATCCGGCCGGGCTTCGCGACCGAACGGCTGCTCCTGCGCTTCGAGCGCGAGGCCCAGATGCTCGGCCGGCTGCACCACCCCGGCATCGCGCCGATCTTCGAGGCCGGCACGGCCGAGCTGGCCGGCGTGCGCGTGCCGTTCCTGGCGATGGAGCTCGTGCGCGGCGTCGCGATCACCGAGCACGTGGCGCGCGAGCGCCTCGATCTGCGCGCCCGGCTGGAGCTCGTCGCGCTGGTGTGCGACGCCGTCGAGCACGCGCACCGCCAGGGCGTGCTGCACCGCGATCTCAAGCCGGCCAACATCCTGATCGACGTCTCGAGCGGGCGCGCGCAGCCCAAGGTGCTCGACTTCGGCATCGCGCGCGCGGCCGATGCGACCGATGCGGCGCTGCTCACGGACACGGGCCAGATCGTCGGCACCGTCGCCTACATGAGCCCCGAGCAGGCGTCGGGCACGCCGCAGACGATCGACGCGCGCGCCGACGTCTACGCGCTGGGTGTCGTCGCCTACGAGATCCTGACCGGCCGGCTGCCGCTCGACGTCGCCGGGCTGCCGCTGCTCCGCGCCGTCGCGGTCGTGCGCGAGGAGGAGCCGGCGCCGCCGAGCCGTTTCGATCCCAAGCTCGCGGGCGACGTCGACACGATCCTGTCGAAGGCGCTGGAGAAGGATCTGGCGCGCCGCTACACGTCGGCGGCCGAACTTGCGGCGGACCTGCGCCGCACGCTGGGCGACGAGCCGATCCGGGCGCGGCCGCCCAGCCGGATCTACCGCCTGACGAAGTTCACACGCCGTCACCGCGCGCTCGTCGCCGGAGCTGCGGCGGTGTTCGTCGTGCTGTGCGCCGGCATCGCGACGACGACCGTGCAGGCCGTGAAGGCCGCCCGCGCGCGCGACGACGCCGACGACGCGCGCGGTCGCGAGGTCGGCCAGCGCCTGGCCGCCGTCCAGGCCAAGAACCGCGCGGAAGGCGTGTCCGAGTACTTCCAGCAGATGCTGATCAGCGTCATCCCCGGGCAGGCCGGTCCGGGCGTCACGCTGGCCGACGTGCTCGACCGCGCCGCGCACGGGTTGCCGGGTTCGCTCGCCGCGACCCCCGACGTCGAGGCCGACGTGCGCGACACGCTCGGCCTCGCGTACCAGCGCCTCGGCCGGTTGCCCGAATCCGAGGCGCAGCTGCGCGCGTCGCTCGAGCTGCGTCGCAAGCACGGCGGCGGGGAGACGGCCGAGACCTGGCGCACGACGGCGCGGCTCGGCCGTACGCTGCTCGACCTCGACCGGATCGAGGAGGCCGAGTCGCTCCTGCAGGAGGCCTACCCGAGGCTCGTCGACGCGCTGGGCGCCAGCGAGGCGCCGACGCTCGAGGCCGCCGCCGGTCTGGGCCTCCTGCGCATCCGGCAATCACGGCTGACGGAGGCCGAGGAGTTCCTGCGCGGCGCGCTGCTCCACGCCCGCGCGAACGGCGACGACCGCGACGCGGCGATCGCGATGGCGCGCAGCAACCTGGGCGTTGCGCTCACGAAGCTCGGCAAGCTCTCCGAGGCCGAGGACGAGCTGCGGGCCGCGCTGGCCCTGGGACTGAGCACGGCGGGCGAGCTCGATCCGCAGACAGCGCGCACCTACAACAACCTCGCAACTACGCTCGACGTGCGCGGCGACCTCGCCGGCGCGGAGGAGATGTTCCGGAAGGCCTCCGACCTGAGCACGCGCATCAACGGCGAGCGGCACCCCGACACGCTCGCGGCGCTGAACAACCTGGCCGTCGTGCTCCAGAAGCGCAAGGCGTGGATCGAAGCCGTCGCACTCCGGCGCCGCGTGCAGGACCTGCTGGAGCGGACGCTGGGCCCGACGCACGTCAACACGCTGACCGGGCGCGGTAACCTGGCGCTGCTCCTGGCCGAGAGCGGCGAGCTCGACGCCGCTGAGGCCGAACAGCGCGCCTTGGTCGCGACGATGCGCGAGCTGTTCGGCGCGCGGCTCATGACCACCCTCGGGGCGATCCACAACCTGGCCTGGATCCTCAGCAAGAACGGCCACAGCGACGAGGCCCTGCCGCTGTACGAGGAGGTGGTCACGACGGCCGACGACATCCTCGAGCCGACGCAGTGGGAGCGGCCGTTCTTCCGGCTCGGCCTCGGGCAGTGCCAGTCGCGCGTGGAGCGCTACGACGAGGCCGAGCGCAGCCTGCTCGCGGCCAACCGCGAGCTCGAGGAGATCCTCGGGCACGACCACCTGCACACGCGGACGTCCAGGGAGGTGCTGGCCGCGTTCTACGAGAGGTGGGGCCGGCCCGAATCGGCCGCGCGCTGGAAGTGAGGGCCGGCCGGGAACTGCGCCAGAATCCCCGGAATCCGTCAGCCCTGGCCACGCTCGACGTCGCACTGGCCTCCAGAAGGCGGTACCCGCGCACGTTGCGCGCCCGCGCAGGAGAAAACCATGCAACGCACGAAGAACTCGAGTTTCCCGGTCCTCTCGACGTGGCTCGGCCTGGCGACGGCCCTCCTGTGCGGGACCGCCGCGGCGCAGTCCGCGCGCATCCAGAAGCCGGCCCGCACCGCGATCGAGACGTGGCACGAGCCGGGCCTCGTCGCAGTCAAGTTCCAGGACGGGCTGCGCATCCGCCTGCGCGCCGGCGGGATATCGGACGAGGGCACCGGCGCGCTGTCCAACGCGCTCGACGTGCTCGCCGGCCCCGCGCGCGGACAGTGGCGGCGCACGCACGAGCTCGACGAGGCCACGCTCGAGCGCAAGCGCGACGAGGCCCAACTGCGTTCGGGCCGTTCCGTGCCCGACTTGAACCTCGAGTTCCGTCTGCGTCTCGATCCCGACGTCGACGCAGCCGCAGCGGTCGACGCTCTCAACGCGCTCGCGATCGTCGAGCTGGCGTGGCCCGTGGCGCGTCCAGCGCCGTCGCCGCTGCCGCCCGACTTCAGCGCGCAGCAGGGCTACCAGTCCGCCGCACCGGGCGGGAGCGGCACGCGTCTGGCGTGGCCGCTGCCGGGCGGCTCGGGCGGGGGCCAGCTCCCCAGTGGCGGCGGTCTCGGGATCCAGATCCTCGACGTCGAGTACGCCTTCAACACGACGCACGTCGACCTGCCGCCCGTGACGACGCTGGCGCTGCCCCCGGGCGAGACGCCGGTCAATCCGTTCGCGGACGACAACCACGGCACGGCGGTGATGGGCCAGATCTTCGCGCGATCGAACGGTTTCGGGATCAGCGGCGGAGCGTACGGGGCGCAGCCGTTCTTCTCCTTCGCCAACACGTCCGCGGGCTACAACCTCCCGGCGGCGATCTCGCGCGGACTCAACGTGTTGAGCTCGGGCGATCTGCTGCTGATCGAGCAGCAGGCCTACGGCCCGAACACGCCGGCGTGCTGCTTGACGAGCACGTGCGCCCCGGGCACCGACTGCCAGATCGGGCTCGTGCCGAGTGAGTGGGACCTCTCCGTCTACAACGCGATCGTGAACGTCGTCGCGCACGGCATCACGGTCGTCGAGGCGGCCGGCAACGGGTCGCAGAACCTCGACGCGGCGGTCTACAGCAGCCTGCACGCGCCTTTCCTGCCGGCCAACGACTCGGGCGCGATCCTCGTCGGCGCGGGAGCGTCGCCGGGCGGCTCGACCACGGACCGCTCCAGGCTCGGAACCTCGAACTACGGAGCGACCGTCGACCTGCAGGGCTGGGGCGAGCACGTGACCACCCTCGGCTACTCCGACCTCTACAGCGCGGGCGGGCCGAACGAGTGGTACACGGCGGTCTTTGCCGGCACTTCCAGCGCGTCGGGTCTGGTCACGGTCGCCTGCGCGCAGCTGCAGTCGATCCACCGCGCGCTGACCGGCCACCCGATGGCGCCGGAGACACTGCGCGACCGCTTGCGCGCCACGGGATCGCCGCAGACGAGCGGGATCCATCCGTTGACGCAAAACATCGGGCCGCGCCCGGACGTGACGGCCGCGCTGGTGTCGCTCGGCATGTCGCGCGGCTGCGCGGACGACGACGCCTGGAACCCCGGCTTCTTCGGCCCTCCGGCCCGGCGCGAGGCGGCGATCGCCTACGATTCCGGTCGCGGACGCGTGGTCTCGTTCGGCGGAGAGACGGCGACGCTCGGTCTCCTCGGGGACACGTGGGCCTGGACCACGGGCGGACCGCCCAACGGCAGCTGGACGCAAGTCGCCGCGAGCGGTCCGAGCCCGCGCACCTATGCGCGGATGGCCTACGACCGCCGGCGCGACCGCCTCGTGCTCTTCGGAGGGCTGACCGCGGGCGGGATGTCGGGCGAGACGTGGGAGTTCGACGGCACGAGCTGGAACCTGCGGTCGAGCTCGGGGCCGGGGCCGATGACGCTGCACGCGATGGCCTACGACATCGCGCGCGAGCGGGTCGTCCTCTTCGCTACGATCTGCCAGGGCGGATGCTCGACGTACACGTGGGAGTGGAACGGCACGAGCTGGACCGGGTTCGCGGGCGGGCCGACGGGCCGCGTTCGCGCGGCGCTGGCGTACGACTCGGACCGCCAGCGGCTGGTCCTCTTCGGCGGCGAGCTGACCGGCGGCGTCAACTCGGCCGAGACGTGGGAGCGGTCGGGCACGACCTGGACGCTGGTCTCGGCGAGCGGACCCGGCGCGCGTGCTGGCGCGGGGCTCGTGTACGACACGGGACGCCGGCGCAGCGTGCTCTTCGGCGGTCACCGCGTCGGCCCATTCGCGTTGCTGGGCGATGCGTGGGAGTGGAACGGCCTCACCTGGCGCCAATCCCTGCCCCTCGTCCTCCCCGATCCGCGCACGTACCACGCGATGGCGTACCACGAGGCACGCGACACCGAGCTGGTCCTGGGCGGGACGACCCCGTCCGAGGTCACGGCGAGCGTCTTCCACTACCGCGAGCGCGCGGACCAGCCCGGCATCCCGTTCTGCTTCGGCGATGGCAGCGGTGCGGCGTGTCCGTGCGCGAACACGAGCGGAGTCGGCGCCTGCGAGGGCTGCCTGAGCTCACTGGGCCTGGGCGGCAAGCTGCGCTCGAGCGGCCGCGCGAGCCTCGCGAACGACACCGTGCTGCTGACCGGCAGCGACATGCCGAACGGCTCCGCGCTCTACTTCCAGGGCTCGGTCCAGCAATCCGGCGGCGCCGGCGTGCCGTTCGGCGACGGCCTGCGCTGCGCGGGCGGGTCGATCTTCCGCCTCGAGACGCAGACGAACGCGTCGGGCGCCTCGAGCTATCCGCTGCCCGGACAACTCAGCGTGTCGCAGACGGGCCTGGTCCTCGAGCCCGGGCTGCGGACCTACCAGGTGTGGTACCGCAACGCGGCCGCATTCTGCACCGGCTCGACGTTCAACCTGACGAACGGCCTGCAGGTCGTGTGGGGCCTGTAGCGAAGGCGTCGATACGGTGCCAGGGACAACTCCGACACCTTCGCTCCTCAGAGCGACTCATCGCGCCGCGAGGGTGTCGAAGATGTCCCTGGCACCGTATCGACATCCTCAGGGCGTGACGATGCCCAGCAGTTCGTCGTAGCGCCCGTCGAAGTCGCGCAGGGTCTTGCCCTGCAGCGCGCCGACGCCGAAGTCCTCGACGCAGTACGAGGCCGCGACCGTGCCGTAGAGCATGGCCTTGCGCAACGTCTTCGGCGCGATGTTCCCCTGGCTCGCGACGTAGCCCATGAACCCGCCCGCGAACGTGTCGCCGGCGCCGGTCGGGTCGACGACCTGCTGCACGGGATACGCGGGCAGCGAGAAGTGCACGTCGCTGCCCATCAGGAACGCGCCGTGCTCGCCCTTCTTGAGGATCACGTAGCGCGGTCCGAGGCCGAGCACCGCGCCCGCGGCCTTCATCAGGTTGCGCTCGCCGGTCAGCATGCGCGCCTCCTCGTCGTTCAACACGACCGCGTCGACGCGCCGCAGGAGCTGCAGCAGCTCGGGCCGCGTCATCTCGATCCACAGGTTCATCGTGTCGAGCACGGTGAACGCCGGATGCGTCACCTGGTCGAGCGCCTTGGCCTGCACCACTGGCGAGGCATTGGCCAGGAACAGGTACTTCGCTCCGCACATCGCCGGCGGGATCTTCGGGTCGAAGTGCTCGAAGACGTTGAGCTGCGTCTCGATCGTCTGGCGCGAGTTCCAGTCGGACGAGTAGCGGCCGGTCCAGCGGAACGAGCGTCCGTCGGCGTGCTCGACGCCGCTCGTGTCCACGCCATGTCTTTGCAGCAGCGCCAGGTCGGCCGGCTTGAAGTCGCGGCCGACGACCGCGACGAGCTGCACGGGCAGGAACGCGCCGGCCGCGACGGAGAAGAACATCGCCGAACCGCCGAGGACGTCCACGCGCTTCTCGTGGACGGTCTCGATCGTGTCGTACGCCAGGGTGCCGATGACGAGGAGGGACATGTGCGGCGGGATTCGAAGGTGCGCGCGCGGCGCTGTCAACCGGTTGCGTCCTCGGACGTCTCCATCTGCGTGCGCACTTCGCGCGCGCCGGGGACCCAAGGCAGGAGGAACACGCCGCCGGCCAGGCCGAGCGCCATGTTGAGCAGGCGGTAGCTGACGCTGACCGCGATCCCGAGCGCCGTCGGCGCCCCGAGGAGGTGGAAGAGGTAGCCGTACAGCGCCTCGCCCACGCCCCAGCCGCCGGGTGCGACGGGGATCGAGCTGACCGTGTTGGCGATCGCGGCGATGCCCAGGTACTCGGGCCAGCCCAGCGTGTCGCCGAACGCGTGGCCCAGCGCCCAGAGCGCCGTCGCGATGCTGGCGTGGTTGATCGCCGAGAGCACCACCGCGATCGCCATCTCGCCCGGGTGGCGCGCGTAGATCGACAGCGCGCGGTCGATCGAACGCAAGCGCGCGCGCTGCGGCATGCGGTCGAGGAGGCGCTCGACGCGCAGCTTCGCGCGCGGCCAGGGGTGGAGCGCCAGCCACAACGCCAGCAGCACGCCTGCGAACACGAGCAGGACGGGCAGGCGCAGCTCGTGGAACTTCTCGCCCTCGACCAGCACGACGGCGACCGCCATGGCCATCAGCACGAGCAGCCCGATGCCGCGATCGACGATGACGGACACGAGTGCGTCGGCGCGGCGCTCGGGGTTCTCGCGCACGACGAGCACCGCCTTGACCAAGTCGCCGCCCGTGAGTCCGGGCAGGACGAGGTTCATGAAGAAGCCCACGAACGTGAGCCGCAGCGCGTCGTACCAGCGCGCCGGACAGCCGGCGATCTGCAGCAGGCGCCACCAGCGCGTGATCGCGACGACCGCGCTGAGGAGCAGCAGGCCGAGCGCCATCACGAGGCCGCCCGGATCCATCTCGCGGAAGACGTGGATCAGGCCGGGGCGCCAGTCGTAACCCGTCGGTTCCGCGGCGACCGACGGCGTCCGCGTCAACGCCAGCAGCGCCGCGCCGCGCTGCGCTGCGCGCGCCTCCGCGGGCCAGGCCGGATCGAGCTCCGCGCCGGGATCGAAGCGGAAACCGATCGTGTCCGAGCGCCACTCGCCCTCGATCGTGCCGCTCGTCTGCAGCTCGTCCGCGCCGTTCGACCACGTGACGCGGTCGTGCCAAGGGACGTTGAACCCCACGAGCACGAGCAGTGCGATCGCCAGGGCGGCGCGCAGCGCAACGCCCCAGCGCGACCGCGGCGCGCTCACGGACCGGGCCCCGCCGGGCTCGGCGGGGCCTTCTCGCGCGCGGTCCACCAGGCGTACCAGTCCTCCTCGCGCAAGCTCTTGATCCCCGCGTCCGACACGGCCGTCAGCGTGCGCATGGCGCACACGCGCATCTCGCTGTCGGGGTGGTGGGCCGCGATCGTGTAGACGGACTCGAGCCAGTCCTCGCGCGAGTGCATCAGCGCCCGACCGCCCGGCGGCGAGGTGGGCAGCCCGTGCTGGACGATCACCTCGAGCACCGCGCGCATGGGGCCGGGCGCGAGTTCCTTGCGCAAACGCTCGTACAGGACGACGTCGAGGGCCAGCGACCCGCCCGTGGCCGCCACGCCGTGCACGGCGGCAGCGCGCACGACGTCGTCCTTGTCCTCGATCGCGCTGGCCAGGGCGCGGCGCACGAGCAGCGATTCCAGGTGCACGACGAGGTCGTGCAGCGCCGGCACTTCGACCTTCCCGCTCTCGGCGATGCGCTCGAGCTCCGTCGACGCGCGCAACGCGCGGCGGCCGGCGGCCAGGTCGAGGTCGAGCGCGCGCACGGCCGCGCAGGCCGGAGCGATCTCGTCGGCCGTCGCGCCCTTGCTCTCGGCCGCGCGGCGCACAGCGCGCACGAGCGCTTCGAGCACGGGTGCCAGCTCCGCCGGCCCGGCCGGCACCTGGTCCGTGCCGAGGCGCGAGGGCAACCCGATCGGCAGACGCTGGCCGAGCGCCGCCAGGGCCAGGACGGCGCGCTCGCGCGAGAGCCGCGCCGGATCCTCGACCGCCAACCGCGCGAACCACTCGACGTGGCGCGGATCGGGCGGCCCGGTCTGGTTGCCGCGCACCTGCAGGTCGATCAGGTTCTCGAGGCACTCGGCCGAGGGATCCTCGATCGGCTCGAGGTCCGTCTCGGTGACGTACTGCGCGCCCGTGCCCTGGAAGACCCCCAGCAGCGTGCGCCGGAAGAACCAGCCCGTGTCGCCCTGCAACGCCGCCTTGTAGCGGTGGTGCGACGTGTCGTCGTGCAGCTGCTCGAGGTTCCAGACCTTGACGTCGGGCGTCGAGCAGCCGGCCAGCGCCACGACGAGAAGGGCCGCCTGCGGCGCGCGAGTCGGAAGCAGACGCACGCGGCGAGTGTACGGGACCGGCGCGAGCGTCCCAAGGCCGCGTGCCCGAGTGGAAGGTGGTGGAGGCGGCGGGAGTCGAACCCGCGTCCCGGAAAGGCCGAACAGGGGGCGTCTACGTGCGTGTCCTGTAGTTGGTTCTCGTCCCCGGGCCGCCTACAGGCAGGCCGCCCGGATCCAAGCCTCGGAAATGTCTCGCCGGTTCGCGCCGAGGCGCCCCTCTCCGGCCAGCCCACTGGTGGCGTCTCCGCAAGGCCGTGGGCGTTCCCCGCGGAGACGGCGGTCTGATCTCTCAGGCCGCGAGCGAAAAGTTGTTGGCATGCAATGCCGCCCCAAGAGGATTTTACGGGGTGACTCGAGATCCCCGGCACGCAGCCCGAAGCCGGTCACATCCGGTCGAGACCGGTGCGCCCCCATCGAGTTGCGCGAAGACTCTAGCACACGGTGGACACGGGTGTCAGACACGTTGCACCGCGCACGCCCTGCGGATGCGCGCAGGAGGAGCCCGATGCCGTCGTCGGGCCGCTCGCGCTGCCCGTCGCCCGTCACGCGGACACGGGTCGGTAGCATCGACGAAACGCGCACCGTCCGTACCCCGATCCCCCCATGAAGCACACCTTCCTGCCCACGCTCCTTGTCGCGACCCTGCTCGGGTGCAGCGCCCCGCGCGACGCGGAACCCGCCGCGGGCCAGGTCACGGTCCCGCTCCTCGTCGAAGGCAATCGTCCGTTCGTCGACGTCACGTTCCGCCGGCCCGACGGCTCGCTGCGCGACGCGCGCTTCCTCATCGATTCCGGCGGCGGCGGGTTCCTGATCGTCGAGCCGCTCGCGCGCGATCTCGGCCTCGCGTGGGGCGAGACGATGCGCGAGGAGGGCTCGGAGTTCGCGCCGGTTACCGCGCCGCCCCAGGCGTTCGTGGGCGAGTTCCCGCTCGAGCTCGACGCCCGCCGCGTGGCGGTCGTGATCGGCGCCGAGAGCATCCTGCGCCCGGCCGCACCCGGTCACGCGGAGGGCATGCTCCCGGGTCACGTGCTGGCCCGCTACCACGTGGTGTTCGACTATCCGAAGGGCACGTTCACTCTCGCGCTGCCCGGCGTCCTGACTCCGCGGGGCGACGCGCTGCCCATGCCCGTCTCCGCACAGCAGGGCTTCCCGCGCACCGAGGTCGAAGTGGACGGCGTGACGCACGGCTTCCTGCTCGACACCGGCGCATCGTTCACGATGGTGTCCGAGACGCTGCTGAAATCCTGGGGCACGGCGCATCCGGACTGGCCGCGGCACGAGGGTGCGGTGGGCGACGCGAAGACGCTGGGCGGCATGACGCTCGAGACGATGTTCGTGCCCGCCGGGCGCTGGGGTGCGCACGAGCTGAAGGAGATCGGCGTCACTTCGCAACGCGCCGGCACGTTCGAAGGCTGGATGAGCTCGATGATGACGGCGCCCATCGTCGGTGCTCTGGCCGGGAACGTGCTCAGGCGCTTCCGGGTCGAGCTCGACTACGCGAACGAGACGCTCTACCTCTCGGCGCCCTGACGACGAGCACCCGGGACGGCGACAACCACCGCGCCAGCATCCTCGAGCCTCGCGCTCCAGCTCGGCGTCGGCCGGCTCTCGCACAGCGGTCACGCAGCGGTCAGGTTGCTGTTGCCCGAACGATTGCCGACGTGACCAGTCACGAGGGCAAGGGGCCGGTCGAGGGAAGGTCAGTGCGATCTGACCTTCATCGAGACGAAGAAGCTGGAGCGGCGGTCCTGGTACGGGTGACGTTCCTCTCGCGGGTGCGGCGATCGTAGTTCTGCGCCTTGGTCGCGGTCCCGCACATCGCCATGCTGCACCAGCGGCGGGAGCCGTTCTTGCTGGTATCCAGGAAGAACCAGCCGCACCGCGGGCAGCGCTTCACCCGCTCCCACCCGGGCGAGAGAAGCAGCGTCACGGCGGCATCGACCAGGCGATGGCGCAGCGTCGCGACACCCGCTTCCGCCGCCTCGATTCTCCGGACCAGCTGACCGCGGACGATCCGGAGCCGGCTCCATTGTGCCCTGTCGCCGGCAATTCCTGACGAACAGCCGAGATGGTCTCCTGCCGCTGGAGGCGCGTCAAGGTGAGCGACCGTCGCGGCGCGGATCCGTCGTCGGGCAGAATGTCCACTGACCGCGATCCGTCCCGGACGAATCCATGACTTCGAGTACAGGTTCACCTGCAGCGGCTCCGGAACGCGGTGCGGAATCCGCGGGACAACACGTGAAGGGCGCGTTTCCCGGCGCCTGGCTCGCATTCGCGTGGGGCATCCTCGAGGCCACGGTGTTCTTCATCGTCCCGGACGTGCTGCTGACCTGGATCGGAATGCGCCGGGTGAAGTCCGCGCTCGCGGCCGCGCTCGCAGCGACGGCGGGAGCGATGCTCGGCGGGATCGTGATGTACGAGGCGGGCCAGCACGATTCCGACGCTGCGCACACGTTGCTTCGCTCGGTGCCCGGCATCGACTCCCGCCTCGTCGCCGACGTGCGCGTGGAACTCGACGCGCACGGATACACCGCGCTGCTGCGCGGCCTGGCTCGCGGGAGGCCGTACAAGATCTACGCCGTCGAGAGCGGCGCGAGTTCGGCCGGACTCGCAACGTTCCTGGTTGTCTCAGCGTTCGCTCGCACACTGCGCTTCGTCGCCAGTGTGCTCCTGGCCCGCGCAGTCACGCGGGCTTGTGCCCGCTGGACACGGCACCGCCCCTGGCTGGAGGTCGCGGCATGGGCCCTGTTCTGGCTCGGCTTCTACGCATTCTACTTCGCGATGTTCGGTTGGTAGCGAGAGAGCCTTCACTCCGCTCCGTGCCGGTGCGATGTACAGGTGCGGCGTCTCGTTCCACCCCACGAGCTCGGCATCCGGATCCCACGTCAGCACGCATCACCGGCCCGATCCTCCCGGAGCCGTGGCCGCGCGGAGCTGCTGGACGGAGGTCCGAGGGGCCGGATCCACACGTCCGCGGCTTCGAGATCTGTTCGGAGACGGACCGAACGGCTGCCCGATGGCAGGGGTCATCCGCTTGGAGCTCCTATCCCTTGCCCTGCTGCGTTGACGGTCCGCGCGCCCTCCGGACGCGGGGACAAGGTGTCTGACACCGTTGTCTACCGCCGCCGGCCCATCGCGCGGTCCATCTCGCGCTTGTCCTCGCGGTCCTTCGTCGCGGCGCGCTTGTCGTGCATCTTCTTGCCCTTGCACAGGCCCAGCAGCACCTTCACGCGGCTGCCCTTGAAGTACAGGGACAGCGGCACGATTGTCACGCCCTTGACCTTGACCTTGGCGTGCCAGCCGGCGATCTCGCGCTTGCTCGCCAGGAGCTTCCGCTCACGCGTCGGCTCGTGGTTGTGGATGTTGCCCTGCTTGTATTCCTGGATGTGCGACTGCACCAGGTACAGGCCCGAGCCGCGCACCATGGCGTAGGCCTCCGCGATCGAGGCTTGGCCGGCCCGCAGGCTCTTGACCTCGGTGCCCGTCAGGACGATCCCGCACTCGAGCTCCTCCAGAATCTCGTATTCGAACCGCGCTTTGCGGTTCTGCGCGATCGGGCGGACTTCGACGGGCTTCTCGGACACTGGGCGGGAGCGTAGCACGCGCTTGAGTCGCGGGCGCCGGAGGTCGATGCTCGTGCCATGATCTCCGCAACCGTGTCCGACCCCACCGACATCCTCCAGGAAGCTCTGGCCGCCGCGCCGGGCGGTTTCGTCGAGCTGCGCTGGCACGCCAAGCGCACGCGCGGGCTGTCGGTCGAGAAGGGCCGTGTCGACAACGCGACGGCGGCCGAGCACTCGGGCGTCGGCGTGCGCGTGCTCGAGCAGGGCACGTTCGGGTTCGCCAGCACGGGTCAGCTCGAGAAGGGCGCGATCGTGCGCGCAATTGGACAAGCGCGGGCGGCGGCGCGCGCGTCGGCCGGTGCGCGGCGCGAGCGCGTGCCCGACTTGCCGGCGACGGCGCTGGCGCGCGGACGCTTCGACGGCGCGGGCGTCGACGCGACGCTGGCGCGGCCGATCGAGGCGGCGCTCGAAATGTTGCTCGAGGTCGAGCGCGGCGCGCGCGCCAGCTCGAGCCTGGTGACCAGCGCGTCGGCCGGCTACTCCGAGATCTTCGAGGAGAAGGGCATCGTCACGAGCGACGGGGCGAAGGTCTGGACGCGCACGGTGCGGCCCGAGTTCCGCGTCATCGCGGTCGCGGCGAAAGCGGGCGAGATGCAGCGCGGCGCGGAGGCGGTCGGCGTCACGGGCGGGTGGGAGTGCCTGTTCGAGAAGGCCTCGGCGGCGCAGCTCTCGGACAAGGCCGCGAAGCAGGCCGTCGATCTGCTCGGGGCGGCGTATCCCGAAGGCGGGCGCATGACAGTGCTCTTGTCGCCGGCGCTCGTCGGCTTGCTGACGCACGAGGCTGTCGGGCACACGGTCGAGGCCGATTTCGTCATGTCGGGCTCGTGCGCGGCGGGCAAGATCGGGACTCGCGTCGCGTCGGACCTCGTGACGCTGTGCGACTCGGGTGCGAGCGAGTACCACACGGGCGCGGGCGGCACGCTGGCGGTCGACGACGAGGGCGTCGCGACGAAGCGCACGGTCGTGATCCGCGACGGCATGCTCGAGTCGTACCTCCATGACCGCGAGAGCGCGGCGCGCTTCGGCGTGGCGCCCACGGGCAACGCGCGCGCCTGGGAGTACGACGACGAGCCGCTGATCCGCATGCGCAACACGTACATCGCGCCGGGCACGTCGACGCTCGACGAGATGATCGCGAACGTCGACGACGGCTACCTGCTCGACGGCGCGAGCAACGGGCAGGCCGACGCGAACGGCGAGTTCATGTTCGGGACGCGCGAGGCCTACAGGATCACGAAGGGCAAGCGCGGTCCCCTGCTGCGCGGCGTCAACATCTCGGGGAGCGCGTTCGAGGTGCTGCAGACGGTCGACGCGGTCGGGCGCGATTTCCGCTGGGATCTGGGCTCCGGCCACTGCGGCAAGGGCCAGCCGGCCAAGGTCGACGCGGGTGGTCCGTGGCTCTCCTGCCAGGTCGTCCTGGGCGGGAGGAAGGCGTGAGCCCGGCCGCCACGCAGCGCGAGCGGTCGTCCGACACGGCCACGACGGAGGGTGAGCTGCTCGCGCGCTGCGAGGCGCTCGTGGCCGAAGCGCTGCGCGCCGGGGCGGACGAGGCCGAAGCGTTCGCGACGCGCGCCGAGAAGTCGGCCGCGACGTTCGAGAAGGGCGACTTGAAGCTGGCGCACGTCGACGACGGCGCGGCGATCGGGCTGCGCGTGTTCCGCGCGCAGCGCCTGGGCTTCGCGGCCACGAACCAGATGGACGCCGGCTCGTTGAGCGCGGCGGCGCAAAGCGCCGTGTCGCTGGCCTCGGCCGCGCCGGCGGACGTGGCCAACGTGCTGCCCGCGCCGCGGCCGATCGAGCGCCTGCCTTCTCTCGTCCACCCCGGGCTGGCCGCGTACGGCATCGACGAGGCCGTGCGGCTCGGGCACGCGCTCATGACGCGCGCCCAGGCCTTCGACCGGCGCATCTCGGTCGACGGCGCGAGCTGCGACGTCGCGCGCGTCTCGCAGGCGATCCACACGAGCCGGGGCGTGCACGCGGCCGAGTCGGACGCGATGGTGACGATGTCGATCTCCGGCATGGCGATCGACGGCGCCGACGTCGGCGGCTTTCACTACGGGAGCGACGCCGTGCGCGATCCGGCGCGGATCGAGCGCGCGCTGGCCGAGCTCGTTCAGGCCTTCAGCAGCATCGCCGTGGGAAACCTGGCGTCGCAGCGGGCCGAGTCCTACCAGGGCGTCGTGCTGTTCTCGCCCGACGCGTTCCTCGATCTGTTCGTCGCGCCGGTGCTGTCGGCCTGCAGCGCGATCGCCGTGCAACGCGGGCGCAGCGCGCTGGCGAAACGGCTCGGCGAGCGCATCGGCTCGGCCGGACTGTCGATCGTCGACCGGCCCGACGACCTCGACCTGGCTGGCGCCGGCAGCTTCGACCGCGAGGGCCAGCCCGCGCGCCCGCTGGCGCTGGTCGAGGACGGCTGGCTGCGCGCGTGGCTCTACAACGGCTACGCCGCGGCGGTCGAAGGCCGCGAGTCGACCGGACACGCGCGCGGCGGCGCGCGCTCCGTGCCGGGGCTCGGCGCGCACGCAATCACGGTCGCGCCCGGCCGCGGTGGCTCGCGCGAGGACCTGCTGCGCACGCTCGGCCGAGGCCTGCTCGTGCAGCGCTTCTCGGGCTCCGTCGATCCGGCTTCGGGCGACTTCTCGGGCGTGGCCAAGTCGTCGCGCTGGGTCGAGGGCGGAGCGGTCGTGCGTCCGCTGCGCGAGACGCTCCTCTCGGGCAACGCGTTCCAGCTCCTGGCGAGCGTCGTGGCGCTCTCCAGCACGTCCGAGCGCGTCGACGGCTCGGCGCGCGCGCCGTGGGCGCTCGTGGACGGCTTGAACGTCACGGCCGGGTGACGCAGCGGTCGCGCCAGCGCGCAAGTTCCGCGCGTGAATTGACGGCGACGAGCGATCGGCGGACGATCCTCTGCCTTCCAGGAGGAAAGACCATGACTCGCCGATGCTTCTCCGCGGCGCTTCTGCTGCTTCTTTCGAGCGCGCCCGCCTTCGCCCAGAACCTCGTCTTCGAGGAGCGGTTCCAGGCCGGCATCCCCGCCACCTGGACCCAGATCGTGAGCGGTTCTTCCGTCGACATCTGGACTCCCGGTTTCGGGCGCGTCGACGGCAGCCCCGACGTCCACCACGAGTGGTTCTGCGCCCACGGGAACTTCTTCCGCGACAACACCCTGGTCTCGCCGCCGATCAACCTCTCCGGTCTCACGCGGGCCACGTTCACCTGCGGGCAGTTCCAGGAGTTCGCGAACAGCATCGACTTCAACGCCGTCGAGGTCTCCACCGACGGCGGCCAGAGCTTCACCGTGATCCACCAGGTGACGAACCCTCCGGAAGGTCAAAGCGTGATCCAGGTGAACATGGACGCGTACGCGGGCCTGCCGTCGGTGCAGATCGGCTTCCACTACACGGGCTTCATCGCCAACGACTGGAGCATCGACAACGTCCGGATCCTGACCTCGAACCCGCTGCTCGCGATCCAGAACCTCGTCGCCGGCTCGACGGCGACGGTCTCCGTGACCGGTGCGGAACCGGGCCACCTCGTTCACGTCGGGATCTCCCTGGCGGGGCCGGGACCGACGTCCACGCCGTTCGGAATGGTAAACCTGAGCCCTCCGATCCGGCGCATCGCCGTGCGGAGCGCGGACGCGCTCGGCAACGTGACATTGAGCCTGCCCGTGCCGCCCAGCCTCACGGGCCGGACGCTCTACGCGCACGCGGTCGAGCTCTGGGCCGGCGGCGGCGGCGAGCCCAGCAACTCGCTCGTCCAGATCGTCCAGTGAGACGGAGCTGGACGCGCAGTTGACCGCCTCGCGATCCGGCTGTAACTTCCCCGCCCTTCTGACTCGTTGCCCGGGTGGCGGAATTGGCAGACGCGCTAGGTTCAGGTCCTAGTTTCCTTTACCGGAATTGGGGGTTCGACCCCCCCCTCGGGCACCACACTGCTCCCCCGACCGCGCGTCGGGGTGACGATCCCGACCCGCCGCGTGCGGGTCGGTGCGCCTCCACGCCGCTCGTGACGCCGTGAACCCGGTCCTCTCGTTCTTCCCCGCGCTGCTCGGACTCGAGACCCCGCTGCAGGAGTTCCTGCAGCGCGAGTGGTTCGGCAACCCGGCCACGAGCTGGCTGCGCGCCGCGATCGTCCTCCTGTCGACGTTCCTCGTGCTGGGGATCGTCAAGCGCCTCGTCGTGGCGCGCCTGGCGGTCGTCGCGCAGCGTACGTCGACCGACATCGACGACCTGGTCGTCGACCTGATCAAGCGCACGAAGCGCTGGTTCCTATGCCTTGTGGCGGCCTGGGTCGCGCACCACTTCATCCAGTGGCCGCGCACCGACTCGGACGGCGACGGCGTCGTGGACGCGATGTCCCGCTGGGAGCGCGCGATCGAGGCCGTCGTCTGGATCGCCATCTGGGTTCAGGTCGGCCTGTGGGGCCGCGGGCTCGTTCAGTACGGCCTGCGGGCCGTGCTGCGCCAGCGCGGCGCCGACCCGGCGACGGCCTCGATGGGCGTCACGGTCCTGAGCTTCCTCGGGAGCCTGTTCGTCTGGTCGCTCGTCGTTCTCCTGTGCCTCGAGGCGCTGCACGTCGAGGTCACCTCGCTGATCGCCTCGCTGGGCGTGGGCGGCATCGCCGTCGCGCTGGCGGCGCAGAACATCCTGGGCGACCTGTTCGCCTCGATCGCGATCCTGCTCGACAAGCCGTTCATCGTGGGCGACGGCATCCAGCTGGGCGAGTTCCAGGGCACGGTCGAGCGTATCGGCATCAAGACGACGCGGCTGCGCAGCCTGAACGGCGAGGAGATCGTGATCAGCAACACGGACCTCGTCACGAGCCGAATCCGCAACTTCAAGCGCCTCGAGGAGCGCCGCATCGTGACGATGATCGGCGTCGTCTACGAGACGCCGCACGACGTCGTGGCCGCGATCCCCGGGATCCTGCGCGCGATCGTCGAGGCCACGCCGACGACGCGCTTCGACCGCGCGCACTTCAAGAGCTTCGGCGATTCCGCGCTGCTGTACGAGCTGGTGTACTTCGCGCAGTCGACGGAGTTCACCGCGATGATGGACGCGCAGCAGACGGTCAACCTCGAGATCCACCGCCAGTTCGAAGCGCGCGGCATCGACTTCGCCTACCCGACGCAGACGGTGCACCACATCGCGCATCCGCCGGCGGAGGATCTCCCGCGCGGAGCGACGCGCGTTTCGTCCTGAGGCCGGCTCAGAACGAGTTGTCGCTCGGGTACGACGCGATCGCGATCACGACGATCACGAGGACCATCACGACCCCGCCGATCGCGAGCCAGGCCAGGAGGCTCATCGCCCCTGCCCGCCGGGCGCGCGGTAGATCAGCACGGCGCGCTCGCCCATCTCGCCCGGCAGGCGGTGCTCGCACACCGTGTCGAGCTTGAAGCCCAGGCGCTCGGCCTCGCGCTCGGCCGCTCGCACCTCGCGCGACCACGACGGCCCCTTGAGCATCACCAGGTCCTTGAGCGCGTGCCGCACCTTGCGCAACGTGCGCACGTTCTCGCGCACCGAGCTGACGGCGCGCATGAGCACGACGTCGGCGTGCGATTTGGCCAGGTGGTCCTCGCCGCGCGCCCACACCGCCTTCGCGTTCTTGAGGCCCAGGACCGTGATCGATTCCTGCAGGAAGTCCACGCGCTTCTGCGTGGAATCCAGGACCGTCATGCGCACCTCGCGGTCGGCCAGCGCGATGGGCAATCCCGGGAAACCGGCGCCGGAACCCAGGTCGAGGACCGATTTGCCGTACAGCGGCAGGTACTGCGTCACGCGCCACGAATCGAGGTAGTGCTTGGCCGCCATCTCGCGCGGGTCGACGATCGCGGTCAGGTTGACCTCGCGGTTGCGCTCGAGCAGGAGCCGCGCATGGGCCGCGTAACCGTCGAGGACGCGCGCCTCGATCTCGATCCCCTCGAAGGCCCAGTCGAGCGCCGCGCGCAGCTCGTCCAGGCTCCTCTGCGGCGTGTCGGGCTTGCCCGCGAGCTCGTCGACCTCGGCTTCGGCGACCACCGGCATCTCGGCCTCGCCCTCGATGTCGGCCTCGCCGCCGCCCTCGGACGGCTCGGGGCCCTTGTCGTCGGGCTCCGGGTCGACGGGACCGGTACCTCGGGGAGCTCTGCGCGACATCGAGCGGGTCGGGGACGGTCAGGGACCTGACCGGAACGAGGGAAGCATGGCAGGCCAGGAAGGATTCGAACCTTCAACCTACTGATTTGGAATCAGTCGCTCTAACCGTTAGGAGCTACTGGCCTTTGTGTGAAGTGCGAGGAGGGTACTCGGCACCCTGGAAGCGGGCAAGGCGCGTCGCGGGCTCCAGGCGGTCGAGCCCGCGGGGAAACCGACCCGACGGTCTCTCTCTCCGGGCCGGCCGGGAGTTAGAGTTCGCCCCCCGATGACCCACCGCGACGATCCGGTCCAGAGCGGCCCGTCCCGACGAGCGGATTCGCGCACAGCGACACCGCCGGCCGGACCGCGCGTCATCTCCGCCGACTCGATCCCGCGCGAGCTGCTCGACGAGGACGCGCTGCGCGTGATCGCACGCCTCGAGCGCCAGGGCTTCGCCGCATACCTCGTCGGCGGCTGCGTGCGCGACCTCCTGATCGGCCGCACCCCCAAGGATTTCGACGTCGCCACGGACGCGCATCCGCGGCAGATCAAGCGCCTCTTCCGCAACGCGCGCGTGATCGGGCGGCGTTTCAAGCTGGTCCACGTGGTCTACGGGCAGCACATCGTCGAGACGGCCACGTTCCGCAGCGACCCGCTCGGTTCCGAGCCCGATCTGGGCGACGCCGAAGGGCTCGACGAGGACGCCGTCCCGCTCGACGCGCAGGAGACGAGCGCCGCGCTGGATGATCTCCTGATCACGGAAGACAACGAATTCGGCACGGCCGAGCAGGACGCGCGCCGGCGCGACTTCACCGTCAACGGTCTCTTCCTGGATCCGCTGCGCGGCGTGATCCTGGACTACGTCGGCGGAATCGACGACATCGAGCGCGGCGTGCTGCGCACGATCGGCGATCCGCAGAAGCGCATGGCCGAGGACCCCGTGCGCATCCTGCGCGCGATCAAGTTCGCGACGCGCCTCGGGTTCCGCATCGACGAGCGCACGTGGGAGGCGATGATCCACAACGCGCCGCGGCTGGCGCGGTCCGCGCCGCCGCGCGTGCTCGAGGAGATCCTGCGCCTCCTGCGCAGCGGCAGCGCGCTGGGCGCGTTCCGCATGCTGCGCGCCAGCGGCGCGCTGGCCGTGATCCTGCCGGCGGTCGACCACTTCCTGGGCCACCCCGACGATCCGGCCGCACAGCCCCGTGGAGAGACGTTCTGGCGGCTTCTCGAAGCGCTCGACGCCGACGTGCACCAGGGCTTCGTGCCCAGCACGGGCGTGTGCATCGCGCTGCTCTTCCTGCGCATCATCGAGCGCGAGGCCGACCCGGCGACGCGCGAAGGGCCCGGCCCGCCGCCCGACCTGCTCACCGTCACGGGCGAAGTGCTCGAGCCGATCGCGTTCCAAACGCGCCTGCCGCGCCGCGAGACCGCGCGCGCGCGGCGCATCGTGTTCCAGCAGCGACGCTTCACGCAGGCGTCGTCGAAACGCTTCCGCCCGCTCATGTTCCTGCGCAGCGAGGACTTCCCCGAAGCGCTCGAGCTCTACCGCCTCAGGGTCGCCGCGCGCGGGCAGGGTTGGGACCTGTACGAAGGCTGGCGCGACCGCTACCGCCGCGCGCTGACCGCCGGTCCGGGAGCGGGCGAAGGCGAGACCGGCGCGGACGTCAGCTCGGGATCCGGCGCTCGGTCGGGGCCAGGTCCGGGAGTGGGTGCCGGGCCCAGGCCCGACCAAGGCGACGGGCGCCCACGCCGCCGGCGCCGCGGCGGCCGCGGCCGATCGGGGCCCCGCGACGCTTCCGGCTTCGCCGCCCCCGGCGGAGCGACCTTCGAACCGGAATGACTTGCCCGCCTCCCCGGGGAGTGGGGGGTAGATTTCGAGCGGTTCGGATGGCTCCTGCCCTTCCGGGGACGCCGACAGACCTCCTTGGCCCATGGAACCGGGTGCGCCGCGGGAATGCGGTGCCTGCGGTGCGCGAGAAGCCCGGTTGGAGGCTGTGTCCGGCATCCCCGCGCGGGGAAGGGTGGGACCCTTGCCCAGGTACGCCTGGACGAGCTGCCTGGCCGGCGGGGTGAAAACGCCCCGTCCGGCCTGGCCCTTACCCCCCGCAGGGGGCGGTTCCTGTCCCAGGGGCCGCCCCCTGTCCTTTTCGAACCGGGTCACGCGCGACGGCGGCGGCGGCTCAGCACGATGCCGACGGCGACGACTGCCGCACCGAACAGCGCGCCGGTTGCCAGCAGCACGATCAGGGAACCCGGCGCGGCGAAGCCCGCACCCGGCGCGATCGGCGGAGGGTCACCCGGCGGTGCTCCGGTGACGCGCAGCGCGATCGGCGCGCTCTCGACCGTGCGGTAGCCGGCCGGCGGGTGCGGGTCGAAGAAGGCGAAGGACAGCGCCGGGATCTCGCGCGTGCTTGCCGAGCGCGGCGCGAGGTCGAGGACGATCGTGCGCACGGCGTGCCCATGGTCATCGAGCGTTCCGCGCACGTCGAACGCCGAGAGCACGCCGAGATCGGGCGGATGGCACGCGGCCAGGTCGCCGTCGCCCTCGAGGCGTAGCGTCAGGCGCAGGCTCTGACCCGCCTCGACTTCGCGCTGGTCGAGCTGCGCTTCGAGCGTGAACCGCCCCACCGCGCCGCTGGAATTCGCGGGACGGCCTGCATCGGGCAGCGGCTGTACCGCCACCTCGACGGCGCGCGCCGCGACGAACGCGTCGTGACGATCGAAGGCCACGCGCCCGTTCACGAAATCCTCCGCGAATGCGGTCGCGTACGCGTAGCGCAGCCGCGCTCCCGGCAAGGACAGCGCGCCGGGCGAGCGCGCGACGCGCACGCTGTCGAGCGTGAACAGCGTGAACGATCGCCCGTCCACCTCGCGCTCGCCGAGGCGCCGCGCGCGCACGACGCGGTCGTTGCGCGCGAGCGTCGCACCCGCGGCCGGCGTCGGCGCGAACGCGGCCTG
>JANNQS010000033.1:0-39911 GCA_031400875.1 Planctomycetota bacterium | reverse complement strand
CGTCGTTGCAGTTCGCCGTGCCGTCGCCGTCCGAGTCCGTGTCGGGCACGCCACAGCCGCAGATCCCGGGCGCGAGCTTGAGCGGGTCGTTCGGGCAACCGTCCGTGCAGTTCGGCGTGCCGTCGCCGTCGTTGTCGGTGTCGGGCGTGCCGCAGCCGCAGATCCCCGGCGAGGTCTTGTTCGGATCGTTCGGGCAACCGTCGTTGCAGTTCGCCGTGCCGTCGCCGTCGGAATCGGTGTCCGGTACGCCACAGCCGCAGATTCCGGGCGCGATCTTGAGCGGGTCGTTCGGGCAGCCGTCCGTGCAGTTCGGCGTCCCGTCGCCGTCACTGTCCGTCTCCGGCACACCGCAGCCGCACGCGCCCGGCGCCGTCTTGTTCGGATCGTTGGGACAGCCGTCGTTGCAGTTCGCCGTGCCGTCGCCGTCCGCGTCCGTATCCGGCACGCCGCAGCCGCACTGGCCCGCCGCGATCTTCAACGGATCGTTCGGGCAGCCGTCGCTGCAATTCGGCGTCCCGTCGCCGTCGCCGTCCGTGTCGGGCGTGCCGCAACCGCACAGGCCGGGCGACGTCTTGTTCGGATCGCTCGGGCAACCGTCGTTGCAGTTCGCCGTGCCGTCGCCGTCCGAGTCCGTATCGGGCACGCCGCAGCCGCAGATCCCGGGCGCGAGCTTGAGCGGGTCGTTCGGACAACCGTCCGTGCAGTTCGGCGTGCCGTCGCCGTCGCTGTCCGTGTCAGGCGTGCCGCAGCCGCACAGACCCGGCGCCGTCTTGTTCGGATCGCTCGGGCAGCCGTCGTTGCAGTTCGCCGTGCCGTCGCCGTCCGAGTCCGTGTCGGGCACGCCGCAGCCGCACAGTCCGGCCGCGATCTTGAGCGGGTCGTTCGGGCAACCGTCCGTGCAGTTCGGCGTCCCGTCGCCGTCGCTGTCCGTGTCGGGCGTGCCGCAGCCGCACAGGCCGGGAGACGTCTTGCTCGGATCGTTCGGGCAGCCGTCGTTGCAGTTCGCCGTGCCGTCGCCGTCCGTGTCCGTATCGGGCACGCCGCAGCCGCAGATTCCCGGCACGATCTTGAGCGGGTCGTTCGGGCAGCCGTCCGTGCAGTTGGGAGTTCCGTCGCCGTCCGTGTCCGTCTCCGCGACGCCGCAGCCGCACACGCCCGGCGCGCTCTTCAACGGATCGTTGGGGCAGCCGTCCAGCGGGCACGTGTTGGCCGGGAAGCCCGGGTTGCCGAAGCCGTCGCCGTCCGTGTCCGTGCACGTGTCGCAGGCGTCGCCCGTCGAATCCCCGTCCGCGTTCGACTGCGATGCGTTGGGCACGCTCGGGCAGTTGTCGGCTCCGTCCGGAACGCCGTCGCCGTCCGAATCGCCGCCGGAGATCGTCAGCGTCAGGGTCCGCTGGTCGTAGCGCCATACGGCGTCGGTGACGCGCGGCCGCAGCGACCACGTGCCGGCCGAAGTCGGCGTCCCGGACAGCACGCCCGCGCTCGAGAGCGTCAGCCCCGGCGGGATCTGCGAGCCCTGCAGCGTGAAGAGCAGCACGTGCGCGTTGGCCAAGCTGGCTTCGCCGTCGTGCGACGGCGGGATCACGTTCAGCCCGCCCTCGCCGCGCGAGATCCCGACGGTCGGCGTGAGGCTCGTGTTCCCCGTGCCGTACTCGAAACGGATGCGGCCGTCGGAGTAGAGGACGACCGCGACGTTCACGGCGATGCCGGTGTCGGCGTGCGTGGCCGCCCAGCGGATGCGCACCTGCCCGGGCACCGTCGTGTCGGTGAAGATGTCCTTGCTGGGCGCGTCCGTGCGCAGGTCGTCCCACAAAGGCGCGATGCGCAGCGAGAACCGCAGCCAGTCGGGCCGGTTCACGAACTCGCTCGCGGCCGGCGACAGGTCGATCGTGCCGTTCGAGCTGACGTGGACGCGCGTGTACTGCGTCTCCCAGTACGGAAACGCGAAGGGCAGGTCGAGCGCCCAGATGCCGTCGTCCGCGCGCCAGTTGCGCGCCGTCCCGCCCAGCGGAAAGGTCTGCGTGCCCAGGTCGGTCAGCGCGTAGCCGGCCGCGGCGCGGTGCTCGCCCCACGTCTTGGGAGCGGTCCCGCCGCTCGACGCCAGCGTCGTCGAGTAGGGCACGCCCAGCGCACCGGCCGGCAAGCTCGCCGTCGTGACCGTCGGCGGCGTCGTCGCATTCCCGAACGTGTACGTCATCGTCGCGCTCGACGCGCCGATGCCGGTGATCTGGTTGCCGTTGTCGAACGCGAACCCGGGCTGGTACGCGTCCGTGTTCAGGTTGGGGCCCGTGCTCAGGAGCTGCGCCACGCCGCCCGAGCGGAACACGTCGCCGGCGTCGCCGCGGTCGTTTTGGTTCTCGAGGTCGAACAGGCCGTCGGCCTGCACGAGCGCGTTCCGGTAGTGGTTGCCGTTCCCCGGCCAGCCGCTCTGACCGGGATATCCCTCGGCGTTGTTCGGGTTGTTCGCTTCGAACCGGCCCTTCGACTCGTCGATGTGCCAGATCGCGAGCCCGCCCTGCGGGATCACGAGATCGAAGCCGAATTGCTGCCGATTCTCGATCAGCAGGTACTCGCCCGGCGCGTAGCCCGAGTCGATCTTGTGGATCGTCGCGTTCGTCTCGACGCGCGGCAGCGACTGCGCGCCGGGCAGGAGCGTCGTCGGGTTCACCCAGCCGAGTTTGATCTTGCTCCACGCGCTCATGTGCGACGGATAGCGCTGCGTACCGTTGAAACCCCATGACCCGGCCGCCATCAGGCACCAGTTCCCGTCGCCCTCGCTCGAGCCGTCCGTGTCGTACAGGTCGGGCAGCCCGAAGAAGTGGCCGAGCTCGTGGCACGCGACACCGATCCGTCCGGGCGCGCTGCCCATGACGTCCCACAACCCGGGCGAGATGTTGTAGTCGGAGACGCGCACGCCCTCGGCGCTGGTCCACGTGGGGATCTCCCACTTGTGAGACCACATGCGGTTGATGTAGTTCGTGCCGTACTGGTCGTTGCCGCCGAACTCGGCCCCGTAGCCCGAGTGCAGGATCGTGATCGCGTCGATCCAGCCGTCGCCGTCCTGGTCGAACTCGTCGAAGTCGATCAGCGGATCCGCAGCCGCCAGGCCGGCTGCGATCAATGTCCAGGTGAGCGAAGTCAGCCCCGAGTTGCCGTTGGCGTAGTACGTCTCCGTGTTCGGCATGTCGAGCCAGCCGACGACGGTCGAGTCGATCGTGAACTGCCCGTACGAATTCTCGAGGTAGTGGTCGCGCACGCTGCCCGTCGGGGCCAGCGTCGGGTGGCCGCCCGGCGCGTTCATGATCGTCGTGACGTTCGCGGCGCTGGGCAGCGTGCGGTTCTGCCCGCTCGGCCCGTGGTTTGAGAAGCGCAGCAAGAGGACGAGGTTGCGCACCGTGCCGGTCCCGCCCACGAACGCCGACCCGCCGCCGCGTGCGGACGGCAGGCGCAGGACCCCGGGCTTCGCAGACGGCGGCGGCGCCGGACGTTGCAGGCCGGCGGCGCGCGTGGGCACGACGTTGCGCGCGACGATCGTGCTCGTTGGACCACTCGCGCTCGCGAGCTCGTCGATCGCTTCGAACGCACCGTCCGCGCCGAGCCGCGCGTAGCGCACGCCGCTCTCGGTCTCGACCAGCGCATGCCCGCGCGCGTCGACCAGCCAGTGCCGGAATGCGTCGCCGCGCTGGAAGACCTCGATCCGCGTGCCGTCGGGCTGGACGCGCTCGAACGGGCCCGGATGCGGCAGGAAGACGCAGTCCTGCGCCGGGACAGCGACCGCACTGACGAAAGCGAAGCAGGCCGCGAGAGCGGCGCGGAGAGGGCGCATGGACTCGGGGGGGCTCGCGGGGGGGGGAACGAGCGCCCTCGCGAGTCTACCCCCTCGATCGATCCGGCGTGGCAACAGTCAACCCACGTCAGGGAACCATGCGGCCCTCACGGTGCACGAGACCGGGGACACCGCTATAGATGGGGAAGAGCGATCCCCGCGCTCGGAATGCCCGCCGCCTCCCAGCCCCCTCACGATCCGGCCGAAGCGCTGCTCGCCCGGTGGCTCGCGCAACGCGAGAGCGGCGCGGCGCCTGCGTTCGATGCGCTCCTGGCCGAGCATGCGCAGCACGCGACCCGGCTGCGCGCCCTCTTCGAGGTCTGGGAACGGTTGTCGGCGCTGACGCGCGCTGCCGGCAGCCCATCCCGCGGCGCGGAATCGACAGCGCGCGGGCGACACCTGCGCGAGTCGTACGGTCTCCCGATCCAGGGGTCGCCCGAGGAACCGCGCCCGACCGAGGAGCTGCTCGACCGCATCGCCGATCGACAGCCGCTGGGCGCTCGCTATGCGATCGAGTGCGAGATCGGCCGCGGCGGCATGGGCATCGTCTACCGCGTGCAGGACGGCGACTTGCGCCGCGCGCTCGCGATGAAGGTGCTGCTCGATCCGTCGAGCTCGGGCGGCACAAGCAGCGATCCGGGCACGCAGGGCCTGCTCGCGCGCTTCCTGGAGGAGGCGCAGATCACGGGTCAGCTCGACCACCCCGGCATCGTGCCGGTGCACGACCTGGGCGTCGACGCCGAGGGCCGCGTGTGCTTCACGATGCGGCTCGTGCAGGGCGACGACCTCAAGCAGGTCTTCGAGCACCTCTTCGCGGGTCACGGGGGCTGGAACGAGACCCGCGCGCTGAGCGTGATCCTCAAGGTCTGCGAGGCGATGGCCTTCGCGCACAAGAAGGGCGTGATCCACCGCGACCTCAAGCCGTCCAACGTCATGGTCGGCAAGTTCGGCGAGGTCTACGTGATGGACTGGGGCCTGGCGCGCGTCGTCGGCAAGCAGGACCCGCACGACATCCGCATCCAGACCACGGCGTCGGTCCTGACGAGCGTCAAGACGCAGCGGCGCGAGGAGCGCGAGGGCGACACGGACTCGCCGCTGGTCACGATGGACGGACAGGTCGTGGGCACGCCGGCGTACATGTCGCCCGAGCAGGCGCAGGGCATGTCGGAGGATGTCGGGCCGCGCTCGGACGTGTACTCGGTCGGCGCGATCCTGTGGCACCTGCTCGCGCGACAGGTGCCCTACGTGCCGCCCGGCGCGAAGATGACGATGCGCACCGTGCACCTGATGGTGCTGCAAGGTCCTCCGACGGCGCTGACGCGGATCCGGCCTGACGTCCCGGCCGAGCTGGTGGCAATCTGCGAGAAGGCCATGGCGCGCGATCCGGCGCGGCGCTACGCGGACATGGCCGAGCTGGCCGAGGATCTGCGTGCGTACCTGGAGCAGCGCGTCGTCAAGGCGTACTCGACCGGCCCCGTCGCGGAGCTGCGCAAGTGGGTCCAGCGCAACAAGCCGCTGGCGGCGTCGATCGCCGCCGGCGTCGTGATCGCGGTCGGTGGTCTGGCGGCGATCTCGCTCGTGCAGGCCGATCGGCGGCGCGAGGCTCAGGGGCACGCCCTCGAGAGCCAGAAACAGGCGGCAGCGTTGGAGCAGCGGAACTCGGAGCTGGCCCAGCGCAATGCAGAGCTGGCCCGGTTCACGGGCGAAGAGCGACTGCAGCGCCTGATCAACGACAGCCGCGAGCTGCCGTTCGCGACGGCGGAACACCTCCTCGCGCTGGAAGCCTGGATGGCGACTGCGCGGGAGCTCGTGCTCGGCGACGGGCAGCACACGGGGCTCGAGGCGTGGCGCGCGTCGCTGGTGAAGCTGTCCGACGATCCGGCCGGCGCGCCGTCCCACGATCCGCTGCTGCTACGTCGGGCCGAAGGCCTCGAGCAGGACGTGAAGCGGGCCGAGGAGCAGCTGCGCTGGCTCGCGCAGGTTTTCGCACACCGATTCCAGGACGCACAGCCGCCGGCAGCGGAGCTCGAGGCCGAGGGACTCGATTGGACGGTGCTGCCTTCGGATCCAGAGGAGCTGAACGCGCTCGCGTGGCGGCTCGTACGACCCGATCGCCCGCGCGGTGGCCCCATCGAACGCCGCGCCGTCGCGATCGCGCGCAGGGCGTTGGCGAAGTCCGCCGACGCGGAGAAGCCGATCATCCTCGACACGCTGGCCTGGGCGCTCCACGAAGCGGGCCGCGACACCGAAGCCATGGAAGCCAGCCGACAGGCGTTGGCGCTGGCCCCGGCGGATTCACCTGACCTGCCGCAGCTCGAGGAGAACCGGCTCGGCCTCGCGGAGAAGATCGCCCAAGCGACATCGCCGCAACAGAGGCTGGAGGACGAGCGGCGGATCGCGGACCTGGAGCGCAACGTGTCGGCGTTGCGCGATCGGCTCCGGGCGGCGCGTGCGCTGCCCGACGAGGCGACGTACGTGCGCTACCAGGCGCTGCGCAACCTCGTGCCGCGCCTGGAGCAGTTCGCGGATCCGCAACGCGGGTTGATGTCGGGAACGGATGCAGAGTCCGGTTTCAGCTTCGAACGCCGGATCGCCTTCGCTCGATCGGTCGAGGAGCGGACGGTGACCGGGCCCGATGCAGCGCAGGCGTGGCGCACGGCTCTCGAGGCGATCCGCGACCGCGCGCGCTGCCCGGTCTACGACGGCCTCGTGATCGAGCCGCAGGTCGGGCTCCTGCCTCTCGGCCCGGACCCCGATTCGAATCTCTGGGAGTTCGCCGCGTTGGCCACGGGCGCGGTGCCCGTGCGCGGAGTCGATGGACAACTCGGGCTCGACGAGAGCTCGGCCCTCGTGCTCGTGCTCCTGCCGGGAGGACGATTCCTCCTGGGAGCCCAGAGCACCGACGCGTCCGAGCCGAACTACGATCCCGGCGCAGGCGAGAACGAGGGTCCCGTGAACGCCACCGATCTCGCGCCGTACTTCGTAGCCAAGCATGAGCTGACTCAGGCTCAGTGGCGGCGGCTCACCGGCGTGAACCCGAGCAACGTGAACGGCGGACGAAGGTTTGGCGGCAAGCTGATCACGCTCCTGCACCCGGTCGAGACGATCGACTGGAAAGAGGCCCGGGAAGTCCTGGCTCTCGCGGGGCTCTTGTTGCCGACCGAAGCCCAGTGGGAGTTCGCCGCGCGCGGCGGCACGAGCACGCCCTGGTGGTGCGGCGAGAGTCCGGGTCCGATCGAGGACTGCGGCAACCTGGCCGACCCGGCGTTCGTGGCCGTATTCGGCCCGAGCGACTCCACCGCCGAAGGCGACGACGGATGGGCCGTCCACAGCCCCGTCACGGCCTCCGACCCGAACCCGTTCGGCCTGCACGGCGTGATCGGCAACGTCAGCGAGTGGTGCCTCGACCTGCAGGGCGACTACACGGACGTCGTCACACCCCCCGCTGCGGAGCGCCAGCCCTTCGCGGCCCTGAAGCGCGTGATCCGCGGCGGTGGATGGGCGTCAGGACCCGTGGCCGCCCGTTCCGCAGGGCGCGATGCGGACGAGGCGAGCTACAAAGCGCCCACGCTCGGCGTGCGTCCGGCCCGCGCGGTCACCGGTCGGATCACGCGTGCCGCGGGTCGATGACGGAGCGTGCCCGCGCGACTACGGGATCCACTGGACGCTCAAGCCATTCGTCAGGTTGAACGTGCTCGGCGTGCAGAAGGTGGCAGCGTTGCGGTACCAGACCTGGTAGGTGCGCATGCCACCGGCAGCCGGCACGGCGCCGCGCACGGAGATGTCCGCGTCACCCGCCGAGGGGTACTGCGACGCGTTGCCCGAGTTGGACTTCGTGCCCAGCCGGATCACGCTGCCGCCCGCGCAGCGCAAGCCGTCGCCGAACAGCGTGCCCTGACCTCCGGATTGCTGGTTGATGCCCTGGTAGTACAGGGCCGAGCTGTTCGGCATCGCGCTGCCGAGCAACACGAGGTTGTCGAACGCGACGCGCGCGATGCCGCTGGATCCCAGGACCGCGCCCTGAGGGAACACGGAGCTGGGGCAGCCGTGACCGCTCGCACCCGTGTTGCCGCACGGACACGAGTTCGCCGTGCCGTCGCCCGAGCAGAACGCGGTCACCAGGCCCGATTGGCAGGTGTCGGGCACGAGGTCGCCGTTCGAGTCCGGCATTCCACCGACGAGCACGTCGCACGCGTCGAGCACGCCGTTCGCGTTGCAATCGACGCACGTCGCGCACGTGCCCCAGGGCGGAGGCATCTCGCACGTGTCCGGGATCGCGTCGCCGTCGCAGTCGGCCGCTCCGCCGGCGATCTCCGCCTCGTCGCTCTGGCCGTCGCCGTCGCAGTCGGGCGGCGTGCCGATCTTCTTCTCCTGCAGGCTCGTGCCCTGCAGCGAGAACCAGCGCGAGTGCGGGAAGTACGGATTGCGCGGCCGGAACTGCATGCGCCAGTGGTAGCTCGCGCCCGCGACCGGGACGGTGACCGGGGCCCAGACCACGCCGGACGGCGGAGCGTTGCTGCCCGTGTCGGCCCACAGCGTGTGCTCGAGCCCGAGGCCGTCGAAGGGCGTCCCGAGCAGCTCGACTTCCCACCAGACGCGGACGGCCTCGCGGCCCGCCGTCGTTCCGGCGTGCAGTCCGGCCGAAGGACCCGACGGGAAGTACTGGCTCAGCGAGTGGTTGATCCCGAACGTCGTGGGCGCCTCCGTGTTCCCGAGGACCTCGATCACCTGGGCGTCGCCGGCGCGCCGCATCTGGGGCGCCGGGCGCGACGCGGTGGAGCCACCGCCTCCACCGAAGAGGAAGGACTGCCCGCCCCCGCCCGTTCCTCCGCCGGGAGCGCCGGCGATCAAGTCGCCGAAGCCGTCGGCGTGCACGTCGGCGCCGCCCGCGACCGCAGACCCGGCCTGCGCGTTGTTCGCGCCGGATCCCGGCACGAAATCGGCACCGGGTGAGGAGACGCCGGCGATGCTCGCGGGCAGCGTGCTCGCGCCCGTCAGCCCCGCGCCTGCCCCGTAGAACACGGCCACGCGGCCGCCGTCGCTGCTGGCCGCATCCCACAGCGGCGCGCCGATGACGACGTCGGCGAAGTTGTCGCCGTTCAGATCACCGGCGTAGTCCAGCGCATGCCCCGTGTCCGCTCCCGGCTGACCGAGGTGGATCGCGTGCAGGGTCATCATGTTCACGAGCGTGGAGCCGCTCTGGCCGCGGTAGACGAAAGCAAACCCGCCGTGCGTCGTGCTCCCCCACCGCGGCGCGCCCACGAGCAGGTCGGCGAACGAATCTCCGTTCAAATCGCCGGCGGTGGAGACCGCGAAGCCGAATTGTGCGGAAGCAAGCTGGCTCTCGAGCACGATGTTGGGCGTCGCGAAGAGACCGCTCGGTTGACCCTTGTAGAGGAACACGGCGCCCTCGTTCACCTGGCCGTTCGTGAACATCGGCGCGCCGACCGCGACGTCGCTGCGCCCGTCGGCATCGAGGTCGCCCGCGCCCGCCACGGCCTGACCGTAGCGCGAGCCCGCGATCCCGGGCGAGATCGGGAAGCCGGCGGCCGCGACGAGTCCCGGCGGCGAACGCCGGCCGAGGAGGAGGTACAACGCGCCCGCTGAGGGCGAGCCGAGGTGCACGCCGGGCGCACCGGCGACGGCGTCGGCGAGCCCGTCGCCGTTCACGTCGCCCGCGGCGGCCACGCTGAAGCCCAGTTCCGCGCTGGCTTCGTTCGATTCGAAAACCTGCGGCACCAGCGCGAGCCCGGTCGCGGAGCCGCGGAAGAGGAGCACGTGTCCCTCGCCAGCCTGGCCGTTCGAGGCACCCCTCGCTCCGACGAGCACGTCGCCGAAGCCGTCGCCGTCGACGTCGTTCAAGCAGGCGATCGAGCAGCCGAGGCTCATCTGCGGGCTCGTGCCTTCGAAGCTCCAGCTGGCGCTGGCCGAGATCCCCGCCGGCGACCCGCGGTAGAGGCGCACGAGGCCTTGTCCCGGTTGGCTGTTCGTGTACCCCGGCTCGCCCACGAGGAGATCCGCGTAGGCGTCCCCGTCGACGTCCCCCATCGCGACGGCACGACCGGCGTCCGCTCCCGGCGACGCGGCGTCGAACTGCCGCTCGAACACCGTGCTGCGCGGATCCGGCTGGCCGTAGTAGAGGCGCACGCGGCCCTGGCCCGCGTTGTGGCCGGGGGCGCCGATCAGCGTGTCTCCGAAGCCGTCGCCATTGACGTCGCCCGCCGCGCACGCGGAGGAACCGACGAGCTCGGAGCTCGTGCCGGAGACGACGAGCTCCGTCGAAAAAGGCGCCGCGGGTCGCCCGAGGACGACGTACGCGCTGCTCGTGTTCGCGGGCAGCACGCCGTTCTCGTTGCAGACGAGGTCGGCGAAGCCGTCGCCGTCGACGTCGCCGGCGGGAGCGACGCACCAGCCCAGGTTCCCACTCGTCTGGCTGCCGTTCATGCTCCAGGCCTCGGCGATCGAGATCGTCCCGTTCGCCGTGGACCGGCCACGGAAGACGTAGACCTTTCCCGCGTCCGTCGCGCCTTCGTCGGCCCACGGCGCGCCCACGACGAGATCGGCGTAGCCGTCTCCGTCCAGGTCACCCGCAGTCGCCACCGAGTGGCCGAAGCGCGACGAATCCCCGACCGAGGGCGGGCAGATCTCGATGGCCGGCGTGATCGGACCCGTGGCCGATCCGCGGTAGACGTGGACGCGGCCGCGATCCGTCGCGCCATCCAGCGGTGCGCCGACGGCGATGTCGCCGAATCCGTCGGCATCGGCGTCGCCGGCCGTCGACACCGAGGAACCGAATTGGACGTTCGATGCCGCGCCGAAAGATGACCAGTCCGGCGTGGCGCTCACTCCGCTCGCGTTGCCGAAGAAGACGTACGCGGCACCGTTGTCGACCAGCGTCGGCGGGTTCGAATCCTGCAGCCAGGCGCCGACGACGATGTCGTCGTACGCGTCGTGGTTGACGTCGCCCGCCGTGGCGCAGGACCAGCCGGTGTTCGCGCCCGGCTGGTTCGTCGTCCAGGTCCAGACGGGCGCGATCGACAGGCCGGTCGCAGAGCCCAGGTAGAGCCAGACGCGACCGTGATCGGCGCCACCCGGCTCGTCGTACAGGGGCGCAGCGACCAGGACGTCGTCGAAGCCGTCGTTGTTGACGTCGCCGGCCGGGCTGGCGCAGTGCCCCATGTCGGCGGAGGCCTGGTTGCCCTCGACGGACCAGCTGGGCGTCGTCTGCATTCCACTGGCGGAGCCGAGGTACAGGAGCACCCGCCCTTCGTGGGCTCGAGGCCCGGTGTAGAAGTCCTCCGCGATCAGGACGTCCGAGTAGCCGTCGCCGTTCACGTCGCCTGCGGTCGTGACCGCGCTGCCGAAGCGACCCGACTGTGTCCCATCCACGATCAGGGGCGGGCTCGAGAAGACGGGATCGATCGTGATCGGATAGCGCGCGCCGGCGTCGACGATGCGCACGCCGACACCCTCCGGGCACGTCGCGAGGCGCGCGTCGACGGGCGCGCCGCTCGCGTCCCACGCCTCGAGCCCGTCATAGCGCAGGCGCAATTGCGCTTCGCGATCGCCGAGCCACGCTCCGCGACCGTCCTCCGCGATGCGCGGGATCAGGTCGCCGCTGAACGCGAGGAAGATCCACACCGGCTGCGCCGAGTCGCCCTCGGGTCGCTCATGGAGTGTCCAGCCGTGCTCGAGTCCTTTTTCGCAGGGCCGATACCACTCGGTGACGCCGGCGAGCTCGCGCACGTGACGATCGCCGTGCGCAACGACCGGCGCTTCCTCGAGTTCGCGGACGCGAGCTCCGCGTCCGATGGCGCGCGTGCGCACGTCGACTCGGTGCGTGCTCCCCGCATCATCGCGCTCCACGGTCACGCCGCGGCTGCTGAACGTCGCCCGCAGGCCGTCGGGGAGCGCGTCGAGGTCGCGCGGCGCCATCCGACTGCTGGAGACGGCCGGGTGCGAGGACGGCGCGGCGTCCGACGGAGACCACGCGAGAAGGGTCAGGGCGACGAGGGGGAGCATGCTCGGAACCTGAGACAGAACTTGGACTCACACGGATTCGAGGGATTCGAGGCCGCGGAGCGAACGGATTCGGACGGTTCAGAGCGTACGGAGGATCGCGAAAACGGGAAAGTGGTGTCGAGCGCTGGCCCCTACCACAGCCAGCCCGCGCCCTCCTGGATCGCTTCGGCCGTCACGCGCTTGCCGCGCAGGCCGTCGACGATGCCGAGGCCTTTCGCGGCGACCGCCTTCGCCCGGCCGCGGAACAGGCCTGAGAACCACAGGAACGGCAGCGGGATCACGTCGTAGAGCACGAAGCGCCCCCACTGCGGCGCGCGCGCGTGTCGCCGCAGGAACCAGATCGAGTTCACGCCCATCATCCACTTGCGGCGCGGGTTGTAGCCGCCGCCGGTCGCGAGGCTCGCGGCGTGCAGCGCGGCGACCTCGCCCACGACGCGCACGCCGAAGCCCGCCGCTTTCGCGCGCAGGCACAGGTCGACGTCCTCCATGTACGCGAAGTAGGTCGCGTCGAAGAGCCCCGTGTGCTCGAGCACCGAGCGCCGCGCCAGCAGCGCGCAGCCGGCCACGTAGTCGACGGCGCGCGTCGTGCGCCACGCGTCGCCGTCGGGCTGGCCGTGGCCGAGCAGCGTCGAGAGGTTCTCGCGCCACGTCAGCATCCCGCCCGCGGCCCATACGCGCTGCGGATCGTCGCGGTACAGCACGCGCGGGCCGACGATGCCGAGCGTCGCGTCGCGCTCGAGCTCGAGGACGAGGCGTGCGAGCGTGCCGCCGGGCAGTACGACGTCGTTGTTCACGAAGAAGACGGCGTCCACGCCGCGCTCGAGCGCGCGCCGCGCGCCCTGGTTGCTGGCCTCGCCGAAGCCCAGGTTCGACGCGTTGCGCAGCACGGTCACGCCCGGGTTGGCGCGCTCGACCGCTTCGAGCGAGCCGTCGGTCGAGCCGTTGTCGACGAAGACGACGTCGCCGGGTGCGATCCCGTTCGCCAGCAGCGAGCGCACGCAGGCGAGGTTCTCCTCGCCGCCGTTCCAGTTGGCCACGACCGCTGCGACGCGCACGCGCTAGCTCCCGCCGCCTGGTTCCGACGCGGCCTCGCCCGGTCGCGCGTCGGACGTCGACTCGACGCGCGAGGTCGCCGCGCCGCGCGCGAAGAGCGTCTCGATCTGCGCGCCCGGCGCGAGATCCGAAGCCGCGCGCACGGCTGTTCCATCCGCGACGCGGCGCGTGATCGAGTAGCCGCGCTCGAGCACGGCGAAGGGCGAGATCGCGTCGAGCGTGCGCGCCGCCAGGTCCACGCGGCGCTGGCGCGTTTCCAGCGCGTTCTTGCCGCCGGCCGACAGCCGCGGCGCGGCGCGCTCGAGCCGGCGCTCGCGCGCGTCGAGCGCGCGCGCGGCGCCCGTGGCCAGGCGCGGAGCGAGGCGGTAGAGCGCGGCGCGCGAGCGCTCGAGCCGCGCGTGCGGCGCCTGAGCCGCGAGGCGGCCGAGCAAGCGCCCCGTGCGCGCCTCGACGCGGTCGAGCAGACTTTGGATCGAGCCCGAGAGCCGCCCGGCGACGTCGAGCCGGCGCGCATATCCTTCGAGCAGGCCGTCGACCGCCTGCGTCAGGTGCCGCTCGGCGCGCTCGATCGCCTCGAGCAGGAGCGCGCGGTCGGGGAACACGCGCTGCGCCGCGTCGGTCGGCGTGTGCGCGCGCACGTCGGCCACGTGGTCGGCGAGCGTCGTGTCCGTCTCGTGGCCGACGCCGGAGACGACCGGCACGCTGCAGCGACGGATCGCTTCCAGCACGGGCAGCTCGTTGAAGGCCCACAGGTCCTCCAGCGCCCCGCCGCCGCGCACGACGCAGATCACGTCGACGCCGCTCGCGTCGAGCCGGTCGATCGCGGCCGCGATCTCGAGCGCGGCGCCGGGGCCCTGCACGAGCGTGTGCGCGAACCGCACGGGGTAGAGCGGCCAGCGCGCCGAGCGCGTGCGCAGGAAATCCTGCAGCGCGGCGCCGGTCTTGCTGGTCACGACGCCGACGATGCGGGGGAACGCCGGGAGCGGTCGCTTGCGCTCGAACCAGCCCTCGGCCGCGAGTCGCGCCTTCAACTCCTCGAGTCTCGCCAGCAGCGTGCCGAGCCCGGCCGGCTCGAGCCGCGTCACGTTGAGCGAGTAGGTGCCGCGCGGCCCGTACACGTCGAGCTTGCCGTGCGCGACGACCTGCGCGCCTTCCTTCAAGTCGAAGCGCACGGCCGATGCGACCACGCTCTTCCAGATCGTGCAGCTGATCTGCGCGTCCAGATCGCGCAGCGCGAAGTAGAGGTGCCCCGAAGCGGCCTGCTTGAAGCCCGTGACCTCGCCCTCGACCTGCACGCGGCCCAGCCCCTCGAGCTTCGCGCGGATCTCGCGCGTCAGCTCGGAGACCTTCCACGTGCGCGGCCCCTCGGGCGCCGGCGCGGCGCCCTCCCAGGGCTCGTTCCACAAGTTCATGGGGACCCTTGTCGGCGCGCGCGCTGCCCGCGTCAACCGCCAGCCGGCCCGGGGGCGGCCGTTGCGCCCCGCACGCCGACCGGGATCCCGGCCGCAGTCCACGCGTCGGCCGACGCGCGCGGCAGGAAGATCCGGTAGCGGCCTTCCAGAAACGGCGCCTTCTCGCTGCCGCGGATCTGCGAACCGTTCTGCAGCAGGATCTCGAGGCCTCGCTCGGCGCGCTGCACGCTCATGTGGTCGGCGAACAGCTCGCGCTCGAGACGCATGTCGCCATCGAGCACGGCCAGGTGCACCTCGCGCAACACGAGCCCGTCGCGCGCCATGAGGCTCTCGAGCCGGTAGACGACACCGGAGGCGTCGGCCTGCAGCCGGCGGTTCAGCTCGAAGCGCAGCGCGGTCAGCCCGCGCACGTCGCCCTCGGTCGCGGCCACGCGCTGCTCCTCGCGGAACAGCTCGGGCAGCGCTTCGAACCAGGGCGCCGGATCGACGTGCGCCAGCTCGATGCGGCGCACGCCCGCGCGCCCTTCCGCATCGGGCGGCCCGCCCTCGAACGGCGTCTTGCGGCCGACGCGGCGCTCCCAGCCGTTCTCGAGCACGAGCGCCAGCGTGCGCGCCGCGTGGCTGCCTTCGAGTCGCAGGCGGTCGGCGTAGAGCGAGCCCAGCGGGCGGCCCGACTCGTCGATCACGCGCAGCACGACCGGGCCGGTCGCGCCGTCCGTGACGACGCCGGATTCCAGCAGGTCGAGGCCGCTCACGTGCTCGATCGCGAACAGCGAGCGCAGCGCCAGGTAGACGGCGCGTGCGCGCTCTTCCCGCGCGAGCCGCAGGCGGTCGGGCACGGTGGGCGCCGTCTCCACAGGCGCAGGCGCAGCGGCGACCGGTTCCGCGGTCGCCGTTTCCGCGGCAGCGCCACCCAGCGCGCGCGTCTCGCGCTCCTCGGCCGGCACGTCGGGTTCGAAGCGCGGCAGGCCCGCCAGCACCTGGAGCTGCGCCATGCCCTGCGTGTAGCGCAGCCACTCGCGCTCGCGCTCGATGCGCAGGTCTCGCTCGCGCCGGGCCTCGAAGCGCAACTCGGCGATCTGCGTCTCGAACTCCGCGCGCAGGCGCGCCTCGCGGGCGCGGCACGCGGCGTGCTCCGCGCCGGCCGGCGCGTCCTCGGACTCACCGTCCTCCGACACGAACGGGCAGGCGCCCTCGGGACCCGCGAAGAGGCCCACGGCCGGCACGAGCGCGACGGCCAGGGCCACGGCTCCGCCCCACACGTGCGGCGCGCGCATCAGCGCGGTTCCGTCGTGCCGGCGGCCGGCGTGCGCGCGTCGATGCGTGCGATGGGCACGTCGAGCGCGCCCTCGAGCGCGCTCGCAGGCGAGAGAGCCAGCTCGTCTCCGGTACCGAGGATCAGACGCGCGCCCGGTCCGGGCTCACGGCCGAACAGCACGAGAGACGCGCTCTCGCCGGGCGCGATCGCGCGCGGCGCTTGCAGCAGCGCGGCCAGCGGGTCCAGGTCCTCGCCGACCGTCAGCGCCGGCACGCTGAGCGCCACGCCGCCTTCGTCGACGACGCGCAGACCGCGCGGGTCGAGCGGGCCGGCGGATCCGTCCGCCGCAGCGCGCAGATCGAGCCGCAGAAGGAACGGCTCCCCGGATTCGATCGCGAAGCGTCGCCGCAACGCCTCGGCGTCGAAGGCCTGGCGGCGCGGGTCGGCGTGCAGTGGCACGAGCCGCGCGTTCAGGCGACCGAGCCCGTCCAGATCGAGTCCGCCCTCGAGCACCGTGGCCGCGTCGGCGGCGCCCGGCCGCGCGATCGCCGGGCGGTTGCGCGCGTCCTCGTCGCGCTCGGCCAGCGCGCAGCGTCCTGCGAGCGCGACGAGCGGCAGCGCCAGCACGGCCGCCCAGCCCAAGCGCTCGCCCGATGTCACTTGCCCTCGTCCCAGTTCTTGGCCTTGTTCTTGTTCCACCAGCGCTGCCACTCGTCGGGATCGCGCTCGTCGTGCTTCGACAGGCGCGTGAGGCTCGTGATGATCGGCGACGCGATCGTGTCGTAGCGGTCGCGCGCGGTCGAGTCGTTCACGTTCGAGTCCTTCGCGCCCTTGGCGGACATGAGGACCTTGAGCATCCCCTCGAAGCCCTTCTTGCGCACGTCGAGCGGCGCGTCGGCGAACTCCGCCAGCGCATCGGCCGCGGCACCTACCAACGGCGCGTCCTTGTGCTCGAGCAAGGCGACCAGATCCGGCACCGCGGCGTTGTCCTTGGTCTTCCCCAGCGCATGGATGAGGTCGCTCTGGACCGGGATGTCCTTCTTGTGGTCCTTGTGGCCGATGTACTTGAGGAGCGTCTTCGTCGCGTCGGTGCCCATTTGGCCCAGCGCGACGGCCGAGGCGCGGAAGATGCGGTTGTCGCGCACGCCGGCCTCGTCCTCGCGGCGCTTGGCGTCGAAGTTCTTGCCCAGCGCGGCCACGATCGCGGCGCGGTCCTTGGGGCCGGAGTTCTTGTACTCCTGGAGGAGCTTGTCGACGACCGCGACCGCGTCCTGGTCCTCGGCGCCCTGCTTGGCGACGTGCGCCTTCATCTGATCGGTCAGCGCCTCGACCTCGGGCCGCTTGTCCGGCACCGGATCCTCGCGCACGGTCGGCCAGCGAGCCAGGACGGGCGCCGTGACCGGCGCGGCGGCGTAGGCAGCGGAAGGGGCGGCCAGGGCCAGGAGGAGCAGCAGGGTTGCGGGTTGCATCGCGGACCTCGAGACGTCGGTGGGTCGGTCGCGTGCCATTACGACAACGCGCACCGGGACCCGCAAGCGCCGTGCCCCGCTTGGAGCGCCGGCGAGGGCGGTTCCTTCCCTAGATCCGTCGCGTGCCGAGGGGAACGCTCGACGTCGAGGTTTGGCCGCGGTAAGGAGCGCGCCGACCGGCGCCGCTCTTGTTCTCCGGAGAGGACAAGCGCCTGCCCTCCCGATCAGCGCCCGGCCCCCTGCAGGGCGCGCAGCAGGCCGGCGCCCTTGTGCATCGTCTCGTGCTCTTCCGCGGCGGCGTCCGAGGACCAGGTGATGCCGCCGCCGACGTGGAACGACACCTCGCCGCCGCCGTCGTCGCGCGGCCGCCACACGAGCGTGCGGATCAGGATGTTCCAGGCGGCGTGCCCGCGTGTGTCGACGAAGCCCAGCGAGCCGGTGAAGAACCCACGGCCTTCGCCTTCGAGCTGCGCGATCGCGTCCATGCTGGCCAGCTTCGGTGCGCCGGTGATCGAGCCGCCCGGGAAGAGCGCCGCCAGGAGGTCGAACGCGTCCACGCCCGGACGCACGTCGGCCGCGACGTCGGCCACGAGGTGGTGCACGGTCGCGTAGGTCTCGAGGCGCGGGAACGCCTCGACGCGCACACCGCCCGGGCGCGCGCAGCGGCCCAGGTCGTTGCGCTCGAGGTCGACGATCATCGCCAGCTCGGCCAGGTCCTTCGGGCTGCCGAGCAGCGCCAGCGCGATGCGCGCGTCCGACTCGGAGTCCGCGCCGCGCGGCGCGGTGCCCTTGATCGGCCGTGTGACGGCCCGCGCACCGTCGAACTCGAGCAGGAGCTCGGGCGACGCGGACAGGAGCGCGCCGTGCGGTGTCGCCGCGCCGTGCGTGCTCGTCGTCGGGTCCCAGCGCAGGAACGCCATGTAGGGCGCGGGGTTCACGCGCCGCAGGCGCAGGTAGAGGTCGAGCGGATCGCCGCGCAGCTCGATCGTCAGGCGGTGCGCCAGATTGGCCTGGTAGAGGTCGCCGGCCGCGATGCGCGCGCGCAGCGTCTCGATGCGCGCGCAGTGCTCCGCCGCGAGGACGTGGCGCTGCGGCTCGCCACGCGTCGCCGCCGGCTGCAGCGCGGGCTCGGGACCGGCGAGCTGCGCCATCAATTCCGCGCGTCGCTGCGCGACGGTCGGCCGCGCGTCGCCCGGATCCTCGCCCAGGACGAGCCAGGCCTGGCCTGTGCGCTCCTCGATCACGACGAAGTCCGTGTACAGCCCGCCGGCGACGCGCGGTGTTCCCCACGGCTCATTGGAAACCCGCACAGGCCGCTCGCCCGCGACGCCCAGGTCGTAGGCCAGCGCGCCGACGAAGCCGCCCTGGAACGGGCCGGGCACGCTTTCGCCGCCCGCACGCGCGAGCTGGGCCCAGGTGGCGCGCAGCGCTGCGAGTTCGCCCGGAATCTCGACGCCCACGAGCGGGTCGAACGCGACCAGGCTCCAGTGCCGCGGCGCGCCGCCCGCGCTGTCGAGCGCGACGAGCCCGCGCCGCGCCGCGAGCCGGGGCAGGATCCGCGCGAGGTCGTGTCCGCCGCCCAACGCCTCGACGCGCGGCGCGAAGCGGAAACGCTTCGTCACGTCGGCGGCGCTCCGCGCGGGAACGTCGCTCCGAAGCGCCGGTGGTAGCGCCAGGCCAGGAGCGCCGAGAGGCAGACCAGCGCGGCCGCGACGAAGAACGGGCTGGACGGGCCCCAGCGCGTGAGCACGAAACCGGCCAGAGCAGGCCCGCTCATGCGCGCGAAGCTCGAGACGGACTGGTTCAGGCCCAGGTAGGAACCCTGCTCGGCCGCCGGCGCGGCGCGCGTGAGCAGCGACGAGAGCGAAGGATTGTTGAGCCCGAAACCGACGGGCAGCAGCAGGCAGCCGACGATGACCCAGCCCCACGAGGGAGCCAGCCCCACGAGGAGGAGCCCCAGCCCGAGGAAGACCGGGCCCGCGACAGCCAGCTTCGTCTCGCCGAAGCGCGGCACGAGGCGGCGGATCAGGCCGCCCTGGATGATCGCCGACACGATGCCGATGCCGGCCAGGTAGCGGCCCGTGACCGGCGCGGCGCGCAAGATCTCCTGCGTGTCGGCCACGTCGACGCTGTGCTCGAGACCGAAAACGGCCGGGAAGCGCATGAGCCCGAACACCGTGAACATCGCTTCGAAGCTGGCGAAGGCCACGATGAAGACGTAGCCGAGCACGAAGAGCGTGCCCAGGCGCGGCTCGCGCAGCGCGTGCTTGACTTGGTCGAGCCCGAAGATGCGCGTCAAGGCGGCGCGCTCCCGCAGTTTCTCTCGCTCGGGCTCGTGCAGCGTGATCCAGCCGAACGTCGCGGCGGCCAGCGACAGAGCCGCGGCGAACCAGCCCGGGGCGGAGACGGACACGTGCGTCAGCTCGCCGCCGATCAGCGGTCCCAGGCAGAAGCCCAGGCCGAACGCTGCGCCGATGAGCCCCATCCCCTTCGCGCGGTTCTGCGGCGTCGTCACGTCGGCGATGAAGGCCTGCGCAGTCGCGACGTTCGCGCCGAAGAACCCGGCAGCAGCGCGCGACACGAACAGCATCGCGAGCGTGTCGGCGTACGCGAAGAGCACGTAGGACGCGGCCGTGCCGATCAGGCCGCCGACGAGCACGGGCTTGCGCCCGATGCGGTCCGAGAGACGCCCCCAGAGGGGCGCGAACAGGAACTGCATGGCCGAAAAGCTGGCCATCAGGAGCCCGATGGTCTGCGGGCTGGCGTGGTAGGCCTGCGAGTAGACCGGCAGCAGCGGGATGACGATCCCGAAGCCCAGGAGGTCGATGAAGACCGTCAGGAACAGGAACAGGAGCGGCGAGCGCGCGGTCCGCGGGGCCTGGGCGGGAGGCATCGGGGGCGGGAAGATACCAGCCCTCAACCCGCAGACCGCGTCTGCCGAAGGATCGCAACATGAGCACCACGCCCCTGCTGAGCCTGATCGCCACCGGATGCCTGGCCCTGGCGGCGTTCCAGAGTGGCCAGACGGCCGACGCCGAGAAACGCCTGGCGGCCGTCGAGAAGGAGGTCGCCGAGCTGAAGTCGACGACCGCCGAGCACGACAAGGTGCTGGGCGAATCGCGCGCGCTGTCGGAGAAGACCGCCAAGTACGTGGCCGAGCAGGCCAAGGCCGCAGCACTGATGGTCGAGACCCTCGACCAGAGCGAGAAGGCCGGCTTCACGTTCGGGATCAACCCCGAGTCGCGCATCCTCCTGCTGCAGGGCTGGCGCGAGGCGCTGGCCGCCGCGCAGAAGGACCTGCCGCTCCCGCCGGTGCCCACGCCGGCGGAGAAGAACGGGACGAACGGCCCCGACCAGGGCAAGGGTCAGCCTCACTGACGCGCTCGTTGCAGGGCGCGGTCTTCGCACGCGCCCGCGCGCGTGCGAGGATCGCGACATGATCGCCGCCGCGCTGCTCCTCCCGGTCGCCTTCGCGTTCGCACCCTTTTCCGAGAGCACCGCCGAAAAGCCGTCCGGTGCCAGCGCGGCGACTCGGCCCAAGCCGCCCAGCGAGCGCGAGATCAAGGACGCGCTGAAGCGCGGGATCGCCGCGCTCGTCGACTGCCAGGAGTCGTACGCGCAGAAGGGCGAGAGCGCATCGGCGGTGAAGCGCGAGTGGCCGTACGAGGGCGTGTACCGCGTGAAGGGAGCGATCCCGATCGGCTACCGCGTCGGCGGCACGGCAATCGTCGCGACCGCGTTGATCGAGGCTTCGTCCGGCGAGCCCACCGTCCCCGCCCGCGCAGCGATCGAGCGCGGGCTCGACTTCGTGCTCGAGGGCCTGGGCGATCCGCGCATGACCGCGCAGTTCGTCGAGGGCTACGACGTGCGCGGCTGGGGTCACGCCTACGCGCTCGGATTCCTGCTGCGCCTGCGCTCGGCGCAGCTCGTCCCCGAGAAGCGCGCGCCCGAGGTCGAGGCCGCGGTCGACGCGCTCGTGCCCATGCTGCAGACCACGCAGATCGGCGGTCGCGGCGGCTGGAACTACTCGCGTCCGGCCGGACACGACTCGGACGCGTCCACGTTCATGACCGCGCCGACGCTGCAGTTCCTGTTCGAGGCGCGCCAGCAGGGCGAGACGGTCGACGCGGCCGTCATCGAGCGCGGCCTGAAGACGCTCGAGGACGCGCGCCTCGGCACGGGCGCGTTCCAGTACGGCTCCGACAAGAAGGCGCAGAACGGCAACGGCTTCGAGGACGTCCCCGGAGCGATCGGGCGGATGGCTGCCTGCGAGGTCACGCTCCTCCTCGCTGGCCGCGGCAGCGTGGACCGCGTGCGCGGCTCGCTCGACGCGTTCTTCGAGCACTGGGAGTGGCTCGAGAAGCGCCGCAAGCAGGACGGGACGCACGTGCCGCCCTACATGATCGCGCCCTACTACTTCTTCTACGCGCACCGCCACGCGGCTCAGGCGATCGAGTGCCTGCCGGAAGCGGAGCGCGCGGCCTACCGCGCGCAGCTCAACGCGCTCCTGTGGCAGGTGCGCGAGAAGAGCGGCGGCTGGAACGACCGCGTGTTCCCGCGCAGCGAGGCCTTCGGCACGGCGATGACGCTGCTCGCGTTGCGCGAGCCGTCGCTCCCGCGGCCGGCGGGTTGGCAAGCGCCGGCGAGCACGGGCGATTGACCGGATCGCGGCATGAGCGCGGCCGCGCGGTTACGCGCGGCGCCACCAGATCGGCGAGCCCGTACGATCGTTTCCTACGGGCTTCCTTGCGGTTCGTCCTCGTCATGCTGGCGCTGGCAGCCTGCGGCGAGAACGCCGCGGAGGACGTGGCGCGTGCCACGGTCGCGGCGGCAGCGGCCCGGCCGCCGAGCGCGCGCGCGATCGAGGACGCGCTGCAACGCGGCATCGTCGCGCTCGTCGATCGCCAGGAGTCGTACGCCGCGAAAGGCGAGACGCGATCGGCCGAGAAGCGCGAGTGGCCCTACGAGGGCAATATCCGCGTCGAGAAATCGATCCCGATCGGCTACCGCGTCGGCGGCACGGCGATCGTCGCGACGGCTTTGATCGAAGCCTCGCGCGGAGAGCCGGGTGTGCACGCGCGCGCAGCCATCGAGCGCGCGCTCGACTTCGTGCTCGAGCGCCTGCGCGATCCGCTCATGGGCGCGCAGTTCCTGGGGGATCAGGACGTGCGAGGTTGGGGTCACGCCTACGCGTTGGGGTTCCTCCTGCGGCTGCGCAGCGCGGGCCTCGTGCCCGACCAGCGCACGGCCGAGGTCGAGACCGCGATCGACGCGCTCGTGCCTGCGCTCGCGGCGAGCGAGATCGCGGGCCGCGGCGGCTGGAACTACATCCGGACGTCCGGCGCCGACTCGCCCGCGTCGACGTTCATGACGGCGGCCACGCTGCAGTTCCTCTTCGAGGCGCGTCACCAGGGCGAGAGCGTCGACGCGCAGGTCGTCGAACGCGCGCTGCGAACGCTGGAGGACGCGCGCCTCGAGACGGGCGCATTCCAGTACTCCTCCGCCCAGGCGCTGCAGACCGGCCAGGGCGGCGAGGCGGTGCCGGGCGCGATCGCGCGGATGGCCATCTGCGAGGTGACGCTGCACCTGGCCGGCCGCGGCAGCGTGGAGCGCGTGCGCAGCGCGCTCGACGCCTTCTTCGAGCACTGGGCCTGGCTCGAGTCGCGGCGCAAGCAGGACGGATCGCACGAGCCGCCCTACCACATCGCCCCCTACTACTTCTTCTTCGGCCACCGCCACGCCGCGCAGGCGATCGAGTTCCTGCCCGAGGTCGAGCGCGAAGGCTACCGCGCCAGGCTCCAGGCGCTGCTGTGGCTGGTGCGCGAGAAGGGCGGCGGCTGGAACGACCGCGTGTTCCCGCGTAGCGAGGCCTTCGGCACCGCGATGACGCTGCTCGCGCTCCTCGAACCGTCGCTCCCGCGGCCGGCCGGCTGGAGCGCGCCGGCGAGCACGGGCGCCAGCCAGGGAGCCAGCAAGGGAGCCAACAAGGGAAACTGAGCACGGTGTCCCGCCCGCGATCCCGGTACAAAGTGTCTGACACCGTTGTCTTCCGAGGTCGATTCATGGTCCCGCTCCTCCTGCTGGCCGCGTGTGCGGCGCTGCCATTCCCCACCGCAACCGACGGCTGGCGCACGGATCGCGTCTGGAACGACGGGCTGGCCGAGGTGTGCGTGTACGAGGCGACGCGCACGATCTACGGGATCGAGCGGCGCTACGAGGCGTTCGCGTACACGAACAAGGAGCACGTCGACCGCGGCCGGGGCGTGAAGAGCGAAGCCGGCGACGGCGTCGAGGTCTTCAAGCACCATTGGTCGGAGCGCGTCCCGACGGAGCGCTACGACTACGACTTCTCGACGATGAGCTACTCGCGCGCCGAGGACCTGGCGTCGTGGAAGCTCACGGCCGCGACGCAGGAGGACTGCGGCGCGAGCTTCAAGGAGGTCTGGCGCGAGGGCGCGCAGCTGGCCTGGATGGACTCGGTCTACTTTCCCGGCAGCGGGCGGCGCTCGGGCACGCTGCCGGCCGAAACGGTGTTCTTCGACGCCGCGACCCTGCGCTTGCGCGGTCTCGACTTCGACGCGCCGCGCGACGTCGAGCTCAGCGTGCTGCCGATGCAGAAGGACACGCACGCCGTCTCGTTCGAGCCCGAGCGGCGCACGGTGCGTTTCGCGGGCACGACGGAGGAGGACCTGCCGGTGGGCAAGGTCCGCGCGCACCGTCTCGACCTCGTGAAGCCCGACGGCACGACGGAAGCGCGCTTCTGGTTCGCGGCCGACGGCAAGGCGCCCTGGTTGCACGCGCTCGTGCGCTTCGAGGGTCCGCAAGGGATCACCTACCGACTGAAGCGGCACGAGCGGCTGGCCTACTGGAAGCGATGAGCCGGCGCGCGACGGAGGGCAAGGCGGCGCGAGCGCAGCACGCCGAGAAGGCCACGGCGAGCGAGGCCGAGGTCGCGCCCAGCGCACTGCGCGTCGCGAGCGACCGGTTCCTGGTCGAGCTGGCCGCGGCGCGCGGTGCATCGGCACACACGCTGCGCGCGTACCGCGGCGACCTCGACAGCTTCCTGGCGTCGTGCGCGCGCTACGGCGTCGAGGACCCCGCCGCGGTCAGCCCGCGCATCCTGCGCGCGTGGCTGGCGGAGATGTCCGAAGCCGGCCTCGCGCGCACGTCGATCCAGCGCCGCTTGTCGGGCGTGCGCTCGTTCTTCCGCCACCTGCTGCAGTACGGGGTCGTCGACGCGCATCCGGCTCTGGGTTTGCGCCAGCGACGCTCGGCGCGCAACTTGCCCGGCGCGCTGTCGATCGAGGAGGTCGAGGCGCTGCTCGGGTCGTTCGATCCGTCGACGCACGCCGGACGCCGCGACCGCGCGCTCCTCGAGCTGCTCTACTCGGCCGGCACGCGCGCGGCCGAGACGGTCGGCCTCGACGTGGGCGACCTCGACCTCGCGCGCGGCGTGGCGCGCGTGCGCGGCAAGGGACGCAAGGAGCGCCTGGCCGCACTCGGCCGGCACGCGGTCGCGAGCTTGCGCGCCTACGTGGTCGACCCCGAGCGACCGCGAGCGCGCGGCGCTGTCTCGGCGCAGGCCGTGTTCGTGGGCCCGGCCGGCCGGCGGCTCACGACGCGCACCTTGCAACGGATCGTGCAGCGCGCCGTGCTGCGCGCCGGCATCCACCGCCCGGCGACGCCGCACACGCTGCGGCACAGCTTCGCGACGCACCTGCTCGACCGCGGCGCGGACCTGCGCTCCGTGCAGAGCCTGCTGGGCCACGCGCACCTGACGACGACGCAGATCTACACGCACGTCTCGATCGAGCGGCTGCGCGAGGTGTACGAACGCGCGCACCCGCGCTCGGGCAAGAAGGACTAGTCCAGCGTCACTCGTGCTTCTCGCCGAACGCGAGGTTCCGCGAGTGCTCGATCACGTCCCAGGGCGCCTTCCCTCCGCCCAGGTGCTCGTGGAAGAACGCCAGGTGCACGTTGTAGTAGAAGGCCATCTCGTGCCACGCCGGCCAGTGACCGGCCTCGGGGAACACGACGAGACGCGACGGCACGTTCATCTTCCGCAGCGCCGTGTAGTACGCCAGGCTCTGCGTGTACGGGCAGCGGTAGTCGAGCTCGCCCGTGATGACCAGCGCCGGCGTCTTGAAGTCCTGCACGTGGTTGCAGGGCGACCAGCGCTCGTACTCGGCCGACGTCCAGGGCGTGCCGCGCAGATCGTGCTCGGGAAACCACAGCTCCTCGGTCGAGCCGTAGAACGCGCGCAGGTCGAAGATGCCCATCATCGCGGCGTTGGCCGCGAAGCGGTCGGTCTGGCCCTCGACCCACATCGACATGTAGCCGCCGTACGACCAGCCCATCAAGCCGATCTTGTCCTTGTCGACATAGGGCAGCGTCTCGAGCGCGTCGGTGACGCGCATCAGGTCGCGGTAGACGCGGCCGCCCCAGTCGCCCTGGATCGCGTCGCAGAACGCCTGCCCGTAGCCGTTCGATCCGGTCGGGTTGCAGAAGGCCACGAGGTATCCGGCGCCGGGATAGACCTGCCAGTCGCCGCGGAACGCGTCCGTCCACTGCGACTGCGGCCCGCCGTGCACGTTCAGGATCAGCGGGTACTTGCGCGCCGGATCGAAGCCGTGCGGGGTGACGAGGAAGCCGTGGATCGCGTAGTCGCCCTCGCCCTCGACGCGGAACTCGGTCGCGGGACGCAAGTCGACCTGCTGGACGACTTCGGCGTTGATCTGCGTCAGCGCGAGAGGCTTCGACTTGTCGGCCTGCCCAGGCGCGGAGTAGATCTCGGGCGGCTGGTCCACCTTGCGAGCGACGTAGACGATCGTCCCGTCGGGCGCGACCTCGAACCCGCCGATCGTGCCGTGGCGCACGCGCTCGCGCGGCGTGCCGCCCTCGACCGGGATCTCGTAGAGCGGCGTGCGGCCCTTCACCCCGGCCTGGAAGACGATCCGGCGCGAGTCCGCGGACCAGCGGAAATCGTCGACCGAATCGTCGAAGTTGCGCCCGTCGGTGAGCCTCGTCACGCGCCCGCTGGAGCGCTCGAGCAAGGCCAGGTCCTTGCGGTCCGATTCGTACCCGGCGGTGGCCTGAGTCGTGAACGCGATCCAGCGGCCGTCGGGCGAGTAGAGCGGCTGACCGTCCCAGCCCAGGTTCGCGGGCGTCCGGTTCTGCTCGCCGCGCGCCGTGACCGAAACGGTCCACAAGTCCGCGTTCGTCGACTCGGCCTGCTGTGCGTCGTGGTTCGACACGAAGCACACCTCGCCCGAGTCGGGCGAGAACGCGTAGCCGCGCCCGCCGCCCAGCTGGAAGATCGGCGCGTCGAAATTGCCCGGCGTCAGATCGCTCACGATCGTGCCGTTCTCCAGCGCGACGAGCACCACGTGCGAGCGCTTGCCCTGGTTCCACGACGTCCAGTGGCGGTAGAGCAGCTCGTCGGCCACGTGCACCTTCGTCTGGCCGTCCTCGAGCCCCTTCCGGATGCGCTCGTGCGCCTCGACGTCGAGCCCGGTCTCGGGCCACAGCTCGGCTGTCGCCGCGATCCAGCGCCCATCGGGCGAGATCACGGGATCGGCCAGGCCCGGCGCGAAGTCCGTGAGCTTGCGCGCATCGCCGCCGTCGAGCGGCAACAACCACAGCTGGCTCGAGCCGCTGCGCGTCGACGTGAACAGGATCGACTTCCCGTCCGGCGTGAACGCCGGGCTCGTGTCGTTGTTGCGGCCCGACGTCAGCGCGCGCGCGCCAGAGCCGTCGACGCCGACCGTCCAGATCTCCGACCACGACTTGCCGGTCTCGAGCTCGGTGCGGCGCACGCTGAACGCGACGCGCCGGCCGTCGGGCGAGAGCGCCGGGGCGCTGGGCGTCGCGCAGCGGTAGAGGTCGGCGATCTCGCAGGCCCGGCGACCGCTCGCCGTGCTGGCCGGCAGATCGGGACGTTCAGCGAAGCGGCCTGTCCCCTGCTCGGGCGCGGCGGCCGGGCTGGAGCAGGCCGCGAGGAGGAGGAGCAGATTGGCCGTGCGGCGGGTCATGCGTGTCTCGGGGCGGCAGAGTGGGCCGCGATCCTAGCCATCTTCTGCGCGTCCGACCCCCTCTCGCGCGGCGCGCGAGCCCCCGCCTGGCCCGCCCGGAGTACCCGAGTTCGGCATTTGTGGCGAATGCGACCGAACTTCGGCTTTCTTGCCGACACGTGATCAGGACACGTCGCGCCCGCAGAAGCGGCAGACCTTGGCCTCGATCTGGATGCGCTCGGCGCACTGCGGGCAGGCGCGCGTGCCGGCCGTCGACTCGCCGCGGTCTCGAGCCTCGATCGCGCGGTCCTGCAGCGTCTCGATCAGCGCCTTGATCCGGCGCGCGTCGGACTTGTAGTGGCCGTGGCTCTCGAGCGGATCGGAGCCGCCGGTCGACTCGATGCGGATGTCCGACCACAGGATCCCGGTCGTGATGTTGACCGTGCCGACGTTGCGCAGGTGCACGCTCTCCTCGTTCAGCGAGAACCACGAGCGCTTGCGCCGCATCACCGTGTTCTCGTTGACGACGAGCCGCGTCGGGAAGAGGAAGTTCCCGCTCGTCCAGCGGCTCGCGACGAAGACTTCCGGTTCCATGGGTGCTCGAGCGGCGCGGCCACCTGGGGTGGGCGCGCATCCTAGCCGCCCCCCGCCGCGATCCCGGCGGGCGGCCGCGGAGATCGCGCCGGGACTCGGGCTGCCGGGAGCCGCTCTGACTTGCCACAATCGAGCACGATGACGACGCAGCTCTTGCGCGGGGTCGGAACCGATCGTGACCGCAGGACCAGCGCGTGGGCTCTGGCCGCGATCGTCGCAGGCCTCGCCGGCTGCGGAGCCCTGCAGCCCTGGACACCGCCGACGCTCCGTCCGCCGGCGATCGAGGTGAGCGCGTCTCACCAGCCGGGCAGCTCGTTGACCGGCCCGCTCTCGGAATCGGCGCCACACGCGGCCGGCGACGAGCCGCTCTGGATGCGCTGCCAAGCGCTGTGGGTCGAGCGCGATCCGGCGCTCGGCGACGCGCTCGACCAGCACGCGCGCCTGGTCGTGGCCCCGGGGCGAGCCGACCTGCTGCAACCGCTCGCACGGCGGACGAGCGGGCTCACGGCGGCCGTGGGCGAAGCCGCTCTGGCGCTGCGCGCGTCGATCGACGCCGGTGCGCAGGGCCGCACCGCGATCGCGTGGGATCAGAGCGATCCGCTCGGGCCCGGCGTCACGTACCGAGTCGGCGCGCACGCGGCCGGATCGGGACTCGCGGTCGAAGACCTCGTCGTCGAGGCCGAGCACGCGGTAGCGGAGCCCATCGCCGGGCTCGCGCTGGCGTTGGGCGCGGCCGGCGAAGTCGCGCGCGAGCTGGTGCTCCTGCGCGAGCCCCTGCTGCGCGGCGCAGGTCCGTTCGCGCTCGTTCTGCCGCGACGACCGCAGGGCGAGCACGAGCCCGCGGCGCTCGTCATCTTCGTCGAAGCCGAGCGGCCTCCCGCCGATCGCGTGGACGGCGACCGCGCCGCAGCGGCCGCCGATGCGCGCGCCGAGTCGGCCGCGCGCGCGGCGCACGAGCGTCGCCGCGACATCGCGCCGGCGGAATCGGAGCGTCGCGAACTCGCGGCCGCCGCACGGGCCGCGCTCGCGCCGCTCGTCGAGACGATGCGCGCGGACTCCGACCTGGTCGTGCAGGTCCAGCACCGCTTCGGCCGTGCGGACGTCGAGCGCGCGGAGCTCCTGGCGAATCCGAGACTGCAGGACGCCGAGGAGCTGTCGCGCGGCCTGCGCTGGCGGCGCGCCGAGATCGGCCGCGCGCGCGGCGAGCTGGCCGCCGAGGTCCGCGCGTCGTGGGGCGTCGGCGACCGCGCGGCAGCCGAGGCCGCGACCGTTCGGTTGCGCGCGCTCGACGCGGAATCAGGGACCGTGGAGGACGCGCTCGACCGCGCGCTGGAGCTCTTGAAGCCGGGCGCAGAACGTTACCGCGAGAAGCGCACGCGCGCCGCCGCCCTGGCGATCGCGCGCGAGCGCATCGCGGCGCTGCGCGCGTGGTTCGCGCAGCAGGGTCTCGACGACCTCGACGCCCGGTTCCAGAGCCGGACGCCCGTGTTCGAGGCGGGGCCGGGGGTGCAGGCAGGCACGCTGCTGGCCGTGCTCAGGGAGCGACAGGGCTAGCGTCGAGCGCGGCGAGTCGCTGGTGACCCCCCGGGTGTCGAATTGGAACCAGGTGCGGGAGTGACTCCGTGGCCACTGCGCTCCGAGGACAGCCGGGGGGGCATCCGTTCACCGCCGCGGAGCCATGACCACGGCCGCGCCGCCGCCCGCGGCCAGCGCCAAGCGCAAGGAATCGGCGGCCGTGACCTGCTGTCGTGTCTCGACGACCTCGTTCGGATCCGCGTCCGGCGCAGGTGAGTCCGCGAAGAGGCGCAGCTCGAACGAGCCCGGGCCGAGGAAGGCCAGCGACAGCTCGAACTCGCGTGGAGTCCAGTCGCCGATCGCGCCGACGTACCAGCGCTCCCCGGCGCGCCGCGCCCAGACCAGGTGCTCGCCGATCGCCGCGGACAGCACGCGTGATTCGTCCCATACGGTCGGCACGTCGACGACGAAATCGAAGCCCGCCGCCGCCTCGCAGGCAGCCGGGTAGTCGGCCACCATCGGCAACGGATTCGACAAGACGACGTAGTTCGCCAACGCCCGAGCGCGCGTGCCGAAGACGACCGGACGGATCTCGCGCGCCTGGAATTCTGCGCGGTGGACGGCGCGAAACCCGCCCAGGTGGTAGTCGAGCGGCCCCGCGAGTCCGCGGGTGAACGGCACGATCAGGTCATGGGCCGGATCGCAACCGGCCCCCCACTTCAGCACCTCGAGATTCGCGGAGCCCTCGTGGTTCATCAGGTTCGGCCATGTGCGCTGCAGCCCGGTCGGCTTGAACGAGCCGTGGAACTGGATCGTCAGGCGGTGACGCGCCGCGACCTCCAGCACGCGCTCACAGAAGCGCACCATCTCCTGGTCGTCGCGGTCGAGGAAGTCGACCATCAGGCCGCTCACGCCCCAACGCTCGTACTGCGCGAACGCTTCCTCGAGCCGCGCGTGCAGCGGCTGCCAGTGGGCCCACAGGCGCAACGACACCCCTTGCTCCTGGGCGTGACGGCGGAGGTCTTCCCAGCGCAGCTCGGGCCGCGGCGCCAGCACGTCGGCATCGGGGCTCGGCAGGACGCTCTGGCGGGACTGCTGGTACCAGGGCACGTCCTGGCCGTTGACGGCGTGGTAGCGGATGCCGGTCCGCGCACAGAAATCGACGTACGCGCGCATCGTGTCGAAGTCCATGCCGCCCCGGCCCTCGTGGCCGACGACGGTGCCGTTCCACCAGTGCCAGGTCTGCTTGCCAGGCACGATCCAGCTCGCATCGGCGATCCGGGAGGGCTCGCACAGGAAGAGTGGCAGGTCGGACTCGAGCAGCGGCGCGATGGAGTCGCCCACGAGCCAGACGCGCCATGGGGTCTGGAACGGCAGCGTGCAGTGAGCTGCGGCGAGCGGGTCGTCGAGACGCGGCGAGAGGCGCGGCACCAAGCCCGGTCCCGAGCCGCTGGCGCGCGCGAGATAGGTGTGCGGGAAGTCGCGCACGTCGGCCTCGGTGAAGGCCACGCAGCGACCATCGTCGCGCGCGAACAAGAGCGGCAGATCGATGAGCCGGCCGGTCTCGAGCGCGCTGGTGCGCCCTTCGGTGTAGGGCCCTTCGTGCGAAGTCCGGAAGTGATCGCGGTAGAGAGGGAACGCGCGCGGATCGCCCGCCAGCGTATGCTCGGCCACCTCGCCTTCGACGCGCACGTCGCGCGTGCCGGGCCAGTCGACGAAGCGCCAGCGGTAGGCGACTCCGTCGTCGTGCACGCGCAGGTGCAGCTCGGCCGTGCGCTTCGGCGCCTCGCGTTCGCGCAGCACGACGACGAGGCTCCTGTGTCGGTCGACGGAGCCGGACCGCGCGCCCAAGCCATACTCGCACGGCCGTTCGCTCGCTTCCGCGCGGCAGGCGACGACCTGGAGCTCGCGTCCGAACGAGGGCGCATCGACGAAGGCCAGCCCGAGCCCGGCGCTGCGCACGAGTTCGACGCCGTCCTGGGAGATCCGCAATGCGAGGCTGGGAGCGAGCGACAGAGCAGCCTTCACGCGACCGTCGGGAGAACACAGGTCGGCTGGCACCGAGACGGGAACGGCCCGGCATCCAACCGCGAGGAAGACCGCCAATCCCACGGCCAGGTCGAGCGAGCGCGAGGAGTAGGGCCGGTGGCTCTGGCTCATGCTCGACACGGCGGGGTTTTCAGCTTCGCACGGGGCTCGGCCAGGAGGAACGAGAGAGTGATGACCCCAAGGGTGCCGAGTTGGAACCAGGTCCGCGAGTTGCTCCGTGGCCTGGATTCCGTACTCGGGGACGCATCCAGGACCGAGAGACCCTCTCCGAGGCACAGTCGTCGACGCCCGCTACGATGACATACCATGACCAAGCCGGGGTCCGACAGTTCGTTCAGCGCGGACGTGGCGACCTTCTACGAGTCAACCCTCGTACCGCTCATCTTCGAGCCCTACGCGGACGACCTCGCAGCCAGGGTACAGGTCCTCCAGCCCACCACCGTACTCGAAGTCGCGTGCGGCACAGGCGTGGTCACCCGCGCACTCTCCAAGTCCCTCTCCGCGGCGTGTGCGATCACGGCGACCGACCTGAACGAGGCGATGGTCGCTCACGCTGAACGGGTAGGTACGATCAGGCCGGTGACTTGGCGTCAGGCCGACGTGATGGCACTCCCGTATGCCAACGAGTCCTTCGACGTCGTCGTATGCCAGTTCGGTGCCATGTTCTTTCCAGATCGCGTCGCCGCCTATCGAGAGATCCGACGAGTGCTACGCCCCGGCGGCACGTTCCTGTTCAACCTCTGGAACGGCATCGAGGACAACGAGTTCGCCGACGTGGTCACCAAAGCCGTGAGCACGCTCTACCCCGACGATCCGCCGCTCTTCCTGGCCCGCACCCCCCACGGCAACGGGCGTCCCGGCGAGATCGAGTCCGACGTGGAAGCCGCCGGCTTCGACCAGTGTTCCCTGAGCCGACGTGACGACATCAGCTCCGCCGCCGGTCCCCACGTGCCAGCGATCGCGTACTGCCATGGCACCCCACTCCGCAACGAGATCGAGGCCCGCGACCCTGGTGGCCTCGAACGTGCGACGGCAGTCGCTACCGCAGCCCTCCGGGCCCGCTACGGAGAGGGGCGAATCGAAGGACGAATCAGTGCCGTGGTGGTCGCCGCCAGATGAGCCTTCGACGTTTGCCCGCTGGCTCGACGTGGTGATACCCAACCCACATCGCCGCTTCGGCGGGCTTCGCTCGATGGACCTCGAGGGCGAGGAGAGTGGTGACCCCAAGGGGATTTGAACCCCTGTCGCCAGGATGAAAACCTGGTGTCCTAGGCCGGGCTAGACGATGGGGCCGCCCTGGCTCGTCGCCGGCTCGCGCCGGTTTCGAGGGCTGGGGAAGGTAGAGCGGGTCCCCGGGGGTGTCAACAGGCCGAGCCGCTCGAGGCGCGGCCCACCAGGATCGCTACCGCCAGCCGGCGATCGCCATCTGCGCCAAGACATGCCGGTATTCCCGCTCGATCCCCTCCACGAGGGATCCGTCGCCCCGCACCCAGCCCGGCAGCGCTTCCCAGGTGTACGTCTCGATCTCGACGTGCAGCTCCGAGGTCGACCAGCGCGCCGGGTCCGCGAGCAGCGCGGCTAGCACGCGGTCGGCGTCCGCGCGCGTCGTCGAGAGCGCGCCGCCCGCGCGCTCCAGGTCGACCGGCACGTGCAGGTGACAGGTCCAGGACGAAGCCGCGAGCCAGGCCGCGCGGCGCGGACCGGCCAGCTGCTCGCGCAGCGCCGGCAGGTCGTCGACCTCGAGCCGCTCGCCGGCGCCGTGCGCGCGCACCTGGTGCAGGAAGCGCGGCTCGTCGAGCGCCATCAAGGCCTCGATCGCGGCCGGGTTCGAGCCCGGGTCCTCGACCAGCACGGCGCTCGCGTACTGCAGCTTCGCCGGGCCGGGTCGCGCGCCCGAGGCGATCTCGCCGGCAACCTCCGCGGCCTCGTGCTCGACCGCCGCGTGGCAGGCGTCGAGGCACACGCCCAGGTGCCGGTCGACCAGCTTCGCGGCGTGCACCTTCTCGCGGTTCAGCTCCTCCTCGAGCAGCGCGCGCGCGCGCGGGCGGGCGAACGTCAGGTACTGGTCGAGCGCGTGCAGGTTGCCGGCGTTCGCGCCCGGCTCGGCCTCGAGCGCCAGCACGGCGCGCACGCCGCTGCGCTCCTCGAGCCGCGCCAGCGCGTCGACGGCGCGCGCCTGCTGGAACGCGCACTCCGACAGCTCGTTCTCGCCGCGCAGCGACGCGGCCCAGCCGCCCGTGTGCGTGCTGATCGAAACGTGCTCGCTCGGATCGACGACCCCGCGCAAGGTGCGCGTCAGCGCGACGGCCACGCTCGCCACCGCGGCGGTGAACTCCAGGCGCGCGGGCTTCGACCAGGGCGGCTCGAAGACCGCGGCCTTCAAGCCCGCGCCGCCGAAATCGCCGTAGGGGAACGCGTTGAACGTGAACGGGTCGAGGCCGTGCGCCGCGAGGTGGTGCGCCAGCCGCTCGAGCTCGTTCGTGCCGCTCGGCGCCGCGAGCGCGCGCGCCAGCCCGTTCGGCAGGTACATCCCGACGCCGAAGCGCCGGCCGGGCGCGAGCCGCTCGCGCAGCGGCTCGACGATCGCGCGCAGCACGGCGATCAGCGCGTCGACGTCCAGGCACTCGCGCAGGTTCAGGCAATAGGCCAACCGGACCGCGCGCGCGGGGTGAGCCGGGTGGCGCAGGATCATCGCCTGAGCTCCACCTTTACGCGGTGATCCCCTCGTCCACGAGCAGCACCGGGATGCCGTCGCGGATCGGGTAGACGACCTTGCCGTCCTGGCGCACGAGCCCGGCCTCGAGCTCGGCCTCGACCGCCTTGCCGCCGACCGTTTTCGCCGCGCCCGAGCGAACGCGCGCGTTCACGCGCTCGAGCACGTCGGCGCCGGCTTCCGACAGGCGCTGCCGCGTGTCCGGGCAGGCCAGCATGTCGAGCAGGTCCTTGTCGATCGTGCGGCGGTTCTTGGCGGGCGTCGGCATTGGGCAGAGCATACAGAGGCCGAAGCCTGCGGAGGCCTCCACCAGGATGGGTTCCGCCGGTTCCGTCCAGATCGAGCCTGCCTGCGCGCCTGCCGTCCCACGGCTTGACACCACATCACCCGTGTCCGAGGGTCTCTGCGTGCTGAACGCGGTCCTCCTCCTCCTCTTGCAGACGGCACCTGCGGCCCCTCCCGCGCGATTCGAGCTTCCGGCCGGTCCACTGGCGAGTCTCGTCACCAGCCTCGATCCGGCCACCGCGCCCGCGGGCCTGCCCGCGGCGGACCTGAGCGCGGACTGGCGCGACCCGGCCACGTGCGAGCGCTGGCGCGCCGCTCTGGCCGCCGCCGTGGAGCACGGCGCGGGCGAGCGTGTGGCGCGCGCGCGCCTCTCCGTGCTGGCTTTGCGGCAAAGCCGCGACGACGACGCCTGGCGCCACCTCGAGATCGCGGGCGCGGACCCGGCATTGCTCGCGGCGCTCCTGCCACACTTCCTGCCGGGCGTCGACGCCTCCACGGCGGCCGGAGCCGGTGGCCTGCCGCCCACGCTGCCCGACGGCGTCGTGCTGACGCCCGCGACGCCGCCGCGGACGCGCGCGGTCGAGCGCGGCCGCGTCGAGCGCCGATCGATGCGCGTGCGCGGCTTGCGCGTGGGCGACGCCGTGATCGGAATGCACGTCGTCGTCGAGCCCGAGGGCGTGCAGGTCGACCTGGAGCACATTTCGGGCGGGAGTGCGCGCGTCGCCGTGCGCTTGCCGCGCGAAGCCGGGTTCGGGATCGCGAACGAGTACGTCGACTGGTTCCAGGCCGAGCAGCGCGGCGTCGCGCACGTCGTGACCCTCCAGCCGGGTGACGAGCCGCACACGCTCTACGGACGCTTCGAGCCACGGCCCGACGAGCTGCCGGTCGCGCTGCCGCCGGCTGCGCCGGCCGTGCTCGGCCTGGGCGGCCTCGAGATCCGGCCCGAGCCGGGTCCCGAGGGCCTGGCGCGCGCCGAGGCCCTGGCGCGAGCGCTGGCCGGAGCACCGTTCGCGTTGAAGACCGGCGTGCGCGCCGAAGGCCTGCCGGCCGGCGCCTGGAGCACGATCCAGGTCGACCTGCGCGACCCGCGGACTGCCTCGGCGCGCGTCGCGGCCCTGTGCAGCGCGGCGGAACGCTTCCGCCTGCGTTGAAGCGCGCCGGACGCGGGGAGTAGGCTCTGCCGGCCGAAGCCCGTCGCGCGCGCCGCTTCGTCGCCCGCTTCGCCCCCCCGCATGCCCGGTTCCATCCAGACCGTCTACCTCGTGTGCGCCGCCGCGGGCGGAGCCGTGCTCTTCCTCCAGACGGCGCTGCTCCTGTTCGGGCACGGCGGGGACCACGACGGCGACGTCGTGTCGGCGGATGTCGCGTCGGGCCACGACGCGGGCGAGACGCACGCGTCCGACTCGGGGCTGTCGCTGCTCTCGGTGCGCGCGATCGCGGCGTTCCTCGCGTTCTTCGGCCTGGCCGGATGGGCCGGCACGCGCGCCGGCTGGGGCACGCTGCCGACGCTGGCGGCCGCGCTGGGCGCGGGCTTCGTGATGCTGTTCGCGGTCGCGTGGCTCTTCAGCCTCCAGAAGAAGCTGACCGCGCAAGGGAACCTCGAGCCCGCGCGCGCCGTGGGCCTGACCGCGCGCGTCTACCTGCGCATCCCGCCCGTGAACAGCGGCAAGGGCAAGATCCAGGTCGTCGTGCAGGGCCGCACCGCCGAGTTCTCGGCGTTCACGCGCCACGCGACGCAGCTCGAGACCGGCTCGGAGGTGCGCGTCGTGCGTCAGGTCACGGCCGACACGTTCGAGGTCGAGCCGATCGCTTGAGTCGCGACTCCACCGCTTTCCCCCTCCCGCTGGCCCGCAACACGTACCGCCGATGAACGCTCCCGTCCTCCTCGCCCAGCTCGTCGACGAATCAGCCAACCTGCCGCTGATCCTGATGGTGGTGCTCGGGCTGCTCGTGCTCCTGAGCTTCATGCTCGTGATCGCGCGCCGCTACAAGCGCTGCCCGAGCAACCGGATCCTGGTCGTCTACGGCAAGACGAACACGGGTCGCTCGTCGAAGTGCATCCACGGCGGCGGCACGTTCGTGTGGCCGCTGATCCAGAATTACGAGTACCTCTCGCTGGATCCGCTGCAGATCGAGATCCCGCTGCAGAGCGCGCTGTCGATCGAGAACATCCGCGTCAACGTGCCCAGCGTCTTCACGGTCGCGATCGGCACGGACGAGGAGACGATGAACAACGCGTCCGTGCGCCTGCTGGGCCTGAAGACCCCGGATGTCGTGAAGCAGGCCGAGGACATCATCTTCGGCCAGCTGCGCCAGGTGATCGCGTCGATGCGCATCGACGAGATCAACCGCGACCGCGAGACGTTCCTGGAGAAGATCCTCAAGAACCTCGAGCCCGAGCTGAAGAAGATCGGCCTGGTCCTGATCAACGTCAACATCAAGGACATCACGGACGAGTCGGGCTACATCGAGGCGATCGGCCGCAAGGCCGCGTCCGAGGCGATCCAGCAGGCCGAGATCGACGTCGCGCAGCAGGTGCGCAAGGGCGCCATCGGTGTCGCGGAAGCGGACCGCGTGAAGTCGATCGAGGTCGCGAACAACGAGAAGCTGCGCGACATGGGCGTCAAGGAGGCCGAGCGCGAGCGCGCCGTGCGCGTCGCCGAGCTCGACAAGGAACGCAAGATCGGCGAGCAGAAGGCGGCCTTCGAGCAGGAGGCGCAGGTCAAGGAATCCGAACGCCAGATGCGCGTCGCGGTGGCCGACGCCAACGCCAAGGCAGTCGCCGGCGAGAACACGGCCAAGGCCGCGATCGCGGCCGCCAACGCCGACCTGTCGGTGCGCGAGGCCGAGGCGCAGGCGACCTCGACCACGGGCGGCAACAAGGCGCGCGGCGACATGGCGGCAGCCAACGCCGAGCTCAAGGTGCGCGAGGCCGAGGCCTACCAGCTGGGCGAGACGCGCACGCGCGAGGCGCAGGCCAAGGTGCTCGAGGCGCAGTACCTGGCGCAGGCGCGCGCGGCCGAGGCGCAGGGCAAGAAGATCGAGGCCGAGAAGCGCGCCGAGCTCGAGTCGCTGGCCAAGGCCGTGAAGGCCCAGGTGATCGTCGACGCCGAGGCCGAAGCCGAGCGGAAGAGCATCGAGGCGGCCGGCGAGGCGCGCGCGATCTTCGCCAAGCTCGAAGCCGAGGCGCGCGGCCAGTACGAGATCCTGGCGCGCAAGGGCGAGGGCCTGAAGAAGATCATCGAGAGCTGCGGCGGCTCGGACGCGGCGTTCCGCATGCTCATGCTGGAGCACGTCGACGAGCTGTCGAAGACGGCTGCCTCGGCGATCGCGAACATCAAGTTCGAGAAGGTCGTCGTGTGGGACACCGGCGCGGGCGCGAACGGCCAGGGCGCGACGCAGAACTTCATCCGCGGCGTCGCCGGCGCGCTGCCGCCGATGATGCACATGATGAGCGAGATCGGCGGCGTGAAGATGCCCGAGTACTTCGGGACGCTGACCGAGCCGGACGCGCCCGCGAAGCCCAAGGGCGGCCCGCGGCCGCCCGAGACAGACTGATGCGCTTGCGCATCAGTCCACCAGCTCTTCTCCCGATGCGCTTGCGCATCAGTCCACCAGCTCTTCTCCCGATGCGCTTGCGCATCAGTCCACCAGCTCTTCTCCTGATGCGCTTGCGCATCAGTCCACCAGCTCTTCTCCCGATGCGCTTGCGCATCAGTCCACCACCTCCTCTCTTGGGCTCGCCTGCCTGCCGCTTCCCTCGTAGTCTCCGGTTCTCATGATCGCCTTCACCGAGCACCGCGCGCGCTTCCTGGCTGTCCTGCAGCGCGAGCGCGCCGCCGCCGTCGTGGTGACGGCGACCCACAAGATCCGGAACAACGACGCCGAGTATCGTTTCCGGCCCGACAGCGACTTCTGGTGGCTGACGGGCTTCGCGGAGCCGGAGTCCGTGCTCGTGCTGATCCCGGCGCTCAGTGCTCCCGATCCGACTGGGCCCGGCGGCACGGCGAAGAGCATCCTGTACCTGCGCGAGAAGGACCGCGAGCGCGAGACATGGACCGGCCGCCGGCTGGGCGTCGCCGCGGCGCCCGCGCGCCTCTGCGTCGACGAGGCGCGGCCGATCGAGAAGCTGTGGAGCGACCTGCCTGCTCTCCTGCGCGGCTTCGAGCGCGTCGTCTACCACACCGGCGTCGACGAGGCGCACGACCGCGAGATGCTGGCCGTGCTGGCGCGGCTGCGCGCGACCGCCAAGGCCGCGGCGCCGCCTCCGCAAGCGCTATTCGACCCGGCCCCCTTCCTGCACGAGCTGCGCCTGTTCAAGGATCCGGGCGAGCTCGATGTCATGCGCCGCGCGGCGCGCGTCACGCGCGAAGCGCACACCGCGGCGATGCGCGCCGCGCGTCCGGGCGTGAACGAGCGCGAGATCGACGCGCTGCTCGACGCGACGTTTCGGCGCCTGGGCGGCACCGGCGCCGCGTACACGAACATCGTCGCGGGCGGCGCGAACGCCTGCATCCTGCACTACGTCGAGAACGACCAGCCGCTGCGCGACGGCGACCTGGTGCTCGTCGACGCCGGCAGCGAGATGGACTGGTACGCTTCGGACGTCACGCGCACGTACCCCGTGAACGGACGCTTCTCGCCCGACCAGCGCGCCATCTACGAGGTCGTTCTCGAGGCGCAGCTGGCCGCGATCGACGCCGTGCGCCCCGGCGCGCCCTTCGACGCGCCGCACAAGGCCGCGCTCGAGCGACTGGCGGCGGGCCTCGTGCGCCTCGGTCTCCTGCCCGGTCCGGTCGAGGCCGTGCTGGCGCAGGAGGCCTTCAAGCGCTTCTACATGCACCGCACGAGCCACTGGCTGGGCCTCGACGTGCACGACTGCGGCGCGTACCTCGCCGACGGCCGCGCGCGCACGCTCGAGCCGGGGATGGTGCTGACGGTCGAGCCCGGGCTCTACCTGCCCGAGGACGACACGACGATCGACGCGCGCTGGCGCGGCATCGGCGTGCGCATCGAGGACGACGTGCTCGTCACGCGCGACGGGCGCGAGGTGCTGACGCGCGAGATCCCGAAGACGGTCGACGAGATCGAGGCCGCTTGCGGCGCGGGACAGCCCGCGGGTGCGCTCGCATGAACCGCGCGCGGGCGGAAATGCGTTTCCCCAGGCGCCGTAACCGCACGCCATGTCGTCTCTGATCGGCGCGCCCGAAGAACGATTGAGCCTGCCGCGCGCGATCGACGCGCTGGGCGAGGCCGCGCGCCAGGCCGGACGGCCAGGTCTCGTGTGGATCGCGGGGCTCTTCTATCCGGCCGTCGGCATCGGCGCGGGCGCGGGCTGGTACGGGGCTCGGCCCTGGGTCACTTCGGGAACGGACGGCGCGATCGCCATCGAGATGAAAGGCGGCGGTGTGCTCGACTTCCTCAAGGAGGCCTACCTGCCGCTCTTCCTGTTGCCGTTCGTCGCGGTCGTCTTCCTGCCGCTGTTCCGCCTCGTCGCCGGGCTCGCCAAGGCCGGCTCCGCCGAAGCCTGGCGCGCTGCCGCCGGCGAGCGCCGCAACCCGACGTTGCGAGCGCTGTGGGGCCTCGGGAAGGGGCTGACCTTCCCGACCTACGGGCTGTGGCTGCAGCTCGTGTTGATGCAGATCGCGGCCTTCATCGTGCTGCTCGCGCCGATCCTGGCCGCGACGCATCCACTCGGCCGCGTG
>JANNQS010000032.1:0-14341 GCA_031400875.1 Planctomycetota bacterium | reverse complement strand
CTGATCGCATGCGCATCGCCACCTGGAACGTCAACTCCGTCCGCGCGCGGCTCCCGCGCCTGCTCGAGTTCCTGGAACGCGTGCGCCCGGACGTCCTTTGCCTGCAGGAGACGAAGTGCCTCGACGAGGTCTTCCCGCTCGAGCCGCTCGAGGAGGCCGGCTGGTCCGCCGCGACCTCGGGCCAGAAGACCTACAACGGCGTCGCGATCCTGGCGCGCGGCCGCATCGAGGACGTCGTGCGCGGAATGGACGACGGCGTCGAGGACCCCGAAGCGCGCGTGATCTCGGCGCAGGTCGGCGACGTGATGTTCGTGAACGCCTACGTCGTCAACGGCCAGCAGGTCGGCGCCGACCGCTACCACTACAAGCTGGGCTGGATGCTGCGCCTGCGCGACTTCGTGGCGCGGCGCGCGAGCGCGGGCGAGAAGCTCGTCGTGTGCGGCGACTTCAACGTCACGTTCGACGACCGCGACGTGCACGATCCGCTCCTGTGGCACGAGAAGATCCTGTGCAGCACGCCCGAGCGCCAGGCGTTGTCGGGCCTGACGGGGTTGGGCCTGAAGGATGCGTTCCGCAAGTTCCACGAGGAGGGCGGACACTACACTTGGTGGGATTTCCGCACGCGCGGCTGGCAGCGCAAGGCCGGGTTGCGCATCGACCACGTGCTCCTGTCGCCGCCCGTCTACGAGTCGCTCCAGTCGTGCACGATCGACCTGGCCGCACGCGACGGGCTGGCGCCGAGCGACCACGCGCCGGTCGTGGCGGAGATCTAGGACTCCGGCGATGCTGCGTTGCGCGCTGATGCTCGCCGTCGCGGCGTCGGTGGCGGGTTGCCGGGACTCGAGCGGATCGGGCACGGACCGTCCCGACGTCCTGATCGTCACGCTCGACACGACGCGCGCCGATCACCTGGGTTGCTACGGGTACCCCCAGCCGACCAGCCCGAACCTCGACCGGGTCTTCGCCGGCGGCCTGCGCTTCGACCGCGCCTGGACGCCCGTGCCGCTGACGTTGCCGGCGCACGCCAGCCTGCTGACCGCGCTGCTGCCGCCCGAGCACGGCATCCACGACAACGGCGGCGCCGGGCTGGGCTCGGGCGTGCCCGTGCTGACGGAGGAGTTCCGCCGGCGCGAGTACGCCACCGGCGCATTCGTGTCGGCCAGCGTCCTCGACGCCGTGTTCGGTCTGGCGCGCGGCTTCGACGTCTACGACGACGACACGACGAGCCGCCGCCGCACGCAGCGTCGCGCGGGCGAGACGGTCGACGCCGCGCTGGCCTGGCTCGCGGCGCTGGGTCCGCGCCCGGCGTTCACGTGGGTGCACCTGTACGACCCGCACGCGGACTACGATCCGCCGGCCGAGTTTCGCGCGCGCTTCGCGCAGCCCTACGACGCCGAGATCGCGTACATGGACGAGCACGTGGGCCGGCTCGTTGCCGCCGTCCGCGCGCGCCGACCGGACGTGATCGTCGTCGTGCTGGCCGACCACGGCGAGGGGCTGGGGGACCACGGCGAGGACGGGCACGGCACGCTGATCCACGCCTCGACGATGCGCATCCCCATGGCCATCGCCTGGCCGGGACACGTCGCCGCGGGCGCGACGGACGAGCCGGTGCAGGTGGTCGACGTCGCGCCGACGATCCTCGGGCTCCTGGACTGGCCGGGACTGGGCTCCTCGCCCGGACGCGATCTGTCGGCGTTCCTGCGCGGCGGCGCTGTGCAGCCGGCGCGCGGCGGCGCTGTGCAGCCGGCGCTGATCTACGGCGAGTCGGAGTACGCCGCGCGCAACTTCGGCTGGGCCGCGTTCCATTCGATCGGCGAGCGCGAGCGACGGCTGCTCCGCGGCGTGGAGCTCGAGTTGTACGACCCGCGCACGGACCTCGAGGAGCGCAAGGACCTGGCTGCCGCGCTGCCCGAAGAGGCGGCTGCGCTGTCGGCCGGGCTCGACTCCTGGCTGGCGACGTTCGTGCCGCACGAGGTCGGCCTCGCGCCCGGCGATCCGCGCCTGGCCGAACGCATGAACGCGCTCGGCTACGCCAGCTCGTCGCCGAAGCCGCCTTCGAATGGAGCTCCTCGCGTCGATCCGAAGACGCGGATCGGCACCGTGAACGCGTACACGCGCGCGCTCGTGCTGACGCAAGCGGGTCGCGGCGCCGAAGCCGTGCCGCTGCTCGAGCAAGTGATCCGTGAAGAGCCCGACGCGGCCGCGTTCCACTTCCAGCTCGGGCTCGCGCAGCAGTCCGCCGGCCGTCCGGCCGAAGCGGAGAGCGCGTTTCGCGCGGCGATCGCGCGCGATCCGGGTTTCGGGCTGGCCCACCATCACCTGGGCGCGCTGCTGGAACGCACGGGTCGGCTCGAGGACGCGCTGGCGGCCTTCCGCGCCGCCGTCGCGACCGAGCCGCGTGCGTGGAGCCACCGCGAGCGCGTGGCGCGCGTGCTCGTGCGCAGCGATCGCCGCGACGAGGCGCTGCAGGAGATGCGCGAGCTGATCCGACTCGCGCCGGACCGTTCCGCGTACCGCATCGACACCTACCGCCTGCTGCGCGAGTCGGGCCGTTCGGCGGAGGGCGCGCAGCTCGTGCTGGACGGCCTGGCGGCGAACCCCACCGACCACGATCTGGCGCTGCTCGCGGCGTGGATCCTGGCGACGGATCGCGACGCGCGCGTGCGATCCGGAACGCGCGCCGTCGAGTTGGCCGAGCGCGTCGTCGCGGCGCGCGGGCGTGGCGACACGGACCGCCTCGACACCCTGGCGGCGGCGTACGCCGAGGCCGGCCGGTTCGACGACGCGCTGCGCACGATCGACGAGGCCTTGCAATCGGCGACGGCGGAGCTGGCGCCGGAATTCCGAGCGCGGCGCGCGCTGTACGCCGCAGGACGCGCCTTCCACGAACCTTGAGAGCGCGCCGCGCACGCGCCGCGCGGTTCCGCGCGGCGCCAACAGAACAGTTTGAGGCTCTCGATCGGTTTCCTCTCGGCCTCTCAGCGCGGCAAGCGCTCGAGCAGCCGCTCGCCCAGCCACGCGCCCAGGATCTTCTGTCCCTCCCAGTCGAAGTGACACGCGTCGATGTAGAGCGTCTCGTCCACGTCGGCGAAGAGGCGCGAGCCGTCGCCGAACGCGACGCCCTCGGCCGCCAGGCGCGCGCCGGCCTCGCGCAACAGCGGGTAGCCGATCTCGACGGCGATCCGCCACGTGTCGCCGATCGCGCCGACCTGGAGTTCCCGGGCGGTGGCGCGCTTCGCGCCGGGATCGTGCAGCGTGGGCTGCAGCGCGTGCAGGCACACGATGCCGCGCTCGTCGCAGACCGCCTGCAGGTCGCGCGCGCTCTCGACCCAGCCGCGCACGGCGACCTCGATCGCCGCACGGTCTTCGAGCGGGAACGGCGGGCCGACGAGCACGCGCGGCCACACGCGCTCGGGCAGGCGACGCGCGTACTCGTCCTGCGCTCGGGCCAGCTCGCCCAGCGCCAGCTGGATGCGCGCTGCGGCGAACGCGGTGAGCAGGCTCGAGTGCGCGAAGCCGCAGTCGGCCGCGCGCCGCGCCCAGCCGCGCGCCCGTTCCTGCGCGTCGTCGGCGCGCGTCAGGATCCGCGCCGACTCGATGTCGAGCGAGCCCCCGGCTGCCAGCGCGCCCCAGTGCGGGATCGAGGGGTAGAGCGGATGCGTGCCGCGGCGCTGGTTCTCGAGCGCCACGGCGACCTCGTTGAAGCCGTCGATCGCGACGATCGCATCGGGGCGGTGCCCGAGCGCAAACAAGAATTGGGCCGCGTAAAGCGGCTGCGGCATCTTCCACCCACCGCGCGCGAGCGATTGAATGCGCAACTTGCGGCCGGCCAGTCGCGGATCGGCCTGCAGCGTGCGGATCAGCGTTCCGGTGCCCATCGCCGCGAACATCTCCGCGACGGAACCGCCCAGCACCCAGATGTCGTAATCGTTCGGATTGGGCGGGCCCTCGTCGGCCAGCTGCGCGAGCTGGACCAAGGCGCCGCGCTGCTCCCAGCCGGTGTACGGGTGCAAGAAACGACGCTGGAATTCCGAGCCGCCCTGGAGACGGTCGTCGGGTGCCGGGCCGTCGACCGCGAGGCGCAGATCTTCGCTGGCTGCGCTGGCACGGCGCTCGAACGCCAGGCTTGCAGCCTGCGCATCGTGCGGCCGGCCGCGTGCGCGCAGGACGAGGCGGTGGGCGATCTCGGCGACGGCCAGGCCGGCGACGATGCCGGCGAGCACGAGGAGCAGCCGCAACGGTCGACGGGCGGGTCGGGACACCGACCCGAGCCTAGCCTCTCGACGACCGCCGGTTAATCTCGGGGCCGCATGTCCACCCTCATCGCTCTCGCGTGCGCCGCCTCGTTCGCGGCGCCGGTCACAGTCCCGTTCGAAGACCCGAAACCGCCGGCCTGGGACGTCAACGCGCCGCCCGGCCCTGCTCGCGACGTGCCGATCGACGTGCGCGAAGGCACGTGGATGAGCCTGGACGTCAGCCCCGACGGCCAGGAGATCTGCTTCGACCTGCTGGGCGACCTGTACGTCCTGCCGATCGAGGGCGACGAAGCGCGCGCGATCCAGAGCGGCGTGGCCTGGCAGATGCAGCCGCGCTACAGCCCGGACGGCGCCTGGATCGCGTTCACCAGCGACCAGGGCGGCGGCGACAACGTGTGGGTGGCGAAGCGCGACGGCTCGGGCGCGCGTCAGGTCACGAAGGAGACGTTCCGCCTGCTGAACAGCCCGGTCTGGTCGCCCGACGGACAGTGGCTCGCGGCGCGCAAGCACTTCACGTCGCGCCGGTCGCTGGGCGCGGGCGAGATCTGGCTCTACCACGTGTCGGGCGGCGAGGGTTTGCAGCTGACGACGCGCGCCAACGAGCAGAAGGACCTGGGCGAGCCGGCGTTCTCGCCCGACGGGCGCTACGTGTACTTCAGCTACGACGCGACCGGTGGCACCAGCTTCGAGTACAGCAAGGACTCGACCGGCCAGATCTACGTGATCGACCGCCTCGACCGCACGACCGGCGATCGCACGCCGTTCGTCACCGGGCCGGGCGGCGCGTGCCGGCCGACGCCCAGCCGCGACGGGAAGAAGCTCGCGTTCGTGCGCCGCGCGCGGTTCGAGACCGAGCTGTTCGTCATGGACGTCGCCTCGGGCGAAGCGCATCCGGTCTACGCGCCACTCGAGCGCGACATGCAGGAGACTTGGGCGATCCACGGCGTCTACCCGTCGTTCGCGTGGTTGCCGGACGATTCGGGGCTCGTGATCTACGCGCAGGGCAAGCTCCGGCGCGTCGACCTGGCGACGAAGACGGCCAAGGAGATCCCGTTCCACGTCAAGGACGTGCGCCGCATCGAGGACGTCGTGCGCTTCCCGGTGGAGGTCTGCCCCGAGGAGTTCGAGGTCAAGGCGCTGCGTTCCGTGCGCGTGTCCCCGAGCGGCGACCTCGTCGCGTACCAGGCGCTGGGCCACGTCATGTTGCGCGCGCTGCCCGACGGGACGCCGAAGCGCATGGCGAGCGACGACGCGCGCTTCGAGTTCGAGCCGGCGTTCTCGCGCGACGGCGCTTGGATCGTGTTCACGACGTGGGACGACGAGGCGCTCGGCTCCGTGCGCGTGCGCAGCGTGACGGGCGGCGAGGAGCGCACGCTCACGAAGGAGCCCGGGCACTACGTCGAGCCGGTCTTCTCGCCCGACGGCAAGGAGGTCGTGTTCCGCCGCACGGGCGGCGGCGGCATCACGTCGCCGTTCTGGTCGCACGAGACAGGCATCTGGCGCGTGCCCGTCGCCGGCGGCGATGCCGTGCTGATCACGCGCAAGGGCGCGCGCCCGCAGTTCGGCGCGGACGGGAAGCGCGTGTTCCTGACCTCCGAGGAGGAGCAGAAGGACGTCGACCGGCGCACGCTGTGGAGCGTCGACCTCGACGGCGGCGACGAGCGCATCCACCTGGCGAGCGAGTGGGCCACGGCGTTCACGCTCTCGCCGGACGGCAAGTGGGTCGCGTTCGCCGAACGCTGGAACGCGTACTTGTCGCCGTTCGAGCCGACGGGCCGCGAAGTCGCGATCGGGCCGGCCACGAAGGCCCTGCTGGTCGCGAAGCTTTCGCGCGACGCAGGCGAGAACCTGCAATTCTCGGGCGATTCGAAGCGCGTGATGTGGTCGCTCGGACCCGAGCTCTTCGAGCGCGACCTGAAGGATGCCTTCGCGTTCCTGGCGGCTCCGCCCGGTACCGACGGCGTCACTCCCCCAGAGCCGCCCGCGCAGGGGCGCAACATCTCGTGGCGCACGCGACACCCCGCACCCGAGGGCTCGATCGCGCTCCTGGGCGCGCGCATCGTGACGATGAAGGGCGACGACGTGATCGAGGACGGCGTCGTGGTCGTGCGCGGCAACCGCATCGAGGCCGTGGGCCCGCGCGCGAACGTGTCGATCCCCTCGGGAGCGCGCGTGGTCGACGCCAGCGGTCTGACGATCGCGCCCGGCCTGATCGACGTGCACGCGCACGGACCGCAGGCCGTGAACGGGATCACGCCGAAGCGCAACTGGGCCAGCCACGCCAACCTGGCGTTCGGAGTGACGACGATTCACGACCCTTCGCACGACACGAACTCGATCTTCGCCGCGTCCGAGTTGCAGAAGGCCGGGCTCGTGCTCGCGCCGCGCACGTTCTCGACCGGCACGATCCTGTACGGTGCGCAAGGCGACTTCAAGGCGCCGATCGAGTCGCTCGACGACGCGAAGAGCGCACTGCGCCGCCTCAAGGCCGTTGGTGCGTTCAGCGTCAAGAGCTACAACCAGCCGCGTCGCGACCAGCGCCAACAGGTCATCCAGGCCGCGCGCGAGCTCGAGATGATGGTCGTGCCCGAAGGCGGCTCGCTCTTGCAGCACAACCTCTCGATGGTCGTCGACGGCCACACCGGCGTGGAGCACTCGCTGCCGGTCGAGAGGGTCTACAAGGACGTGCAGACCTTGTGGGGCGCGTCCGGCACCGGCTACACGCCGACGCTCGTCGTGGGCTACGGCGGGATCTGGGGCGAGAACTACTGGTACCAGCACACGGACGTGTGGCGCGACGAGCGGCTGGCCGCGTTCGTGCCGCGTTTCGTAACCGATCCGCGCTCGCGCCGCCGTCTGATGGCGCCGGACGAGGACCAGAACATCCTGCGCTCGGCCGGCATCGTGAAGAGCCTGATCGACGCCGGCGCGCAAGCGCAGCTGGGCGCGCACGGCCAGCTCGCGGGGCTGGGCGCGCACTGGGAGCTGTGGCTGCTGAAGCAGAGCGGCATCACCACGATGCAAGCGCTGCGCTGCGCGACCCTGTCGGGTGCGAAGTACCTGGGCCTCGACCGCGACCTGGGCTCGATCGAACCGGGCAAGCTCTCCGACCTGATCGTGTGCGAGAAGAACCCGCTCGACGACATCCAGAACAGCACGTCGATCCGCTGGACGATGCTCGACGGCCGCCTCTACGACGCGCGCACGCTGGCGCCAGCCGACGGCGGACCGGGCGCCGCGCCGCAGTACTTCTGGCAAGGCATGCAGAACGGCATGCCGGCGCAGACGGTCGGCGGCTCGTGCGCAACGTGCGGCGGGTAGACAGCGGTGTCAGACACCTTGCACCACGCGACGGTGCAAGGTGTCTGACACCCATGTGCACTTCTAGTGCTTGAGCGCCTGTCGCGTCGCGCGCCAGGCCGCGAACACAACAACTGCGAACAGCACGGCGCACGAGCCCGTGACCCACGGGTTCTCGAGCATGGCTTGGGCTTGGTGACCCAGCGCCACCGCCAGCCCGGCGAACGCGGCCGACACGAGCGCTCCGCCCAGCACGACCGCCACGAGACCGCGCAGACGCGTCAAGCCCAGCAGCTGACCGACGAACGTCCCGCCGATCGATCCCGACGCGGGCAGCGGCAGGAACACGAAGATCACGACGCCCCAGAACGCCATGCGCCGCAGGCGCGGGTACTCGCGCAGCACGCCCTCGGCTTGTGCGTGCATGCGCTGCAGCGCGGGACCGACGACCGGGACGCGGCCCACGGGCGCCAGGACGAGCGCCAATGTCGACGCGACGACCACGTCGACCAGCACGGCGAGGATCGCGAGTGCCCATGCGCCGAGCGGCGAGGCCTCGGCGACGCCGCTGAAGATGACGTACTTCCCGGGCAGCATGGCCAGGCCCACCATCTGGGCCCAGATCCAGCCGGCGTTCGCCGGTTCCACGACCAGGATCCACGCGATCGCACCGCCGAACAGCGGGACGACCGACGCGATCCAGACGAGGAACAGGATCCAGTTCTCGCGCCTCAGCACCTCGGGCGCGACCAGCGGGCGCGGCGGGGACGGTGCTCGGGCGCTCATGGAGGGGGACGAGTGTGCCGTCCGCACCGCGGCTGTCCCAGTGGGACCACGCGTCGCCGGCGGCGACGGCTCGGGCGGGCCTTCCAGCACGGGCTTCAGCGCGCCGCCCGCACGAGCACGTCGAACAGTTTCTGTTGCACGGCATCGCGCGCCGCCGTGTGCTCGGGGTGCCACTGCACGGCCCAGAGCTTTTCGTGGTCCGGGTGCTCCAGCCCCTCGATCACGCCGTCGTCGGCGCGCGCGACGACGCGCAGCGGCGGGGCCGGCGCGCGCGCGGCTTGGTGGTGCCACGACGGTGGCGAGCAGTGCGTGACGCCCAGCGCGCGCGCCAGGCGCGAGTCGGGCTCGACTTGCACTCTGTGCTCCTGGTAGACACCGCCGCCGCGGTGGATGACGCGCGTGCCGATCTCGTCGGGGATGTCCTCGATGAGCTGGCCGCCGAGCGCGACGTTCAGCACTTGCAGCCCGCGGCAGATGCACAGCGTGGGCACGCGCTGCGCGACGAGGGCTCGCACGAGCTGGATCTCGCTGTCGTCGCGCTCGCGGTCGACGCCGTAGATTTCGGGGTGCGCGCGGCCGCCGTACAGCGCGGGATCGATGTCGCCGCCGCCGGTCAGGACGAAACCGTCGCAGGCTTCGAGCACTTCGGCGGCCGACATCTCTCCCGGCGGCAAGAGGAGCGCCAGCCCGCCCGCGCGTCGCACGGCGTCGAAGTAGTCGCCGGTCATGCGCACCTTGCCGTCCGACGGATCGCGTGCGGTGGTGGTGATGCCGATGCGGGGTCGGGTCATGAAGGCTCGCAGCTTCTCACGGGCTCGGGGCGCTTCCAAGAGCGCCCGGCCGATGGTCCCGAGTGATAGGTCGGGCGCCGGACGTTCCAACCCCGCACGAATCCGGGGAGAAGGTGTCTGACCCCTGTGTGCACGAAAAACGTGCGGCTGGGAGGGTCTACGGCGGGCTGCCCGGTAATCGCGGCTTGCTCTGCAATCGAGGCGCAGGGCGCGCGCGCGTCATCATCCACTGCTTCCAGGTGAGGTGCTGCACCATGCGGGTGCGCCACGTCGCGAACGCGCGGCCCTCGTAGGGCTTGAAGAAGAGCGAGATGCAGTCGCTGTCCCACGCTTCGCCCCAGTCGAAGACGAGGAAATGTGTCCGCTCGAGCCCGCTCTCGCGACAGTACCGGCCGAAGAGCTCCGCCGTCAGGTTGCTGCGCAAATGTGGCGCGCGCTCGATGTCGGGGTCGTCGCTGGTCGTCCCGTAGTTCGAGTGGTGGACGAAGCCCCACGCCCCCGGCTGCATCACGCGAGCGAACTCCTTCACGTACTGCGCCACCACCGAGCGCTCGAAGTGCACCATCGAGTCCCACGAGTAAACGAGCGAGATCGAGCGGTCGGGCAAGCTGGAGAGACTCTTCCCGTCGTTCTCGTGGTAGTGGATCGCGCACGGACCGCGGTGCCCGCGGAAACGCTCGCGGCAGCGGTCGAGCGCGTAGCGATTCATGTCGACGAGGTGCAGCGTCCGCGCGACTTCCTTGAGCCGCTCGGAATTTCGCCCTGCGCCGGGCCCGATCTCCAGGATGGTCGAGAGATCCGCGCGCCGGATCAGCGGCCAGATCGGGTCGTTCCACTGGCTCAGCATCGAAGCTTCGGCCTCGTCGAACCAGTTCGCCCAAAGCTCCGGCTTGGAGCACGTCTCGAGGTTGCGCTCGAGCCCGGGAACGTCAGGCCGGGTCGTTCCGCGGGGCTCGAAATCGGAGTGCATGCGGATCCGCATGGTAGCCGTTCACCCGCAGGGCACCGTTCGCGCCCTCAGTCCGCGATCGTCAGCGTCCAGACCTCGCGCGTGCCCAGATCGCACACGCGAATCGCGTGGTTGCCTGTGTCGGCGACGAACAGGTGGCGGCCCCGCACCGCGAGCCCCTCGGGCAGGAAGAAGCGCGCGCGTCCGAATGGCCCGTCCTGGTGCCCGGCCTCGCCGCTGCCGGCCAGCGCGGCGACCTGGCGCGTGACGACGTCCATGTGCTTGATGCGGTGGTTGAACGTGTCGGCCACGTAGAGCAGGCCGTCGAGCGCGAGGCCCATCGCGTGCTGCAGCCGCACGCTGGGTCCGAATCCGTCGGCGTCGCCCCATTCGAAGAGGCCCTCGCCGACCAGCGTCTCGACCGACGGCTTGCCGATCGTCGTCAAGCGCCGGATCGCGCTCGCTTCCGGGTCGGCCACGTACAGCTGTCCGCCGCCGCCGACGATGTCGCTCGGCTGGTTGAAGCCGGCCGCGAGCGCCGGTCCGTCCTGCAGCCGCTCGCCGCCGTCGCCCGCGAACGTGCGCATCTCCTTCTCGTCCTCGATCACGGCGATCTGGTGGCTGCCGGCCAGCGCGACGTAGAGCCAGGGCCGATCGAGCCACAAGGACCAGGGCGAGCGCAGCGCGACCTGCCGCGGATCGCCGCTCGAGCGCAGCGGCCCGTGCCCGATCTCGCCCGTGCCCGCGATCGTGCGCACGAATCCGGTGTTCAAGTCGACCGCACGCACCGCGTGGTTCTGCGTGTCCGCGACGTAGAGCGTCGAGCCCGACCGCGCCAGGCCGCGCGGCCCGTGGAAGCGCGCCGTGCCGACGCTGCCGTTCGCGAATCCGGCCGTGCCCGAGCCGATCTGCTTCTCGATCCGCGCGCTCTTGTGCTTGTCGTCGATCTCGAGCTGCAGGACGCGGTCGTGTCCCGTGTCGGCCACGAACAGGGTCGAGTTCGACGTCACCAGGAGCTTCGCAGGATGCGACAGCGTCCGCACGCGCTGCCGCTCCGGGGTGACGGTCGGCGTCTTGCGCACGAGGCTGCCGCGCGCCTCGTACACCGGGATCAGGCGCTGCAGCGCGTCGCCCAGACGGTCGGCGTCGATCTCGCCCGCGGCCGTACCGAGCAGGCGGCTCTCGGGATCGACGAGCGCCAGCGTCGGCCACCCGCGCGCGGCCCACGAGCGCCACACGGCGTGGTCGGCGTCCTGGACGACGGGGTGCTCGATGCCGAGCTGGCGCACCGCGGCGCGCAGGTGCGCGAGCTCACGCTCGGCCGGGAACTTGGGCGAGTGCACGCCCAGCACGGCGAGCTCGAACGGAAAGCGCTTCTGGACACGGCGCAACTGCGCCGCGTTGTGGTGGCAGTTGATTCAACACGAGGTCCAGAACTCGATCGCGACGAAGCGGCCGCGCATGTCCTGCAGGGTCACCGGCCGTTCCGTGTTGACCCACTCGAGCCCGACCGGGAACTCGGGCGCGCGGACGGCGGGGGTGTCTTGCATCGGCCCCCTCGTGGTTCACGGCGCGTTGACGCGCAAGAGGTTCGACCACGCCGCTTGCGGGCCGCCCTCGTCGATCAGCACCTGCAGGAAGGCCGGCGCTCCGGACGCGACCGTCCAGGAGACGATCGCGTTCCCGTCGGGACCGGTGGTGCCCATGGCCAGATCCGTGATCGTGCCGGCCAGGAACGTCTGGCCCGCGGTGCCCGGCGTCGTCTGCCCGGCCTGCTCCGCGGTCGCGATGCGCACGCGGTACGAAGAGCCCGGCGGCCCGTCGACGAACAGGCGCGCGCTCGCGCCGGCCGGGGTCGCGCCCCACAGGCCGAGCGTCGGCAGGCTGGACCAGGCGCGCAGCACGAGATCGTCGATCGCGGCCTCGGTCAAGTCGTTGTTGGGCGCATCCGCGCAGGTCACGCGCAACCGCAGACGGTCCGTCAGCGGCACGAACGCCTCCAGGTTGAACGTACGCGTGCGCCAGGCGTTGTCGTTGGACGGGTTTTCGAGCTGCGCCCACGTCGCGCCGTCGTCGTTCGAGATCTGGACCAGCAGGTGGTCGTCGAGCGGCCCGCCGGGCAGGTTCGCGAACCAGCGCGCGTAGGACAGCTCGATGTGCCCGAACCCCGACGCGTGGAAGCGCGGGCTCGTCAGCGTCGTCGTCCCGTCGACGTCGTTCGTGCTGGCGCTCCCGCCGGCGGTCGCGCCGGTGACCCAGCAGCGCGTGCCCGCTCCGGGCGTCGTGTCCGCACCGGGTTGTGCTTCTTGTCCGCCGCTCGTCGTGGGCTGCGGGACAGCGCGCTCGAACGCGTAGTTCGCGCCCGACGTGGTCGTCGTCCATCCGAACGCCGCGACCTCCATGTCGTCGAAGGCCAGGACGCGCGGCTCGCCGAGCAGCACCGACACGACGTCGGGCGTGACGAGACCGTCGAACGCGATCCCCAGGTCGAGCGTGTAGGCGTTGCCGATCGCGGCGTTGGCTGCGAACTCGACGCGCAGCGGCAACAAGGCCGCCGTCGCGCGCGTGTGCGGACCGCTCGGCGTGCCTGTCAGGGGTAGCACGCTGGGTCCGACGTTGAACGGCACGGTCGCGTTGCGCACGACCACGGCCGGGTTGCTCGACGCCAGCGTCAGCACGCCCGAGACGGGCGCCACGCCGCCGTTGGCCAGCGTCACCGCCAGATCCCAGGCTTCGCCCGGCTCGGGGTACGCGTCGCCGTCGCCTTCGCCCGCGGCCTGCGTCCACGTCGCGCCGGTGCGCTGGGCCCAGCCGCCGCTCCAACGCACGATGTCGAGGTACGGCTGGCGCACGTCCTCGAACAGTGCCGGGATGCGCGAGATCAGCGGCCAGAACCCGTCGGACTGCCCGCCGATCTCGGGGCTGAAAGCGAAAACGCCCTGCGAATAGTGCCAGTCGAGGCTGACGCCGTTGGCGATGTAGAGCGTCTGCCAGGGCGTGCCGTGCACGAAGCCGTTCGTGGCCGTCGCGATCTGACCGTACTGCTGGAACAGCGGATCGTCCGTCGTCACCACCGTGTTGTAGCCCCAGGCGTAGAGCCACAGGGCGCCGAACGTGTGCGCCGAAATGCTCATGCCCGGCGGGTGCGCGGCCAGCGCGTCGCGCACGGCGCGCGTCTCGGGTTCGCTGAACGCCGAGGGTCCGCGGTAGGTTTCGTCCGACGTCACGCCCGACGATCCTGGATTCTGCGGGCCCCACTCCCAGCCGTAGTTGCGGTTGAGGTCGACGCCGAACGTGCCGTCGCCGTTGGGCCGGCGGTTCTTGCGCCACATCCCGCCGCCGCCCCGGGTTCGTCGTGCGGTTCCACTCGTACCCGTCGGGGTTCACGCACGGTACGAGCACGGTCTGCCGCGTCTCGACCATGCGCCGCACGTTCGCGTCGGATGGGTAGCGCGTGACGATCCAGTCGGCCAGCAGCAGCAGCGATTCGCCGCCCATCGGCTCGCGCGCGTGGTGCAGCGCGTCGAACCACGCGACCGGTTCGGCCGCCTCGTCGACGCTCGGGTTGTCGCTGATGCGGATGGCCCAGATCGGGCGGCCCTCCCCGGTCGTCCCGATCGAATATTTCGGGCTCACGATCGTCGGGTACGTCGCCGCGAGGCGGTCGAGCTCGGTCACGATCTCGGCCAGCGTGCGCCATCCGCCCATCGTGCCCGGTCCGGGTCCGACCGTCGGCTGCGACGCGGCGCGCTCGGCATAGAAGCGCGAGAGATCGCGTTGCACGACGCGCAGCTCGAAGCCGGCGCGACGCAGGCTCGCCTGCTCGGGCGCCGTCGCGTACACGCGCACGCGGCCGTCAGCCGCGCTGTCGTGGTCGTCGGGATCGCGCGCCAGCTCGAAGAGGCGCGCGACGTCCGCGCGCGAGCTCACGCTCACCTCGCACAGGTCGACGGCCAGCGGGAGGGGATTGGGTGCAGGGGCAGGGGTCTGGAGGAGGAGCGCGAGGACGGCGGAGAGCATGGCTTCAGTCTCCCACGGATCGCTTCCCGCGTCCCTAGGGACGGAAGCTGACCCCCTCGGCTGCGCCTTTTTTCGGTTTCACCTGCAACCGTTAGGGCCCCGGCGCGGTCCTCCGGATGCGGGGGCATTCTCCCCGCACGGAGAAAACGCCATGGACCTGCCTGGTTTCCAGATCCCTCGACCCGTTCCGCACCGGCTCGATTCGAGCTTCCACCCGCACCGCTGTCCGCGGGAGC
>JANNQS010000031.1:0-80373 GCA_031400875.1 Planctomycetota bacterium | reverse complement strand
TGATGAACTACGCGTCCGACTGCGACCTCTTCCGCGGCTGGGCCGAGGCCGTGTGCCAGGGTCGGATCTCGCAGGACCTGCGCAAGAAGTTCAACGCCGGCGTGGTCTTCAAGCGCGCGGTCGGCCAGGGTCGCATCCGCGGCTACGAAGGCCTCGACAGCCTGATGGCGCGCTTCGGCGAGCACGTCCCGGTCGTCGAGCTGGCGCCGATCGGCGCGCCGCGGCGCGACTGGAAGGCGAGTGCGATCGGCGACGGCTGGATCGTCGTGCGACACCCCGACCTGGACACCTGCCTGCGCATGGGCGACGCGTTCGCGTCCGAGCTGCGCATCGTCGCCTCCTGAACCGCATGCACACCGCGCGCGTCGTGCTGCTCGGGCCGCAGCGGTTGCACCGCACGCTGAACCAGGCCGTCGAATCCCTCGGGATCCACGGCACCGTCGCGGCCGTCACCGCCGGCTGGGAGGAGCGCGAGGACGAGGACCAGGAGATGCGCGAGCACCTGGGTGGCCGCAGCGTGAACCTGCGCATCTGGGAGCGCGCCGAGGACGTCATGGCGCGCGATCCGGAGCTGGCGCGCGCGCTGCGGACTCGCTCCGACCGCCTGCGCGAGCAGCACGAGCTCTACCGCCTGCGCCTCTCGCATTCGATCGAGGCCGCGCGCGAGATGCTGCGCCGCGAGCCCACACCCGGCCGCGAGGAGATGCTCGAGGCCGAGCGCGCCGGCGCGATCGAGGCCGTGCGCGACCTGGACGCGTTCCACCTGCGGCGCGTGGCGCTGATCCACCGCGAGTTCGACGCGGATTGGAGCCCCTCGGAGCGCGACGCGGTCGCGGATCACAGGCGCGAGCTGGCGAGCGTGCTGGACGCCTGCCAGTGCGTGTGCGTGGCCGGCGGTCACGTCGTCGCGCTGCTCCACCGCTTGCGCCTCTTCGACGTCCTGCCGTTGTTCGGCGCGCGGCCGATCGTGGCCTGGTCGGCCGGTGCGATGGCGCTGGGCCAGCGCGTCGTGCTGTTCCACGACAGCCCGCCGCAAGGGCAGGGCGCGGCCGAGCTGCACGAGGAGGGATTGGGCGCGTACACGGGCCTGCTGCCGTTTCCGCACGCGAAGAAGCGCCTGCTCCTGCACGACAAGCGGCGCATCGCGCTGCTCGCGCGCCGCTTCGCGCCCGACACGTGTGCCGCGCTCGATCCGCTGACGCGCATGGACTGGGACGGGCAGCGCTGGCACGGCGCGCCGGGCACGCTGCGGCTGCACGAGGACGGCATCCTCGTCCAGGCGGGTGCGGCGTGAGCGCGACGCTCGTCCAGGACATCGAGCGTCATGCGCGCCTCGGCCCGTGGGCGCTCGAAGCCTGGCTCTCCGGCCGGCAATTCCCGGTCGTCGAAGGTCGCACGGTCACGTTCGTCTTCCGCGGCGCGGTCGACGAAGTGAAGCTGCGCCACTGGATCCACGGCCTGGCGACGGCGCTGCCGTTCCACAACGTCCCCGGCAGCGACCTGTGGTTCCTGGCGATCGACGTGCCCGAGGGCTCGCGGCTCGAATACAAGCTCGAGGTCGTCACGGGCAACGACCACCGCCTGATCCAGGACCCGCTCAACCCGAACGTCGCGAGCGATCCGTACGGCGTGAACTCGGTCGTGCACGGCACCGGGTACCAGGAGCCGGAGTGGTCGCTGCCCGACCCCGAAGCGCGTCCGGGCGAGATCGTCGAGCAGACGATCACGTCGAAGACGCTGGGCGACCGACCGATCCAGGTGTACCTGCCGGCGCGTTTCCGTCGCTCGCGCCGCTACCCGCTGCTCGTGATGCACGATGGCGAGGACTACGTGCGCTACGCCAGCCTCAAGACGTCGCTCGACAACCTGATCCACCGTCTCGAGATCCCGAGCATGGTCGTCGCGCTGATCCAGTCGCGCGACCGGTTGCGCGAGTACGCCGACGATTCGCGCCATGCCGATTTCCTCGTGCGCGATCTCGTGCCCCAGCTCGAGAGCGCGTTCCCGCTGGTCGGCAAGCCGTCCGCGCGCTGCCTGGGCGGCGCGTCGTTCGGCGCGGTTGCGTCGCTGGCCGCCGCCTGGCGCTACCAGGGCTTCTTCGACCGTCTGCTGCTGCAGTCGGGCTCGTTCGCGTTCACGGACATCGGTCCGCACGACCGCGGCCCGGTGTTCGACCCGGTCGTGCGTTTCGTGAACGGCCTCCGCCGCAACCCGGGCCAGCCGGCCGCGCAGCTCTACGTATCCTGCGGCGTGTACGAATCGCTGATCTACTACAACCGCTCGCTCGTGCCGCTGCTCGAGCGCGCGGGCCTCGACGTCAAGTACACCGAGGCCTACGACGGCCACAACTGGGAGAACTGGCGCGATCGCTTGCGCGAGGGTCTTTCGTGGCTGTTCCCGGGGCCGTTGTGGATGGTGTACGAGTGATCGACGCGCCCGTGGCGCCGTGGAGGTGAGCATGAAACCAGCGAAGCCGGGGCCCGACCACGATCACGGGCAGCTCCTGCAGCGCTACCGGGTCGAGGACGGCCAGACCTTCCGCCTCGCCGACTGCGACCCGCGCGACACGGGGCACATCGCGTCCAAGGACGAAGCGCAGGCACTGCTGCGCGCGGGCATCGAGGACCTGGCCAAGTACCAGGAGCGCCTCTACGCGCAGGACCGCTGGTCGCTCCTGATCGTGTTGCAGGCGATGGACGCAGCCGGCAAGGACAGCACGATCGAGCACGTCATGTCGGGCGTCAACCCGGCCGGGTGCCGTGTCGTGTCGTTCAAGGCGCCGAGCAACGAGGAGCTGGACCACGACTGGCTATGGCGCCACTGGAAAGCCCTGCCGGAGCGCGGCCAGATCGGCATCTTCAACCGTTCGCACTACGAAGAGGTGCTCGTCGTGCGCGTGCACGAGGAGCTGCTCCGGTCGCAGAAGATCCCGAGCGAGCTGATCCAGAAGAAAGTCTTCGACGAACGGCTGCGCGACATCGCCGCGATGGAGGACTTCCTGGCCCGCAACGGTACGCAGGTCGTGAAGTTCTTCCTGCACGTCTCGCGCGAGGAGCAGAAGAAGCGCTTCCTGGAACGCATCGAGGAACCCGGGAAAAACTGGAAGTTCGAGGCCGGCGACGTGCGCGAGCGGGCGCACTGGGACGAGTACATGCGGGCCTACGAGGAGGCGATCCGCCACACCGCGACGCCGCGCGCGCCGTGGTACGTCGTGCCGGCCGACCACAAGTGGTTCATGCGGCTGGTCGTCGCCGCCGCCGTGGTCGACGCGCTGCGCGCGCTCGACCTGTCCCAACCGCCGCTGACGCCCGAGCACCTCGCAGGGCTCGAGGCGGCGAAGAAGGCGCTGCTGTCCGAAGACGACGGCTGAGTTGCCCGGAAAGACCACTGCCCGGGGCGCCGACGGCGTCGCGTCCCGCGCCAATGGCTGCTAGACTCCTCGGCCTTTTCCACCCGGCGGGCCCGGGCGGAACCCTTCGGGCCGGAGAGAAACGTGGGAACCGTCACACGCAGGATCGGGTTGTCGCTGGGTGCGGACATCTGCTGGCCCAAGGCCTACGAGGACATCCTCGCGCGCCTGGATCTGGCCTTGCCGATGGGGCGCGACACCGTGCGCTTCCAGGTCGAGCGCACCTCGATCGTGCCGTTCCACCTGCGGCCCGAGCCGCGCTACGACGTCGTCATCGACCGGTTGACGCACTGGTTCGCGCTGCAGCGCGAATGGATCAAGAAGGCGATCCTGCTCGACGGCACGTACGTGCTGAACAACCCGTGGTCGGTGCAGTCGATGGAGAAGCACACGACCTACTGCGCGATGATGCGCCTCGGGCTGCCGATCCCGGCGACGGCGATGATCCCGGCCAAGGACTACGAGGAGAAGCCCGACCTGCGCGTCACGCTGAGCCGCTACGCGAAGTTTTTCGACCTGCCGCAGATCGGGTCCGAGATCGGGTTCCCGGCCTTCTCGAAGCCGTTCGACGGCGGCGGCTGGAAGGGCGTCTCGAAGGTCGACGACGCCGGCGAGCTGACGCGTGCGTACGACCAGAGCGAGCGCATGCTGCTGCACCTGCAGGCCGGCATCCTGCCCTACGACCAATTCGTGCGCTGTATCGGCTTCGGGCCGCAGACGCACGTCATCAAATACGACCCGAGCCAGCCGCTCCACCTGCGCTACACGAACGAGAAGGGCTTCCTGACGGCCGACGACCGGGCGCTGATCGAGGACATTACGCTCACGATCAACGCGTTCTTCGGTTGGGACTTCAACTCGTGCGAAGCGCTGCTGAAGGAGCACGTCTGGCATCCGATCGACTTCGCCAACCCCTGCCCCGACAGCCAGGTGACGTCGCTGCACCGCCACTTCCCGTGGGTCGTGAAGTCGTACTTGCGCTGGTCGCTCTTTTGCGCGGCCACGAAGCGGCCCATGCGGCCCACGCTCGACTGGCAGCCGTTCTTCGACGTGGCCGACAAGAGCTGGCCCCTGCGCAAGAAGATCGCGGCCTACGGCAAGATCGCGCGTGAGCGCTTCGACGCGGCGAAGTTCGAGGAGTTCTGCGCGAAGCACCTGCCGCACCTGGACGAGGTCGTGAACGAGTACTTCGGCACCGATGCAGCGCAGGATGCCGTGCGCCAGAAGGTCACGGCGTTGTTCCCGGCGCACGAGGTCGAGCGCTTCACCGAGCATTTCTGGTCCGAGCTGCAGGTCTGGCGCGCCGAGGACTCAGCCGCACGCGCCGCGCTGGCCCAGAAGGCGGCGCGCAAGTCCGCGCGCGGCCGCGTGAAAGCCAAGGCCCAGCGTGCTGCCGCCGTGCCTTCGAAGCGCGCCAAGGTCCGCAACCGAGCCCGCAAACCGGTTCACACCCGATGAGATCCGCACCCCCCCGAGAGACCTCACTGGACATGAGCAAGGAATCCTCGACGTGGCGCTCCGAGCGCCTGGGCAACAAGGAAGTCAAGGTCGTCCGCTGGGGCGAGAGCGGCGTGCCCGTCCTGATCTTCCCGACGGCCGCGGGCGACTGCGAGGAGTGCGAGCGCTTCCTCATGGTCAAGACGCTCGGGCCTCTGCTCACCGCGGGGCGCGTGAAGCTGTACTCGGTCGATTCCGTCGGCGGGCAGGCGATGCTCGACAACGAGCTCCCGCGGCACGAGGCCGCGCGCACCCAGAACCGCTTCGACGCGTTCCTGTACCACGAGGTGCTGCCCGCGATCCGCGTCGACTGCCGCGACAACGACGTCGAGGTCATCGCCGCCGGCGCGTCGATCGGCGCGTTCAACGCGCTGGCCGCCGTGTGCCGTCACCCGGACGTGTTCCGCGCCGCGATCTGCATGTCGGGCACGTACGATCTGAAGAAGTTCATGGGCGACGAAGTCACGCTCGACTTCTACTACAGCTCGCCGCTGCACTTCGTCCCGAACCTGGGCGAAGGCCCGCATCTGGACGCGCTGCGCAAGCGCTTCGTGCTGCTGACGCACGGCCGCGGCAACTGGGAGGCCCCCGAGGAATCCTGGCGCGTCGCCCACGTGCTCGGCAGCAAGGGCGTCCCGAACCGCGTCGACGAGTGGGGCGCCGAGTGGCACCACGACTGGCCGACATGGCGCAACATGCTGCCCAAGTACCTCGAAGAGGTCCTGGCGCAGCCCGCGTCGCGCTGAGGAAGCCTGAGCCTGTCGATACCGTGCCAGGCACAACTCCGACACTCTCGAGGCCGAAAAGAACCGAGCTTAGGGCCTCTCCGATTCTGTTGGTGCGCCTAAGCGTGCGGCGCTGATCCTGCACGCGGGCCGCGCTACTTCGGCGGATCGGTAGGCGGCTGGCGCGGGGGATTCCGGCGCGGGCGCGGCGTCGGGTTGTCGAGCTCGAAGGCGCGTTTCTCGAGCAGCTTCGGGTCGAGCGCGTCGAGCGCGCGCTGGAGCTCCACAGCCAACTCCATGGGCTGGTTGATGAGCTGCTCGCGCAACATCTTGGCCGTGTCGGCCGGCGTGATGTTCAGGCCGTCGGGCGACGCGGCCGACTCGGGCGAGCGCGCGAACGCGGCCACGATCTGCCGCGTCGCGGCCGCGTAGTCGCGCGCGTCGAGCGCCAGGCGCGCGCGGCCGGCGAGTGCCAGCGCGACGAAGTGGTCGGCCGAGGTGCGTCCTTCGGGACGCTGGGCCACGAAGCTCTCGTAGTGCGCGATGCCGCGCTCGTAGGCGCCGAACGCCTTCTCGGCGTCGCCCGCGCGTCGGTGGTTCTCGGCCGCGACCAGCGACGCGTAGCCAGCGAACCAGACCAGGTCCGAGTTCGCGGGTTCCTTCGCCAGTCGGTCCGCGTACGCCCCTTCGAGGCCGTCCGGACCCGACTCCCACAGGAGCCGCGCGCGCAGCCGGTCGTGCACGAGCGGCGAGCCCGGGAAGCGCGCCAGCGCGTCGTCCAGGATCCCGTTCGCGCGCGTCGTGCCGCCCAGCCAGCGCAGGAAGTCGTAGAACGACACGAGGTTGTCGTCGGTGCCCAGCGGGTGCTTCGAGAGCAGCGCGTAGGCCGCGTTGACGTCCGCCAACCACTCCGGCGGCCAGCCGGTGCCGGCGCGGTACGCGCTGCGGATCGCCATCTGGCGCGCCTGAGCAAACAGCGCGACGACGCGCACGCCCGTGCGCTCCATCACCGCGTCTGCGCTGGCGTCGGGCATCAGCATGCCGCCTTCGACGGCCTTGACCGCGTGCGCGCGCGCGGCTTCCTCGTCGCCGGACAGGGCCGACGTGACGGCCAGCACGGACGCGAGGCGCCAGCTATCTCCGCCCAGCTCCCGCGCAGAGCTGGCCGCGGCGCGCGCGTCGTCGACGAGCAGCTTCGCGAACGACTTCTCCGTGGCCGGATCGAGCGCGCGCGCCAGGAAGGCTTCGGCCAGATCGAGGTGCGCAGCCGTGTCCGTCGGACGGGCCTGAGCCTGCGTCGCGCGCGTTTCCAGCGTGCGCGCTTCGCCGACGCCGGCCGCGCGGGCGCGCGCCTCGTACTCGATCTCCGACCAGCGCCGCGCGTCGACCCACTTCGACGTCTGCGCCAGGCCCTGGTGCAGAGCAGTCAGCGTCCGCGCGCGCGGGTACTTCTTGGCCATGCGCGCCGAGGCCGCGATCAGCAGCTCGCGCTCGTCGGCCGCGAGCGGCGCTTTCAGGGCTTCGGCGATCAGGTCGACGGCCGGCTCCGTCTCGGACTGCGCCAGCGCCTGGCGAGCGAGTCGCGCGGCCTCGAGGTCGAGCCCGAACACCGCCAGCCGCAGGAGATCGACCTGATCGACCGTGCGGCGCGCGACGACCGCCTTGATCAGCTCGCGCCGGACCTCCGGCGTGGCGGTCTGGTAGGTCGTCTCGACGTCCGTGCGGTCCTGGACGTCGGCGCTCTGCGTGCGGTCGACGATCGGCAGGTCGCGCAGGAGCGGCGTCGGCGGCGGGCGGTTCTCGGCGCCCTTCACCAGCGCGGTGAACACGGTCTGCGTGTCCCACGAGAAGTACACGTCGTACGTCTTCGTGCCGTCCAGCTCGAGCGCGATGTGCCGCGGCGAGATGCGGATGCCCTCGAAGTACTTGTCGTACAGCTCGGTTTCGGCCGCGATGTGCTCGCCGCACGTCACGTCGCCGAGGCGCGGGCACAAGATCCGCCGGCCATGCTCGTCGTGGTCGCGCGGCGTGTGCCGGTAGACCGAGGCGACGACGCACACGTACGGCTCGAACAGCTTGGCGGTCCCGGGCTCGCGGTAGCGCACGCCGGCGTAGTGCTCGCTGGCGATCTCGCCGTCCATGTTGACGGCCACGAGGATCGGCTTGTTCGTCGCCTTCGCAACGCGCAGCGCGTCGTCGAACGAGCGCTGCCAGGGGATCAGCACCGGCTTCTTCCAGCCCTCGGCGGTCGCCGCCGGCCACATCTGCTGCTCGGTCGTTCCCGGCGCGAGCTGGGGCGGCGAGCCCATCTTCAACGCGTCCTTCGAGGGCGGCGCGCCGCCCGGCGGACGCGGGGGCGTCGCGGGCGACTGTTCTTGCGGCTGGCCCTGAGGGGGCGCGGTCGGCTCGTCCTGGGAGCGCGCGGCGCCAGCCAGGGCCAGGACGGGGAGCAGGAGCGCGCAGCGGCGCCGGATCGATGTCGGGACAGTCGTGTGCACGAAAGCTCCTAGCACGTTTCCGCGGCCGAGGTCACTCGCCCGGCCGCGGGAAATGAGCGCTGAACTCGAGGGGCTTCTCCGAGCCCTCGAACGCGAAGCGCGAGGGGACGACCACGACACCGCTGGGGGTCATCGTGAACCGCCGCTCGTCGTGGGCGCGGTCGTGACCGATCGTGGCCCCGGCCGGGACCTGGGTCCACTTGTCCAGGATCGCGCGGCGCACCTTGGCGCCCTGGCCGATGCGCACGCCCCCGAACAGGATCGAGTCCTCGACCACGGCGCCCTCCTCGACGTGCACGCGGTTCGAGAGGATCGAGCGCTTGACGCGCCCGCCCGACACGACGACGCCCGGGCAGAGCAACGAATCGATCACTTCGGAGCGCCGCCCCGGGCTGTCGAGCACGGTCTTCGCCGGCGGATCGGCGTGCCACAGCGAGTAGATCGGCCAGCCCTGGTCGTACAGGTTGAAGCGCGGCGCGACGGACACGAGGTCCATGTTCGCGTCGTACAGGGCGTCGATCGTGCCCACGTCGCGCCAGTACGGCTCCTCGGCGTTGTCGCGGTCGACGAAGCGGTGCACGAACACCGCGCCCTGGTCGATCATGGCCGGGATGACGTCCTTGCCGAAATCATGGCTCGAACCGGGCTTCGTCGCGTCGGCGCGCAGGCGGCGCACCATCTCGGCCGCCTCGAACACGTAGATGCCCATCGAGCCCAGGCACCAGCCCGGCTGGCCCGGGATCTCCTTGCCCACGGCCGGCTTCTCCTGGAAACCGATCACGCGGCCGTCGACGTCGATCTCGAAGATGCCGAAGCGCCGGGCCTCGGCCTGCGGGATGCGCACGGCACCGATCGTCAGCTTCGCGCTCGTCGCGATGTGCTGACGCAGCATGGCCCCATAGTCCATCTTGTAGATGTGGTCGCCCGATAGGATGAGGACGTTCTTCGCTTCGCCGTCCTCGACCAGATCGAGGTTCTGGTAGATCGCGTCAGCCGTGCCCTGGTACCACTTCTCGACCGTGGCGTGGTGCGGCGGGCTGACGCTGATGAACTGCTCGAGCCGGCGCGGCAGGAAATTCCAGCCGAAACGGATGTGCTCCTCGAGGCTGCGCGCCTGGTACTGCGTCAGCACGTAGATGCGCCGCAGACCGGAATGGATGCAATTGCTGAGCGTGAAATCGATGATCCGGTACGAGCCGCCGAACGGCACGGCCGGCTTGGCGCGGTGGATCGTCAGCGGCTTCAACCGTTCGCCCTGGCCGCCGGCCAGGATGAACGTCAGGGTCTCCTTGAGCTCCTGGGTGAGATACGTGCTGCTCATCGGTTCTCCGCCGGGCGCCCCTCGCCCCAGCCAGCTAGAGGATGCCCGCTCGCATGCCCTCCGGGTAGCTTCCGGGTGGGATCTGCTGCAGCGGGACTGCTAGACTCGCCGGACTAGGGAGAACCGAAGCGGCCAGCGAGCGGCCCACTACAGGCCAGCGAGCAGCTAGCGAGCGGCCCACATTGCCATGGCCAAGGACCAGATCAGCACGCTGCCCGACGACGCTCAACGTCGGAACTTCGTGCGTTCGATGCTCGAGGACGTGCGCGCCCTCGAGCGCATGATCGAGGAAGGCTGGATCGAGAAGGGCGTGCGGCGCATCGGCGCCGAGCAGGAGATGTTCCTGGTCGACCGCACCCTGCAGCCGGCCAACATGGCCCTGAAGCTGCTCGAGCACCTGCCGTCGAGCTTCGTCACCGAGCTGGCGCTGTTCAACCTCGAAGCGAACCTGACGCCGCTGACGCTTTCGGGCCGCGCGTTCAAGGTGCTCGAGGACGAGCTGGTCCGCCTGCTCGGCGAGGCGCGCACGGTCGCGGCGCAGCAGGGGACGAAAATCGTCCTGTGCGGGATCCTGCCGACGCTCGACAAGTGCCACCTGGGCATCGACTCGATGACGCCGATCCCGCGCTACCTGCAGCTCAACAACCTGATGACGGAGCAGCGCGGCGGGCGCTTCAGCGCTCTGATCAAGGGCCTCGACGAGCTGCAGACCGTCCACGACAATGTGATGCTGGAAGCCTGCAACACGAGCTTTCAGCTGCACTACCAGGCCGGCGCGGACGAGTTCGCGCGGCTCTACAACCTGGCCCAGGTGATCGTCGCGCCGCTGCTCGCGGCCGGCTCGAACTCGCCGGTCCTCTTGAAGCACCGCCTGTGGCACGAGACGCGCGTGGCGCTCTTCCAGCAGTCGCTCGACACGCGCCACGAGCACAAGGTGGCGCGCGGCGTGCGCCAGCGCGTCAGCTTCGGCGACCGCTGGGTGGAGGGCTCGATCCTCGAGATCTTCCGCGACGACATCGCGCGCTTCCGCTCGCTGATCACGACCGCCAGCGACGAGTCGCCGCTCGAGATGCTCGACCGCGGCGAGGTCCCGCCGCTCAAGGCGCTGCGCCTGCACAACGGCACCGTCTACCGCTGGAACCGGCCCTGTTACGGCATCCTCGACGGCAAGCCGCACCTGCGCATCGAGTGCCGCGTGCTGCCGGCCGGACCGACCGTGCGCGACGAAGTGGCCAACGCGGCCTTCTTCTACGGCTTGATGACCGCGCTCGACGGCGAGTACGGCGACGTCTCGCGCCGCATGAAGTTCGACGACGCCAAGGCCAACTTCGTGGCTGCGGCGCGCTACGGCCTGCACGCGCGCTTCCGCTGGATCGACGGGCGCGCGGTTGCGGCCGACGAGCTCATCCTGCGGACTCTCCTGCCGCTGGCGCGCGCGGGCTTGAAGTCGCAAGGCGTCGACGCGGCCGACATCGACACGTACCTGGGCGTGCTCGAGTCGCGCGTGCAGAGCGGGCGGACCGGCGCGCAGTGGGCGCTCGACTCGCTGTCCGCGATGGGCGAGCGCGGCCGCGCCGTCGACCGCTACCGCGCGCTGACCGCTGCGATGGTCGAGCACCAGGAGGAGAACCTGCCCGTGCACGAGTGGGAGCTGGCCCAGGTGCAGGGCAAGGCCGACGACAGGGACAGCTACCGCACGGTCGGCCAGCTGATGACCACCGACCTCTTCACGGTGCACGACGACGACATCGTCGACCTGGCCGCTTCGCTCATGGAGTGGGAGCACCTGCGCCACGTGCCGGTCGAGGACCACGAAGGTCGCCTGCTGGGCCTCGTCTCGCATCGGGCGCTGATGCGCATCCTTTCGCGCGGCAAAGGCGCCGGCGGGCAAGTCGCGGTGGGGGAGATCATGGAACGCGACCCGATCACCTGCACACCCGAGACGGGCACGGTCGAGGCGATCGAGCTGATGCGCCGACACAAGATCGGCTGCCTGCCCGTGCTGAAGGACGGCCGGCTGGCCGGCATCATCACCGAGCACGATTTCTTCGAGGTCGCCGGCCAGCTCTTGGAACGGTGGCTCGGGGACGAGAAGAAGGCCTGAGCCAAGCCTCGCCGCGGGGGATCGACCCGACGACACGGACAATGGAGACGCGCAGCATGAAAACGTCGGATCGGCCGGGGACTTTCGCCCGCGTCCTCGGCACCGTCTCGACCGGCGCGCGCGGCGGGCCGCTGCTCGTCGTCACGGTCGGCATCCACGGCAACGAGCCGGCCGGCCTGCACGCAATGCGGCGCGTCCTGCGCGACCTGGGCCGCCGCGGCGTCGCCGCCTCGGGTCGCCTCGTCGCGTTCGTCGGCAACCGCGCCGGGCTGGCGCGCAACGTGCGCTTCATCGACGAGGACATGAACCGCCTCTGGTCGCGCGGCCACGTCGAGGAGCTGCGCCACGGCGATCCGAGCCAGGATACGGTCGAGCGTTCAGAGCAGCGCGAGCTGCTCGACTTGCTCGAAGCCGAGCTCGAATCGGCCGAGGGCGGCGTCGTCCACCTCGACCTGCACTCGACGTCCGGCGTCGGTCCGCCGTTCGCCGTCGTGGCCGGGCCGTCGTCCAGCCGCGACGCGTCCGCGCGCCTGGGCGTGCCGACGCTGCTCGGCCTTCAGCCGCTGATCGCCGGCACGCTGATCGAGTACCTGGGCTCGCTGGGTCATCCGGCCGTGATCCTCGAGGGCGGTCAGAACGATGCGCCCTCGACGGTCGACCACCACGAGTCGGCGGTGTGGATCACGCTGGCCGGCGCCGGTGTCGTCAGCGAGGCCGACGTGCCCGGCGGTCTGGCGCGCCACCGCGAGCGGCTGGCGGCGGCCGCGAGCGGCCTGCCCTCCGCGGTCGAGATCGGCTTCGTGCACCGCCTGCAGCCCGGCGAGGAGTTCGAGATGCTGCCCGGCTACCGCAACTTCCAGCCGGTGACGCAGGGCGAGTTGCTGGCGCACGCGGGCCCGGGCCTCGCGACCGAGGTCCGCGCGCCGTGGTCGGGGCTCCTGATCATGCCGCGCTACCAGGGCCAGGGGCTCGACGGGTACTTCCTGGGCCGACCCGCCAGCCCGACGGCGGTCGACGCGCGCGCGACGGTCCTGGGCTAGTGCGGCTCCGCGAGCCGCGCCGGATCGAGGCCCCGTCCCAGCCCGGGGACGGATCGGCAGACCCGGACCGCCGTCTGGGATCTGCTGCGGAACCCCAGGGATCTGGCCACCTTGCGCGATCCCTCCTGCGGATTTACGGTCATCAGTCGAGGGTTCGCTGGTCCCCGGAGGAACGTCGGATGAGGTTTGCCACCGCGTGCGCCCGGATGGCGCTCGGCACGATCTGGGTGGCTTTGGCCGTACCCAGTCCCGCTCAAGGGACGACGGAGCGTGCCAGCGTTGGTGCATCCGCGGGTCAAGGGATCGGTGACTCCGACCAGGTCTCGGTTTCGGGAGACGGACGTTTCATCGCCTTCCGCAGCGCGGCCTCGAACCTGGTCGCGAACGACACGAACGGTGTCACGGACATCTTCGTGCGCGACCGCTTCACCGGCTCGGTCGAGTGCGTGAGCGTCTCCGATGCGGGCGCGCAGGGCGACGGTGCGAGCCTGGAGCCGCACCTCTCCTTCGACGGCCGCTTCGTCGTCTTCGGGAGTGAGGCGAACAACCTGGCGACCGACGTCCCGATCGGGGGCAGCAAGGACATCTACCTGCACGATCGCACGCTCGGGACGACGAGAACCGTCACGCGCGGGGCATCGGGACAGGCATCGAGCGGCGATTGCCACAGGCCGCGCGTGTCCACCGATGGGCGCTTCGTGTGCTTCGAGGGCTCGGCCACGAACCTCACGCCCGGCAGCACGACCGGCTACCAGGTCTTCCGGCGCGACATGACCGGCGGCACGCTGCTCGTGAGCGTCGCGCTCACGGGCGCGCCCGGCTCGGGCTTCTCGTGGACCGGCGGGATCTCGGGCGACGGACGCTACGTCACGTTCGTGAGCTCGGCTTCGAACCTCGTCGCGGCCGACACGAACGGCCAGACGGACTGCTTCCGGCGCGACCTTCAGAGCAACCTCACGCTGCGCGCGAGCGTCAGCTCGGCCGGACTCCAGGGCGACGGCAGCACGTTCACCGGCTCGTCGATCTCCCGCAACGGCCGCTGGGTCGCCTTCTGCTCGAGCGCCTCGAACCTGGCGCCGGGCGAGTTCGCCGCCGCCTACGACATCTTCGTGCACGACGCGCAGCTTCTGCAGACGTTCCGCCTCTCGGTCAACACGGCCGGGGTCGCGGCCAACCAGAGTTCGTACGATCCGGCCGTCTCGGACGACGGGCGTTTCGTGGCCTTCCAGAGCTTCAGCTCGAACCTGGACGTGCTCGACACGGACCTGCAGAGCGACATCTTCCTGCGCGACCGCACCGCCGGAACGACGCGCCTGATGAGCCGCGGAGCGACGTACGGCTCCAACGACGATTCGTACCTGCCGGCGATCTCGGGTGACGGCGAGGTGGTGGTGTTCCACAGCGAGTCGAGCGACCTCGTGCCGCAGGACACGAACGCGCGCATCGACGCTTTCGGACGCGACCTGGGGACCGACAACCACACGACCTTCTGCAACGGCACGGTGGTCCTGTGCCCGTGCGGCAACGCGGGCCAGGGCGCGGCGGGCTGCGAGAACAGCGCCACGACCGGCGGCGGCCTGCTGCGCGCGTTCGGCCGCGCGACGATCGCCGGTGACCAGGTCACGCTGCTCGCCAGCGGGCTGCCCGGCCAGACGTCGGCGTTCTTCTTCCAGGGCACGCTGCGCGAGAACGCCGGCTTGGGCGCGCCGTTCGGTGACGGGCTGCGCTGCGCCGGCGGCCCGATCGTGCGGCTCTCGCAGTACGGAGTCGTGGCCGGCACGGCGGCGACGGGCTACGGCGGCTCCGACGGACTCGGCAACGGCAGCACGGTTCCGGTCCACGTTCAGGGCAACGTGACGGGACCGGGCACGCGCACCTACCAGATCTGGTACCGCAATTCGGCCACGTTCTGCACGAGCGCGATGCACAACCTGTCGAACGGCGTCGAGATCGTCTGGGCGTATTGAGTGTTCCGGCGGCCGCGGGCCGCCGGGCAGCCACCCCGACCAGAAGCCGACCTTGGACCGCGCAGCTGGGAGCTGACCCCGTCGTTCCAGCTTCGCACGGGTCGGCTGGGGCAATCGCCCAGCGCCTGCGCGGCGCGAGGCGCCCCTCGACGGCCAGGCGCGCTATGAGTTTTCCGGCGGCCGCGGGCCGTCGGGCAGCCATCCCGACCAGAAGCCGACCTTGGACCGCTCGGCTGGAAGCTGGCCTCGTCATTCCAGCTTCGAACGGGTCGAGTGGGCTGTCATGCGCGGCGCCATTGACGGCGCCGCGCCCGTCACGCTCCAGAATCCATGGTGCTGGCGCTGTGTGGGCCTCCCGGTGCCCGGAATTCGCGCAACGGTCGCAGGACACGGGATGAGAACTCTCGGCAGAATAATCCTCGACGAGAGGCCTTCGATGAACGCGCTGCTTCGTACCGCCCTGCTCCTCACCGCTCTCCTCGCCGGCTCGACATCCGCGAGCGCCCAGTGCGGCGAGTGGCAGAACCTGTCATCGATGTACGCGTGCGGGTACGCGGGGCTCCCGTACCACTTCGCGGTCGACGCGGCTGGCGATGAGCTCTACAGCGGCTCGCAGGGTTTCTGCGGGTACCACGGCGGCACCACGCCCGTCGTCGAGCGCCTGAGTGGCGCGAGCTGGGGCGGCGACCTGAACGGCTTCGACGAGGGTTTCGGTTACGGGCTGGCGTTCCTCGACGACGGGACGGGCGAGGCGCTCTACCAGTGGGGGAGCGGGCAGTCCTGGAACCTTCCTCCGTCCGCGCCGTTCCTGAAGCTCACACCGGGCGGCTGGGTCGGCGTGCCGAATCCCGTCGGCATCCCGACGGCCGTCACGGTCTTCGACGACGGTTCCGGGCCGAGGTTCTATTTCGCCGGCGTGAGCGGTGCGATCGTGCGCCTCGACAACGGCGTTCCGCAGAGCCTGGGCTTCGCCGTTCCGCAGGAGAGCGTGACCGGATTCCTCGCCCACGACGACGGCTTCGGTCCGGCGCTCTACGCGGTCGGATCGTTCACCTCGATCGGCGGCGTGGCAGCGAGCGGCGTGGCGCGCTGGAACGGCACGGCGTGGAACGCGCTCGGACAAGGTGTCAATCCGACGTCGAGCTTCTGGGACCGAGGAGTGCGCGCGCTCTCGATCCCGCACGGTCCGTTGCGCGGCTTGTACCTGGGCGGGAATTTCACCCTGGCCGGCGGCCTACCCTCGAACGGCATCGCGCGCTGGGACGGGGTCGCCTGGCAGGGGATCGGCACGAGCATGGGCGTGACGGTGAACACCGTGGGGGGCCTGACTTGGTTCGACGACGGACGCGGAAACGGTCCGCGTCTCGTCGCCAGCGGGCGCCTGCAGAACACGGGCTTCCTGCGCACGTGGGACGGCAGCCAGTGGTCGTCGATCGCAGGCTCGATCGAGCCGTGGGGCGGGCCCGTCGTCGTGTTCGACCGGCCGCAGACCCCGGGGATCGACCTCATCGTGTGCGGGCTCGTGCACCCCTACCCGCAGTACCCGACGTACTACGAGATCACGACGCACTCGCTCGAGGCCTGTGAGCTCACCGGCGAGCTGTACTGCTTCGGCGATGGCAGCGTGACGGCCTGCCCGTGCGGCAACGACAGCGCGCCGGCCGAGCGCGCCGGCTGCCAGCACTCGCTCGGCTACGGCGGCGCGGTGCGCGCGCGCGGCGCGGCCAGCCTGTCGAACGACACGCTCGTGATCGCAGGCTCGGCGATGACGAACTCGTCCGTGCTGTACTTCCAGGGGATGAACTCCCACGCGCCGATCCCGTTCGGCGACGGGCTCAAGTGCACGAGCGGACCGTTCGTGCGCTTCGCGACGAAGACGAACGTCGGCGGCGCGTCGCAGTACCCGGCAGCGGGCGATCTGCCCGTGTCGGTGCGCGGCCACGTCAACGCGCCGGGCACGCGCCACTACCAGGCGCGCTACAGAAACCCGCCCGCGTTCTGCACGGCGGCCACGTTCAACTACACGAACGCGGTCGAGATCCTCTGGGCGCCGTAGCTCTCCTCGCGACGGGAGCTCACCGGGACATCAGGTCGTCGGCGGCTCGGGCCAGATCGACCAGGTACTCGTCACCACGCGGGTTGTGGGTGAGCGCGACCAGGACGTAGTGCCGTTCCGGGCCGGTGACGACGGCCGTGTCGTGCAGCCAGTCCTGCCACGAGCCCCACTTGCGCAGGATCGCGACGTCACGACCGGCCAGGCCTCTCACGAACTTGATCTCGTCGTGGGGGATGTCCGGCGAGGCGAAGATGTCGCGCATCGTCGCGGAAGCGGCGGTCGAGACGAGCTGTCCTTGCTCGAGCATCAGGTAGAAGCGCAGGAGCTGGCGCACCGTCGCGGCGTGCGAGTGGTCCGCGACCGGATCGCCGATCCGCTCCACGTCGCTGCCGTAGTGCCGGCCGACCCACAGACCGCCGCCGCGGCTCGCGTCGTAGAAGCCGTACGCGTCCAGCACCTGCTGGATCCGTGTCAGCCCGAGGTCGCGCGAGTACTTCGTCGCCATTTCATTGCTGGAGGCCTTGATCATCAGGCCCAGCTCGCTCCGCGTTCCGGGTGAGAGCTCCGTGGCCGCTTCGGCGTGCAGTTGGAACCAGGCCAGCAAGATGCCGATCTTGGCCACACTCGCGGCGTACTCGATGCGGTCGGGGTGGATCATGGCCACGCGCCCGTCGCGCAGATCGAGCACGCCCACGGCGGACTGCGCGGTCGTCAGCCCGTACCGCTCGCGCAGTGTCGCGTCGATCGCTTCGAGCTGCGCCTGCAGCGCAGGCTCCGTGGGCGTGTCGAAATCCAACGTGATGTCGTCGCCCGACCGCGCTCCCGCAGGGCCGCGTGATGCGCAGCCGAACAGGCACAGCGAAATCACGAGGATCAGGCTCAAGAGCATGACCTGGATCGTAGCGCGGTGAACGATCGGGCCGCCCCGCGTTAGGCTGAGCGCCGCGCGGCCGTGCTCCGTCCGCGCGCGCCCTGTCGATGACCCGTCCTCACCTGCAATCCGGTCGCGAGGCTCGCCGCCCTGTCGAGCGCGAGCCGCTCTTGCGCCTCGACCGCGAGACGCTGCTCCAGCTCGACCGCTCGCTGACGTTCGAGTGGCTCGAGACCGACGGGCTCGGCGGTGCGGCGTCCTCGACGGTGCTGCTGTGTCCCACGCGGCGCTACCACGCGCTCCTGTGCACGCCGCGGCCGGGCACGGCGAAGCGCCACGTGTGGCTCTCGCGCTTCGAAGAGACGCTCGTCGTCGAGGGCCACGAGATCCCGCTCTCGATGGCGCGCTACCGCGGCGTGTGGTCGCCGCTCGGACACCAGGCGCTCGATTCGTTCGAGCTCTCACCGTGGCCGCGCTGGACCTGGTTGTGGGGGCGTGTGCGCATCGAGCGCGAAGTGCTCGTGCCGCGCGGCGAAGCCTGCGTGCTCGTGCGCTGGCGCGTCTCCGGCGCGGACGGTCCCGTGCGCCTGCGACTCAAGCCGCTGCTGCCGTTCCGCGAAGCCGACGCGCTGACGACCGAGAACATGGCGCTCGATCCGCGCGTCGAGCGCGTCGGGGACGCGATCGTCTGCCAACCCTACGGCGCGCTGCCGGCGCTTTCGATCGCGGTCGACGGCGAGTTCGAGTTCGGCGCCGACGCGGTCTGGTACCGAGGCCTCGAGTACACGGCCGACCTCGAGCGCGGCTACGACGGTCACGAGGACCAGTTCTCGCCGGGCTGGATCGACGTGACGCTCGAGGACGGTACGGCCGTGATCGTGCAGGCCAACCTGGGCGATCCGTGGCCCGAGCCGCGCGCGCGTTTCGAGCACGAAGCCGCGCGGCGTGCGGCGCTGGCTGCCGCTTCGAGCGACGGCGAGGGCACGGTTCGCCGCATGCTCGACCTGACCGCGGATTCGTTCCTGTACCGCACCGAGAACGGCCGTCCGGGCGTGATCGCCGGCTGGCCGTGGTTCGGCGAGTGGGGGCGCGACACGTACATCTCGCTCCCGGGCCTGCTGGCCGCGCGCGGGGCGAACGACAAGCTCGGTGAAGCGCTGCGCGCCGCGCGCCCGTTCCTGCGCGACGGCCTGCTGCCCAACGTGTTCGGTGCGACGCCGACCGACAGCCACTACGGGTCGGTCGACGCGAGCCTGTGGTACGCCCGCGCCGTGCGGCTGCACGAGCTGGCCGGCATGCCGGCGCAGACGATCGCCGACCGGTTCCTGCCCTCGTTGCTGCGCATCGCCGAGCGCTACCGCGACGGCACGGGCCTCGGCATCCGCAGCGACGAGGACGGGCTCCTGATCGCGGGCGCGGCGCACCTGAACGCGACGTGGATGGACGCGCGCATCGACGGCGTGCCCGTGACGCCGCGTCACGGCGCGGCGGTCGAGATCCAGGCGCTGTGGATCTTCCTGGTGACGTACGTCGAGCGACTGCTGACGGTCACGGGTCAGGAGCTCGAAGCGTGGCCGTGGCGCAGGCTGCGCGACCGCGCCAGCGCGGCCTTCCTGCAGCGCTTCTGGCTGGCCGACGAGGAACGGCTGGCCGACACGTGGCAGCCCGAAGGCGTCGACCGCGCGCTGCGCCCGAACCAGGTGATCGCCGCGGCGCTCGAGTGGAGCCCGCTCTCGCGCGCGCAACGCGGACTCGTAGCGAAGAGCGCGCGCGAAGTGCTGCTCGTGCCGCGCGGCCTGCGCACGCTCGATCCGCGCGACTCGGCCTACGTGGGCCGGTACGCGGGCAGCGAGCACGAACGCGACCGCGCCTACCACCAGGGCACGGCCTGGCCCTGGTTGCTGGGATTCTTCGTCGAGGCCTGGATGCGCGGCGTGGGGGACGGATCGCAGGAACGCGCCTGGCTGCGCGGCCTGCTCGACGGGTTCGAGCCGCACCTGCGCGAGGCCGGGCTGCTGCACGTGTCCGAGGTCTTCGACGGCGACCCGCCGCACGCACCGGGCGGGTGCTTCGCGCAGGCCTGGAGCACGGCCGAGCTCCTGCGCGCGTACGAATTGCTAGCCAACCCCCTCTGAGAGGGGTCGCACCGCCACGCACGCGGCGCGCGGGCCCGGGTACGGCTCTTGCTGCTCTCCGCGTACATCGGGGTCATCGGTCCAGAACCAGGAGGACGGGCATGGGCGTCTGTGAAGTCTGCAACAACGACTACGACAAGAGCTTCGACATCGTCGCGGATGGCGTCGCGCACACCTTCGACAGCTTCGAGTGCGCGATTCACGCGCTCGCGCCGCGCTGCACGCACTGCGGCTGCCGCGTGATCGGACACGGGGTCGAGTCGGACGGGATCGTCTACTGCTGCGCGAACTGCGCCCGCAAGAGCGGCGTGAAGGGGTTCGACGACCGCGTCGACACGGTCGAGACGCACGCAGCGCGGCGCGCTTGAAGGCTGGCGGCCTCTCCACGGCCGGATGCGCGGGAGGGCCTTACCGGCGTCCGCGCGGCCTCCGTACACTGTTCGGCCCGTTGGGGCCGCGATGATCCCGATCGAACCGACTGCGGACACTGTCCGCGCTGCCCAGGGTCGGCGGCCGTGAAGGTGCTCATGCTCGGCTGGGAGTTTCCGCCCCACATCTCGGGCGGCCTCGGCACGGCCTGTCACGGCCTGACCCAGGGCCTCGCGCGCGCCGGCGTCGAGGTCGTGTTCGTCGTGCCGCGCGCGCGTGGCGGCGAGGACGCGGGCCACCTGCGCCTGGTGGGCGCGAACCAGATCCCGGTCGAGGACGGCGAGTCGACAGCGCGGCGTCGTTCGCGAGCCCAGGCCGGCGTCAACGGGGCGAGCGGCGTCGTCGCGAGTTCGGCGCAGCCCGCCAGTCCTTCCGCAGCGCCGCCGGGCTCTGCCGCGGCGCGGACGATCGAGGTCGACAGCCTGCTGTCGCCCTACCTCGACGCCCGTGGCTACCGCGAGCGCCTGCTGGCGCGCGCGCGCGAGGAGCGTGCAGCGACCGCGGCCGTGCACACGCGCGAAGGTCGCCCCGGGCCGCCCGCGTCGGTGAGCATGCCGCGACCGGCGGCGCCTTCGTGGTTCGAGGCAACGGCCGAGCCAGGCACCGAGCGCGTCGGCACGCGCCTCCTCGAGTTCTCGGGGACCTACGGCGAAGGTCTGATCGACGAGGTCGCGCGCTACGCGCTGGCCGTCGAAGCGCTGAGCCGGCGCGAGACGTTCGACGTGATCCACGCGCACGACTGGATGAGCGTGCCGGCCGGCATCGCGGCGCAGCGCGCCAGCGGGAAGCCGCTCGTCTTCCACGTGCACGCCTGCGAGCACGACCGCAGCGGCGACCGGCCCGACTCGCGCGTCGCCGGGATCGAGCAGCTCGGCCTGGACCAGGCCGACTTGGTCGTCGCCGTCAGCCACTACACGGCCGGGATCTTGAAAGCGCACTACAGCGTCGACGAGGCGAAGCTGCGCATCGTGCACAACGCGCTGACGCGCAGCGAGCGGCGCGAGCAGGTCCGCGCGCCGCGCGTGCTCGAGGAGCCGATCGTCCTGTTCCTCGGTCGGATCACGGCGCAAAAGGGGCCCGAATACTTCCTGGAGGCCGCCGCGCGCGTCGTGCGCCTGCGCCCCGACGTGAAGTTCGTCGTGGCCGGCAGCGGCGACAGGCTGGGCGGGATGATCGAGCTGTCCGCGCGCCTGGGGCTGGCGCGCAACACCCACTTCACGGGCTTCCTGACCGGCGCGGACGTCGAGCGCATGTACGCGATGGCCGACGTGTACGTCATGCCGTCGGTGTCGGAACCGTTCGGGATCGCGCCGCTCGAGGCGATGGCGCTCGACGTGCCGGTGATCGTCTCGCGCCAGAGCGGCGTGTGCGAGGTGTTGCGCAGCGCGCTCAAGGTCGACTACTGGGACGTGCAGGGGATCGCGGAGAAGATCCTGGCCGTTCTCTCCTATCCTGATCTCTCGCGGATGCTCCAGGAGGAGGGCCGCGCCGAGGCGCTGGCGCTGCGCTGGGACGCGCCGGCCGCGAAGGTGCGCGACGCCTACCGCGAGCTGATCACCGCGGAACGCGAACGGGTTAACACGCAGCGCGATCCGCCCCTCGCGGCCCGCGCGGTGGCGAGGACGCGATGACCGACGTCGTCGTCTACTTCCAGGTCCACCAGCCGTTCCGGCTGCGGCGCTACACGTTCTTCGACATCGGCACGAGCGAGGTCTACTTCGACGACGCCGAGAACGAGCGCATCGTGCGCCGCGTCGCCGAGCGCTGCTACCTGCCCATGAACGCGCTGGTGAAGCGGCTGATCGAGCGGCACGCCGGTGATTTCCGCGTGGCCTACTCGATCTCCGGCACGGCGCTCGAGCAGATGGAGCGCTGGGTGCCCGAGGCGCTGGCGAGCTTCCAGGACCTGGCGCGCACCGGGCAAGTGGAGTTCCTGGCCGAGACGTCGCATCACTCGCTCTGTGCGCTCACCGACCTGGACGAGTTCCGCGAACAGGCGCTCGCGCAGGCCGACCGCGTCGAGTCGCTGTTCGGCCGGCGGCCCACGACGTTCCGCAACACGGAGCTCGTGATCGACAAGCGCATCGCGCGCACGGCCGAGGACATGGGCTTCGACACGCTGCTGGGGGAGGGCGCGGATCACCTCTTGGGCTGGCGCAGCCCGCACTTCGTGTACCGCCCCGAGGGCTGCCAGCACCTGCGGCTCCTCTTGCGCGACTACTTGCGCTCGGACGACATCGCCTTCCGCTTCAGCAACCGCACGTGGGAGGAATGGCCACTCTCCGCGCAACGCTTCGCCAAGTGGGTCCACGCCGCGCCGCCCAAGGACGCCTGCGTGAACCTCTTCATGGACTACGAGACGTTCGGCGAGCACCAGTGGGAGGAGACGGGCATCTTCCGTTTCTTCGAAGAGATGCCAGCCGCGATCCTGGCCGATCCGCGCTTCCGATTCCGCACGCCGGCCGACGTGGCGGCCGCGAACGAGCCGCAGATCGAGCTGGCGATCCCGCGGCCGGTCTCCTGGGCCGACGCCGAGCGCGACGTGACCGCCTGGCTCGGGAACCCGATGCAGCGCGCGGCCAACGAGGCGCTGTACGCCGCCCTGCCGGCCGTGCGCCAGCTGGCTGCGGCGGGAGACACGGGCCCGCGCGAGACGTGGCGCAAGCTCTCGACGTCGGACCACCTCTACTACATGTGCACGAAGTGGTTCTCGGACGGGGACGTGCACAAGTACTTCAGCCCGTACGCCACCCCGCACGATGCTTTCATCGCGTTCATGAACGTGGTCGACGATTTCAGTCGCCGTGCGCGCCGCGCGGCCGGCAGACTGCAACCGCTCGAAGCCCCCCTGTCCGCGCACGAAGCACCATGACGACGCCGTTGAGCCTGTTCGAGGTCAGTTGGGAAGTCTGCAACAAGGTCGGGGGGATCCACACCGTGGTCTCGACCAAGGCCAAGGCCCTCGTCGAGCGCCTGGGTGACGACTACGTCGCGATCGGACCCTGGCTCCTGACCGGCGGCCAAGGCTCGTCCGGTTTCGAGGAGGAGCCCAACGACGCGTTCTGCGAGCGCTGTCGCACGATGGGCATCCCGGTGCGCGTCGGCCGCTGGCGCATCCCCGGTCGGCCGCGTACGGTGCTGGTCGAGTTCTCGGGCCTGTTCGCGCAGAAGGACGCGATCCTGGGCGAGCTGTGGAGCGGCTTCGGTGTCGACTCGATCGAGGGCCAGTGGGAGTACGTCGAGCCCGTGCTGTTCGGCTGGGCCGCCGGCCGCGTGATCCAGGCCTGGTCGGAGGAGCACGTCACGCCGCGCGGACGCCGCGCGGTGGCGCAGTTCCACGAGTGGATGACGGCGTCGGGGATGCTCTGGCTCCAGAAACGCGACCCCTCCGTCGGCACGGTCTTCACGACGCACGCGACGATCCTTGGGCGCTCGATCGCGTCGACGGGCAAGGCGCCGGTGGACGGGTTGGCAGGCCGCGTGCCCACCGACGCTGCGCGCGTCTTCGGCGTGGTCGCGAAGCACTCGATGGAGACCGTCTGCGCGCGCGAGGCCGACGCCTTCACGACCGTGAGCGGCGTGACCGCCGACGAGGCCGAGGTGCTGCTCGGGCGTCGCGCGAATCCGATCCTGCCCAACGGCATCGACCTGGACGTGGTGGACGAGCTGGCCGGCGGCACGACGCGCGCCCAAGCCAGAGCCAGGCTCTTCGACCTGGCCACGCGCGTGCTCGGCACCGACGTGGCCGACGCGGCGCTCGTAGCGACGTCGGGTCGCTACGAGTTCCACAACAAGGGGCTCGACGTGCTGCTCGACGCCTCGGCCGAGCTGCGCAAGCGACCCGGGCGTCGCGTCGTCCTGTTCGTGCTCGTGCCGGCCGGCAACTCCGGTCTGCGCGCCGAGCTGCACGAGCGCATGAACCGTCCGCCGGCGGAGTCGCACGGCGCGATCGGCATCTCCACGCACAACCTGTTCGACCCCGAGCGCGATCCGATCGAGAAGCACGCGCGCCAGCTCGGGCTCACGAACGCCAGCGACTCGCGCGTGTTCGTCATCCACGTGCCCATCTACGTGGGCCCGGGCGACGGGCTGTTCGACCTGCCGTACGAGGCCGTGTTGCGCGCCTTCGACCTGACGGTCTTCCCGTCGTTCTACGAGCCGTGGGGCTACACGCCGCAGGAGAGCCTGGCCGTGGGCGTGCCCACGATCACGACGGATTGCGCCGGTTTCGGCCGCTGGGCGCGCGACGCCGGCATGGGACCGGGCGACGGCATCGTCGTGATGCCGCGCGAAGCGGCCGCGCGCGCCGGGGCGGAAGCAGACCTGCCGGCGCGGCTGGCAGGCGAGATCGAGACGTTCCTGGCGGAGTCGCGCGACCGCGCGCAGGTCGAGGCGGCCTGCCGCGCGACCGCGCGCCTGACGTCGTGGTCCGACTTCCTGCGCCACTACGACCAGGCGTTCGCCATGGCACGCGAGCTGGCCGAGAAGCGCGCACCGGCGCCGCGCCCGACCGCGGCCTTCCAGATGCGGCGCCCGATCGAGGTCGTGCCGCCGCAGCAGGGGCACCGCTCGCGCCTGACGCCCTTTCGCGTCGCGGCCACGCTGCCCGAGCCGCTGCGCGGTCTCGAGTGCCTCTCGCGCAACCTGTGGTGGTCGTGGGACGCGGAGGCGACGGAGCTGTTCCGCGAGCTGTCGCCGGTGCGCTGGGAGCGCCACGCGCACAACCCGGTCACGTTCCTGCGCGAGGTGTACACCGAGGACCTGGTGCGGCTGGCCGGCGACGCGGCCTACGTGCGGCGCGTGCACGCCGTGCTCGCGCGCCTGGAGGCCTACCTGGCCGAGGGCACGCGCACGCTGTCGCTCGGCGGCGCGCCGGCGCTCTCGCGCGAGCACCCCGTGGCCTATTTCAGCGCCGAATTCGGCGTGCACGGCTCGCTCAAGGTCTACAGCGGCGGGCTCGGGATCCTGGCCGGGGACCACCTCAAGTCGGCCAGCGACCTGGGGCTGCCGCTGGTGGGCGTCGGCCTCTTCTACCGCATGGGCTACTTCGTGCAGCAGCTCACGCCGGCCGGAGACCAGATCGCGGCCGAGGTCGAGAACGACCCGCGCGACCTGCCGCTCGAGCTCGTGCGCGACGCAGCCGGCCATCCCGTCGAGGTCGAGCTGCAGCTGCCGAGCTCGAAACTGATCCTGCGCGCGTGGGTTGCGCAGATCGGGCGCGTCCCGCTCTACCTGCTCGACGCCAACGTGGAGGCTAACCGGCCCGAGGACCGCGAGATCACGCGCAAGCTCTACGGCGGCGACCACGAGACGCGCCTACGGCAGGAGATCGTGCTCGGGCGCGGCGGGAAGCGGCTGATGGAGAAGCTGGGCCTGCAGCCGGCCTGCTTCCACATCAACGAGGGGCACGCGGCGTTCCTCGTGCTCGAGCGCGTCGGCCGGCTGGTCAAGAACATCGGCCTGACCTTCGACGAAGCGCGCGAGTTCGTGCGCGCGACGACGACGTTCACGACGCACACGCCCGTGCCGGCCGGCCACGACCGCTTCGGAGAGGACCTGATGCGGCGCTACTTCGCCGACGTCGCCGGCTGGGTCGGCGTGCCGTGGGAGCGCTTCTGGGCGCTGGGCACGTCCGAGGAGGACCGCGGCTCGTTCAACATGACGTACCTGGCGATGAGCTTCGCGGGTTTCGTCAACGGCGTCAGCCGACTGCACGGCGAGGTCTCGAAGTCGCTGCTCAAGCCGTTCTGGCCGCGGCTGCTCACGTCCGAAGTGCCGGTCACGTCGATCACGAACGGCGTGCACCTGCCGACGTGGACACACGCCGACGTGCGCGCGCTGCTGGGCGTCTCGGGGCGCCCGGTGAAAGGCGCCGATTTCGCGCGCGCGGCGGCGGGGATCGAGGACACGCAGCTGTGGGCCGCGCGCGGCGCCGCCAAGGAGCGCATGGTCGAGACGCTGCGCGAGCAGATGACGACGGCGATGATCGCGCGGTCAGACAGCGCCAAGGTGCTCTCGCGCATGCTCGACGGCCTCGATCCGGACGCGCTTTGGATCGGCTTCGCGCGCCGCTTCGCGCCGTACAAGCGCGCTCAGCTCCTGTTGCGCGAGCCCGAACGCCTGGCCGCGCTCCTCGATCGGCCCGGGCGCCCCGTGCGCTTCGTGTTCGCGGGCAAGGCGCACCCGGCCGACAAGCACGGCCAGGAGATCCTGAAGAAGCTGGTCGAGGCCACGCGCAGCGAGCGCTTCCTGGGCAAGGTCTTCTTCGTCGAGAACTACGAAATCGGGCTGGCGCGCACGCTCGTGCAGGGCGTCGACGTCTGGTTGAACAACCCCACGCGCCCGCTCGAGGCCAGCGGCACGAGCGGCATGAAGGTCGCCGCGAACGGCGGCCTGAACGTGTCGATCCAGGACGGCTGGTGGATCGAGGCGCAGGAGCTCGACGCGAAGAACGGCTGGTCGATCGGCGCCGGTCAGGTCTACCCGACGCAGGAGCTGCAGGACGAACTCGACGGCGAGATCCTGTACCGCCTGCTCGACGAGGCCGTGATCCCGCTCTACTTCGACCGGCAGGACGGGATTCCGAAGGGCTGGCTGGAGCGCGTGCGCATCGTGCTGGCCACGATCCCGCCGGTCTTCGACACGGACCGCATGGTCGGCGAGTACCGCGACCGCGCGTACGTCCCGCTGGGCGCGGCCTGGCATGCGCTGCACGCCGCCCGCTACGCCCCGGCCCGCGCGCGCGCCGAGCGCGCCCAGCGCATCCGCAAGGGCTTCGAATCCGTGCGCATCGTCGGCGCGCAGATGGGGGACATGTCCGCTCTCCACGAGGGCAACCCGATCGACGTGCGCGTCGAGGTGGACCTGGGGAGCTTGTCGGTCGACGACTTGACGGTCGAACTGGTCCTGGGCCACAGCGACGACGGCCGCGAGCTGAAGAGCGCGAAGATGCTCGAGCTCGTCCCCGACGGGATCGCTGCGAACGGGGCGCGCGTGTACGAGGGCCGGTACGTGACGGAGCGCTCGGGCGCGTATGCGTGGGGCATCCGCGTGCGCGCGCGAGATGCGGGCACGCACGATCTGTCGACGCGCGATCTCGTGTTGTGGGGGTGAGAGGGAGGCGCTGAGGAGCGAGGGCGGGTGATCCTTGCCGGATGCCGGCGTGCCAAGCGACATGCGGCACGGCTGCTCGCGCGTTCGTGGCTGCGCGAGCGCGGGCCACGCCGGAGTCGGCGCACCTGGACTGCGTGCCAAGGTCCGCCGAATCAATCCAGGGTCGAAGCCGGCTACATGGGAGCCGACGTCGAGGTGCCTGTCACCTGAACGTGTCGATACGCCAAGCTCCGTGCGGACCACGTGCTCGTGCATTCGTGAGTGCTCGATGGCGAGTCACTCGGGAATGGCGCGCTCGACCTGGCTCACGAAAATCCGCCGAATCAATCCGGTCTCGACGCCGCGACTCCACAGCAGCCGTCGATGTGCATGTAGCCAGACCTTGTCGCTTGGCCATGCACCATGCTGTCCAAGGCTCGTGCGCTCATGAGCGCGGGCCACATCGGGACGGCTCTCCCGCCTTGGTCCACAAAGGTCCACCGAATCATTCCGAGATCGGCGTCGCCGACACAGGATCAGCTTCCGGGGCGCTGATTCACGCGCGGGAAAGTGCGAGAAAACCGCGGGAATTATAGGCGTTTGCGCTACTGCCGTTCGTCTATGAGTCAGGAGGACAACGGTCATGGCCAAGAGTGTCGCGTCCAAGCTTCACAGCTCGCACATCAAGCAGCTCACGATCTTCCCGCGCGGTGGCAAGCGCGACGGTGCCGGCCGCAAGCCGAAGGGCGACCGCGCGCAGGTTCCGCATTCGAAGCGCGCCAAGCTGAGCGAACACACTCCCGTGCACGTGACGATGCGTCTCGCACCGGACATCCAGAGCCTGAGGCGGCTCGCGCCCTTCGCCGTGATCAAGCAGGCCTTCGCGAGCGCGAAGGACCGCACCGACTTCCGCATCGTGCACTTCTCGGTCCAGACCAACCATCTGCACCTGATCGTCGAAGCCCACGATCCATGCGCTCTCGGCCGCGGGATGAGGGGAGTCGCCGTCGCGATGGTCTGCGGCCTGAACTCTCTCCAACAGCGCTCCGGGCAGGCGGTTCCAGATCGCTTCCACGAAGACGTCATCAAGTCGCCACGGCAGATGCGCCACACCTACCTTTACGTCCTGAACAACGCCAGCCACCACGGCCTCCACACGATCGGTGGCTGCGATCCGTACTCGTCGGGCGATGCCTTCGACGGCTGGGTCGAGGAGTGTTGCGCGAGGAAGGATCCAGCAGACCCTGGCGAACCGTCGCCGTGCAGCGCCGCCCAGTCCTGGCTCGCGACGGTCGGGTGGCGCCGACACGAGTTGTTGCATTGGTACGAGGTGCCGGGATGACCGTGACGGCGCGTCCGAGCCCGCGAATCGCACCGACGTTGGGCGGAGCTCTACAGGCGCGGCGACTGTCCCCGCACGATGCGAATGGATTCGGCGGACGTCGGGTGTGGGTCCAAGCGACGATCGAGCACCGGGCCCGGCCCGCACCGACACGAGGACGCGCATGCGGATCGTGCCAGCACGCATCTCGATGACCACCACGAACTGCGCGCGAGCGCGAGCCCCGCGCCGCCCGCCCCGCCCTCCTATTGATTCGGCGGACCTTGCGAGTGGGTCCAATCGACGATCGAGTACCGAGGTCCGCTCCCGACACGACGACGCGCATGCGGATCGTGCCAGCACGCATCTCGATGACCGACGCGGATCCCGCGAGAGTCCGAGCCCCGCGCCGCCCGCCCCGCCCTCCTATTGATTCGGCGGACCTCAGGTATGGGTCCAACCGACGATCGAGAACCGAGCCCGGCCCGCTCCGACACGACTCTTCGCCTGCAGGTCGTACCGGTACCCAGGTCGATGCCGACCACAAGCCTCGCGCGAGCCCGAGCCCCGCGCAGCCCGCCCTCCTCCTACGGCAACGGCCCGCGCAGCTCCCCACCCACGTGCACACCCTCCTTCGTGATGCGCACACGACTCCCCGCCGGCGCATCACCGAAGCTCTTCCCCGCCACATAGATGCGCCCATCGCGCGCCTGGATCGGCCAGCCGCGCAGCGTGATGACGACCTGGTTGTCGCCGTCCACGACCTTGGGTGCGTCCTTGGCGCGCTCGGGCACATCCGCCGCCACCTCGATCTCCAGCCCGCCGATCGTCATGCGCGTGACGCCGTCGGCGCTCTGCTCGTACGTGCCGATCGGCTTGGCCGGAGCCTCGGGTGCCGGCTGGTTCGCAACCGCGGAGACGGCGCCGCTGGCCGGCGATGACGTTGTGGCCGCGGTGCCGGTGCTCGCAGGCGCCGCCGTCGTCGTGGCGACGCTCGGCGCCGGCGGCGGATCGCGGCGGCATCCCGCTGCGGCCAACGCGACCAGCGGGACCGCGAGAACGAGCACGAGAGAGGACTTCACTTGGGATCGTCCTGCGGCTCGGGCACGACGGGGAAGACGTCGTCGGTCATGGGGTCCTCGGGCTCGATCTCGATGATCTCGATCTCGGTCCCGGGGATCTCCTCCATGCCTTCGAACATGGCCTCGACGCTCGCCTCTTCCTGCGCGCTGGCCGCGCCCGCCGCGATGCCCATGCCCAGCAGCATCGGCAACGGCCCCATCGCACCCACGATGCCGGCCATCTGCACCAGCATCGACCGGTCGCCCTGGCTCGTGATGACGAGGTCGTCGCCTTCGATGCGTCCCAGCGCGACGGTCGCGTGCGCGTCGCGCATCAGGTCGCGCAGGCTCGGCACGATGCCCGTCGGCACGCGATCGGGATGCGCAGCCGACGAGAGGCCGTTCGACAGCGCCGCGCCCATCATCACCGCCAGCGGGTAGCCCTCGCGCACGAAGCGCGGCACGTCGAGGAAGCTCACCGACATGAGGTCGTCGAGCGACCCGCGCACCTCGTCGCGGAACCGGTCGTTGTCGAGCAGCGACCCGTCCGGCTCCGAGATCTGGTCGATCGCCGCGCGCAGCCCCTGCGGCGACGCGGCGGCCAGGAACCAGCCGCCGTGGATCGTCCACGACAGCTCGATCGGGATCGGCAGGCCCTGCATCGCGAACGTGGCGATGTCGGCGCCGCCGTGCATCGAGTGGCGCACGCCCATCGGCGGCAGCTCCTGCTCGACCGCCATGCTCGTCAGGTGCGCTTCCAGGCGCGTCAGGCCGCTGCGCAGCCCGGCCTCGTTCCCGACCTGGAGGAACGCGACGGCCGAGAAGACACCGCCACCCCCGGTCGAATCGGACAGGTAGAACCCGTACGTCTCGCCCAGGTTGTCGAAGAGGTCGCGCTCCAGGTCGATGCCCAGCATCTCCCCGACCATCGCGATCGGATCGTCGCCGCCGTCCATGGCGGGCTGGAGAGCAGCGGCTTGCCGGATCCCGTCGATCACGGAGTCGAAGCTCGTGCGCCCGACGATCGCCACCGTCGCATCCTGCGGGACGAGCTCGAGCGCGCGCCGCTCGATCGAGCCGCTCGGCAGCGAGCCGTTCTCGCGCGCCATCGACACCCAACCCAGCGTGCGCATCGAGCCGAACGAGCGGTCCGCGCCCTGGCCCATCCCGGCCTGGATGACGAGCTGATCGAGCCCCATGCTCGCCAGCCCCTCGGCCGCCTCGGGCCCGGCGAACGTCTCGATCAGGTCGCTCAGCGCGCCGTAGTCGATCTTGAACGCCGCGACCGGCGTCACGCCGGCGGGCAGGTCGAGCGTACCCAGGTCGACCTCACGCAAGTCGAGCCCGTTGGCCGCGACGAGCAGCGTGTCCGCGCGCCCGTCGCGCGCGACGCCGTGGTGCACGTCGAACGGCCCGAGCGGCACGACCGCCAGGCCGTGGAAGGCTTCGTCGATGCCCAGCGACGGCACCTCCATGTCCGTCAAGAGCTGCGTGAGCTGCTCGGCGCGCACGCGTGCCTCGTCGGCGGTCGGCGCGCGGAACTGCATCATCACGCTGACGGGCATCTGCGCCGCGGCGTCGCCCTCGGCTGGCGCGATGCTCAGGCTCATGGGGCCCATGAAGCTCTGCGCCGCGAGCGTGATCGCGTCGGCCGGGAACTCCGGTTGCTCGAGCTCCGCCGGCAGCTCCATCAGGCGCGCGTCGAGCTGCCGCAGCGCCTGGCGCACGCCGGCGTCCTTCGGGTCGACGAGCCATGCGTCCATGCCGGCCGACCACACGTACAGGACGTGCTCGCCCTGGATCGGGCGGAATTCGGGGCGCGCTGCGGCGGAGCTCGGTCCGGTGCCGGATCCGCCGGTGGACGAGCAGCCTGCGGCCAGGACGGCCAGGACCAGGCCCGGAGCGAGAACTGGGGCGAGGAGACGCGGGAAACGGGGGGTCATGGGGCCATCCTAGGGATTCTCGGGCTTCCGAACACGCGGTCGCGCGATCGACAGATCGGGGATCGGGCGAGTACGTTTCGCCCTGCGCCGTTTCCCGGGTGGAATTCCGGTCCCGCCCGCGCCCGCCGAGCGAACTCTCATCGTCCCTCGCAACCAAGATCGTCCGCCCCCGCCGCGGCCGGCGCCCGACTCCGGGACGACGGCGCCCGAGGAGCGGGATCCGGCCTTCCTGGCCCGCCTCGTGGCGCGCGACCGGGATGCGATGGGCCGGTTCTACGAGCTCTACTTCGAACGGATCCACGGGTTCGTGCGGCGGATGGTGGGGGACGACGTGCAGGCCGAGGACGTGACGCAGGAAGAGTTCGTGCACCTGCAACGCGCGATCCCGACGTACGACCGCTCGCGCGAGCTCTCGCCCTGGGTGTTCACGATCGCGACGAACAAGGTGCGCGACCTGTGGCGCTCGCAACGCCACCAGCAGATGGTCCGTAGCACGAGCCTGGACGACGGCGACGAGGACGGCCGCGCGCTGCAGATCGCCGACGTGCGCGCCGGCGCTCTGCCGCAGCTCGAGGACGAGGAGATGCGCGCGCGGCTTTCGGCCGCGGTCGACGCGCTGCCCGCCGGCCTGCGCGCGGCGTTCGTGCTGCGCTGGCACGAGGAGCTCGAGTTCGACGAGATCGGGCGCATCCTTGAGCGCAACGAAGCCGCCGCGCGCAAGCGCTACTCGCGCGCGCTGAGCGAGCTGCGGCGCACGTTGACGGCGGCGGGCGACGCGCTGCGCAGCCCCGGAGGGAACGCATGACACGCCCGCGCGATCCCCAGCAGGATCCCGAGCTGGAACGGGCGCTCGAGCTCGTGACGCGCCCGACCGCGCGTCCCGAGTTCCGTGCGGCGTTGCGCGAGCGGTTCCTGGCCGGAGCGGTCGAGAGCGGGCCGGGAGCGTCGTCGCGCGAGCGCCCGGCGCACGACGCCGCGCCGCGGCGCGCGGAGCGCGGCCCGCGTCGCGGCCGGCTCGTGCTGCTGGCCGGCGCGCTGGCCACCGCCGCCGCGGTCGTGCTGACCGTGTTCCTGAACCGTACGCGCCCGGCCGTGTGGACCGTCCTCGACGGCACGAGCGCGACGTCGGTCGTCGTCGACGGCCGCGCGCTCGACGCCGCGGATCGGGCGGTGCTGGCCGCCGCGCTGGTCTCCGCGCGCGAGGTCGAGGTCCGCGGCGGCGCGTTGCGCGTGCGCGTGCGCGACGAGGCTCTGTTGGAACTCTCGGACGGGACGCGCCTGTCGCAGATGCAGCTCGCCGCCGTCGGGCCCTACCACCTGCGCACGGACCACGGCTCGCTGGCCGTCGCCACAATGCCCGCCTTCGGCCAGCGCGGCATGCGCATCCTGACCGAGGATTTCGCGGTCTCCGTGACCGGCACGCGCTTCGCCGTCGACGTGGACGAGCACGGCAGCTGCGTGTGCTGCCTGTCGGGCACGCTGGCCTGCACGCCCGCCACCGCGCAGGCCCCGAAGCCGGTCCCCGCCGGCCAGCGCTGCTTCACCGCCCGCGACCGTTCTCCGTCCGACTGGGGGCCGGCCCACGCCGAGCACCTGCGGCCCGTCGAGCAACTGCCGGAGTGACCGGGCCACCAAGACAGCGCATGGAAACCCAGGAGATCCTGTCGCAGACGCCCGCCGACCAGCTCGTGGCGATGGGGCTGCTCGTGCCGATCCTGATGGTCGGGATCGGGCTGCTCGTCGCGCAGATCCTGAGCGGGTTCGCGAGCGTGAAGGTCGGAGCCGTGATCGCGGCCGAGCGTCCCGGCACGCTGACGCGCCGCATCGTGATGACGGTGCTCATCCTCGCGATCCTGGCCTGGATCCTGCTGCAGCCCGGCGTGTGGCCGGTGCCGGTCCTCTTGTGCCTGGGCATCGCGCAGCTGCTCGTCTTCACGACGCCCGGCGCGCACGACGCCGTGCTGGGCGAAGGCGGCGTGCAGCGCGGCTGGCATGCGCGCCGTTTCGAGTCGCTCGAGGAGTGGCGTCTGACGGGCGATCACCTGCGCTTCCGCCTGTTCGGCGAGTGGACGTCGGTGCCGTGCCCGCCGGAGCATCACTTCCGCCTGCGCTCGAAGCTCGTGCAGCTCGTGCCGGAGCGCGAGAGCCCCTTCCAGGACTGAAGGAGCAACGTTTCAGGAGCTGGCGAGCGACGACGCCAGCCCGGTGCGAAGCTCGGTGTCGTACCGCTCGCGCCAGCGCTGCGCCTCCGCGCTCGTCCACAGTGACGCCATTCCGGCCTCGAAGCAGCGCAGGTCGTAGCCGACGCCGCGCCATCCCCAGCCGGGTCCGCCCGCCCACGCGTCGAGGAAGTGGACGCGCGCGCGACCGCCGTCCGGCGGCACGACGAGCAGGTTGCGCGGCCACAGGTCGTGGTGCACGAAGCGCAGCGCGTGCATGCGCGCCACCTCGCGCGCGATCTCGTCGAGCACCGCGCCGCGCTCGGCCTGCGAGGCCGCCGGCAGCCACGACTCGAGCGGCACGCCGTCCGCGACGAAGCGCGTCACGAGGAACTGCCAGCGCGGGATCCCGGCGCGGAACAGGCCGCCGGCCGCCAGCGGCAGGGGAACGGCGAACAGTCGCGTCGTGAGCCACTCCATGTTGTGGTACTCGCTCACGCGCGGCAACGACGCGCGCCACAGCCAGCGCTTCGCCGCCCAGCGCAGCGCTGACTTTCCGTGCAGCGGGCTGCACTTCAGGACGGCGTCCTCGTCCGCCACGCGCACGCGCCGGATGCCCTTTTCGCCCGCGTGCGCGGCGTCGAGCGCGATCCGCGCCGCGGCTTCCACGAGCGCCGGACGTCCGACGACGTGGAGCGCGCCCCCGTCGGATCTACGATCCAGCCGGGCCAAGTCTGCCGGTCGCGGGCGGCATGTCGAGGTCGAACAACTCGCGCACGCCGCGCGGTGCCCGCGCGCGCTCGTCGACCGGCGCGCGCTTGAGCGCGACGGCGAACGTCTGCTGCGATACGAAGCGGAACGAGTGGTGGAACTCGACGATCCCCGCTCCGGCCGCGTCGAACACGCGGCGTAGAAGGCGCTTGCTGACGGCGCGGCGGCCGCGCGGGCCCTCGTTGCGGCGCAGGCCGACGCGCTGGCGCCAGGCGTGCCACGAGGCGGAGTCCCAGAACGACGCGATCACCATGCGATCGGTGACGCGCACGAGCTCGCGCACGGCCGCCTCGAGCAGCTCTTCGTCGTTCAGGTGGTGCAGCAGGCGGCAGCACACGACGACATCGAACGATCCGTCCTGGAATGGCAGCCGCTCGACGTCGCCCAGCACGAGCGCCGCGTCGGGATCCTGCGCCGCTTCCGCCAGCATCGCCGGCGAGACGTCGGCGCCGACGTAGCGCATCCCGCGCCGCTCGAGCACGCCGCGCAGGCGACCCGTCCCGCAGGGTGCGTCGAGCACGGGCCGCAGCCCGGGGCGTACGCCGTGCAAGTTCAGGATCCGCTCGACGAGCATCGGATCGCGCAGCGCCGCGCGCGGATCGCGGAAGCGCCGCAGCGCATAGCGCGCGCCGGCCTCGTCGGACTGCCAGCGGTTGCGCACGCTGGCGCGCATGTCGTCGCTGGGCCGTGCGGGTTCCATGGGAAGGACCGTGAGTCTAGCCCTGCGGTCGCAGCCGCGGCCACAAGACCAGGATCGCGCCGATCACGAGGAACGCCATGCCGACGAGCCTCACCGGCGTCACCGCGATCTTGCCCGCCGGCAAGCCCAGGTGATCGAGCGTGAGCGCCGTGGCGAGCTGCGCTGCGATCATCAGCGCCGTCGTCGGTCCCGCGCCCAGCCGCGGGAACGCGAACGCGGCGCCGGCGATGATGAAGAGACCGTACGCGCCGCCGGCGTACAACCACCACGGCGAAGGCGGTTCGGTCGCGACGCCGCGGCGCGAGAAGAGCCACACCGCAACGGCGCCGACGAACACGAGGGTCGCGTTGACGAGCACGGCGCCGGAGAGCCCGATGCGGCCCGCCAGCGTGCCGTTCGTGGCGCCCTGCACAGCCAGAGCGGTGCCCATCCCGAGTGCGATCAGGACCAGGATCCACGTCATGAGAGGGTCTCCGAGAGCATGCGGACGAGGAGCCGTTCCAGGACGGCGCTGCGGTAGACAGCCGTCGAGCGCACGTCGTCGCGCGGGCGCACGTCGGACGCAACGTGCCGGGCGACGGCGGCCGCGATCGCGTTGACAGCGACGCCGCGCTCGAGCGCGGCTTCGAGATGCGAGAGGCGCACGGTGCGCTCGGCCACGGAGCCGGCGGCGATGCGCGCGCGGCGCACGCGCCGGTCCGGCCCGAGGTCCAGCGTCAGAGCCACCACGACCTTGCTGATCGACTGCGCGCGGCGCGTGCCGACCTTGCGGAAAGCGCGGCGCTCGCCCGGCGCGCGAGGCGGGATCACGATGGCTTCGATCAGCTCGTCGATGCGCCGCGCCGTCGAGCGGTAGCCCGTGACGAAGTCGTCCACCGCCAGCTCGCGCGCGGCGCCCGCGGAGCGCAGGCGCACGCGCGCGTCGAGCGCGAACAACACGGGCGTCAGGTCCGCCGCCGGCGACGCGGTGCCCAGATTCCCGCCGACCGTCGCGCGGTTCTGGATCTGGACGGCGCCGACTTCGCGCGCGGCCTGCACCAGGATGTCAGCTTCACGCAGCGCGTCCACGGAGCGCAGAAGGTCGGTGCAGGTCGTGCCGGCGCCGACCTCGAGGCCGTCGGCCGTCACGCGGATCCAGCGCAGCGCCGCGACGCGACCCACGTCCACGACCAGGTCGGGACGTGTGCGGCCGCTCTCCATCTCGACGATCAGATCCGTACCGCCGGCCATGAGTCGCGACTCGCTCGTCGCACGCGCGAGCGCGGCCAGCGCCTCGTCGAGCGTGCGCGCCGTGACGACCTTCACGGTGCGCCTCCGCCGCGCGCGGACGCCAGCGCCGCGGCGACGATCGCGCCGTAGCCCGTGCAGCGGCACAGGTTGCCCGCCAGCGCGAGGCGTGCGCCGTCCTCGTCGGGCGCCACGCCGTCGCGGCGGCACGCGTCGATCCAGGCCTTCGTCATCACGATCATGCCGGGCGTGCAGATGCCGCACTGCGCGCCGCCTTCGGCCAGGAAGGACTGCTGGATCGAGGCGAGGCCCGTGCTCTCGACGGTCGAGACCTCCGTGCCCGACACCTGGCAGACGGGCACGAGGCACGACAGCACTGCTTCGCCGTCGACGAGCACCGTGCACGCGCCGCACTCGCCTTCGCCGCAGCCTTCCTTCGTGCCGGTCAGCGCCAGATCCTCGCGCAGCACGTCGAGCAGTCGTCGCAGCGGCGGGGCGCGCAACGTGCGCGTCGCGCCGTTGACGCGCAGCGTGAGCTCGACCGGCGCGGCCTCCTCGAAGACCGGTTTCACGGACAGCGCGCCTCGAGCAACGCCAACAGTCTCTCGGGCGTCGCCGGCAGGTGGTCGGCGTGCACGCCGATCGCGTCCTCGATCGCCGAGAGCACGGCCGGCGCCCCGCCGTCCATCGGCAGCTCGCCCACGCCCTTCGCGCCGAACGGCCCGTGCGGGTAGGGGACCTCGACCAGCGTCACGTCGAACCGCGGCGCGTCGAGCGTCGTCGGGATGATGCACGTCGCCAGACGATCCTGCTCGAAGCGCCCGGCGCGAGTCGTGACGACCTCGCGGTGCGCCCAGCCGACGGCCTGCAGCGATCCGCCCTGGATCTGGCCGTCGACGAGCTTCGGCTGCAGCGCGCGGCCGACGTCGACCGCCGTCCAGAATCGCAGCACCTGCACCTCGCACGTGTCGAGATCGACCTCGACCTCGGCCACGTCGGCGGCCCAGCCGAACACGGGGTACGCGTCGCCCTGGTAGCGCGTGTCGTCCCACGCGAGTCCTGGCGGCGACTCGTACGTCACGGTCGCGGTGCCGTCGCCGCCCTGCGCCAGGAAACGGCGCGCTCGCTCGCGCCACGGTTCGGGTCCGTCGCCCACGCGCTCGCGCAGGATCCGGCACGCGCGCGCAAGCACGCCGCCGACGACCATGCACGTGCGCGACGCGACGGTCGGGCCCGAATCGGGCACGCGCGCGGTGTCGGGCGTCGCCAGCACGATGTCGGCGGTCTCGACGCCGAGCGCTTCGGCCGCGATCGCCGTGAACAGCGCGTTCGTGCCCTGGCCGATCTCGGTCGAGCCGGCCAGCACCTCGACGCGGCCGTCGGCCAGCAGGTCGACGCGCACGCGGCCCTTGAGCATCTCCTCGCCCGAGCCGGTGAAGCCCGCGCCGTGGAAGAAGAACGACAGGCCCAGACCACGCGCCTTGGAGCCGGTGGTCGCCCGCGGCACGCACCAGGCGTGCCGGTCGATCCCGGAGCTGCGCGCGATCGCGTCGAGGACCTGCATCGACCCGACGCTGTGCTCCAGCAACTGCCCCGTCGCCGTCGTGTCACCCGCGACGAGCGCGTTGATCCGCCGCAATGCGAACGGATGGATTTCGAGCTCGCGCGCCGCGCGGTCCATCAGCCTCTCGATCGCGAAGCACGTCTGCGGCGCCCCGAACCCGCGGAACGCGCCGTACGGCACGTGATTCGTCGCCACGACGCGACCGTGCACGCGTACGTTCGCGCAGCGGTACGGCCCGGAGGCGTGCAGACATCCGCGCGAGAGCACCACCGGCGACAACGTCGTGTACGCGCCGCCGTCGAACAGCACGTCGACGTCGAGCGCCAGCAGCTCACCGCGCGTCGCGAACGCCGCGCGGATGCGCACGCGGCCGGGGTGGCGCTTGGGCGTGACGGCCAGGTCCTCGTGGCGCTCGTAGAGGAGCGAGACCGGACGTCCGCAGGCCCGCGCCAGCAGCGCCGCGTGGCAGGCGACGACCGACGGATACTCCTCCTTCCCGCCGAACCCGCCGCCGGTCTCCATCTGCACGACTCGCGCCTTCTCCTGCGCGATGCCGAGACAGCGCGCGAGCGCCTTGCGGACGTAGTGCGGACACTGCAACGAGCCCTTGACCGTCACCGAGCCGTCCGCGTCCGCGGGCCACGCGATGCAGCCCTGCGGCTCGATGTAGAGCTGTTCCTGGCTGTCCGTGCGGTACGTGCCTTCGAAAACGTGCACTCTCGACGACGGCACGCGGAATACGCCATCGACGTCGCCCTTCACGATGCGGATCGTCTTGAAGACGACGGTCGCGAGCTCGGGATCGAACTGCGCCGGCTGCGGCTCGATCACCGGCTTCACGGCGGCCAGCGCGGCCTCGAGCGTCGCCCGGTCCGGTGCCGCGACGAGCGCCAGCGGCTCGCCCCAGTGGTTCACGTCGCGCTCGGCCAGCACGGGCTGATCGTCGACGATCAGCGCCTGCACGTTGTCACCGCCTTGCGCGCCAAAGGCGTCGGCCGCCGTGACGAACGCGACGCGGCTCCAGTCGAAGGCCGGATCGCGCTCGAGCCGTAGCAGCACGCCGCGCGCGACGTCCGATCGCACCGTGCCGCCGACCCACGCGCCGGGAACGCGCAGATCGGCCACGTACACCGCTCGCCCGCTGACCTTCGCCGGCCCGTCCGGTCGAACCTGGTCGCGGCCGATGAAGCGCTGCATGGGCTGACGATCGCGTCCGCTCACGGCGCGCGCAAGCGTCGCGCGCGGTTCCGCACGGCCGTACGTCTCACCAGTGCATGCGCCAGACCTCGAGCGCCGGCCCGAACCGCTCCGTCTGCAGCAGCCGCGGCACGTAGCGGTTCTGCGTCTGGTAGTGCAGCACGCCCAGCTCCTCGATCTCGGGCGCGACGCCGGTCGTCGCGAAGACCAGCTCGCCGCGCGCGTGCACGATCTCGGTCAGCCTGCGCCCACCGTCCAGGAACAGGTTCTTGCGCGAGCGCTCGAGCACGACGTAGGCCGGCTTCGTGCTCTGGAACCAGGCCTCCAGGCCTGAGTCCTTGTCCGGCTTCTGCGCCAGCATCGCCGGCAGCATGATCAGCGGGATGCGCGGCCGCGGGATCGTCGCGTCCGGCAGCGTGCCCTGGTACTGCGTCCAGACCGAGGCTCGGCCAGAGGGATCGCGCAAGTTGGCGCGCAACGCGTCGAGCTCGAACGGCTCGGGCAGCACGAGTCCGGCGCTGGCCACGATCGGCTCGTGCATGCGCTCGGGCTTGTCCGTGAACCAGCGCGCGGTCAGCTCCGCACTGTCCGGCGCCAGCGACACGCGCACGAACTTCGCCAGCACGAAGGCCGGGAAGGCCAGCGCGGCCACGGCCAGCACGGGCAGCACCCAGCGCTGCTTCGTGCGGCTCGCCAGGCGCACGACCGCAACCGCGCCGAGGGTCGCGATCCAGGGCAGGAGCGGCAGCAGGAAGCGCTCGAACACCTGGTCGAGCGGTCCGACGAAGGCCAGGTAGGGGATCACATAGCCGCACGCGATCGCGACGTCCTTGTTCCCGACCACGGCGCGCGCGCTGGCCCGCCAGCGGACGATCACGGTCGCCAAGCCGAGCACCACCAGGATCAGCAGCGTGGGATCGTGGCTCTCGAGCCAGCCGAAGAGCTGGCGGAAACCACTGAAATCCGCGCGGCTCCAGTCGACTTCGTGCGCGCCGCTGCCGCCCATGCGCAGGCCGTGCTCGTCGAATCGCAGCGAGAAGGGGTACGCCCACAGCGAGCTGGCGATCGCCAGTGCGGGCACGAGGAGCGTGCGCGCCACGCGCCGGCCGATCGTGCCGCCCGCGAGCCAGGCTGCGAGCGCCAGCGTCGGCAACGTGGCCGCGCCGATCTGCAGCGTCGCCAGCGCCAGCGACGAGCCCACGATCGCCCACGCGCAACGCGCGACCGTCGGTTTCTCGGCCATGCGCATCGCGGCCCACACGGCCCACACGGCGAACGCGGCCTGCGGCGCGTGCGGGCGCCCCTGCGTGGAGAACAGAGCGTGCAGCATCGACGTCGCGACGAGAGCGCTGGCGATCCAGGCCGCCGCCTCGCCGGCCAGTCGCCGCGCGACGAGCCACGTGCCCGGGATCATCAGCAGAGAGATGCACAGCACGACCCACCGGCCGGCTAAATACGGTGCGGCTGCAGCGTGCAACAGCTCCGGCACCGCGTCGGGCGCCTGCGGATCGACCGGTCCGCCCGGCCAGGGCACGGCCGCGATCAGCCGCGCGAGCAGCGTCGGGTAGCGCTCGGCGTAGTCGACGCCTTGCACGAGCGCGGGATCGTGGCGCATGTCCTGCGCGAGCTGCACGACGAACGTGTCCGGCTCGGGCGAGTGCGGCAGGAGGCGCGGCACCGCGGCCGTGCGTGCCAGGAACGCGGTCAGCACGAGCAGCGCGAGACCGATCCCGACTCGGGACGTGGAGCGCGCGAGGGGCGGGGGCGCCATCGTTCGGCATGCTGCGCGATCGGAACGCCGAGGTCCATGCCCAGCCGGGCGATGTGCGTCGCGCTGCGGCGCGGTGCCGGTGGGCGCTGCGGCGCGGTGCCAGTGCGCGCTGCGCCGCGGTGCCAGTGCGCGCTGCGCCGCGGTGCGCGATTCCAGTAGGATCCTCGCCCGATGAGTGCGACAGGCGAACTCTTCCCCGCGCGCAACGCCGCCGCCGACGAGCTGCTGGACGGGTTGAACCCGGCCCAGCGCGAGGCGGTCACGCACGAGCGCGGGGCGCTCCTGATCGTGGCCGGGCCCGGCTCGGGCAAGACGCGCGTCATCACGCGGCGCATCGCCTGGCTGGTGCGCGCACGCCACGTCGATCCGCGGCGGATCCTGGCGATCACGTTCACGAACAAGGCCGCGCGCGAGATGCGCGAGCGCGTGGCGGTGCTGCTGCCGGATGTCGGTGGTGCACACACCGGACGGGGCACAGCACCCCCGGCACGGGGCACGGCCTGGATCAGCACCTTCCACGCCATGGGCGCGCGGATCCTGCGGCGCGAGATCGAGGTGCTGGGCGGCTTCACGCGCGACTTCACGATCTACGACACGGGCGATCGCCAGTCGGTGATCAAGCGCGCGATCCAGGACGCCGGGTTCGACTCGACGCGTTTCCGGCCGGCCGTCGTGGGCGGGTGGATCAGCGCCTGGAAGAACAAGGGCTGGGAGGAACCCGCCGCCGTCCGGATCGACGCGGACGACGAGGACGAGGTGCTCGAGAACGAGGTCTTCACGAAGGTCAGGAAGCGCTACGAGGAGACGCTGCGCGCGTCGAATGCGCTCGACTTCGACGACCTGCTGGTCAAGGTGCTCGAGCTGTTCGAGCGCCACCCGGGCGTGCGCGACGCGTACGCCGAGCGCTTCGAGCACCTGCTGGTCGACGAGTACCAGGACACGAACCGCGTGCAGTACCGGATCGTGCGCCACCTGGGCTCGCGACACGGCAACGTGGCGGTGTGCGGCGACCCGGACCAGTCGATCTACGGCTGGCGCGGCGCGGACATCCAGAACATCCTCGACTTCGAGCGCGATTTCCCGGGCTGCAAGGTCGTGCTGCTCGAGCAGAACTACCGCTCGGTGAACTCGGTGCTGCGCGCGGCGCAGGCCGTGATCGAGCGCAACTCGCAGCGCAAGCGCAAGGACCTGTGGAGCGAGCGCGGCGAAGGCGAGCGCATCACGGTGATCGAGGCCGAGAACGAGGAGGACGAGGCCGAGCGCATCGCCGAGCGCATCCACGCGCTGCGGCGCGAAGGCGTGCGCGCGAAGGACATCGCGGTGTTCTACCGCGTGAACTTCCTGCAGCGCGCGCTCGAGACGGCGCTGCGCCTGGGCCGCATCCCGTACCAGGTCGTGGCCGGCCTCGAGTTCTACGAGCGGCGCGAGATCCGCGACCTGGTGGCGTACGCGAAGCTGGCGGTGAACCCGCGCGACGACGTGGCCTTCCGCCGCGTGGTCAACGTGCCGTCGCGTGGCATCGGCGAGAAGTCGATGGAGCAGGTCGCGCGCTTCGCGGCCGACCGGCGCTTGTCGCTGCTCGACGCGGCGCGCTCGACCGAGCTGCGCGCCGCGATCCGCGGCAAGGCGCGCGCCGGGCTCGAGATCTTCGCAGGCCACGTCACGAAGCTGGGCGACCTCGCCCACGTGCCGGCCGGCCTCGCGTTGCGCGGCATCCTGCAGTCGATCGACGAGCCGGCCTGGTACGCCGAGATGGCGACGGAGCAGGACGTCGACCGCGAGGCCAACGTGGGCGAGCTCGTGGCGCACGCCGACGCCTACGAGGAGGACGTGGTCGCGCGCCGGGCGCGTGGCGAGGAAGCGCGCGGCGGCCTGGCCGGCTTCCTGGAGGAGATCGCGCTGGTCAGCGACGCCGACGCGCTCGAGGACGACACGGACCGCGTCACGCTGATGACGCTGCACGCCGCGAAAGGCCTGGAATTCCCAGCCGTCTTCGTGGCCGGGTGCGAGGAAGAGATCCTGCCGCACATCCGCGCGATCCAGAGCGTCGAGGGCCCCGACCCCGAGTCGGGCATCGAAGAGGAGCGCCGCCTCTTCTACGTCGGCCTGACGCGTGCTGCCGACCGGCTGCACCTGTCGCACGCGCGCACGCGGCGCTACTTCGGCGAGTGGTCCTTCCGCGTGCCATCGCGGTTCCTGAGCGAGCTGCCGCAGGATGCGCTGGTCGCCGCGCCACCCGAGGAAGACGAATCCGTCGTGCTGGGCGCGTTCGAGGCGCCGCCGCAGTTCGAGGAGATCGCCGTGGGCGACCGCGTCGAGCACGACCACTTCGGCCTCGGCACGGTCGAGACGCTGCAGGGCAGCGGCGTGAACGCGCGCGCCACCGTGCGCTTCCCGGCCTACGGCACCAAGCAGCTCCTCCTGCAGTACGCGAAGCTGAAGCGCGTCGGGAAGGCCGCACGATGAGCTCGGAAGACCTGCGCGCACGGCTCGCGGCGCTCATCGAAGAAGGACGCGCCGCCGGCGCGATGACTGACCTGGAGACGGCCTGGCGCGAGCTCGCTGCGCACGCCACGGTGCCCACCACGACGAAGATCCCGTCGAAGTTCGGGCTCGTCGGCGACAGCCCGAAGATGAAGGTCGTGTTCGACCTGATCGGCAAGGTCGCGCCGAGCGACGTCAGCGTGCTCGTGCTGGGTGAGACGGGCACGGGCAAGGAGCTCGTCGCGCGCGCGATGCACGATCACAGCCGGCGCAAGTCGAAGCTGTTCCTGGCGGAGAACTGCGCCGCGGTGCCGCCGAACCTGCTCGAGAGCGAGCTGTTCGGCCACGTGAAGGGCTCGTTCACCGGCGCGGTGGTCGACCGCCAGGGCCACTTCGTCGCGGCCGACGGCGGCACGGTATTCCTCGACGAGATCGGCGACATGCCGCTGCAGATGCAGTCGAAGCTGCTGCGCGTGCTGCAGGAGGGCGAGGTGCGCCCCGTCGGCTCGAACAAGGTGCAGAAGGTCGACGTGCGCATCGTGGCCGCAACGAACAAGGACCTGGCCGCGATGTGCAAGCAGGGCACGTTCCGCGAGGACCTCTACTTCCGCTTGAACGTGATCTCGATCCCACTGCCGCCGCTGCGCGAGCGGCCGGGCGACATCCCGCACCTCGTGGCGTTCCTCCTCGGACGAATCGGCAAGGAGATGGGCCGCGAGATCGGCATCACGCCCGAGGCGGTGGTGGCGCTGGAAGCCTGGCGCTGGCCGGGCAACGTGCGCGAGCTGGAGAACGTCGTGCGCCGCGCGGCCGTGTTCGCGCAGGGGACGATCGTGCCGGCGGATCTCGGGCCGCCGATCGTGGGTTCCTGACCGCCGCCGTCGTGCTGGTGTCCGTGCTGGCCAAGTTTGAAAGGGCAGAGATTCCCTCGACGGTCCGCTGCTGCGCGATCTGCCGACGGCGCCCGCCTCCCTTCGGTTGACTTCGATCGGCCCCCAGCGTTTCCAACCGACCCTCAACAGCCAGGTACTCGCGCGCTCGAGCGGCGAGCCGCGCTAACCGTGGAACCAGCGGCCGCTCGTCCGGATCACTGCCCAATCAAACTTGGCCCGAGGACGTCGGCACAGTTGAACTCGTGCGGGCCCGTGCCTTCGTGCTGCGCGTGGCGGTGTTCGCGCAGGGCACGACCGTGACGGAGGACCTGGGGCCGCAGACCGTGGGTTCCTGACTGGCGTGCTGGGCGACTTTGAAAGGGCAGAGATTCCCGAGACTCAGTCGCCGCATGATCGGCCGACGCCGAGCCCAAGCCCCTCACTTGACCTCGATCGACCCGCAGCGTTTCCACCCGACCCTCAGCAGCCAGGTCTTCGCGCACGGAAGCGGAGAGCCGCGCTCGCCGTGGAACCAGCGTGCCGAGGAGCAGGGGTCGATCCCGCTCGAGTGACGGATCCCGTGCTTGACTGAGTTCTCGAACAGGTAGATCAGCGCGTTGCGGACCTCGCGCGGCGATCGGAGGACATGGTCGTGGTAGCGGCCGTCGAAGAGCCCGCCTTCGCGCTTCCACAAGCGGTTCAAGCGCTTGGCCGCGCACACCTTCAGGCCCTGGATCCCGCGCGCCAAGGCCGTGCGGCTGGTCGCCTCGCAGATCAGGTGCACGTGGTTCGATTGCACGGAGTACTCGACCAGCCAGAACCGTTCGCGTTCCGCGCACGCGAGGAGGGCCTCCAGCAGGACTCGGAACGGAAGTCTACCGCGCAAACTCGGGACTCCCGGCACGACGCGCAAGGTCACGTGCACCGGAAAGCGCTTGGCCATCTTGGCGCGCGCGCGGTGGGGCACCGAGGGTCGCGGGGCAATGCGCTTGCGGCCGGATCCCTGGCGCGCACCGCCGCGGCTGACGAACGCGAACTGAAGCTGAGTTGAAGCAGTCTTGGGCATGAGCACCTCCAATCTGGAGACGCTCGGGGTGCCGGGCGGTTGCAGGCAGAACGGTTCGATCTGTGCAACGACGCGCGAGCGGGGAGCCTGCGTCGAAGTTGATTGGGCAATGATTCGAAGCTGGCGAAGGCTCCGCCGATCGCGCGCTCGAGCGGGTGCGAATCTCGGCGCCGTCCTCGCGGCCCGTTTGATTGGGCAATGATTCGGCCGCGCGCCGACCAGCGCTGGCGGTCGCGCGCGTGGGAGCGATCGCATGCTCGCACGGAGTCTGGTCGGCGTGCGCCGAAGCTCCGACGAGCTCCGCTTCGCGTCAGCGCGTGAACGCGCGGTACTGGAAGCGTCCGCGTGCGCTGCGAACGCCCGGCACGATCGCTGCCGCGCGCAGCAGGCCGCCGGCGACACGCGCGACGCGTTGTGCGCCCGGCGACGAGTTGCGCGTGCGGAAATCGACCTCGCCGCGCAGCGGCGAGGCTTGACATGCCCATGCGCCCGCCTCGCGCAGACCGGCCCGCTCGGCCCAGGCCATCACGTCGCGAGTGCGCAACGATTCGAACGGCCCGATGCTCGGTTCCGGCGCGAGCACGTACTCCACGCCGCCCAGCCCGCCGCGCCGCGCGCGCAGCCACTCGGCCCAGTCGTGGAACGAGGATGCGTTCACGAAGCCGATCACGACCTTGCCGCCCGGCTTCGTCCAGCGCGCCATGTCCGCAACGAGCTTCTCGCGGTGCTCCGGTCGCAGGTTCTCGAGCCGGTAGAAGCACGACACGACGTCGTACGTGCCCTCGGGCGGTGCGGGCAACGCGGCGCTCGCTCGCGGCCAGCCGAACGTCGCGGCGCGCGGGCGCACGCGTTGCGCGACGAAATCCGCCACTTCGCTCGTGCGCTCGACCACGTCGAACCGGAACGCGGGGCGCAGCTTCGCGAGTCGCTCGGTCACGATGCCCGTGCAGGGCAGGACGTCCAGCCAGCGCGGGGCGACAGTGCCTTCCGCGAGCGCCGTGCGACCTTCCGGGACGAGTTCGTCCAACGCGCTCTCGAGCGCTTCCACTTCCCACGCGCGCGGCTTGTTGTGGCGCAAGCCATTCAGCACACGCGCGCGCTGGTACACCGCCAACAACTCCGGATCCCAATCGGCCGGCCGCGGCGAGCCCGGAATCGGGTTGCCGGCGTAGTAGTTCCAGTGCGCGACGTGCGCCAGCGGCCGTCGCTTCGGCCCGGAACGCGGCGGGTTTGCCGGATAGCCGATCGCGAGCACGGCGACGACGAGCCGATCCTCCGGCAGGCCGACGACCTCGCGCACCTTCTCCTTGTCACCCGTCTGCGTGATCCAGAACGTCCCGAGCCCGAGCACGTGCGCCGCGAGGCTCATGTTCTCGACGGCCGCGCTGGCGGACTGGATGTTGGCCCACGCGTCCTCGCTGAAATCACGGCCGTAGCTGACGATCACGTTCACCGGCGCGTTGCCCATCTGCGACGACAGCGCCGCGAGCCGCGCGTTCACCGCGGGATCGTCGACGACGACGAAATCCCACATCTGGTAGTTGCACGAGCTCGGCGCCCAGATGCCCGCGTGCAGGATCTGCGTCACGAGCTCGCGCGACACCGGATCCGGCTTGAAGCGGCGGATCGAGCGGCGTTCGTAGATCGCGCGCCAGAAATCGAACGCCGGTGTCGGTCCCGGAGCCTGGCCCGCGTCGGCCTCGGCCGAGAGCTGCGGCGTGCCCTTGGGCTCCTCGGGGATGCCGCGCGCCCCGGCGGACGGGTCGCGGGCATCGGCGGAGTTCGGCGGGCTCATCGGGAACGGGGAAGTCTACCCGTCGCGCCGCGACGGTTCAGCGGGGGATCGGCGCCGGATCCGGAGCCACCCGAGGGAGTCGGTTCAGCGGCGACGTGCGCTCTGCCAACCCGTAGCATCGCGCGCCATGAGCCTGCGCCGTCTCGCCCTTCTTTCCGCTGCGATCTCCGTCGTCCTCTGCGCTAGCGGCCTCGCCCAGGCGCCGTCCGTCCCGACGCCCGAGCAGCATCTGGGGCACCCGCTGGCCGCCGATTTCCATCTGCCCGGCTGGAACGTCGTGCGCGGGTACTTCGAGGTGCTCGACCGCGCGAGCCCGCGCGTCCAGCTCGAGAAGGTCGGCACGTCGACCGAAGGACGCGACTTCGTGCTGGCGACGATCTCGAGCGAGGAGAACCTGGCGCGCCTCGACGTGCTGAAGGCGCACGCACGGCGTTTAGCCGATCCGCGCGGCATCACGCCCGCGGAGCGCGAGAAGGCGCTGGCCGAGGGCAAGGTGTTCCTGATGATCTCGTGCGCGATGCACGCGACCGAGTGCGCGGGCACGCCGTTCGCTATGCAGCTCGCGCACCTCCTGGCGACGTCGAACGAGGAGCCGTGGGTGTCGGCGCGTCGCGATCTCGTCGTGCTCTTGATCCCCAGCACGAACCCCGACGGGCTCGACCACGTCGCCGACTGGTACGCGCGCACGGTCGGCACGCCGTACGAGGCCAGCGGGCTGACGAAGCTCTACCAGCTCTACTCCGGCCACGACAACAACCGCGACTGGTTCACGCTGACGCAGGCCGAGACGCGCATCGTCTCGAGGCTGCTCTACGACGTGTGGCGGCCGCAGGTGTACTGGGACGTGCACCAGCAGGGCTCGAGCCAGGAGCGCATGTTCGTGCCGCCGTTCCGCGACCCGCTCAATCCGAACCTCGACCCGGGGATCATCGCCGCGATCAACCTGCTCGGGACGCGCGCGCAGCTCGACATGACGCGCGCCGGCCACACGGGCGTCGCGACCGGCGGCACGTACGACATGTGGTGGAACGGCGGCAACCGCAACGTGCCCGTGCGCCACAACATCGTGGGCCTCTTGACCGAGGCGGCGTCGGCGCGCCTCGCCAGCCCCATGTTCCTCTCGCGTTCCGACCTGCGCGCGCCGGACGGAACGGGTGCGTACGCGCCGGGCAACTCGTTCCCCGCGCCGTGGCCGGGCGGGTGGTGGCGTCTCGCGGACATCGTGACGTACGAGACCGGCTTCGCGCGCTCGCTCGTCGCCGGGCTCGCGCGCGAGCGGCGTTTCTACCTCGAGAACCAGCTCGAAGCGGCCGTGCGCACGGTCGCGCTGGGCGAGACCGAGACGCCGCGCGCGTGGATCCTGCCCTCCGACCAGGACGACGGCGACGCGGTCGAGCGGTTGTGCGACGTGCTGCTCGCGACGGGCGTCGAGATCGAGGTCGCGCGCGACAAGATCACGGCCGACGGCCGCACGTGGCCCAAGGACAGCATCGTGATCCGCCGCGCGCAACCGTACGGGCGCCACGTGCACGACCTGTTCGAGGTGCAGCGCTACCCGACCGGCGCCGCGCCGTACGACGTCGCCGGGTGGACTCTGCCCACGCTGCTGGGCGTGCACCGCGTCGAGTGCGTCGAGGCGCCCGTCGGAGCCACGACGCGCGTCGCGAACGCGTCCGCGGCTGTCGCCGGCTTCCACGGCCCGCTCGCGCAGCGCACGGAATCGCGCCAGGAAGTGTTCGACACGCGCGACGGACGCGGCTGGAAGAAGATGTTCCAGCGCGCGAAGGACGGTCAGGCGTTCGCTTTCGGACGCAAGGGCGCCGACGAGGGCCTGTTCTCGCCCACCGAGCCCGGACAGGCGGAGAAGGTCTTCCCCGACGCGGCCGAGACGCCGAAAACGCTGCGGATCGGCCTGTATTCGCCCTGGAGCGGCGACATGGACGAGGGCTGGATGCGTTGGGTCTTCGACACGTTCGGCGTGCCGTACGTGACGGTGCGCAATGAAGCGCTGCGCGCCGGCGCGATCGAGAAATGGCTCGACGTGCTCGTCCTGCCCGGCACGAGCGCGCGCGAGCTCTCCGCCGGCCGCGCCGAGGGCAGCGTGTTCGGCGAGTACGCCGGCGGCCTCGACCCCGAGGGCTCGGCCGCGATCGAGTCGTTCGTGCGCACGGGCGGCACGCTGGTCGCCGTCGGCGCGTCGGCGCGGTACGCCGTCGAGCAGCTGAAGCTCCCGCTGGTCGACCTCACGGCCGAGCCCGACGCGAAGGAGTTCTCGTGCCCGGGCAGCGTGCTGCGCGCGATCCCCGAGGCCGATTCGCGCTTCACCGCCGGCCTGCCCGCGACGATGGCCGTGTTCGGCTCGCGCCCGCAAGCCTGGCGAGCGATGACCGAGAAGGAACGCGAGGCCGCCAAGGTCGAATCGCGGCCGGTGAGCGTGCTGCTGCGCTACGCTCCGACGCAGGTGCTGCTCTCCGGCTGGATCGCGAAACCCGAGACGATCGCCGGCCAACCCGCCTGGTCGCGCGTCACGCACGGCCGCGGGCAAGTCCACGTGTTCGGCTTCCGCCCGCAGTACCGCGGCTGGTCACAGCAAGCGTTCCAGCTCCTCTTCCGCGCGCTGGTGCTGGAGAAGCGGTAGACAAGGGTGTCAGACACCTTTCCCCGCCCTCCGCCGCCGGGCGCGGCGTGAACACGGGTGTCAGACACCTTCGGCCGAGTTCCGCCGCCGGACGCGGGGTAGGCGCGAAAAGGTGTCTGACACCCTTGTTCACTCAGTACGGCACGCGGTCGGGCTTCGCGCACCAGGTCTCGAACGCGACGGTGCCTTCCTCGCGGAAAACCTGCTGCGCCGGCACGATGCGCTCGGCGGGCGGCTTGCCGAGCTGCGCGTAGAGCAACGCGTCGTCGAACCCGGCGCGCGCTGCGTCGTCGCGGTTGCACGCGTACCAGACGCGGTCGATGCGCGCCCAGTGGATCGCCGCGAGGCACATGGGGCAGGGCTCGCAGCTCGAGTAGATCTCGCACCCGCGCAGCTCGAACGTCTTCAGCTTGCGGCACGCCTGCCGGATCGCGACGACCTCGGCGTGCGCGGTCGGATCGTTCGTGGCGATCACGCGGTTGAACCCGCGGCCGACGACCTGGCCGTCGCGCACGACGAGTGCGCCGAACGGCCCGCCCTGGTTCCGGGCGACGCCCCGTAGGGCGAGGCGGGCGGCCTCGCGCATCCGATTGCGGTCCGGTTGGGCGCCCATGAACGCGGGAATCCTACGGCACGGTGACCGTCGAAGTGGCGCGACTAGACTGATCCAGGTACCGGTCGGAGAGGGGACCCGAGGATGAACGCTCCCGCCAGGAAGTCCGCTCGCTCGCGCTGGCTCGCCGGCCTGGCCGTGCTCGCGCTGGCGTTGATGATCTCGCTGATGCTGATGCTGGGCGACGGCGGATGCACGCCGGCCGTGGCCTTCGATCGGCCCATCGTCGAGGAGCCGCCGCGAGCCGAGGTCGAGCTGTCCCGCGCGCCAGCCGTCCCGGTGCCCAGCGAGACTCCACGCGCCCCCCGCGCGACGACCCCGGCCGGCAACGTCCGCGGCGGCGTGTTCGACTCGGCCACGCGCGAGGTCGTGCCCCTCGTCGAGGTTCGGCTCTCGTGCGGCGCGCTGCACGAGGTCGTGCTCGCCGGCCCGGACGGCGGGTTCGCCGCAACGGTGAGCTTTCCCGACGGCGAGCTGACCGCGAGCGTCTATGACGATGGTCAGCACGTGGGCGACGCGACGGTGAAGCACGCCGCAGCGCGAGGAACGATCGATTGGCGAGTCGAGGTGCCGATCGGGCCGACGGTGCCCATCGCGCTCGTCCACGCCGGCGTCGTGGACGAATCGCAATGGCGCGCGCGCATCACGCAGAGCGCGCTGAAGCCCGGCGTCGCCGGCGTGATTGACGTCCAGGAAGAGCAGCTCGTCCTGCGCGCGCCCGGCCCCGAGTCGCCGGAGCGCGAGTGGTCGTGGATCCGTCTGCGGCCCGGCCCGACGCCGTGGATCCGCTACGCGCGCCACGAGCACTCGGATCCGAGGCTGCTCGCGCGGGTCGAGGTCCGCAGCGGGGACCTCCTCCGGAAGGGGAGCGAGCCCATCCGTTCCACCGAGGGCGTCCAGCGCACGGTGGAGATCAGGACGACCGCGTTCGGCGGCGTGCGGGCCAGGATCGAAGCCCCTGCACGTGAGCGGAACGCAGCGCTGCGGGCCGTGTTATTCGACAATCGCGACGCTTCGGGCAAGGCCGGCAGCGATGCGCCGCGCTTCGAGGAAGGATCCGACACCACGGTCGGTCGGCTGACGTTCGAGGACGTCGAGCCGGGCCGGAAGACGCTCGTCGTGTGGTCGCGCAACGCGCTGGCCTCGAAGTCGTTCAACGTGAAGAGCGGCGATTGGACGGACGTCGAGCTCCGCGCGCGCGTGGCCGGCGAAGACAGCGTTGCCCCCGAAGTGCGCACGCCGTTCGTGGGCTGGAGCGGTCCGAGCGAGCGCTTCGTGATCGCTCCCTCCGAGAGCAACGGCTTCGCGCGCGCATGGGCGGGATCGATCGAGACCATTGAGGCGGAATCCAGGGGCTTTCCCGAGTGGTTCGGCCTGGATCGCTCCCCGCAGCTGAGCACGCACGCGGCGACGCTCCTCACGCCGGGACGATCGGAGAGCTGGAAGCTCGTCGAGCGCGAGATCCGGCTGCTGTCGTGGAACGGCACCGCCATGCTCGCCGCCGACGTCGCCTTCGGTCCGCGGGGCCGGATCTTCCTCGCGGACTCCGCGGCCGCGCCGACGCGATTCCAGGTGCCGGAGCGGCTCGAGTTCACCTGGTCCGCCTGGGCCTCGGGATACCAACCGACGTTCGGAACGGAAGCGGACTTCACGCACGGCGATGCCAGTCTGCGCGTCGCCGAGGCGCGCATGGAACCCGGCTTCGGAACCCAGATCCTGTTGCGCGCCGGCGATCCCGCCGCGATCGCGCGCGACCCGTGGCCCTGGCCTGAGCCCGTGGACAGCACGAACCGTGCGCAGCTCGCGGCCCTGGCCGCTCCCGCACTGCCGGGCATCGGGCTCCAGATCGACGGGATGCCGGGCGGTCGCAGTGATGCCCACGGTGAGCTGCGGGTCCGATCACCGCTCCTGCCGCGGAGGCTGGTGCTGTTCTCCAGCAAGTGGAAGGTGTGCGCGCTCGACCGCCTTCCCGGTCCTGGGCTGCGCTACGTCGCGTGGCTGAAGTGATCAGCCGAGCGCGGCGAGCACTTCCGCTTCCTTCTCGGCCGACAGGCCCGCGCGCAGCTTGTTGCGGCGCTCTTCCGGCAGCGTCGCGAACCAGGCCAGCGTGTCCTTGATCGTCGTGCCGATCGGGCGGAACGTCATGCCGGCCTTCACGCCGCGCGCGTTGCTCCAGGTGTGGAAGCCCTTGGAATCGCCTTCGGAAGGGGCCCAGATCGGGAAGTCGAGGCCTTCGTACTTCGAGAGGTCGGCGACCTTCGTCCAGCGCACGCTGATGTCCTTCGCGGGCGAAGCCTTCTTGCATTCGTCGATCACCGTGCCCCAGGCGAGCTTCTCCCTCGGGCCGCAGGCGTTGAAGGTGTCGGTCGACTTGGCTTCGCCGACCTTGATCATGAAATCGGCCAGGTCGCGCACGTCGATCACCTGGAGCGGGTCGGTGGGCTCGCCGGGGACGAGGATCTTGCCGCCGCGCTGGAATCTCAGGGGCCAGTACGTGAACCGGTCGGTGCTGTCGCCCGGCCCCACGATGTAGCCCGGGCGCACGATCGTGCACTTGCCGGGGAACGCGGCGGCGGCGGCTTCCTCGCACAGCACCTTGAGCGGGCCGTAGAACTCGTAACCCGGGCCCATCGTCTCGACGGTCGGGTCCGCCATGCGCGCGAGCTCGGCCGTCTCGTCGGCGCCGATCGCGTCGTTCTTGGCGTAGGCCGAGATGCTCGACACGTAGACGATGTGCCCCGATCCGGCCTTCGCCAGGATCTCGGAGCTCTCCTTCACCATGCGCGGGTAGTAGCCCGTGTCGTCGAACACGAGGTCGAACTTGCGATCCTCGAGCCCTTTCAGGCCCTCGCCCTTCTTCGAGTCGCGGTCGCCGACGATGCGCTCGATGTCGGGGAACAGGTCGGCCTTCGTCTTGCCGCGGTTGAACATCGAGACGGTGTGCCCGCGCGCGACGAGCCCTTCGACGAGCGGCGGGCCGATCAGGCCCGTGCCGCCGAAGACGAGCACCTTGAGGGGCTTCGCGGACTTCTTGGGCTCTTCGCCGGCGTTCGCGCGGCTCGCGAGCAAGGCGCCTGCGGCCAGGGACATCTGCAGGAACTCGCGGCGGTGGGTGCGCATGGCTCGTCGTGTTCGGGGTGGGGGGGCGCACGAAGCATGACGCAGGCACCGGCTTTGGACCAGCGTCCCGACGTTCGCGCCTTGTTCACTTGCAGCGACCTGACGCGCCGTGCAACGTGCGCGGCGACATGATGTCCGGTGAGCAGCTTCCGAGCGGTTGGCGCGAGCCCGAGCCGGCGATCACGCAGGTGCTCGACGCGCCGCCGACGCCCTGGATCCTGTTGTCGCCCGACGCGGCGCACGTCCTGCTCGTCGACCACGAGCCCATGCCGCGGCTCGCCGACGTGGCGCGTCCGAAGGTCAAGCTGGCCGGGTTGCGCATCGACGCGCAGCGCGACGCGCGCCACCAGCTCGCGTTCGGCACGGGGCTCGTGCTGCGCGACCTGCGCGGCACGCACGAGCGGCGCATCGCGCTGCCCGCCGGACGGCGCATCGCGTCGCTGGGCTGGTCGCACGATTCGCGCGCGTTCGTGCTCGTGCTCGACGGCGGCGGTCCGGGCGAGCTGTGGTGGGGGAGCCTCGACGCGCCCGAGCCGCGTTTCGTCGCGGCGGGGATCCACGCCGTGCTGGGCGACGGTTTCGCGTGGATGCCGGAGGGCGCGCGCGTGCTGGCCACGTTCGTGCCGGCGGGACGCGGTCCGGCGCCCGAGAGATCCGCGGTCGCGGCCGGTCCCGACGTGCTCGAGGCGCGCGGCGAGCGCACGCCGCTGCGCACGCACCAGGACTTGCTGCGCGACGAGCACGACGAGCGTCTGTTCGTGCACCACGCGACGTCGCAGCTCGCGCTGGTCGACCTCGCGACGGGTCGCGTCGAAGCGATCGGCGCGCCGGGGCTCGTGGCCAGCTACGAGCCGTCGCCCGACGGACGCTGGGTGCTCGTCAGCACCGTCGTCGAGCCGTTTTCGCGCCTGCACACGGTCTCGGGCTTCGGCTACGTCGTCGACGCGCGCGCGATCGGGGGCGAGGGCAGCCAGCGCGTCTCCGCGCAATCGGTGGCCGAGAACGTGCCGATCGAAGGCGTGCGCACCGGTCCGCGCGCCGTGCAGTGGTCGGCGCACGACGGTGCGGGCCTCGTGTGGGTTGCGGCACTCGACGGCGGCGATCCGCGCGTCGCCGTGCCGCACCGCGACCGCTGGATGGCGCTCGACGAGCCGTTCACGGGCGTCGCGCGCGAGATCCTGCGGCTCGAGCACCGCGCCAGCGGCCTGTCGTGGCTGGCCGACGGCATGACGATGCTGGCGCGCGAATGGGATCGCGAGCGGCGCTGGACTCGGCTCTGGCAGGCCGCGCCGGGCAGCGCGAGCTCGAGCTGGATCGCGCTCGACGACCGCAGCGTGAACGACGCGTACGGCGATCCGGGCTCGATCCTGTTCGAGCCGCGCGCGCGCGGGCGGCGCATCGTGCGCCAGCGCGGAGCGTGGATCTTCCGGGTCGGCGCCGGCGCGGAGGAGGGCGGCGCGCGGCCGTTCCTCGATCGGCAGCGGCTCGACGTCCCAGCCGCCGGGCCAGCTGCGGGAACGGGGCGCGAGCGCATCTTCCAGAGCGCCACCGGCGAGCACGAGCGGCCGATCGCGCTCGTCGACTCCGTGCAGACCGACACCGGCGCACACACGGCGGAGATCGCCGCGTTCGTGACGCGCCACGAGAGCCCGGTGGATCCGCCCAACTTGCGCTTGCGGAGGCCGGATTCGGCCGCATTCGAGCCCCTGACGCACTTCCCCGACCCCGCGCCCATCTTCCGCCGCGTCCGCAAGGAGCTCGTGCGCTACGAGCGCGCCGACGGCGTCAAGCTCTCTGGCACGCTGCACCTGCCGCCCGACTGGGACGGCGCGCGGCTGCCGCTCGTGATGTGGGCCTACCCGCGCGAGTACGTCGACGCCGACACGGCCTCGCAGGTGCGCGGCACGCCGCACGATTTCACGCGCGTCGCCGGCCCGTCACCGCTCTTCTTCCTGTTGCGCGGCTACGCCGTGCTCGAGGACGCCGAGATGCCGGTCGTCGGCCCGCCCGAGACGATGAACGACACCTTCGTCGAGCAGGTCGTCGCCAGCGCGCGCGCCGCGATCGCGCACCTGGAAGGGCTCGGCGTGTGCGACCCGCGCCGCGTCGGCATCGGCGGCCACAGCTACGGCGCGTTCATGGCCGTCTGCCTGCTGGCGCACAGCGACCTGTTCCGCGCCGGGATCGCGCGCAGCGGCGCGTACAACCGCACGCTCACGCCGTTCGGCTTCCAGAGCGAGCGGCGCACGCTGTGGGAGGCGCCGAAGAGCTACGTCGAGCTCTCGCCGCTCCTGGCAGCCGACAAGATCCGCGCGCCGCTCCTGCTCGTGCACGGCGCCGAGGACGAGAACCCCGGCACGCACGTGATCCAGACCGAACGCCTCTTCCAGGCGATCCGCGGCACGGGCGGCATCGCGCGCTACGTGTCGCTGCCGCACGAGGGCCACGGCTACCGCTCGCGCGAGGCGATCCTGCACGTGCTGGCCGAGATGCTCGACTGGTTCGACGCGCACGTGCGGTAGACAACGGTGTCAGACACCTTGCACCGCGTCCGGCGGCGCGCAAGGTGGTGCAAGGTGTCTGACACCGTTGTCTACTCGAAAAGCACGACGAGCCGTTCCGCCCAGCGCTGGCCGTGCGCGACGAGCCCCACTTTGCTGAAGTGGATCAGGTCCTTCGCGCGCATCTCGCCCAGCATGTCGTCGGTGTCAGGCCCTTGCAGCGCGACCTCGTCCTTCCACAACGCCTGCTGCGCCGCGCGAATCTCGTCCATCTTGGCCGGCAGCTCGCCCGGCACGAAGCTGACGTTGGCGACGACCCAGGGCGCCTTCGAGCCCGTGTCCTCTGTCAGCGCGGCGCGCAGCGCGCGGAAACGTGCCTCGTAGTCGGCGCGCATCGTGCCGGCGCCCGCGTCGGACTCGCCCTGGTGCCAGAGGATCGCGCGGAACGAGCCCAGCGCCTGCGCGCGCTGCGCCAGCCCCGCGAAGAGCGTCTTCTGCGACTCGTCGATGGGCCCGGCGTCACGCTGCCATTGGCCCAACGACGTTCCGCCGAAGCCGCACACGGAGAACGCGACCGGCACCTTCCAGGCCGCGACGAGCGCCTGGCCGCACGCCGGCCACGGGCTGCCGCCGTCGCTCGCGTCCTGCGCGCCGGGCATGGGATCGGCGGCCAGGGACCAGCGCGCACCGTCGAAGGCCGACACGCGCTCGTCCAGCGCGGGGATCCGTTCCTCGCCGCAGTTCGTGGAGTTCGACTGGCCCGCGACCAAGAAGACCTCGCCCACGCCGAAGCGTTCGACCGACGTCATCTCGAGCGGGCCGGCGATCCCGTCGACGGAGATGCCCAGCCGGTACCAGCCGCCGGCCGGCAGCTGCACGGACGCGGAGAAGAGCGACGTCGAATCGGGTGCGCCGCCCGGCAGCCGTTTCGCCAGCTCGCCGCGCGCGATCTCGGCGCCTCCGCCGCTAGGGCGCACGGAAACGGTCAGGCGGCCGATCCGGCTGGGCGCCACGACGTGCACGGTCACCTTCGTCGCGCCCGAGTCGGCGCGCTGGACGACCTGACGCTCCCGAGGCTGGTTGACGACGACGGGCGGGTTCGAGCTGGCGGCCAAGAGGAGGAGCGTGGCGAGCATGGCAGTGCGGTCGGCGCGCCGCGCGCGGATCCGCGCGGCGCCAACGGGGTTGGAGAGGACCGTACGATCGATTTCTCCCGGTCTCTCGGATGCGGGCGGGAACCCAGGCTGCGAACCCGAGCGCCCCGAGGCTAGCATCGCGGCCTGCGCATGGCCGACCCGCTCCCGCCCATTCCGCGCTCGCGCGGCGACGACGACTGGTCGCGGCCCGCGATGGAGGCGCGCCTGGACGTGTGGGAGAAGGCCTCCGGCGCGCGCCCGCGGCACGTGACCGGCGATCCGGTCCCGCTCGACAGCACGCGCGGAAAGATCGAGAACCTGGTCGGCTTCGCGCAGGTCCCGCTGGGGATCGCCGGCCCGCTGCGCATCGATTCGAGCCAGGGCCGCCGCGAGGTCTACGTGCCGATGGCGACGACGGAGGGCGCGCTGGTCGCGAGCCACAGCCGCGGCATGCGCCTCCTGGCCGAGGGCGGTCACGTGCGCGCGCGCGCGTGCTGGGCGAAGGGCTGACGCAGAACCCGATCCTGGTCTACGCCGACGCCGAGCAGGCGCAGAAGGCGGCCGAGCTGGCCCTGCTGCGCAGCGACGAGCTGGCCGCGATCGTCAAGCGCACGACGAACCACGGCGCGCTGGTCGCGCTGCGCCCGGAAGCCATTGGACGGCGATTGATCCTCAACCTCGTGTTCCGCACGGGCGACGCGATCGGGATCAACATGGCCGCCCGCGCCGCCGACCTCGTGTCGGAGGAGCTGGCGACGCGCACGCACGCGCTCGAGCGCTACGTGCACGGCCAGGACGTCGAGAAGCGCGCCAACGCACGCGCGTTCGTCGAAGGCCGCGGCCGGCGCGCGGTCGCCGACGCGACGATCCCGCGCGCGGCGCTGGAGTCGATCGCGCGCACGACGCCCGAGAAGATGGTCGCGTGCCTGCGCAGCTACCACGTCGGCTTCGCGCAGCTCGGCACGCAGAACTGGCTCGTGCAGGCCGCGAACGGGCTGGCGGCGGTGTTCCTGGCCTGCGGGCAGGACGTGGCCTACATCACCGAGAGCGCGACCGGGTTCTTGGACTTCGACGTGACGCCGGGCGGAGACCTCTACGCCAGCGTGCACCTGCCGTCGCTGCTCGTCGGCACGGTGGGCGGCGGCAGCGGGCAGGGAACCGCGGCCGAGTGCCTCGACCTGATGGGCGTGCGCGTCGCGGGCGGCGCGAACCTGTTCGCGGAGATCCTGGCGGCGACGGTGCTGGCCGGTGACGTGTCCCTCATGGCGGCGTTCACGGCGCACGAGTTCATCGCGGCGCACGAGCTGCTGGGGCGCAACCGGCCCGCCGGCCGATAACTCCGGGCGGGACGACTCCGCCGGATCCTGCGCCGGTCGTGTGCCGGCGGGGCGTGGGGACGCCAGCCGAGTACGCTCTCCAGCCTGCCCCATGCCGACCTCCCACCGGCACGATCCTCGGCGGAACGCGCGATCGCGGCGCGTCCTGCTCGCGACAGCGCTCGCATGCGCCGCGAGCGTGCCTGCGTTCGCGATCGTGCGGCCCGCCGTCGAGCTCACCGCGCAGGATCCGGCCGCGAGCCCCGTGGAGCGGGCCAGCCGTTCGGTCGCCGAAGCCGACGCGGCCACGGCGGCGGGGGACCTGGAGCGCGCGCGCACGGCGCTGCGCGATGCATTCCGCGCGCTCGAGGAGCTCGCCGACGCGGGGACCCGTGCCGACGTCGCAGACCTGCGCTGGAGCGTCGCGGTCAAGGCCGCGCGGGCGACCGACTACGACCTCGCCCGCGAAGCCTTCGAACGGGTTCTGGCCTACCGGGTGCGGACTCTGCCCGACGACCACGCCGACGTCTTGAAGGCGCGCTCGAACCTGGGCGGCGTCCTGAACATCCTGGGGGAATCGGCGCGCGCAAAGGAGCTCCTGGAGCGCGTGCTCGAGGTCCAGGAACGCACGCTGGTGCCCGACGATCCGAAGCTGCAAGCCACGCGGGGCAACCTCGCGGCGACACTGTCGAAGCTCGGTGACCTGGCGGCGGCCCAAGCACTCCAGGAGCAGGTGCTGCACGCCTTCGAGCAGATGCCCGAAGGGCACCCGTACTTGATGCTCGCGCGCAGGGAGCTTGCCGGCACCCTGCTCGCACGGGGCGATCTGGCCGGTGCGCGTGCTCTGGCGGAGAAGTTGTTGGCCGGCGAGGAACAGAGCAAGCCTGCCGGCGACCTGGATCTGCAGCGCGCGCGTCTGACTCTGGCTTCGATCGTCAAGGAGCAAGGCGATCTCGATCGCGCGCAGGAACTGAGCGAGCAGGCCTGCGCCGGGCTGGCCGCGAAAGTCCACCCGGACGATTCCGACCTGGCTGCCGCGCGCTACTCGCTCGCCGACGTTCTCCTGCAGAAGCGCGAAGTGCTCGCGGCGCGAGCGCTGTTCGAGACCGTTCTCGCCAGCCGCGAGCGCCGGCTGCCCGCGGAGCACACCGACATCCAGCATGCCCGTTTCGCCTTGGCCCTCTGCAAGAAGGCGATGGGGGACGTGACCGGCGCCCGGGCTCTGATCGAGGACGTGCTGGCGGCGTACATCCGGACGCTGGGGCCCGACGCTATTTCCGTGCAGCTCGCACGCGGGAACTTGGCCCACTTGCTGCGCGACGCGGGTGACGTGGAGGGCTCGCTGCGACTCTACGAGCAGGTGCACGCGGCGTTCGAGTCCACGCTCCCGCCGAACCACGTCGAGCTCCAGACCGCGCGCTACGCGCTGGCGCAGACGAGGCTGGACGCCGGCGACGCGCAGGGCGCGCGCGAGCTGCTGCAGGCCGTGGACTCGGTGTGGCGGGTCGAGCTGGCCGAGGACGACGCGCGCCGGATCCTGGTGCGCGAGAGCCTGGCCGTGGCGCTCAGGGACCTGGGACAGCTCCCGGAGTCGCGCGCGGCGGAGGAGGAGGTCCTGGCGGCGCGCAAGGCCAGCCTGGGGATCGACGCGGAGGAGATCTCGAACGGGCTCGTGATCCTGAGCACGATCCTCTCGGCCATGGGCGACGGGGAAGCGCTCGAGCGGACTCTCGCCGAGCTCGTCGCGTTCGACTTGCGGCGCGCCTCCACGACACCGGCGCTCTCGGTGCGCGAGACGGAAGAGGCGGCGCGCGCGCGACACGTGGACGTCTCGATCCTGCTCTCGTTCACGGCCACCGATTCCGCACTGCGCGGACCGATCCTCGAGTTGATCGAAACACTGCGCGCGCTGCCCGAGTCGGCGCAGCGCGCGCGCCTCGAAGCCTCCGCTTCCCCGCCAGTCGAGTCGTTGCACGCGCGGGTCGTCCGCGCGCGCAACCGTCTCGGCGACCTCGTGTCGAGCTTCGGCGTCGGCAGCGAGCGCGGGCCGGCCGACCCTGACGTGCTGGCCGCCGCGCGCGAGCGCGACGAGGCGGAGCTCGCGTTGTCGGCCGCGCTGCTCGAGCGCGGCGCGCGGCCGCTGCGCGTGACGGTCGAGGCGCTCGCGCGGGCGCTCCCGGAAGGCGCCGTGGCCGCGAGCTTCTCCAGCTTCCGCCGCGCCCAGCCGCTCGCCGCGCCGGGCCAGCCCAGGCTCAGCGAATGGGACGAGATGGTCGCGCATGTCGTGCGCCGCGATCGCAGCGTCGTGCGCATCGGGCTGGGCCGCGTGCAGGACGTCGAACAGGCCGTGCAGACCTGGCGCAGCGCGCTCGGCGGGACGCAGCCCGCGGGGCGCGGCGTGGCGGCAGCCGGCGTGGGTGTGGGGTCGGCGCCGAGCCTCGAAGAAGCCGGCCGCGCGTTGCGCGCGCGCGTTCTCGATCCCGTGCTGGCAGCCTGCGGGGATGCGCGCCGCATACACCTGTGCCTCGACGGCGCGCTGCACGAAGTGCCGCTCGACACGCTGCCCCTCGATGCCGGGTTGATCGGCGACCGCTACCGCCTCCACGTGGAGACGTCCTGGGCGCGCGTGTTGGACGAGCGATCGAAGGCGGAGTTGCCCGCTGGCGAGCTGCTGGCCCTGGGCGGGCTCGACTACGCCGCGGTGGCGGTCACGCCCGCCGCGGAGGCCACACCGACGCTGGCGTCCGTCGCGCCGGCGACGCCTCCGTCCAGCGCGCGCGGCACGTTCGCGGCGTTGCCGGCGACCGCGGAAGAAGTCGTGTTGCTGAAGGCGTTGTTCCAGGAATCGCTCTCGGCCGAGTGCACGATCCTGACGGGCCGCGAGGCCACGAAAGCCGTCCTGTGCGAGAAGGCCGCGCGGGCGCGGTACCTGCACCTGGCGACGCACGGCTACTTCGCGGAGCAGCCGTCGGTGTCGGGCACGGATGCGTCCGCGAGCGGGGATGCGTGGTGGCGGTCGACGCGATCGCAGCGGATCGCCGGGCTCGCGCCATCCAGCCTGTGCGGTCTTGCGCTCTCCGGCGCGAGCCAGCCGCCCGACGCGAGCGGGAGCATGCCCGGCATCATCACGGCCGAGGAGCTCTCGACGCTCGATCTCTCGCGCTGCGAGCTCGTGACGTTGAGCGCGTGCGAGACGGCGGTCGGCGTGCGCCTCGAGGGCCGCGGCATGGCGTCGCTGCAGAAGGCGCTGCACACGGCCGGCGCGCGATCGATGATCACCAGCCTGTGGAAGGTCCCCGACGAGGCGACAAAGGAGCTGATGATCGACTTCTACCGGCGGCTGTGGATCGAGAAGAAGCCCAAGCACCAGGCGCTGTGGGAAGCCAAGACGAAGCTGCGCAACGCCAAGGACGAGAGCGGCAAGCTGAAGTACACCCCGCGCGACTGGGCCGCGTGGGTGCTGACGGGCGATCCGGACTGATCCCGTTCCGCGCCCCTCGACCGCACCCGCCCTGCCGGCCGATAGGGGCCTGCGCAGGGCCTTGGCGACGTTGGTCGGCTTGACGCCCGGCCCCTGCCCGTTACCCTGTTTGGCCTCGAAACTCTGGCCGCCCCGCGCGCGAAGAACCGCTGCGGGGCGTGCTTTGGCGTTTCCAGCGCGCCCGCTCCGGACCCATCGCCATGCCCACCGTACTCAAGACCGAATCTCCGCGCCCGTTCAAGATCAAGAAGGGCTCCCTCGAGCAGCACCGGAACATGGGCATCATGGCCCACATCGATGCCGGCAAGACGACGGTCACCGAGCGCATCCTCTTCCTGACGAAGCGCATCCACACGACCGGCGAGGTCCACGACGGCGAAGCCACGATGGACTACCTCGAGGAGGAGCGGAAGCGGGGGATCACGATCCAGTCCGCGGCCACCTTCTGCGAATGGAACGGGCACACGATCAACATCATCGACACGCCCGGCCACGTCGACTTCACGGCCGAGGTCGAGCGCAGCTTGCGTGTTCTGGACGGCGCGATCGCCGTGTTCGACGCGGTGGCCGGCGTCGAGGCCCAGTCGGAGACGGTCTGGCGCCAGGCCGACCGCTACGGCGTCCCGCGCCTGTGCTTCATCAACAAGATGGACCGCGTCGGCTCGGACTTCTGGGCCTGCGTCGACCAGATCCGCACGCGCCTCGAAGGCCGTCCGGTGCCGATCCAGATCCCGGTCGGGCACGAGAAGGACTTCCGCGGCGTCATCGATCTGCTGCGGATGAAGATGTACACGTTCCAGGAGGAGGCCGAGGACCAGTCGTACATCGAGGACGACATCCCCGAGAGCCTCATGGAGGACGCGAAGCTCCACCGCCACGCGATGCTGGAAGTCGCGGCCGAGTACGACGAGGAGCTGCTCGACCTGTTCGTCGACGACAAGGAGCCGCCCGAGGACATGGTCCTCAAGGCGCTGCGCCGCGGCACGGTCAAGATGGAGCTCTCGCCGGTCGTCTGCGGCTCGGCCCTGAAGCACAAGGGCGTGCGCTTCATGCTCGACGCGGTCGTCGACTTCCTGCCGGCACCCTCCGACCTGGTCGAGGTCGAGGGCCTGAAGCCGCGCACCGAGATCAAGGTCACGCGCAAGCGGATCGACTCGGAGCCGGTGTGCCTCATGGCGTTCAAGACGATCGCCGAGAGCACGGGCGACCTGACCTTCGTGCGCGTCTACTCGGGCGTGCTCTCGAAGGGCACGGCGCTCTTGAACTCGCGTACGGGCAAGACCGAGCGGATCGGCCGCCTGGCGCGGATGAGCGCGAACAAGCGCGAGGCCATCGACGAGATCCGCGCCGGCGACATCGGCGCGATCATCGGCCTGAAGAACACGATCACCGGCGACACGCTGTGCGACGAGGATCACCCGATCGCGCTGAACAAGATCCAGTTCCCCGACGCGGTCATCTCGATGTCCCTCGAGCCCAAGAAGTCGTCGGACCGCGACAAGCTGGGCGAGATCATCGGCAAGCTGATGCGCGAGGACCCCACGTTCCGCGCGCAGACGATCGAGGCCACGGGCGAGCTCGTGATCTCGGGGATGGGCGAGCTCCACCTGGAGATCATCACCCACCGCATCCAGAACGACTTCAAGTGCGACGTCACGACCGGCAAGCCGAAGGTCGCGTACAAGCAGCGCCTGAAGCGCAGCCTGGAGACCGAAGCACGCTTCATCCGCCAGTCCGGCGGCCGCGGTCAGTACGCCGTGGCCTGGGTCCGCTTCGAGCCCGTCGCGACGCCCGAGGGCGACCTCGAGTTCATCGACGGCATCAAGGGCGGCACGATCCCGCGCGAGTACATCCCGAAGGTCGAAGCCGGCCTGCGCGAGGGCTTCAAGAGCGGCGGCCAGACCGGCTTCCCGTTCGTGAACGTGCGCGCCACGCTGTTCGACGGCAAGTACCACGACGTCGACTCGAGCGAGCTGGCGTTCCACCTGGCCGGCGTGCTCGCGTTCCGCCAGGCGTCCGAGAACAACATCGTGCTGCTCGAGCCGATCATGAAGGTCGAGGTGCGCGTGCCCGAGGAGTTCCTGGGCGGCGTCGTCGGCGATCTGAACAGCCGGCGCGGCGAGGTCAGCGAGGTCGACTCGATCGGCAACCTGCGCGTCGTCCGCGCCCTGGTCCCGATCGCCGAGATGTTCGCCTACTCGTCGTCGCTGCGCGGCGCGACCCAGGGCCGTGGCAGCTACGCCATGGAGCTGTGGGAGTACCGCGACGTGCCGAACAACATCGCGGAAGCGGTGCTCAAGGGCGGGACCTGATCGAGCGCTTCGCCCGGGGCGCTGTACTTGCTGAAAAGTCGGCCTCGGGCGCGTAACGTGCTTCCATGACTCGCACAGCGCGCCGCCGTTTCACCCGCGAGATCCAGAGCGTCGTCGACGGGATCACGTTCGGGCCCGTCGGCCCCGCGCTCCTGCACGTCTACGATCCGCCGGCCGGCGGCAAGTGGGCCGACGACGTGATCCCGGGCAAGCTGGCCGCGCTCGATCGCCACACCGGCGACACGCTCTGGCTCTCACCGTGCGAGGTCGGTTACGGCCGCGGTTTCGGCGCCGGCTTCGGTCCGCAGGACGACGTCGTCGTGCTCGGCCCCAGCGCGCAAGGCCACCGCATCGTGCGCATGTCGCTGGCCAGCGGCGAGCTGATCGGCATGGGCGAGGTCGAGGCCTTCGATGAGGCGCTCGTCGGCGGCGACGTGTGCGTGTGCGTCACGCCGCGCCGCGTGCTCGGTTATTCCACGGCCGCGCTCGAGGAAGCCTGGGAGTACTCGCGCCCGCAGGAGCGCTACCACCACGCGGCGCGCAGCGGTTCGAGTCTCTTCGTCGTCTACACGCACTCCGCCACGGGACGCCAAGGCGTTCTGCGCCTCGACGCGCGATCGGGCGAGTACCAGGGCGAGGTGCTCGCGCCGCGCCAACCCGTGATCCACGGCCTGGCCGTGAACGCCGACGGCCTCGTCGTGCTGACGCGCGATCTCGGCTCGGCGCTGCCGCCCGAGCTCCAGCCGCAGCTCATGGTCGAGCTCTCGCGGCGCACGGACGGCGGCGTGACCGACACGCTTTCGCTGCTCGCATTGCCCCTGGACGGCGAGCCGGGCGAATCCCCGCTGTGGTTCCAGGTGCTCTCGACCCAGCGCGGGGACGAGCTGCCCGACGCGGCGATCGCGGCCGACAGCGGCAAGCTCTACGTCGTCCACGGCGCCCTGCTCGAGGTGCGCGACACGCTGACGGGCCGGTCGCTCGGGGAGTGGGCCGTGCCCGGTCTGGACGAGTCGGTCGCCTGGCAGGTCAGCCAGGGCGCCGGCCTCGTGGCCGAGGAGACGCGGGTCTCCGTCTACGAGCTGCCCGCGTAGGTCTGCTGGCGTAGGTCTGGTTGCGTAGGCGCGGGAGCCTTCCCGCGGCTATCCTTTCCGACCCCCTGCCTGCCCCGTCCGACAGGCGCCCCTCCGTTTCGTCCCCCGACCCCGCCGCCCGGGCCTCCGTGTCCGCGCGTGCTCAATCCCTCCCGCACCAAGGCGGATGCCGTGACCGTTCCCCCGATCCTCGAGTCCCTGGCCGTCGAGTTCTCGACCCCTCCCCCCAGCATCCAACGCGCGCTCGAGATGCTCGACGCCGGCTTGTCGGCCCCGTTCGTGGGGCGCTTCCGGCGCGCAGAGATCGGCGCGATCGGGGAGCACGGCCTGCGCCACCTCCAGCGCCGCCGCGAGGAGCTCGAGGAACTCGACCGCCGGCGCGGGACGATCCTGCGCCTGCTCGAGAAGGAGACGAGCGTCACGCCGCGCGAGATGGAGGAGATCCGCACGTGCATGGATCGCTTCGAGCTCGAGGACCTGTTCGTGCCGCACCGCCGGCCCGAGCCCGAGGTGCAGCTCGCGATCGACCGCGGGCTGTCGCCGCTGGCCGACCTGCTCGTGGCGCCGATCCCGAAGCCGGAGCGAGCGCCCGACGTGAAGGAGGACGAGGAGGAAGGCGAAGGCGGTGCGGAAGCCAGCGTGGAAGACGGTGGCGCGGCACAGGCGGCCGCGCACGCGGCCGACCACCAGGCTGCGGCGCACTCCGACAACGCCGCCAACGACGAAGCGCGTGCGGCGGCTCACGAAGTCTCCGACAGCTCTGGCGCTGAATCCCGCACGAGCAACGCGGGCGACGATGCGAGCCAGATCGCTGAAGAAGGCGCGACGATGGCATCCGCACAGGAGACCGCAGTCGCCGTCGAGGAGGCCGAGGAAGAGGCGCCCGCTCCCGTCGTCGCTCCGACGCTGGAGCCCGCTCCGGCGCCCGTCGCGCACGCGCACATCGACGTCAAGGCGGCCATGAACGCCGCTTTGGCGAGACTGTGCGCCGACTTCGTGCGCCCCGACAAGGGCATCCACACCGAGAGCGAGGCGCTGAACGGCGCGCTGCGGATCCTGTCGGACCGCCTGGGCCGCAACGCGCGGCTGCGCAGCACGGTGCGCAACCTTCTGCGCAAGCACGGCGTGCTCTCGATCCGCGCCGCCGGCGACGACTCGCGCGCGGGCCGCTACAAGTCGCTGCTGAAGATCCGCCAGCCGCTGCGGCAGCTGCAGGGGCACCGCCTGCTGGCCATCCGCCAGGCGCAGAAGGAGCGCGCGGTCAACGCGATCCTGACCCTCGACCCCAAGGTCGCCCTGCCCAAGGTGCGCAACGTCCTGGGCCGCCACCTGAACCCGGCTTGGCGCGAGCTGCTCGACGAGGTCTGCCTGCAGGCGCTGCAGCACCGCCTCCTGCCGATCGTGGAGCAGGACGTGCGCCTCGAGCTGAAGGAGCGCGCCGACCTGGAAGCGCTGCGCTTCCTGACCCAGCACCTGCGCCAGGTGCTGTTCACGCCCGTGCTGCCGGGCGTGCCCGTGGCGGGCATCGACGTCAGCCCCAAGGGCGACTGGACCGTCGTCGTGATCGACGAGGGCGGCGCGCCGGCCGGACCCGAGACGAAGATCGAGGTCGGCGAGAAGACGCCCGAGCTGCTCGGTGCCGAGCTCGTCGCGATCCTCGCGCCGCACCTCATCCGCTTCGTGGCGATCTCGAACGGCAAGAGCGGTCGCGCCGCAGCCTCGAAGATCCGCACCGCGCTGCAGACGGTCGCCGTCCCGGCCTGGGTGCTCGAGGTCAACGAGTCGGGCCTCTCGACCTACGCCGGATCCGAGTGGGGCCGCAAGGAGCTGCCCGAAGCGACGGTGCCGGCGCGCATGGCGATCAGCCTCGCGCGGCGCCTGCAGGATCCCATGTGGGAGTTCCTGAAGGTCGATCCGCGCCACCTCGGCCTCGGCTGGGAGCAGGGCCTGGTCAGCAAGGCCAACGTGCGCCGCGCGCTGGTCGAATCGGTCGAGTCCTGCACGGCGCTCGCCGGGGGCGACCTGAACCGCGCACCCGTGTCGTTCCTGATGCACCTGCCCGGCCTCGACCGCGCCACGGCCGAGAAGATCGCGGCCCGTCGCGCCGAGAAGCCGTTCACGTCGCGCGAGGAGCTGCAGCAGGAAGGCTTGCTGACCGAAGCGCAGTGGACCAGCGTGGCCGCGTTCCTGCGCGTGCACGACGGCACCGAGCCGCTCGACAACACGAACCTGCACCCCGAGCAGTACCCGCTGGCGCGCAAGCTCCTCGAGACGGCCGGGTCGAGCGTTGAAGGCGGCCTGGGCCGTCCGGGCGCGACGCGCGGGCTGCGCCGCGTCGAGTTCGACGTGGACGAGGGCACGTGGCGCGACCTGATGCGCGAGCTCTCGTTCCCGGGTCGCGATCCGCGCTGGCGCAACTGGGGCCCGAACCTGCTCGAAGCGAACACGGACCCCGTGCGCATCGTGAAGGACCGCGTGGTCGAAGGCGTCGTCACGAACGTGGCCAGCTTCGGCGCGTTCGTCGACATCGGCCTGCCCAACGACGCGATGGTGCACGTCAGCGAGGTCTGGGACCGCTACGTGCGCGACGCGCGCGAGGTGCTCAGCATCGGCCAGGTGGTGCGCGCGCGCATCGTCGAGGTCGGCGGGGCGCGTCTCGCGCTCTCGCTCAAGAACGTGCCGCCGCCGGAACGACCGCAGCGGCCCGAACGCCCGCCGCGTCGCGAAGGCGAAGGCGAAGGTGGCGGTGGTGGTGGTGGTGGTGGTGAGCGCGGCGAACGCCGCGGCCCGCGCCGCGGCCGTCCCGACCGCGATCAGCCGGCCGACAAACCGGCCGGCAACGTGCGCGCCGCGGTGAGCCGTCGCGACGGAATCGGCGGCCGCTCCAGCGGTCGAGGCGGACGCGGCGGCGGCGGCGGTGGTGGTGGCGGACGCGGTGGTGGCGGCGGCGGCGGTGGGTTCTCAGGCGGCGGCGGTCGCAAGCCCGACGGCAAGCGCGTCGACATGGCCGAATCGGCGGACCGCGAGGACATGGCACGCCTGACCGAGCTGAAGCCGGGCAACAAGCCGGCGCACAATCCGTTCGCCAAATTCTTCAAGGGCCCGAAGGACGAGGACGCGCCCGCTTCGTGAACCTGCGTCGAAGCTCCTCAGAGTCCGAGAAAAAATCGATCGTACGGACTCTGAATCCAGTGGCGCCGCTCCGCGGCGCGGAGAGGCTTCGAATTCTTCTCAGCCTCTCAGCCTCTCAGCGCGAAGACTTCGCGGGCGCGGGCGCTCGGCCGGTGATCGCGAGGTTGTGCCGCGGGATGGAGAAGATGAACGCCGTGACCGCGCTCGCCTGCAGGCGCGAGTCGGACCCGTAACCCGCGTTGTCGCGGTTGGGCTGGTAGTAGAAGCTGCCGTCGTTGCACTGGGCGAGCGTGAACCACCAGCGGTTCTGGTCCATCAGTCGGTGAAAGCTCTGCGGCTCGACGTTGGCCGCCAGCGCCGCGTAGCCCATGCCCAGGATCGGCGAGCCGTGCGTGTCGGGGAAGCTCTCGGGGTGCGCGCCGATCACGAGCGCGTGCCGGCGAGCGCGGGAGCTGTACTCGGCGCCGGGCCACGGCGCGAGCGCGTTCGCGATCCCCGCGGCGCCGGTGCGACCCATGTCGGCCCAGTCCCGCTCGCTCGCGGCCTCGTCCGCGTACCAGACGTAGCCGTCCGCGCCCGTGCCGCGCGCGAGGAACGCATAGGCCGCGTCGTGTCGAGCGCGGTCGATCACGACGCCGCACCGGCTCATCAGCGAGAACGCGAGCGCGCCTTGCCCCGTGATCATCGCGATCGGACCGTAGCCCTCGAAGCCGGGGCTGTGCCCCCAGCCGCCGTGCTGTTGGCGCTCGGACTTCGGGTAGGCGTCCGGGTGCGACCGCTTGACCTCCGGGTTCAACTGGGCGAGCGAGAGGTACTGCGTCGAGTACAGGAAGTCGCGCACCTCGACCAGTTCGGGCACGACCCACGCCTCGCCCGTCGCGAGGTTGTACTCGCTCATCACGATCGCGGCGGTCATGTAGCGCCAGTTGATCAGCGCATCTTCGTCGACGGGCTTCGTCGTGCGCGCGTGAAAGCGCGCGTTGCGCTCGACGCACTTGAGATGCTCGGGTCGGCCGCTCGCGAGCAGCGCCAGCGGCGCGAACGTATTGACGACCGGATCGCCGAACGAGCCGTCGTCCTGCTGCTCCTTCACCAGGTACGTGAGCAGGTCGTCGAGGATGCGATCGCTCTTCTTGCACTTGGCCGGGAACGTCGCCGCGAACGCGCCGTAGCGCCGCCCGATCGCAAGCCTCACCTCGCGCTCCTTGCCCGCGCGCAGCACGGTGAGGGCGAGCTGACCGTCGCCCTCCGTACCTTGGCAGGCCTCCAGCGCGTTGGCGAAGTCGAGCACCGGGCCGTGCGCCCCGAACTTGTCCATGCCGTAGCCGTTCTTGTGCGGCGTCGCGAAACGTCGGCCACCGGCCCCTAGGACCGCGTCACCGATCTTGACCTTCCCATCGGCGGGTGATCCCTCGAACACGTAGCGCACGACCATGTGCGTCGGCGCCTTCTCGACGAGCTCGACGCGCAGGCCCGAGAGGCCGAGGTTGTAGTACCAGCCCGGCACGACGGCGTCGGGGCCGGACTCCACGCGTTGGTTCCACGGGCTCCCGTCGGGTCGATAGTCGACCTGCGCGGAGACGGCGGCGGAAAGCGCGAGGGCGGCCACGGCCACACGCGCGCCAGCGGGTGGGGAGAGCGGGGATCCAGCCATCGCGTCGATTCTAGAAGATGTGCCGGGCTGGTGTCTCGCTCACGTTGGCAAGGAGGGGATCGAGAAGTGGAAGTACTTCGATCCCAAGCAACGAATCACTCGCACATCAGCCGTTACAGTCCACTAGGAGCGGCAGTACGGAGCCAAGTACCGAGCCAGGCTCCCACCCACCGGATCGAGGAGTGGGGCTCACTCCCTGCGAGCAGGGAGGATTCTCATTGGTCGCCGTCACGCACTCGACGGCGCAGCGCGCGGATGACGGTAGCGCGCCAGAAGTACTGGTGGGGCGTCGCGCAAGCGCGCCGCCCTGTGCGCGCCGCCCTAATATTGACTGCGATCGATCGCCTGCTGCACTTCGGGATCCGACAGCAGCTCGCGCAAGCGCGCCATCTTCGTGTCGACGGCGCCGCGCGCCGCGATCCCGTGCTCCAGCTCGCCCAAGAGCCCGATCGTGCGCGACGGGTTCGCGCTCGGTGACTTCTTCCCGTGGCTCAGCGGCCCGGGCAGGTCGTCGAGCTGATCGAGCACGCCCAAGCCGCGCGGCCAGCCACCCTCGTCCTCGAGCGAGACTTCCACGTGCATGTCGCCCTCGGCCGAGACGAACCCCTCGTCCAGGTTGATCTCGTGGACCGGCCCCTCGAAGCCGCTCGCGTACGGATCGGCGTACGCCGGAGTCGACTCGCCAGACCCGCGCCCGCTCGACATCGACGCCGTGCCGCGCTGCTCCAGGGCCGCCGCGATCCACGAGCGTTGCGCGTGGAGCTCGTGCTCGACGCGTCCCCCGAGCTGGTCCAGGCTGGCCGCCAGGCGGAAGATCGCCGCCTCGGTCTCGGCGTTCCCGTTGTCCTCGACGTGCGTCGCGCTCTGCTGCAGACGCGAGAGCGCGTCCTTCACGTAGACGAAATCGACGCGCATGTCGTGCAGGCCGCCGCGCACGCGCGCCAGCTCGGCCGCGATCTCGCGCAGCATCGGGTCCGGCACCGGCGCCATGGTCTCGGGCTCGGGCCGCGGCTCGGGCTGCGGCTTGGGCGTCTTCTTGAGCGCCGTGGCGGCGATCGCGCCCAGCACCAGGCCGACGCACGCGAGGAGCGGCCAGGTCAGGCCGTGCTTCGCCAGGCGCGCCACGATCGCCGTTTCGGAGGGCAGGACGCGCGGCACGACGGCCAGGGCCGCGGAGGCGACGACCAGCGCTGCGCTGGCCAAGCCCGTCCAGACCACGCCGGAGCGGGTCGGTTCCTGCTCGTCCGTCGCTCGCTCGTCCGCCTGAAAGCTGTCGATCGTCGCCATGGGTCCTTCGGCCAGGGCCCGGACGCCACGCCGGGCTCGGCCGCCAGGCATGCCACGGCCGGGGCCGGTGGGCTTTCCGCTGATTCGGGAGCGGGGCCTGCGCGTCTTGAGGCGATCCCGGAACCTCGACCGGCCCGTCCCACCCGTGGGTCACGGGCGATTTCGCGCAAAGGAGTGCGCTAGCCTCCTTCCGGTGGACCCCGCCGCCCGCTACATTGAGACTTCCTAATCCGGGTGTGGATGAAACGCCCGGGCGAGCGCGCCCCCCCCGCCGCGGATTGCCGCTTCGCCCGTGCCCCTGGCCTCTCCACCCGGCAGGATCCTGCCCAGTACCGGTCGATGGCGAAGCACAGAATCGTGAAAGGGGTGTCCGTGGCCCCCGGTCTGGCATTGGGACCTACTCACGTGGTCCACGCCCGGCCTCACGTCGTGCCGACGTGGTCTGTACCCGAGGAGGACCTCGCGCGCGAGATCGATCGCCTGCGCGAGGCGGTCGACCAGACCGCCGAGGAGTTGCGCCGCCGCCAGAAGACCGTCGCCGGACAGATCGGGGAGCGCGACGCCGGGATCTTCTCGCTGCACCGGACGATCCTCACGGATCCGGCCACGCTGAAGGAGGTCGAGTCGACGATCCGCGACCAGCGCATCAACGCCGAGGCCGCGGTGCAGGCCTTGATCGACCGCGTGACGAAGCGCCTGGGCGCGACGGAGAACGACGGCACGCGCGGCTGGGCGGCCGACTTCAGCGATCCGTGGCGGGCCGTGCTGAACGTGCTGATGCAGCACGACCGCGAGACGATCGAGCAGGGCGAGACGCAGGTGATCCTGGCGGCGGCCGAGCTCACGCCGCAGGTCGTCACGTTCCTGGAACGCGAGCGCATCCTGGCGGTGATCACGGAGACGGGCGGGCGCTTCTCGCACGGCGCCGTGCTGGCGCGCTCGTTCGGGATCCCGTGCGTCGTCGGGCTGCCGAACCTCCTGTCGCGGCTCGAGCAGGGCATGCGCGTGCTCGTCGACGGCGACACGGGCTCCGTGCAGCTGCGCCCGGACCAGGACGACGTCGACCAGTTCCTGGCGCGCCTCGAGCGCCGCAAGGTGCGCCAGAAGAAGCTCGGGCTGCACGCCGCGCTCGAGCCGGTGACGACGGACGGCAAGCGCTTCGGCGTCTTCGTCAACGTCGAGAGCCTGCGCGACCTGGACACGTTCCCGCCGGCGTACGCCGACGGCGTCGGGCTCTTGCGCACCGAGTTCATGTACATGGAGCGGCAGCACTTCCCCTCCGAGGAGGAGCAGTACCGCCTGTACCGCCGCGTGATCGAGAAGCTGGGCGGACGTCCGGTCACGCTGCGCACGCTCGACATCGGGAACGACAAGCAGCTGCCGTACTTCAAGACGCCGCGCGAGGCCAATCCCGCGCTGGGTTGGCGAGGATTGCGCATTTCGCTCGAGTGGCAGGACCTCCTGCGCGTGCAATTGCGCGCCGCCCTGCGCGCCAGCGCGCACGGCAGCCTGCGGATCCTGCTGCCCATGGTCAGCTCGATCGAGGAGGTGCGCGACGTCCACCGCATCTACGACGACGTGCGCCGCCAGCTCGCCGACCAGGGCTACGAGGTCGCGGCCCACGTCCCCTTCGGGATCATGGTCGAGGTCCCGTCGGTGCTGTTCGTGCTGCCGTCGATCCTGCCCGAGATCGATTTCGTCAGCGTCGGCACGAACGACCTGGTGCAGTACCTGCTGGCCGTCGACCGCGACAACCCGCTGGTCTCGAAGCTCTACGACGTGCACCACCCGGCCGTCGTGTCGGCGCTGGCGCAAGTCGCGCGCGACGCGCGGGCCGCCGGGAAACCCGCGTCGGTGTGCGGCGAGATGGCCGGCGACTACGCCACGGCGCTGATGCTCCTGGGCCAGGGCTTCGACGCGGTCAGCGTCGTGCCGATGCTCGTCCCCGAGGTGAAGTACGCGATCCGCGAGACGAGCGCGGCCGAGGCGGTCGAGATCGCCGAGCAGGCCGCGAAGCAGACGACGTCCGAGGGCGTGCGCGCCGTGCTGGCGCGCTGCCGCGAGCGCCTGCACCTGCGCCAGGTCGCCGACGCCGCCGAAGCCGGCACCGACTCCGGGAAGAGGGCCGCGCGATGAGCCGGCGCATCACCTGGGGCAACGACATGTCCGGCAGTCCGCGCCGCGGGCGCTGGACGACGGCCGAGATCGCGCGCCTCAAGGAGCTCTACGGCCTGCGCGACGAGGAGACGATCGCGAAGCTCTTGAACCGCCCCGAGTCGAGCGTGCGCAAGATGGCGGAGCAGATCTTCCGCCTGGCTGCACGCACGGGCCCGTGGAGCGCGCGCGAGGTGGTGGAGCTGCGCCGCTACCTGGGCGGCACGACGCCCGCGACGATCGCACGCATCCTGGGCCGCACGAGCGAGGAGGTGCTGCAGCAGATCGAGGAGCTGCGCCGCGTCCAGCAGACCGGACGCTGGACGCCGGAGGAGATCAGCGAGTTCAAGCGCCTGTACGGCACGCGCACGGACGACGATTTGGCGGTGATCTTCGGACGCTCGATCGACGCGGTGAAACGGCTCGGCGCGCGCTACTGCCTGGCCAAGGACAAGGCTTTCGTGCGGCGTTTGACCGGTTCGGCGGCGACGCGCATGCCGCGCTGGAGCGCGCAGGAGATCGAGCTGCTCACGAAGCTCTACCCGGCCGAGGCCAACCTGGACATCGCGCAGCGCTTGAACCGCTCGGTGAAGAGCATCGTGTCGAAGGCGCACAACCTGGCGCTCAAGAAGGACGACGAGCGCTTGAAGGAGATGGGGCGCGAGAACGTGAGCATGCGCTACCAGGCCAAGAAGGGCGGCAGCAGCTCGGCGGCGGCGACGTGAGTGAACGCATCGCGCTGGCCGCGATGCTCCTCCTCGCGCCGGCTTGCTTGTGCGGGCCGTGGTGGGAGTCCGACGACTACCTGGACGAGCCCATCGTGGTGCCGCCGCAGCCCGACGTCGCGCCCGTGCACGCCTACGACCTGATGTGGATGACGGGCACCTGGCGTGCGTACGAAGGCGCGAGGATGCAGGAGGAGCTCTGGACCGCGCCGCTCGGCGGCACGCTGTTCGGCATCGGTCGCACGACGTCCGACGGCCGCACGCGCTTCTTCGAGCACCTGCGGATCGAGGAGCGTCCCGACGGGCTCGTGTACGTCGCGAGCCCGCTCGGCCGCGGCGAGACCGAGTTCAAGCTGACCGGCGGCGGCACGCGCCGCGCGCGCTTCGAGAACCCGGCGCACGACTGGCCGACGTCGATCGAGTACGCGCTGCGCGACGACGGAAGCATGACCGCGACGGTGTCGGGCCCTGGACGCACCGAGGAGTACGTCTGGGTGCGACACGGTGTCTGACACCGCTGTCTCCTGGAGCGGCGGCAAGGACTCGGCGCTGGCGCTCGACCGCGCCGTGCGCGGCGGCGCGCGGATCGGAGCGCTGTTCACGATGTTCACGGAGGGCGGCGAGAGATCGCGCTCGCACGGCCTGCCGCAGGAAGTGCTGCGCGCGCAAGCCGCCGCTGTACGCGTGCCCCTGGTGACGCGCGACGCGACGTGGGCCGACTACGAGGAGGCGTTCGTCGACGGACTGGACGAGCTGCGCGCCCGCGGCCTGCGCGACGTGGTCTTCGGCGACATCGACATCGAGGACCACCGCGCTTGGTGCCTGCGCGTCGCACACCGCGCCGGCGTTCGCCCGCTGCACCCTTTGTGGCAGGCGCCGCGCCGCGCGCTCCTCGACGAGCTCTTCGAGCGCCGCTGGAAAGCGCGGATCATCGTGGTGCGCGACGGCGTCCTGTCCCGCGATTTCCTGGGCCGTACGCTCGATCCAACCGTGGTCGAGGACCTGGAACGCGCCGGCGCCGACGCCTGCGGCGAGAACGGCGAGTACCACTCGGTCGTGGTCGACGGCCCCGCGTTCACCGCGCCCATTCCGCTCGTGCAACGCGAAGTGCACACCTTCGGCGGCTGCTCGTTCCTGGACGTGGGCATCGCCGCCGCTACGCCAGCATCTCGCAGCACGGCTTGAACCTGTCGATACGGTGCCAGGAACAACTCCGTCAGGTTCGCCGGCATGGCGCGCGCCGACCGCGCCCCGCGCGGCAGCACGGACTTGTGCAAGACGCACGCATCGGTGACGCTCACGCTCGACTCCGTTGCCACCCCGTCCTCGTTCGGGATCCAAGCATGAACACAGCCGCTCTGATCTTCAGCGTCCTGTTGTCGACCTCCGTGCAAGCACAGACACAGCAGCCCACGACCGGTTACGCACCGGTCAACGGCCTGAAGATGTACTACGAGATTCACGGCAGCGGCAGCGGCGAACCCTTGGTCTTGCTGCACGGCGGGTTCATGACGATCACGAACAACTGGGCCGAGTGGATCCCTGAGCTCCAGAAGACCCGCAAGGTCATCGCCGTCGAGATGCAGGGCCACGGACGCACCGGCGACATCGAGCGCGAGATCAGCTCCGAGAACCTCGCCGACGACATCGCCGCGATGCTCGATCACCTCCAGATCAAGCAAGCCGATGTGCTCGGCTACAGCATGGGCGGTGGCGTCGCGATGCAGGTCGCCATCCGCCACCCCGAGAAAGTGCGCAAAGTCGTCGTCATCTCCGCCGCGTTCCGCTCCGACGGCTGGGTCAAGGAAGGCCGCGACGCGCTTGCACAACTGACGCCCGACGTCTTCAAGGACTCGCCCCTCGAGACCGAGTACAGGAGGCTGAGCCCCACGCCGGACGAGTTCCCGAACTTCGTCAAGCGCCTCATCGCGCAGGCCTCGAAGCCCTACGATGTCGGCGCCGACAAGCTCAAGGCCACGAAGGCCCCGTTCCTGTTCATCTTCGGCGATGCCGACGGCACGCGGCTGGACCACATCGCCGAGATGTTCCGCCTCAAGGGCGACGAGATCTACGGCGACATGCGGCCGCGCTCGGAGTCGAGGCTGGCCGTGCTGCCGGACACGACGCACGTCACGTTGATGGAGAAAGGCAAGATCATCATCCCCATGGTCAACGACTTCCTCGACGCCAAGCCGCCGAAGAAATGAGGCCCTGACGTCCCGGTTCGCCGCCTACACCTCGTGGGAGATGCCGGTCAAGCGAGCTTCGCGCAGCACTGCTTGAACTTGCGCCCGCTGCCGCACGGGCACGGATCGTTGCGCCCGGTCTTGTCGGCCTTGTGGATGAACGGCTTCTGCGGCGCGGCGGGCGCGTGGTGCGCGTGCTCACCCGTCGCGACCGCGTGCTCGAACTCGGGCAGCGTGTGATCGAGCGCGCGCCGCAGCTCGAACATCTGCGACACGACCGCGACCTCGCCCAGGAACTCCATGTACGCGCGCAGCACCGGCCCGACGTCCTTCGCGAGCGGATCCTTGCGCCCGAAATGCCCCGGCAGCATGTGCCCGACGATCCCGTGCAGGTCGTCGCCGTCGAGGAGCCGCGGCACCTTGCCGATCTCGTCGTAGCAGCACGCCAGGAAACGGTCCGTGATCGCGTGGATCGCGTCGCGCTTGACGCCCGCGAGCTTCTGCGCGTGCGTCGAGTCGAGGAAGGCGGCGGTGTCGAGGGTGATCTCGCGTTGCGGCATGGTCGTTCCGCACGTCTTACCAGATAACCTCGGCGTGCAGCGAGCACGCGCCCATCTGGTCCTCGACGGTGCCGGTGACGCACAGGACGCCGAACTCGGCCAGGTGGGCGCCGTCGCGCTCGTAGACGTCGGGGAAGATCACGACTTCGGCCAGCGCGGTCTCGTCCTCGACCCCACCGACCCGCCTCCAGCCCGCCGCAATGGCCCAAGAAGTGGAAGGAAGGTTACGGCTTCTGCAACTGTTCCGGCGGATCGCCTCGGCTGGCGGCTGCGCACGCCGCTCCGGCTCCCCGCCTCGCAACGCGCCATGTTCACCTCCCAGGACGGTGAAGTGGTGAAGCAGAAAGGCGCGATGCCCTGGCGGGGCGCAGCCCGAGGGCGTCGGACTGGTACTCGGGCGGGTGGTTGTTGCGGTACCCGATGCGCGCATACGAGGCGGTGTTACGGAAGCCGCTGCCCCGGTACACGCGTTCGCCGGCGCGGGTCGTCAGCGAGACTGGATCCACCGTCGGGCTTCTGCCGTAGAAGGAGCCGGCGAATCCGTCCAAGCACCACTCGCACACATTCCCATGCACTTCGTGCAGACCGAACGCGTTCGCCGCGTAGCTGCCCACCGCAGCGTGCCTGGCCCACCCGTCCACCAGGTCCGGCCAGTCCTTGATGTCCGACCACGTTTCTCCAGCCTTCGCCGCCGTCTGGTCAGCCAGGTTCACCTTCCCGCGTAGGCTCTCGCGGTCCGATCCGGTCCACCAAGGCGTGTCCGTCCCCCCACGCGCTCCGTTCTCCCATTGCGCTTCGCTGGGCAACGAGAGGCCCATGCGCCTCATCACTTCCATGCACTGCGTCCAGTTCACCTGCTCCACCGGGTGCAGCAGGTTGTGCCGTCGACCGGCAAACTTGGAATCCGGGCCGTGGCTGCTCGGGTTGCGGCCCGTGAACCGCTCCCACTGGCCCTGCGTCATCTCGTACTTCGACAGGAAGTAGGCGCTGAGCGTCACCTCGTGCACAGGTGACTCTTCGCTCTGCGCTTGCGGATCGTAGTTCCGGCCGCTCTCGTCCGTCTTCTGCGCCCCCATCCAGAACGTCCCACCCGGGATCAGCACGAACACCAGCCCCGTTCCCTCCGCGAGGATCAGCCTCCCGTCCGCCCCGCGCTCCGCCGGATCGCCCGACAGCAAGTACGCGAACTCCCACAGACCCGAATCCGGGTCTGCCCCGATCGGCAGCAGCCCGAGCTGCGGCGTCAGCGCGAGCCCGCCGTACTTGGGGCTCCCCGCGATCGCGGCGATCGCTTCAGCCCACAGTCGCTTCGCTTCCAGCCCCACCACGCTGCGCTCGCCGACCGTCCGCGCGTACTCCAGCCGGCGCTTCACGCCCCAGCCGTGCTCCGGCGAGGTCCCCTCGACGAGGCCCGTCTTCGCGTCGGCGATCGCGGCGAGCTGCGCGAGCAGCTTCTCCATCTGCGCGTGCCACCAGCGGTCCTCGTCGTCCTCGAAGCGCCACTCGCGCCGCGCCGAGACGAGGGCCTCCAGATCTGCCACTTCCTCGGCGAGCTTCTCGTGGTTCTCGCGCCGCGTCGCGCGCAGCTTCCCGTCGGGCGCCCGCCAGCTCTCGATCGCCAACGCCAGCTTCGTGACGTAGCCCTCGTACTCCTTCACCTCTCCTTCCGGGGCTTCCTCGACCGCCTTGCGCGACTCCGCCTCCGCCTCGTCCAGGCTGCCGGTCGCGAAGAGCGCCCAGGCCAGCGTGTCGCAAAACACCGCCTGCTTCCCGGGCGCGGCCCGCTCGACCGCGAGCCGCGCCAGCGCGAGACCGCGCGCCTCCTCGCCGAAGCGCTTGCGCTCGGGATCGACCAGCGGCCAGGCCAGCTCGTTCAGGGCGTTGGCGCTCGTCGCCGCGTTCACGACAGGTTCGGGGCCCGCGTCTGCCGGAGCATCACCCTCCGCCGCAGGATCCAGCGCCGCGATCATGGCGGACATCCACGCGAGCTTCCCGCGCGCCGCACCCAGTTCCTCGAGGCGCGGGTGCGAAGCGCGCTGCGCCTCCAGCTCCGCCGCGTCCACGGGGAGCGCACGCTGCTCCATGGCCACCAGCGCCGCGCGGTGCTCGGGCACTTCGGCCAGCAGAGCCGACGCGCGCTCCAGCCACGCCTCGTAGCGCGGCACGAGCTCGGGCTCGATCGGCCACAGGCGCTCGGCGTCCTGCTCCAGGTCGTCCAGCGTCTCGAACGCCGAGAGTCGCAGGACGTTGGCCTTCTCGCTCTTCGCCTGCTCCTCCCCGCGCACCGCGCGCTCCTCGCTGGCCTTCGCCTGTGTCTCGCCCCGCTGCGCGCGCTCCTCGCTGGCGATCGCCAGCTTCTCGTTCTCCTCCGCGGTCAGCCGCCGCTCCTCCGCGAGGCGCGCGCTCTCGTCCGCCTGCGCCTTGAGCACCATGCTCGCCGTCAACCCGACGACGAGCAGCGCCGCTGCGCCGGCCAGGGCGGCTGCCAGCGGCTTGTTGCGCTGCACCCACTTGCGCGCCTCGGCCCACGCGCCCGTCTCGTACGCGCCGACCACGCGGTGCTCCAGGTACGCGCGCAGGTCCTCCGCCAGGGCCAACGTGTCGGGGTAGCGCCGCGCGTCGTCGCGGGCCATCGCTTTCTCGACGATGGCCGCGAGCTCGGCCGGGATCCCGGGCCGAGTCGCGGCGAGCGGCGTAGGCGGGCCATCGATCACGCGCGACAGGATCGTGCGAGCCGAGAGACGCGCGCCCGGCGGGACGTACGGCGGCTGCCGCGCGAGCAGGTGGTAGAGCATCGCGCCGATCGCGTACACGTCCGAGCGCGCCGACAGCTTCTCGATCTCGCCGCGCGCCTGCTCGGGCGGCATGTAGGCGGGCGTGCCGACCACGTCGCCGTCCATCGTCACGATCGGGGAGTCGCTCGGCTCCGCGCGGTCCTCGCGCCGCTCGGTCTTGACGGAGCTGAGCGAGGCCGTGAAGTCCGGCGCGAGGCGGATGTCATGGCTGTCCTTGCGGCCCAGGACGCGCGCCAGGCCCCAGTCCATCACGTAGACCTCGCCGAAGTTCCCGACCATCACGTTGGCCGGCTTGAGGTCGCGGTGGATCACGCCCTTGCTGTGCGCGTAGGCCATGCCCTCGCAGGCGCGCAGGATCACGGAGAGCGCACGCGTCTCGTTCCAGCCGTCCTTGCCCGCGAACACGAGGTCGAAGACGTGCTTGAGGTCGCGCCCCTTGACGAGCTTCATCGTGAAGAAGACGCGGCCGTGACCGTCCAGGCCCAGCTCGTGCACCGGGACGATCCCCGGGTGGTCGAGCTGGCCGGTCACCTGCGCTTCCTCCAGGAAGCGCGCGAGCTGGTGCGACTCCACGTGCGGCGTGCCGCCGCTCGTCGG
>JANNQS010000030.1:0-95240 GCA_031400875.1 Planctomycetota bacterium | reverse complement strand
CCGAGGGCGACGACGAGAGCCCGCTCGGCCCGCTGGTCGCCGAGGCGGCAGAGGAGGGCTATCGCAAAGGCCAGGCAGGGCCCATCCCGTACCACGGCTACTTCTACCGGCTCCTCACGGCGCAGGGACCCGGCGCACCGGGGGGCGCGCGCACCTACCTCGACGCGCAGGGTCGGTTGACGCGCGGCTTCGCATTCGTGGCGTGGCCGGCGACGTACGGCAACTCGGGCGTGGTGACGTTCCTCGTCAATCAGCAGGGAATCGTGTTCCAGCGGGATCTCGGCTTGGGCACGGCAACGGGCGTGACCGCGATCCAGGCCTACGATCCCGACACGAACTGGACGCCGACGGAAGACTGACGTCGCGGACATGACACGGGCGCGGGCTGCCTGGATTCGTCCAGGCATGCATCATCGGCAAGCCCCGCGTCGGCCGGGCGAGAGGGCGGCCTTTCCGGCCCCTGCGTATGCTTGGTCTCGCTTGGAACGGGCGGATACCACTTGCTGGACTCTCGTCGAGCACGCCGCAGGCGGCGACGCCAGGGCGCGTGAGGAGTTCGGTCGTCGCTACCTCCCGGTCGTGCGCGCCTATCTGCACGCGCGCTGGTCCGGACGTCTCACGGCCGAAGAGCTCGAGGACGCGGTGCAGGACGTGTTCGTCGCGTTCCTCCACGAGAGCGGCGTGCTCGAACGACTTCGCCCTGGGCGCAAGGAGGCCTTCCGTCCGCTCCTGTACGCGGTCGTCCGCAACATCGCCTTGCGCATCGAGCACGCACGCGCGCGGAAGCTGGACGTGCCGGGCGGCTCGAGCTTCGACGCCGAGGGAGTGCCGGCGTCGGAGGCGTCGCTCTCCCACGCTTTCGACCGCGCCTGGGCCGAAGCCGTCATGCGCGAGGCCGCGGATCTGCAGGGCGCTCTCGCGCGCGAGCGCGGCGAGGACGCGTTGCGGCGCTTCGAGCTCCTGCGCCTGGTTTTCGAGCAGGCGATCCCGATCCCGGAGATCGCCAAGCGTTGGCGGATCGGCGCCGACACGCTGCACAAGGAGGCCGCGCGCGCTCGGAACGAGTTCAAGGCAGCGCTGCGCGACGTGGTCGCGTTCCACCATCCGGACTCTCCCGGTTCCGTCGAGCGGGAGTGCCGCGAACTCCTGACCTTGCTTGAATAGAGCCATGTCGGCCAAGCCTGATCCGCACGAATCGGAGCTCTTCCCCGACCTCGACGCCGCGGGCGCCCTGCGCGCCGCATTCCGGTCGCGTGATTCGCCGGCCCCGGATCTGCGTCGCGCAAGCGCGACGGTCGTTGTGCGCGGCGAGCAACGACGGGGCTACGAGCTGCACGAAGAGATCGCGCGCGGCGGCATGGGTGTCATCATCAAGGCCTTCGATCGTGGCCTCGGGCGCGAGGTGGCCCTCAAGATGCTGCGCGACGAGATGTCGCACCAACCGCGCTTCGTCCATCGCTTCCTGGAAGAGGCAAGCATCACCGCCCGTCTCGATCACCCGGGCGTGATTCCGGTCCACGAAGTCGGTCGGGACACGGCGAACCGCGACTACTTCGCCATGCGGCTCGTGCGCGGGCGCGACCTGCTTCAGATCATCGAGCTCGCGAACGCCAACCAGGAGGGTTGGAACCAGGCGCGCTGCCTGACGGTCATCCTGCGGGTGTGCGAGGCGATGGCGTACGCGCACGACAAAGGCATCCTCCACCGCGACCTCAAGCCCTCGAACGTGATGGTCGGCGCGTTCGGCGAGGTGTACGTGATGGACTGGGGCCTGGCGCGCGTGATCGGCCACGACGATTCGCGCGATCTGCGCTTGCGCGAGCTGGTGGACGTCGAGGGCGGGTCAGACGGCGACGAGCGCGCGAACGTCGAGTCCCCGATCGTGACGATGGACGGCGAGATCCTCGGCACGCCGTGCTACATGCCGCCCGAGCAGGCGCTCGGACGCGTGGCGGAGCTCGGCCCGCGTTCCGACGTGTACTCGGTTGGAGCCATGCTCTACCACCTGCTGGGCGGAGTGATGCCGTACTCGCAGAGGGGGAAGAGTATCCCGGCTCGCGCGGTGCTCAAGCGCGTGGCTGCCAGCCCGCCGCGGCCGCTTCACGAGCTGCGCCAGGGACTGCCCGCCGAGCTGGTCGCGATCTGCGAGACGGCGATGGCGCGCGATCCCGCGCAGCGGTACGCGAGCATGCTCGCGATGGCGGAGGACCTGCGCGCGTTCCTCGAGACGCGCGTGGTCCAGGCGTACCAGACCGGTGCGTTCGCCGAGTTGAGCAAGTGGGTGCAGCGCAACAAGGCACTGTCGGTGGCGAGCGGTGCAGCGGTCCTCGCGCTCGTTCTGGGGCTGGTCGCGAGCCTGGTGCTGAAGAAGCAGTCGGATGACAACGCGACGCTGGCGCAGATCAACGCCACGACCGCGCAACAGCAGGAGAAGGTCGCCACCGCGCGCGCTGACGACGTCCTGCGCCTCTCGGCGTTGCAGGACCTCGACGACCTGGCCGCGGAGGCGCAACAGCTGTGGCCGGCGGAGCCCGCGATGGTCCCACAGTATGAAGCGTGGATGGCGCGCGCGCAGGCGGCTCTCGACGAGCTTCCCGCGCACGAGGCGAGGCTCGTCGAGCTGCGTGCGAGGGCTCTGCCGTGGAGCGCCGAGCCAGATCCCGAGGCGCGCGAGAGACATCCACGGTTCACCGAACTCGTCGCGAGCCGACGCAGGGTCGATCGTCAACGGCGGCAATTCGCCGCGCTGGAATCCACCGGGACATGGTGGGCTGCCGGCCCGGAGGACGCCGTCGTCGACCCCGAGTCGCTCCCCGCGACATGGAAAGAGGCCAACGACCTCGCGTGGCCCCTCGTCGACCCGGCACGCGAGAAGGATGGCGAAGAAGTGCGCGGACTGGCCCTCGCGCAGAGAGCGGTCGAGCTCGCAGCCTCGCTCTCTCCGTCGGTACGTGCGAGTCCCCTCGACACTCTCGCCTGGGCGTTCTTCGCCAATGGACGCTTCGACGAGGCGCTGGACGCGGAGAAGCGGGCCTTGGACGACGTGGAATTCGAACGGTTCTACAGGTACGAGCGCTCGCTGAAGGACCTCGAGCATTCCATCCAGGGCGCAGCAGGACCCGACCGCCGCGAGAAACAGCGGCTCTGGCTCGCCGAGCTGGAGGCGCGCGTGGCCGCCATCGAAGACGAGGTCATGGGTCGAACGGAGTGGAGCTTCGCCGACACGCAGGACAAGTGGTGGCACAACCAGCTCACGAAACTCATCGCGGGCCTCGAGTCACTCGTCGGGCTGGAGCACGGGCTCCTGTCCCCCTCGGGCTTTTCGCCGGAGCACGGCTGGAGCATCGGGAAGCGCCTCGAGTTCGCCCGGACGATCGCCGCGCGCAGCGTGAGCAGTCCGGAAGCCGCGGCGAGCTGGTCGCAGGCGCTGGCTTCGATCCGCGATCGAGCCGAGTGCCCCAAGTACGACGGGCTCACGCTCGCCCCGCAGCTCGGCTTGCTGCCGATCGGCCGCGATCCGGATTCAGGGCTGTGGGAGTTCGCGCATCTGGCGACCGGACAGCCGGCCGAGCGCGGGGCCGATGGCAAGCTCGTCTTGCGTGAGAAGACGGGGCTGGTGTTCGTGCTGATCCCGGGCGGCACGTTCCAGATGGGAGCGCAGAGGGGCGACCCAGACGGCGCGAACTACGATCCGCAGGCGTACGAGAACGAGTCTTCCGTCCATGCGGTGACGCTGCCACCGTACTTCTTCTCGAAGTTCGAGATGACGCAGGGTCAGTGGCTGGCGCTCACGGGAGCCGACCCGAGCCACTACGGTCTGGCGTACTTTCTCGCATCGTGGAGCCGCCCGCCCCCGCGCGGGATGCGCCTGCATCCGGTGGAGCAAGTGAACTGGGCGACTTGTGTGACGAGTCTGGGCCGCGCCCGTCTGGATCTGCCGACCGAGGCTCAGTGGGAGTATGGATGCCGGGGCGGGACGAGCACCGTCTGGTGGTGCGGTACCGACCCAGGGAGCTTGCAGGACGTGGCGAACCTCATGGATGCCTACGGGAGGGATCACGGCAACGAGAACTGGAAGGAGCTCGAGGAGTGGCTGGACGACGGTCAGACCGCGCACGGGGAAGTCGGCCTGAATCGGGCGAACGGGTTCGGCCTGCACGACGTGCACGGGAACGTCATGGAGTGGTGCAAGGGCTGGTTGAACGACTACGACGTGGCCCCCGGCGGCGGCAACGACGAGACGATTCCCGGGCGTCGCCGAGCGCTCCGTGGCGGCAGCTTCGCCAGCATGGCCATCGAGGCGCGCTCGGCGACGCGCGAGGCGGTCCAGCCCGAAGCGGCAGGAGCGAACCTCGGGGTCCGGCCGGTCATGAATGTCTCGAACTGAGAGACCGAGAAAAAATCGATCGTACGGTCTCTCATACCCTGTTGGCGCCGCGCGGAACCGCGCGCGGCGCGGGCGTCAGGTTTTCCCGACTATTCCCGGCAGGCCAGCGGCCTCGTTTGAGCCTGGATCCAGAGGGCCAGTTCCGCCCTCGCGATCCGCATCGAGGCCACCATGCACCCCCGCCCCTCGTTTCCGCTATCCCTCCCTTCTGGCTCCACCCCGGCCGCGCGTCCTCTCGCCGGCATCGTGGCCGTTCTGGCCATCGCGCTGAGCGCACCCGGCGCCCTGGCGCAGGATCCGCCGCGGCCACCGTCGTTGAAGACCGTGCCGGTGCCCGAGCCGGCCAACATCGCCGACTTCGTCAGCAACCGGGCCGCCGCCATCGAGCTCGGAAAGGCGCTGTTCTGGGACATGCAGGTCGGAAGCGACGGCCTGACCGCCTGCGCGTCCTGCCACTTCAACGCCGGAGCGGACAGCCGTTCGCGCAACCAGATCGCGCCCGGGCTGAACCGCGTGCACTTCGACGGCAGCGCGTTCCCCGACACGACGTTCGCTCCCGGGCGCGGGCCCAACTACGACCTCACGGCCGCCGACTTCCCGCGCTTCCCGTCGAACGACGTGGTCTCGTCGCAGGGTGTTTTCAACACGAGCTTCCTGGCCATCAGCGGGCTCCCGATCGAGTTCCAGCAAGTCGTTCCCGACACGGAAGGCTTCCGGCTGTCGAACGCCAACACGCGTCGCGTCGAGCCGCGCAACACGCCCTCGGTCGTCAACGCGGTCTACAACTTCCGCAACTTCTGGGACGGCCGCGCCCAGAACCAGTTCAACGGCGTGAACGGCCTGGGAGATCGCGATCCGAACGCACGCGTGTTCCGCGCAGACGACCCGCTGGTGCCCTTCGCGGTCGCGGTACGGCTCGAGGACTCGAGCCTGGCCTCGCAAGCGGTGATGCCGGTGCTCTCGAGCACTGAGATGTCCGCGGCCGGACGCCGTTTCCCCGACCTGGGCGAGAAGCTACTGGGTGGCGCGCGCGAATTCTGGTTCCCGCTCCAAGGGCTGCGCCCGTTGGGCCTCCAGCGCGTCCACCCGCAGGACAGCGTGCTCGGGGGGCGCTCGCGCCACCCTCAGGCCGGTCTGACGACGAACTACGACGCGCTCGTGCGCGCGGCGTTCCACCGGCAGTGGTGGGACTCGCCGCGCCGCATCCGGGTTGCGAACGACGGCACGACGAGCGTCGTGACGGGCTTCGACTACAACCCGGCCACGCGCGAGTACACGCTCATGCAGTACAACTTCGCGCTCTACTTCGGGCTGGCCGTGCAGATGTACGAGGCCACGCTGGTCGCGAACGATTCGCCGTACGACCGCTTCATGGACGGCGACCCGAACGCCATCAGCGCCGAGGCGATCGCGGGGGTCGACCTGTTCCGCAGCCAGACCCGCGGGCGGTGCATCAACTGCCACGAGGAGGCCGAGCTGACGGGCGCCAGCGTGCGACGCGTGCGCGCCAGCCCCACCCGCATCCGCGAGAATCAGGCGCTCGACCGCGGCTTCAACAACGTCAGCGTGCTCTGGACGCTCGAGGATCTGGGCGTGGGCGGGCGCGATCCGTTCGGCGTGCCGCTCTCCTCGGTCCGGCTGCTGAACCCGCCGCCTCCCCAGCCGATCGCGGTGGACGGCGCCTTCAAGGTTCCGGGCCTGCGCAACGTCGAGCTCACCGCGCCCTATTTCCACACGGGCGGCTACCGCACGCTGCGCGAGGTCCTGGAGTTCTACAGCCGCGGCGGCGACGCGATGCCGATCCACTCGGCCGACGGCTCGCTCGTGATCGCGCCGCTCAGCGTCCTCAATACCACGGATCCGGAGCTGGCGGCCTTCGAGGCCTTCCTCCTGTCGCTCACGGACGAGCGCGTGCGCATGCAGCGCGCGCCGTTCGACCATCCCCAGCTCTTCGTGCCGAACGGCCACCAAGGGAACCAGAACCACGTCCCGAGCCTCTTCGGGCTGGCTCTGGACCGCATCCTCGTGATCCCCGCCGTGGGCCGCGAAGGAGGCGGACCGCTCCCGAGGTTCCTCGATCACTAGGGCCCCAGGGCGATCTCGCGTAGCACGACGTCCGCGAGCTCTACGCGGAACTGCACGTCAGGTCTCGACCTCGAGCGCGCCTGTTCACGGGCGCGCTCGTGGCCATGTTCAGCAGCAGGACAGGCGAGAGAACAGCTGGTGCTCGATGTCGACCAGCGCGTGCGGGCGACGCGCTCGGGCGCTCGCGCAGAACGGAGGATCCTCGCTATCGGATTCCGAGCCCTTCGCGAGATGGGCCGCGCCTGGTCGCCCGTGTGGGCGTGGGAGCATCAGGGGGCGCCGATCGGGTTCGCAGCAGACGTTCGTGCGGGGTCCTTGCGCAATGTTGGAAGCACGGGGGATACTCGCCATCCTTCCCTCCTGCCAGCATCGACGAATTCCCGCCGGCAGTCTTCACTTCTGTTCTCGAAGCTTCGTGCTTCCTCTCAGGAATCGCCATGTCTCGCAGCGGTCATTCGCCTCGCCGATTCCACCCCTCGTTCGTGCTGCTCACGCTCGCAGCACTCGCGTCCGGCCCGGGCCGGGCCTACGCGCAGCAGCCGCCGAACGACGACTGCGTCAATCGGGTGCTCGTGTCCGACGGCCCGACCGCGTTTTCCACGGTCGGCGCCACGACCGACGGCGGGGCCGTGTCGTGCGGGTTCGGCCCGGCCTTCAACGACGTGTGGTTCAACTACACGCCGCCGGGCATCGGGACGCTCAGCGTCAGCTTGTGCGGGAGCAACTTCGACACGGTGCTCGCGGTGTACGGCGACTGCGTCACCTGCCCTCCCCTGCCGCTCGCGGAGATCGCCTGCAGCGACGACTCCTGCGCCCTGCAGTCGGAGCTGACGTTGCCGGTGACGGGACAGTGCTACAAGATCCGGATCGGCGGGTTCGACGCTGCCGACGTGGGGTCCGGCGTCCTGCTCGTCACGTTCACGCCCGCCCCTCCGATTCCGCCCAACGACGACTGCGCGGCAGCGCAGATGATCGGCAACGGCGTGACGGCGTTCGACCTGACGAGCTGCTCGCCAGACGGCCCGGCGTCGAACTGCATCGGCTCGGTTCCCGACCGCGGCGTGTGGTTCCATTACACCGCGACGTGCACGGGCACCCTCGAGGTCGAGTTGACCGCGGCGAGTTCCAACGGGGTCGGCTACGACCTGTACGACACGTGCACCTGTCCTGTCGCTTCCAGCAACACGCTCATCTGCAGCGCATTCCCCAGCACACGCACGCTGTCCGTGGTCACGGGACAGTGCATGTTGATCCGCGTGTACGGGTTCAGCACCGAGGGCACGGGTCCGGGCGCGCTCACCCTGACTTGCTTCCCGCCGCCGGCCAACGATGGCTGCGCTGGCGCCATTCCGATCAGCGACGGCACGACCCTCTACGACGTACGCGGCGCGACTCCGCCCATCCCGCCCAGCCCGAGCTGCACCTTCGGCTCCCGGTACAACGACGTGTGGTTCGACTACACCGCCACCTGCACAGGAGCGGTGCGCATCACCGGCATCCCGCAGACCGAGAGCCACGAGATCACCGTGTACGACACCTGCGCCTGTCCGGAGACCGAGCCCCCGCTCGCGTGCGTCTTCGTCGGCTTCCCGCAGAGCACGGGCACGTTCCCGGTGACGGCGGGACAGTGCTACAAGATCCGCATCTCGGCGTTCTCCGCCGAGTCTTCGTTCCAGGGCTCGATGACCCTGGCCTGCTTCACGCCCCCGGCCAACGACGATTGCGCCGCGAGCGTCTCCATCTTCCAGGGTGTGACGCCCTACGACGCGACTGCGGCGACCAGCGACGGCCCGGGGGGCTGCTTCTTCACGGCTGGCGACGTCTGGTACGACTACACAGCGACGTGCACCGGCGGGCTCAACGTGAGCATCGGCCCGATGAACAACACGGTGCCGGTGGCCATCTATTCCGGTTGCGCATGCCCGGTGGGACAAGAGCTGGGCTGCGCGGGTGGTATCGCGGGCGCGAGCGCGTTCGTCGTCGCGGGGCAGTGCTACAAGATCCGGGTCGGTCCGGCCCACGAGGGTCCGAGCACGATCAACCTCACTTGCACGCCCGCGCCCATCAACGATCTCTGCGCCGATCGCGCCGTGATCTCCAACGGGACGACGGCCTACACGACCGCCGGCGCCGGCACCGACGGCACGAACCCGACCACCGCGTGCGGTGACATCCTCGGGGACGTGTGGTTCAACTACACCGCCACGTGCGACGGGTCGCTGATCGTCCAGGCGATTGATCAGGCCTCCAATGCCGTGTTCGCCGTGTACAGCGGCTGCGGCCCCAGCGCGTGCTCGCCGTTGACGGAGGTCGGTTGCGGCTTCGTCTTCAGCGCGTTGACCGTGCCGAACGTCACCGCCGGGCAATGCTTCAAGATCCGTGTCGGCAGCTCATTCCCTGGTCCCGGTGTTCCCGGGACGTTGACGGTGAGCTGCGTCGGGACTCCACCCAACGACGACTGCGCGTTGCGTCAGCCGGTCAGCACGGGCTTCACGCCCTTCGATGCGGGCGGCGCCACGCTCGATGGACCCGCGACGTCGTGCGGCTCCCCCGGGTTCGATTTCGTGGGCGACGTGTGGTTCAACTACACCGCCACGTGCACCGGGTCGTTGAGCATGGGCGCCTTCAACGACGAGGGCTACCAGTACGGCATGGTCGTCTACGGCTCGTGCGGTTGTCCCGTCACACAGGCGCAGGAAGTGCCGCTCGCCTGCGATCTCTTCGGATTCGGGGTGGTGCGTGTCGACAACGTCACGGTCGGAGACTGCTTCAAGATCCGCGTTGGATCGCCGTTCGGCGGCTCGCTGGGCGGTCCGAGCACCTTGGTGGTCAACTGCCACACGCCACCGGCCAACGACTCCTGCGCGACGCCCCAGGTGATCGGGAACGGGGAGTTCCCCTACGACGCGACGGAGGCCACGACGGACGGCCCGGCCGTCGCCTGCACCGGTACACCGATCGAGAACGACGTGTGGTTCGACTACACCGCGACCTGCGACGGCTTCCTGCAGATCTCGACCTCGTCCTTCAACACCGCGGCGATCGCGCTGTACAGCGCCTGCTCTTGCCCGAGCACGGATTTCACCGAGATTCCGGGCACCTGCGGCTTCGGCAGCATCCCACTCCTGCCTGTCACGGCTGGTCAATGCTTCAAGATCCGCGTCGGAGGAGCGCCGTTCTCTCCCGCTGCTGCGGGCACGCTGTATGTGAGCTGCATCCCGCCGGCGGGCAACGATCTGTGCGCGAACCGCGTGCCGATCGATGTCGGCACGACACCCTTCAGCACGCTCGGTGCGGACACCGACGGGCCGCTGGTGCCCTGCCTGCCGTCGGGCCAGATCTACCACGACCTCTGGTACACCTACACGCCGCCGTGCGACGGCACCCTCACGGTGTCGCTCTGCGACAGCGCGTTCGACACAGCGCTGGCCGTGTACAAGGGTTGCAACACGAACGCGTGTCCGCCCACCGCGGCGCCCGAGGTGTGCAGCGACAATTTCTGCAGCAACGACGACGCGCTGGTGACGCTGCCGGTCCTCGCCGGCCAGTGCTACAAGATCCGCGTCGGGGGCGAGTTCGACGCCTGGGGCGCCGGCACGATCACCCTCTCGCTCGATACGCCCGATGCGGACAGCGACGGCACGCCGGACTGCGCCGACGGATGCCCGAACGATCCTGCCAAGATCGCTCCAGGCGCGTGCGGCTGCGGCGTGGCCGACACGGACTCCGATGCGGACGGGACGGCGGACTGCATCGACGGTTGCCCCAGCGACCCGCTCAAGGTCGCACCAGGCATCTGCGGTTGCGGAACCGCGGACACGGATTCCGACGCCGACGGCACGCCGAATTGCATCGATGGCTGCCCCGACGACGCCGGCAAGATCGCGCCGGGCGCGTGCGGCTGCGGCGTGGCCGACACGGATTCCGATGCGGACGGGACGGCGGACTGCATCGACGGTTGCCCCAGCGACCCGCTCAAGGTCGCGCCGGGCATCTGCGGTTGCGGGATCGCGGACACGGACTCCGACGCCGACGGCACGCCGGACTGCAACGACGGGTGCCCGAACGATCCGCTCAAGATCGCGACGGGGGCCTGTGGTTGCGGAGTTCCCGACACGGACTCCGACGGCGACGGCACTGCCAACTGCAACGACGGATGCCCCGGCGACCCCGACAAGATCGCGCCTGGGATCTGCGGCTGTGGCGTCGCGGACACGGACTCGGACGGTGACGGCACCGCGAACTGCGTCGACGGGTGCCCGGCTGATCCGCTCAAGACGGCTCCGGGGACTTGCGGCTGCGGAGTGCCGGATACGGATTCCGACGGCGACTCGGCGGCAGACTGCATCGACGGCTGCCCGAACGATCCGCTGAAAGTTCACGCGGGCGATTGTGGCTGCGGCGTGTCTGAGACGGACTCGGACATTGATTCGATCCCCGACTGCATCGACAACTGCCTGACGGTCGAGAACCTGTTCCAGGACGACGAGGACTCGGACGGCGTGGGCGATGCCTGCGACAACTGCGTGGTCCTCGGCAACCCGGGTCAGGCGGACTGCGACAACGACTCCGTCGGCGACGCGTGCGAGATTGCCGACGGCTCTCCGGACTGCAACCTGAACGGCGTACCAGACCTGTGCGACATCGCGAACGCGACGAGCCTGGACCAGAACGCCAACCTCATCCCCGACGAGTGCGAGACGAACGGCGGCACGCCGTACTGCTTCGGCTATTCGGGCTGCCCGTGCGGGAACAACTCCGTCCCGGGCTCCGGCCAGGGCTGCGCCAATTCGACCGGACAGGGCGCCATTCTCCTGGGCAGCGGCCCGTCGTCGCTGTCGAACGACCAGCTCACGCTGACCGCCAGCAACTTGCCGATCCCCGGCATGGGCGAGGGTTTCGTGCTCTTCTTCCAGGGCACCTTGGCGGCGAACGCGCCGTTCCAGGACGGCCTCCGCTGCGTGGCCGGCAGTCAGGTCCGACTGGGAACGAAGGGCCACCTGAATGGCACGACGAGCTATCCGCAGGGTGGCGATCTGCCCGTGAGCGTGAAGGGCGGGGTCACCGTGCCCGGACCGCGGTACTACCAGGGCTGGTACCGGAACGTCCTGGGTCCGTGCGGCACCGGTTCGAGCTTGTCGAACGGAGTGTCCGTGATCTGGATCCCCTGATCGCGAAAGCCGCAGGGACCGAACGATCCCTGCGGCTCGATTCCAGCCGGTCCACAGTGCCCGCTGCGCTTTCAGCGGGCACGGCTGGCGCGAATCCGCGAAAAATGAATATGCCGCGATTCCGTCAAAGAGTGCCGTGGCGACCCGCTGCAAGCGATCTCGAGACGTGGATCGAGCTGAGGCCAGGCAACCTCACGCTGATTCGACGTGAATGCCCAGTTCGTGACATACAGTAGGAGTGACGAAGGCCCTCACTGGCCCGTGCACCCGCATCCGATGCCTTGTCCGCTGTCAGCCCCCCGCTGCGTTCGAGCGCTTCCACAGGAACGACAGCGTGAAAACCTCAAGATTGCTCTTCACTCTCTGCACCCTCGCGAGTCTTGCGGCGCTCGGTAGCGCCCGGCCCGTCTCCACTTCGACTTCGACCGAAGTCGCGGCAGTTCAGCAGATTCTGGGCGACGGCGAGATGCTGGCCTGCCCCATGGCTCTCGTTGGCGCGCAAACCCCGGTTTTCCTGGGCCAAGCCGCACAATTCCGGATCCTGTCCAAGGCCGGCATCTCGACGACGGGGACGACGTTCATCAATGGAAACATTGGAGTCAGCCCCATCGACAGCACGGCGATGACGGGATTCGGCCTGGTGATGGATCCCTCGAACCTGTTCTCGACGTCCTCGCTGATTTCAGGGCACGCTTTCGCTCCCGACTACGCGCCACGCACAGGGCGCTTCCTGACCGCGGCCGTGGGCGCCATGGAAACGGCCTACACCGACGCCGCCGGCCGTACCTTGCCCGACTTCACCGAGCTCGGCGCCGGTAACATCGGCGGCATGACGCTCGCTCCCGGCCTCTACAAGTGGGGCACGGGCCTGACGATTCCGTCCAATGGCGTCACGCTCTCGGGCAGCTCGACTGGCGTCTGGATCTTCCAGGTCGCCCAGGACCTCAACGTGAGGAATGGTGGCATCGTCACCCTGAGTGGCGGAGCGCAGGCCAGCCGCGTGTTCTGGCAGGTCGCCGGCCAGACGGTCCTGGGCACGACCGCCGATTTCAGCGGAATCATCCTGTGCCAGACGCAGATCGTGATGAATACCGGTGCAACGCTCTCGGGCCGCGCGCTGGCCCAGACGGCCGTCACCCTGCAGGCCAATACCGTTTCGCAGTGACATCGGATCGCCGCGCTGCCCGGTGACGGGCACGCGGCTCTGACGCTCTCGAGGCAGGCCGACATCGGTCAGCCTCGCTCGTTTGGCGCGGCATTCTCACGCGGAGGGCTGGCGTGGCGAACGCGAAAGCAGCGCGGGGGCTTGATACGCTCACTCGAAGCAAGCTCGTCGAGCCGACCGTCAAGGGCTCGAACCCGTGGCCTGCCAGCCCCCCCTACGCCCTCTGCCCCATGCACACACGACTCCTCGCACTCACCGTGACCGTCCTGGCGATGCTGCAGCAGAGTTGCGCAGCCCCTCGAGTTGCCGACACCTCCTCGCCTGAATCAGCGGCGGTGATGGCGCCCGTGCGCCAGTTCGTGAACGGCTTCAACGCGGGCGACACGAAGTCGGCCCTCGCCGCGTGCGCCGACGCGATGTCCATCATCGACGAGTTCCCGCCCTACGAGTGGCACGGTGCGGGCGCCCTCTCGAAGTGGATCAGCGACTACGACGCCGACGCGAAGAAGAACGGCATCACCGAGGGGGTCGTCACGATCGGCGAGCCCCGGCACGTGGACATCACGGCGGACCGTGCCTATGTCGTCATTCCCGCGGACTACGCCTTCCAGATGAAGGGGACGCTGATGAAGGAGTCGGGCTCGATGTTCACGTTCGCCCTGCACAAGGGGGGCGCGGGTTGGCGCATCACGGGCTGGTCCTGGTCGAAGAACTAGGTTCAGCGGGCGGACCGATCCACGCGACGCTCGCGAGAGCTCGGCGCGCATCCCCCACGACCGCTCAACGCGGTTTCTCCGTCTCGTCCACGGTCTTCTTGGGCGCCGGGTTCTCCGCCAGCCGCTGACGATCCGACGCAGCGGACTCCTGCAGGGTCCGCGCCAGGCCGGCGAGCTGGGGCGCAAAGCCGGTGAGCAGCAGCCGATTCGAGTCCATCGGGAGGATCGACTGGGTGTGCTGATCGGGGAACAGCTGGCGCAACGACGTCGCGACCTGACGGGCGTCGAGGGGTTCGATGTCGATCATGGTCATGACGAGCAACGCAGAGTGCTCGGCGTACCGCTCCAGATCCGAGGCGTCGACCTCGATGGCGTTCGCTTTCAGGTTGCCGCCGCTTGCGCCCTCCGTACGGCCGAACACGGAGACGAGCCAGGGATCTTCACGGTGCATGGGCCAGATCATGAAGTCGTTCTGGACGAGCAGGGCTTCCGCGACCTGCCAAGCCGCTTGCGCCGGAACCACGAGATCGCGCGGCAGCTGGAATTCCGTCGCGCGCAGGAGTGAACGCGTCTGATCGCGCATCAGGAAGTGCACGCCTGTCGCCGTCGACATCTCCAGGAGCACGTCCTCGAGGGTCGGCTTGCCGCCATCGCTGACCTTCAAGGTGAAACCGTTCTTGGCCGGCGGGAGCACCGGGCGGGGATCGGCTCTGCGCACGGGAGGAGCGGGACGTACTGGCTCGGCTCGCGGCGCGGGAGCGGCCGCCGGTGCGACGGCCGGCGCTGACTCGGGCGCACCCCGGGGCGACGGCTCGGACACGGACTGGCAGGCAGACAGGACGAGCAGCAGCAAGTAGCGCAAGGAATGCACGGTTCACCTCGGTGGCGGTTCTCGGCAGGGTACCACCGCGAACGTCAGCCTCGCGCGTTCGGGTACGTGCTCGCGCGAGCTCCAGCTCGAGTCCATTCGACCGTCGTCGGCAATTCAGCGAGCCAGAGACGGCCTGCGCAACTCATGGCGCACCTCGAAATCCCGGCCCGAGAGCACCCACACGATGCCCTCTTCCCATGCCGCAACGGCCAGGTCCCCGATCCCATCCCGGTCGACGTCGCCCACGGCGCTGACGAGGTGATACACACCGTGATATACACCCGGAGGTTGAGTGCGCTGAAGGGTTCGCAGCGGCGCACTGGATCGGCCGTCGAACACGGCCGCGTAGTAGAAATCGCCCGAGTCGTCGATCTCCGCGCAGCCGACGGCGACCTCCGGCCATCCGTCGCGGTTGGAGTCGCCCAGTGCCGCCACGGTGGCGCCGAATCCTTCGAAGTATCCGCCGGGCATCACTTCCCGGAACGTGCGCAGGATGCCGCCGGTCGCGCCGGAGTAGACGCCGACCCAGTTGTCCTGTGCGCTGACGAGGACATCGTCGCGTCCGTCACGGTCGAAGTCGCCCGCGCTGGCGACGCAGTCTCCGAACCGGCCGTTGATCGAGCTGGAATGCTCGTGCGGGCGGATCTGGAGCAACTCTCGGAATGTGACCGACGAGACGACCGTGACGCCATCCTTGCCGTCCCGATCGAGATACCGCGACGGCAATGCGATGTCCCTGTGACCGTCGGCATCCACGTCGCCGATCACGCGCACGGCGTCCTGGCTCCAATCGATCCTGATCATCTGCGCATCGGCTTCCAGCTTCGGAGTCCATTCGCGTCCCCAGACCAGGCTTCGAACCAACGCGCCGTCCCGGCCCGAGAACACGCCGAGCCGGAGGCCGCCGACCACCATCAACTCCGGGAACCCGTCGCCGTCCGTATCGCCGAGGCCATCGACCTCCAGCCCGGGGCGGATCGATTGCGCGAGCGTCAGCTCCAGCAGCTTCTTGCCGTCACGACCCGACAAAACGCGACCACCCGGCCCGCCTCCGACCAGGATGTCGGGAACGCCGTCGGCGTCGACGTCGCCCGCAGCAGCGACGCTCAGGACAACCTCCGGATCGTGGAAGAGCAGCCGCCCGTCGCGACCCGAGAACACCCACAGCGGATCCGGGGTCTTTCCCTCCGGCTCGCGGTCGCCCACGGCGATGTCCGCCGCGCCGTCCTGGTCGACGTCCCCCACGCCCGCCACGACGATGCCGAAGCCACGTCCGGACGGTGATCCCGGGCTCAGCTCGAGGATCGGCGGGTACGGCAACTGGATCGGGGTCAGGAGCAGGAGGAGTTGGAGCGCCATGACTCCTACACCGCCGTGAGGTGCTCATCCTGCCCGGGAATCCTAAGGATCTAGCCCGGTGCCTGGCGAGCGCCTCGCGCCGCGAGTTCCCCGCTCTCATGCAACCGCGGGGACCGATCGGTCCCCGCGGCGCAGCATCGAGCTCGAGCGATGTCGCCTCACTCGGCGACCACCGACTACTTGGGCGTCAGATCCTTGAAGTGGATCGTCCGGCTCAGCTTGGACGGCTTGCCGTCAGCCGACGGCAGCACGTCGACCGGCACGCCGTCGATCTCGGCCCATCCGCACAGCATCGTCTGGATCGGCGCGCCGGATTGTCGCGGCACGAGCTCGAGGGCGCGACCCTGCCACAGCCACACGCGGCGCGCGTCGAGCGTTCCGTAGTTCGCCTTCCGTGCGTCCTTCTCGCCGGCGTCCGCGACGACGATGTCGGTCGGAACCCAGCCCGCGTCGGGCAGGTAGGTCTCGACCCAGCAGCGGTAGCTCGGATCGTAGTCCGTGCCTTCCTTGTCCGCTTTCAGGCGGTAGCCGAACTGCAGGCGCGCGGGGATGCCTTGCGAGCGAGCCGCCGCGATGAAGAGAGAGTGCAAGTCGGTGCAGCAACCGCCGCCGTTCGCCAGGCAGTCTTCCGCCGCTCCGCGCCCGCAATTGGGCTTGGTCGGGTCCTTCGAATAGTGATCCGCGGCGTCCGCCACCGCGGTCAGGAGGCTGACGACCTTGGCGCGCGGGTCCGTCTGGCCCGCGCAGGCCTTCCTGGCCAGAGCAAGTACATCCGTGCTCGCCGACATCAGCGGGTCGTCCTTGCGCAGCTCATCGGCGAAGAGCACGGGCTGGAGCTCGCCCTGCGTCGGCGCCGTCAGGTCGAAGACCGGGGATTGCCGTGCGACGGTCGTCTCGACGACCACCCGCGCCGGCCCTGCGCCGGAGCACTTCGCCACGATCATCTCGGCGTCGGAAACCGGCTGCTTCGCGAGAGTCCAGCCCGCGGGCGCCTCGATCACCTTGCGGTCGAGCACGTGCTGCCAGGCTCCGTCGGCGGGCACGGGGACCCACAGTCGCACCTCGCGCGCTCCCGCCGGAACGTCGCTCAACGCAACGGTCTGCCGGATGCGGTAGATGCGCGTTTCGACGATGCGCGGCGCGTGTGCGGCCGTGGCCGGGACGGACGTCGACGGGGCGCCGGATTGGAAGGTCAGGGCGGCCAATGCGATGAACTCGAGCATGCCGAAATCATGCCACAAGGGCTCAACGCCTGCGTCGGCGAGCCGGTCCAGACGGCAAGGCGCCCCTTGAAGCGGTCTCGCCGGCCCGGCTGGTCGCCCGGCGATCCCTGCAGGGCAGGTACGGGGTGGGGCCGGGACAGGTGCCTCAGGACTCCGCGAGCACCGGGCGAGACGCTGCGAAACCCGTCGCCCCGAGCCGGAACTCCGCGGGTCAAATCGTCCAGATCACGCTCAACCCGTTGGTGAGGTTGAAGGTGAAGGCAGTGCAGTAGGCGGCGGCGTTGCGGTACCAGACCTGGTACGTCCGCAGGCCGGGGCTCGTGACCTGTCCCCTGACGGAGATCGAGGCCCCGCCTGCGCCCGGGTAGGACGATGCACCCGCGACGTTCAGCCTCGTGCCGAGACGCGTGATCGAGCCTCCCGCGCAGCGCAAGCCGTCACCGAACAGCGTGCCGAGGCCGCTGTTGATCGTCGTCGTGCCTTGGAAGTACAGGGCCGAGCTGTCGGGCATGCCGCTGCCATGCAAGGCGAGCGTGTCGCTCGCGATGCTGGCCGTGCCGGTCGAGGCCAGGTGTCCGCCCGTCGCGACGACCGAGTTCGCGCAGCCGTTGCCCGGCGCGCCGTTGTTGCCGCACGGGCACGCCAGACCGCTGCCGTCGCCGAAACAGAACGGGATCGGCGCGTAGATCTCCGAGAACGTCAGGCCCAGCACGTTGCCGGTGTTGATCGTCCCGATCAGGGTCCAAGCGCCGGTCAGCTTGTCGATCGAGAGCAGGGGGTTGGGGCTGCCAGCGAACAAGCCGTTCTCGCTGGCGAACAACGCTCCGCTCGCATCGATCGCGAGCCCGTTGATGCGGTGCGTGTTGGCGACGAACGTACCCGCGCCCGTCTGCACGTCGATCGTGATCAGGTAACCGGCCGTCGTTCCGCCGGCATGGGCGCCATACAGGACTCCGGTCGTCGGATCGAATTCGAGCGCGCTGATGTTCTGGAATCCGACGCTTCCGACGAGGGTGATTGCCGCAGTCAGCTTGTCGATCGTGAAGAGGCTGGAAGTCGAATTGACCGCGTAGAGCACGCCGGTCTGCGGGTGGAACGCCAGTCCGTGCAGCAGATTGACTCCGGTCGCGCCGACGAAGTTCGGAGCTCAGGTGGCCGGATCGAGCCGGTAGAAGTTCCCGCCGATGCTCGTGTCGGTCCCGTACAGGAAGCCGCTCGCTCGATCCCAGGCGATGCTGCCGAGCGTCAGGTTCCCGAAGGGCCCGATCACCGTCGGCGCGGCCGTCGCCGGATCGATCGCGATCAGGTTGTGGTTGGCCGCGTCGGCGCCGTAGAGCACGCTCGGCCCTGTCTGCGCCCGACCCATCGGAGCGGCGCAAACGACGGCCCATGCGCTCGCGAAAACGATCAGGATGCTGCGAGTCGGTCGATGGAACTGCATGGCGAGTCCATTTCGATGCTTGGGCGCTTCGGACCCGTTCTCACTCTCGAGGAGGGAGCTTGCACGGCGGTCCGCTGAGCACTCTCGGGGAAAAGGTCAACCCAGCCTCGGACTCTCATGTCTGCTCGATCACCGATGGAGACAGTCTCAGAGCATGCCCCGCATCCCGCAAGTGGAAGGGGGGGGAGCCGATGTGCTACTCGCCTCCCCGTCCGGCGCCTCGGCCCGCGACGATGGGGCTCCACAGGACGCGGAGAGCGTCATGGCCGACCTCGCTCCGGACCCGATCCGCGCATCCACAGCGGGGACATGGGCCCGGAACCGGACCGAACGACTGCACGCGGGCAGCGGTCGTCCGCTCGGAAGTCCTCCTCGCCGGGCAGTCCCACCCCTGCGCCGGAGCTGCCAGGAACTGGAGACCAGGCGGATTCCTCGACGTACGCACGAGTTCGCGGCGCTCATTGGCATGGGAGCGTTCATGAACCGGGGGGCGGCGGAGTGCGTCCGTCACCGACCACCGACGGTCGGTCCTCGACAGCACAGGTGAGGAAACGCGTGAATCCGAACAAGACACTCTGGGAAAAAGGCGATTTCACCCGCATCGCGGCCAGCATGAGGGACAGCGGCGAAGCCCTCGCCAAGACTCTCGGCGTCACACGCGAAATGCGAGTCCTGGACCTGGGATGCGGCGATGGAACGACGGCATTGCCCCAGGCACGCCTCGGGGCGCAAGTGCTGGGCGTCGACATCGCCAGGAACCTCGTCGAGGCCGGCAACAAGCGGGCACAGAGCGAGGACTTGATGAACTGCAGATTCGAGGAAGGTGACGCTTCCGATCTGAACGCGCTGAAGAATCACGACTTCGACCTCGTCGTCAGCATCTTCGGAGCGATGTTCGCGCCGAAGCCGTTCGACGTGGCCAAGGAGATGGTGCGCGTGACCCGCCCGGGCGGGCGGATCGTCATGGGGAACTGGATCCCGAACGACCCGACGTTGGTGGCGCAGATCCTTAAGATCAGCTCGGCCTTCACGCCTCCGCCCCCCGAAGGCTTCATCAGCCCGATGACGTGGGGAGTCGAGAGCAACGTGATCGAGCGATTCACCGGCGCGGGGATCCCGAAGGAGAAGATCACCTTCGTCCGGGACACCTTCACGTTCCGCCTCCCTCGCCCCACGTCCGCGCTCGTCGCCGAATTCAAGAACTACTACGGCCCGACCATGAACGCGTTCGAGGCCGCGGGCAAGAGTGGTCGAGCCGCCGCTCTCGAGAAGGAGCTGGAGGATCTGTTCGCCCAGCAGAACAAGAGCGAGCGCCGGGAGGCCACGATGATCCCTGCGACCTTCCTGCGCGTGACCGTCATGTGTTGATCCGGTCCGGCCGCCTGCCCGGTGCTCGGGGACGTGGCCCCGGTGCCCGCGGGCGTACCGCCTGTCTGTCCCGAACTGGTCCTCCCGCGGAGGAAGGCTGCGATGAAAGCGCTGGCCGAGCGAGTCGTCACCGTCCCTGTCCCGAGCCATCCTGTGTAGAGTGACCGGCATGTTCGCACCTACGCGCCTCGCCGGCGTCGTGCTGGTGGGAGCGGCCGGTCTGCTCGCCGGCTCGTCGGCGCATTGCGCCGGGTCCGCCTTCATTCGCGGGCCCACCGCCGGTTCCGGTGTCACACGACTCGAGCTCGAGCTCGACTTGCGACGCCCGCCCGAGCTGCGCGGGACCGCGACGCTGCACGGCACGAGCGCGGCGTCGGAGCCGGACGAGCTCGAGTTCCTGTTGAACCGCGCGCTGCGCGTCGATCGCGTCGTGCAGGACGGGGCCGAAGTGAAATGGCACTCGGGGCCGCGCCTGCGCTCGACCTACCACAGCGAGGCGCGCGTCGTCAGCGTGCAGCGGGTCCCTGCGGTCGGCGAGTGGAGCCTGCGCGTCGAATACTCCGGCAACGGCGCGAACGGCACGGAAGGCGAGGACTGGATGGGCATCCTGCTGCTCGCTCCGGACGAGCTGCGGATGAGCGTGCAGACCGTGTTCTATCCGCAGGTCGGTGCCGATCCGGACGGCCCCGGCGTCGCGCCGCTGCCGTCGAGCGTGCGCGTGATGGCGCCAGAGGGCTTCGAGGTCTACGTGCCCGGCAAGTCGCTCGGATCCGGCCCCGCGGAAGGCGGCGGCACGACCTGGAGCTTCGAGTCGGAGCACCCGACGGTGCTCTCGCTCTTCGCGGCCAAGCGCGTGCGGCGCGAGACCCAGCTGGGCGATGCGCGGGTCGTGACGTTGCTGCGCGACGAGCACGCGCACCTCGCCGAGGCCATCTCCCGCGAGGCGCGTCAGATTCTCGAATCGTACGCACAGTCGTGGGGGCCGATCGGTGGTCGCACGCTGGGCGTATGCGAGATCGACGGCCGCGGGCAAAGCTACAACTGGGCCTCGCAAGGCATCATCACGATCGACCGGCACGCATTCGGCAACGGCGTCCCCGTCACGAAGCTCGCGCACGAGATCGCGCACTTGTGGTGGGGCCAGGAAGTCGTCGCGTCCGGGCGCGGCGAGCGCTTCCTGACCGAGAGCCTGGCGGAGTACGCGTCGTGGCGCTACCTGGCCAAAGAGCACGGAGCGGCGACCGCGCAGCGCGAGATCGACGAGGCGCGAGACTCCTGGCTGAACGCCGTCCACGAGCGCGGCGCAGATCCCGCGCTGGCCGACGTGGTCTTCGCGACCCCGGATTACACGTCGCTGGCCTATGCGAAAGGGCCGTTGGTGCTGCTGGCAATCGAACGCCGGATTGGCGCGGAGTCCATGGACGCGCTGTTGCGCGACCACCGCACGGCGGCCGGCGACGGGGCCACGCTCGACGGTTTCCTCACCGCACTGCGCAAGCACGCTGGTGATCCCGCTCTGGTCGCGCCCTGGATCGAGCGGGCCGGGCACGCGCACGTGGCGTTGGGCTCGGTGCGTGACGAGGATCAGAAGACGCGCGGGAGCGTGCGCGTCGAGAGCTGCCCCGCGCGCTGTCCGGAGCTGGTCCCGGCCACACTGGAGATCGGAGCTCGATGGAGAGGTCGGAGCGAGACGATCACGATCCCGGCCACGACGGCGAACCTGGAGTTCGAAGCGGGCTGGAATCCCCCGCCGCCGGTGATCGAGCTCGATCCTCGCGGTCTGGTGCTGGGCGAGCGCGGGACGGCGCTGTACCGCGGCCTGGCAAGGTTCGTGTCGAGCGAGCCGCTCGACGGCGCGCAAGCCGTCGCTCTCGGCGCGCTGACCGTGCGCCTGCGTTTCGCTGCCGCTCTCGGGCCCCCTCCCGAGGATGCCGCCGCCCGCATCCAAACGGCGTGCACGAACGCCGCGCTGGCGGCGAGCTCCGCATCCGCTGCGGACAAGACGGCTCGCCGCAAGGACCCGCAGATGATCACGGTGAAGTCGGTCCGCCTGGGAGAGGAGGACCGCGCGTTGTGCATCGCGATCGAAGGGACGACCCCCGCGCACGAGCACGTGCTCGTCGTGCCCGCCGGCTTCCTCGACGCCGACGGCCTGCCACTGCCGGAGCAGCGCGTGACGTTCACGACAGGTGCTGCCGACCCGGACAGCCTGCCGTGCATCGTGTCCTCGGAACCCGCGAACGGCGCGCGCGACGTGCCCGTCGGAATCAAGAACATCCGCGTGGTCTTCTCGAAGCCGATGCGCAAGAGCGTCGGCTTCAAGACGTGGCGAATCGCCGAGCTCGAGAAGAAGGGCCGGGCCTTCCCGGCTCTCGCGGAGGCAGTGTGGGAGGACGATCGCACGCTGTCGTGGAAGCTGAGCAAGCCACTCGAAGCCGGCCGCGGCTATGGGCTGCCCTACGACGAACGCTACTACGATCTCGAGGGCAACGAGCTCGTCGGGTTCGAGCTGACGTTCACCACGGCAGGGCCGTGACGCGTCCTCGCAGCACGGCGATCGCCAGAGCGAGCCTCGCACGGCTCGTCACATCAGCCTCTAGGACTTCGATCGGCGCTTCTTCGCAGCCGGCGCCTTGGCGCGTGCGGAAGCCGGTTTCCGTTGCCTGGTCCCGCTCGCCTTCGAGCGCGTCGACCGCGACGGCTTGGACACACCGCGTGAACCGCCACTTTTCACGTAGCGCGGCTCGTAGAGCTGCACCTTGATGCCGCCCGGCGCCTTGAAGTAGGTCACGAGCCCGTAGCCGTGGTCGGCGACCGGCGCCGTGAAGACGACGCCGCGCGCCTTCATCTGCCGGACCGTGCCGGCGATGTCGTCGCAGTAGAACGAGACGTTGTGCGTGCCGGCGTCGCCGGGATCCTCCACCGGATGCACCCCGAGGTCGCCCTCGGGGAAGTCGAAGATCCACCAGCCGTCGCCGACGTCGGAACCCGGGAGCTTCACCTTGTCGCGGAAGAACGCGCGCGTCGCCGCGGGGTTGCGGGAATAGAGAAGTCCGTGGATCCCTCGGATCATGCTGGCTGGCTCCGGTGAACGAGACGGCGGGCCCAGTGCTCCCGCGAAAGCTCCGCGCGTGCTCCAGTGACGGCGGTCAGGGTTGCCAGGACACTGCAAGGCCGCTCGACCAGTTGAAGGTCGCGTTCGTGCAGTAGCTGGCGGCGTTGCGGAACCACACCTGGTAGATGCGGGTCCCGCCGTAGGCCGGGATCCCGCCGCGGACCGAGACCGGCGAGTCGCCCGGCTGCGGGAACGCCGCTGCGTTCGCAGCGGCGGGCTTCGCGCCGATCCGGATCAGGCTGCCCGTGGCGCAGCGCAGCCCGTCACCGAACGCGGCGCCCGCGCCGGCTGCGGCCGACTGCGTGCCCTGGAAGAACGTGACCGTGGAGTTCGAGACGCCGTCCACCGCGAGCGCGAGCGAATCGGCCGTGACGCTGGCCACGCCGCTCGCGGAGAGCCGCGCGCCCGGACCGAACGACGTCGCGCAGCCGCGACCGGCTCCGCCCGTGTTGCCGCACGGACAAGCCGCGCCCGAGCCGTCGCCCAGGCACGTCGCGCGCGTCGGCGCGCCCTCGAGCCGGATCAACTGCACGGCCAGGATCTCGCGCCAGCCGGGGAAGTGCGGAATGATCCGCAGTCGCCCGTCGCTGCTGACGCTCATGTGGTGGATGACGTAGTGCTGTCCCTCGACGGGATAGCCCTGCCAGGTCTGGTAGTTCGCGGGGAGCCAACCCTCGACCGCGTGGATGACCTCGATCTGCGTGCCGGGACCGGCGTACGTCCAGACTTCGTAGGGACCGGGTTGCAGGCCCTCGAACAGGAGCTGGATGACGCCGTAATTGCCGGCTCCGATCCCGTCGGACATCAGCGCGCCGACGTCGCCCGTCAGGTCGTACAGGCCGATGTCGGCGCCCTGCAGCCCGCCGCTGCCGGGCGTGAGGCTGCACGTCGCTCCGACGACGGAGACGTGGCCGTCGACGTCGGTCAGGTTCGCGACCGACGTGAGGTCCTCGTCAGCACCGGAGATTGACAAGTCGTTCCACGGACCGGATTGCTGCGCGGCGGCGCCGTACGTCGGGCTCGGCAGCGTGGGGGGACCCCCTCCGACATCGAGGTTGATGCTCTGGGCGACCGTGATCGTCGGCAGCAGGGCGAGGACGGCGGCAGCGCGAACGAGTGCGGCGAACATCAAGGCCTCCCGGGGATCGGTCGTCTGCCACGCCGATGCGCGTGGACAGGCGAGCGCTGGATTCGAGTTGGAGACTAACACCCTTTGCGGTCCGGCGCAGGCCAGGGCCGGCTCGGCTACGTCGGGCAGGACGACGGCGCGTGCGTGGACACGAACAGCACGGAGCCGGGGGCGGTCCACGCGCTCGATCCCGCCGGCGCTGGCGCAAGTGCAGCCCGACGCTCATTCTGATCGCGTGGCTGCCCCCCCGCCGCGAGCTGCGCTGCCCCTCGACGACGACGCGATGGACGTTTCGTTCGACACGCTCTCGAGCGACGAGATCGAAGCGATCGAACGCTTCGCCGAGCCGCCGTCCAGCCCGGAAACTGCGGCCGAGGCGGCCGAAGTCGACGCGGACACGCTGGGCGTGCGCGCCGTGCGTGCGTTGGAGCATCTGGCGGTCGAGATGAGGCGCTCGGCGGGCGAAGCCGAGCCCGATGCGTCCGCGCTGCCCGAGCACCTCGCGCTGGCGCTCGGTCGCTCGCTGTCCGGAAGGCTGAAGGCCGGCGAGCGCGCCGTGCTCGATCGCGTCCTCGCGGCCGACAGCACACTGGCGGCGCGCGCCGCCGAGCTGGAGCTGCTCTGGCCGCGCTTGCTCGTGTGGCTCGGTGCACCCGCCACGGCGGACGCCGAGGGAGCGGGCAGCGACGAAGAGACTCCGCGTTCGCTGCGCTGGATGCACTGGTTGCCCGTCGTCCTCGTCGCGGCGATCGGCGTGAGCCTGCTCGCGCGCTTCAAGCCGATCTTCGCGCTCTTCGAGGAGCGCGTGCGCATCGCCGCCGTGCCGTTCGTCGACGCCAGCTCACGCACCGCGATCGAAGCCGGCGCGAGCGGCGAGACCGCGATCGTCGCGCGGCGCTTCGTGGTCAGCGTGGAGTGCGGGAGCGACACGCACCTCGTGCTGGCCGCGTTCCCCGTGCGCGGCCCCGCCTGGCGCGCGTTCCCGGACCGCATGTCGGAGCCCGCCGCGGCGCTGATCCCCCCCGGTCTCCACGTCCTGCCCGACGGCGAGGGCCCGGTCGCGTTCGAGATCCCGTTCGACAGCGGGACGACGTCGATCGTGACGCGTACCGCGCCGAGCCGTTGACCGAGGACGACCTGCGCGACGTCGACGCGTTCGTGGCGCAGGGCTCGGAATCGGCCCTGCGGACCTTCCTCGACGACCGCGGCTTCCGGATCGAGATGCTGCTCGTCGTCGCGCCCGATCGCTGAACCTCCTGCCCGGACGGGTGTAGACCCGCCAGTCCTGCGCAACTACTCCGGTCGTCCCACTCGCCCGGCTGCAGGGCCGCGCGGATCGCATCGACACCCCCTGCGGACACTCCCATGTCGCACCCCCCGGTTTCCCGTCCCAGCCCGTCCCCCGCCGCCACCGTTCTCCTGCGCGCCCGGGGGATGATCGCGGTCCTGGCCCTGTGCGCCGCGCCGGCCAGCGCGTTCCAGGCCGTGCACGTCGTGAACGGCGGTTCCGGCACGTTGCTGCAGAGCGTGATCGACGCAGCCGCGGACGGCGACACGATCCTTGTGCACGGCGGCAGCTTCGACGCGTGCCAGATCCTGGGCAAGGGCCTGACGATCGTCTCGGAGCCCGACAACTCCACCCTGCTCCAGGGCTTGAGGATCGCGGGTACGAGCACTGCGCAGCGCACCACGATCGCCGGCTTGACGGTTCTCGCGCCGCCGCTCACGTCGCAGGCCAACCCGCCTCCGCACTGCATCGTCCTCGATCAGTGCGCCGGATCGGTGCGCCTGGAGAACGTCGTGGCGTCGCTCCAGGTCCCGAACGGCAATCCGGCTCTGCGCGTCACGAGCTGTCCCGACGTCGCGCTGGCCGCGTGCGTGCTCACGGGGTCCGACGGCGCGCCGTCCACGGTGAACCCGCCCGCAGCCTGGGCGGCGGGTGCCGGCGTCCTGAGCGCGCTGAGCCAGATCGCCGCGTACGACACGACCGCCGTGGGCGGCCGCGGCAACAACGCCATCATCTTCGACTTCTGCAGCTTCCCGAATCCGTACGTGTTTCCGCCCACTCCCGGAGCAGCCGGCGTCCGCCTCGACGTGACGGCGACGTGGTTCTCGAGTGGCGGCACGGCGAGGGGCGGGAACGGCGGTCGCGGATTGAACGCGTACTGCAGTTGCTTCACCGCCCAGCTCGTGCCGGGCACCAACGGCGCCGCCGGCGGCGCGGGCATCGACAACGCCGCGACGGCGACCGTGAACGTGCTCGGCACCGTGCTCCAGTCCGGCGCCGGTGGGCTGGGCGGGTCGAACGCGAACTGCGGCTCGGGACCCGGAGGAGGCGGCGGGCCTGGAGCAGCCGGCCCTGCGTCGACGAATCCTCTGAACTCGATCGCGGGAACGCCGCTGCAGCTCGTCGCTCCCACGCGCGTGCGCGCTGCTCAGCCGCTGCCGATCACCGTGACGGGAAACCCGGGCGACGTCGTGCTGCTCGGCCGTTCGTTCCAGACGCGCTGGCTGCCGGCCTACGCGATGAAGGGCGTGCTGCTCACGGGTCCGTCGGGCCGCCGCGTTCCGTTGGGGGTGATCCCGGCGACGGGGACGGTGAGCCTCTCCGTGCCGACGGGCCTGCTGCCCGTGGGCGTGCTCGTCCAGCAGTGGTACCTGCAAGTGTTCGCGCGCGATCCGTTCGGGGCGCTGCAGGTCGGCGCGCCGTTCGTGACGACGGTGCTCGATCCGGCATTCTGAGCGCCCGATCGACATCCGAGACAAGCAGGGTCCGTGCCACGGTTGAGGCTCAAGCTGCAGTGCGCGGCGTGCCGATTCTGTCAGAATCTGTTAGGAATTGACAGGATCCAACAGCCAGGATAGCCTTCGGATCATGAGCGACAAGCACGAGCTGACCAGCATGACGGTGTCTCTGCAGTCGTCGCAGAAGGACTACGTCCGAGAGCAAGCAACTGCCACCGGCTGCAGCACGCCCAGCGAGTACATCCGGCGCCTCATCCATTCCGACCAGAAGGCGCACGAACAACAGGCCTTGGAACTCAAGATCATCGAAGGGCTCGAGTCCCCCGCCCGGGAGATGACCGCGAAGGAGTGGTCGAATCTCCGCCAGACTCTGCGCAGCAAGCTCAGCAAGCGGCGGAAGCCTTCGTGAAAGGCACCGCGTGAGCGGGCGGGTGATCTGGCGATCGGTGGCGGAGCAAGACCTCGCCGAGGCCTACTTCCACATCGGTATGGACTCCCCCGAGGCTGCAGAGAGGCTCCTGGATGCTGTCGGGGATGCCGTCGGGCTACTGATCGAAAACCCGCATGCTGGCAGCCCGCGGGACTTCTGCTCGCCATTCGCGCAGGGCATCCGGTCCTGGGCTCCGCACGACTTCCCGAACCACCTGATCTTCTACAGAGTCGCAGGGGACGGCATCGAGGTCCTCCGGTTCCTCCACGGAGCGCGGGACCTGCCTCGGTACCTGGACGAAGACGGCTGAGCGACCGCAGACGGGGACGTGAACGCAATCCCAAGCAAATTGCTGGGAACGCAGCCCATGCCGGCGCTTCAGGCGAGCAGCTCCTTCACGACCTTGCCGAACACGTCGGTGAGCCGGAAATCGCGCCCCTGGAAGCGGTACACGAGCTGCTCGTGGTCGATGCCGAGCAGGTGCAGCAGCGTCGCGTGCAGATCGTGCACGTGCACGCCGCCCTCGACGATGTTGTAGCCGTGGTCGTCGGTCGCGCCGTGCACGTGGCCCGCGCGCACGCCCGCGCCGGCCATCCAGATCGGGAAGCAGCGCGGGTGGTGATCGCGGCCGTAATCGGTCGCGGTCAGCTTGCCCTGGCAGTACGCGGTGCGCCCGAACTCGCCGCCCCACACGACGAGCGTGTCGTCGAGCAGGCCGCGGCGCCGCAGGTCCTTGACGAGCGCCGCGGACGCCTGATCCGTCTGCTTGCACTGGTTCGTGATGCCGGCCGGCAGCGATCCGTGCTGGTCCCAGCCCTGGTGGAAGAGCTGGATGAAGCGCACGCCGCGCTCGGCGAGTCGGCGCGCCAGCAGGCAGTTGGCAGCGTACGTGCCCGGCGTGCGCGCGCTGTCGCCGTACAGGTCGAACACTTCCGCCGGCTCGCTCGACACGTCCGTCGCTTCGGGCACGCTGGTCTGCATGCGGAACGCCATCTCCGCCTGCGTCATCCGCGCGGACACTTCGGGGTCGAGCGTGCGCGCGGCCTGGTCGTCGTTCAGGCGGCGCAGAGCGTCGAGCATCGCACGTCGTGACGTGCGCGAGACGCCGGCCGGATCGCGCAGGTACAGCACGGGCTCGGCGCCGGCGCGGAACTGCACGCCCTGGTGCTCGCTCGGCAGGAAGCCCGTCCCCCACAGCCGCGAATAGAGCGGCTGATCGCGTGACGCGTCCTTCGACACGAGCACGACGAACGCGGGCAGGTCCGCGTTCAAGCTGCCGAGGCCGTACGACAACCACGCTCCCATCGAGGGCCGGCCGGCTTCGCCGTGACCCGTGCACAGGAACGTGATCGCCGGATCGTGGTTGATCGCCTCGGTGTGCATCGAGCGCACGACGCACAGCTCGTCGGCGATCGCCGCGGTGTGCGGCAGGAGGTCGCTGACCCACAGGCCGTTCTGGCCGTGCTGCTTGAAGCCCGTGAACGAACCCGCGAGCGGCAGCAGGGACTGGTGGCCGCTCATGCCGGTCAGGCGCTGGCCTTGGCGCACGGAGTCGGGCAGCGGCTCGCCGTGGTGCGTGTTCAAGAGCGGCTTCGGGTCGAACGTCTCGAACTGCGAGGGGCCGCCGGCCTGGAACAGGTAGATGATGCGCCGGACCTTCGGCGTCGAGCGCGCCGGTGCGAGCGGCGCGAGCGGCGCGAGCGGCGCGGATTGCCCCGGCGACAGCGCACCGAGCGCGATACCGCCGAGCCCGAGCCCGGATGCGCGCAGGAAGAACCGGCGCGTGAGCTCCAGCCGCATGTCTTCGTGCGCGCTCATCGGCTGGTCACCACCGCGTCCGACGCGAGCAGGGTCGAGCACACGAGCGTCAACGCCGCGAGCGACGCGTCCGGCGACGCGGCCTCCGCCGACACGGGCGACGCCGGCGGCGCGCTGCCCGGCGACGCATCGCTCGCAGCGGGGATCGCCGGTTGGGGCACGGCGAGCGCCCACGCGTTCACTGCGCGCGCCGCTTCGGGATCGCGCGCGTAGCCCTCGAGCTCCGCGTCGTGCAGAGCGCGCAACGCCGCCAGCTCCTCATCGCGCGGCTCGCGCGCCGCCAACAGACGGAACGCGCGCCGGATCCGCGCGACGGGATCCTCACCGGCCTCGCGCGCGGCGCGCTGGGCCAACGCGCACGCGCACTCGAGGAACACGGGATCGTTCAACAAGACGAGCGCCTGCAACGGCGTGTTCGTCGGCTGACGGCGCGCGAGGCACTTCTCGCGGCTGCCCGCGTCGAACAAAAGCATGTCCGGCGGCGGCGACGTGCGCTTGCGGAACGTATAGAGGCTGCGGCGGTGCGCACCGTCGCCGCTGTCGGGCACGTACGCGCCGGTCGCGCCGGCTTCCTCCCACAAGCCCGGAGGTTGCCACGGCTTGGCGCTCGGCCCGCCGACCTGCTCGACGAGCAGCCCGGACGCCGCCAACGCCTGGTCGCGCAACGTCTCGGCGCTCAAGCGGAACGAAGGCCCGCGCGAGAACATTCGGTTGTCCGGGTCGCGCTCGAGCTTCGCGGGCGTCGCGTCGCTCGACTGGCGGAACGTGGCGGAGCTCACGATGCGCGCGAGCAGAGCGCGCACGTCCCAGCCCGACGCGACGAAGTCCGCCGCGAGCGTGTCGAGCAGCTCCGGATGCGACGGCGGCTCGCCCTGCTGGCCGAAGTTCTCCTGCGTCGCGACGAGACCGCTGCCGAAGCACAGCGCCCAGAGTCGGTTCACCGCGACGCGCGCCACGAGCGGGTTGCGCGCATCCGTCGTCCACGCCGCGAGACCGGCGCGATCCTTGGGCCAGGCCGGGTCGAACGCGAGCACTTCCTCCAGCGCCCGGTCGGTGCGCACGGGACGCTTCATGTCGGGCTGGTCGTAGGCACCGCGCTCGAGAACGTACGAGGCGCGCGCGTGGCGGGTGGCCTCCATCACCGCGACTTCGCGCACCGATTCCAGCACGTCCTGCTGCGCAGCGCGCTCATCGCGCAGAGCCTGCGCCGCGCTGCGGCAGGCGGGATCGGTGCTCACGAAGAGCTCCTCGAGCTCATCCTCGACGGCCGCGCCGCCGTTCGTCGCGCGCGCAAGTGCCTCGGCCAACGCACCGGGCCGATACAGCTCGGCGACCTCGAGCGCGGTCAGCGCGCGGTCGAACACGCGTACGTCGTCCACGGCGCCGCCGGCGAAACCCACGTCGCGATCGCGGAACCCGATCTGGAACGTGCGCACGGTCGCCGGCCCGTCGAGGTGATCGCGCACGACGTCGGTCTCCACCGGCACGCCATCGAGGAAGATGCGCAACCCCGCCGCGCGCGACGAGCCGTCCGACGTGACCGCGACCTGCACCCAGCGCTGCAGCGGAAACTCCGCGCGCGTCTCGATCGCCGCGGCCGAACCGGGCCACAGGTGGATGAGCTGCCACGCCAACCGGCCGTCCAGCAGCATGAGCTGGTAGCCCTGCTGGTCGGACTCGATCGTGAACGTGCTCGTGTGCACGACGGTCGCGCGCGCTTTGCGGTCCGGGCAGCGCATCCAGAACACGAGGCTGAACGGATCGCAGCGCCGGAAGGGCGGCACGTCGGTGAAGGCCGGCCCGCTGTCGCCGTCGAGCGGCGTCGCGAGGCCCGTCGGCCCTTCGATCGCGCCATCGAGCGGGTAGTTGCGCACCGGCGCAAGCACGCTCACATCGGTCGCCGAACGCGACCACGCCGCGGCCGCCTCGCGCCGCTCCGCGAGGACCGCCGTGCAGGCCGCCTCGGCCGCAGCGAGCGCCGCATCGCGCTGCGCCAGCTGCTCCTCCTGCGCACGCGTCGGCAGCCGCAGCGCCGGTCGCGGTGTGGAATGGAACGAGTAGGAGTACGTCCCGGCCTCGTCGATCGCGCCGAAGAACGCGCCCAGGCTGTAGTAGTCCTGCTGCGGAATCGGGTCGTACTTGTGGTCGTGACAGCGCGCACACTCGACCGTCAGCCCGAGGAAAGCCGTGCCGTACGTGGCCACGCGATCGGCGATGCCCTCCTGCCGGAACTCCTCGTCGATCGAGCCGCCCTCGTTCGTCATGCGGTGCAGGCGGTTGAACGCGGTGGCCAGCCGCGAGTCGCGCGTCGCGCCGGGCATCAGGTCGCCGGCGAGTTGCTGGCGCACGAACTCGTCGTACGGGAGGTTGCGCTGGAACGCGCCGATGAGCCAATCGCGCCACGGCCACGTGTTGCAGTCGGCGTCGGACTGGTAGCCGTACGTGTCGGCGAACCGCGCGACGTCGAGCCAGTCGGCGGCCAGGTGCTCGGCGCAGCGCGGCGACGCGAGAAGCCGCTCGACCTCGCGCTCGAACGCGTTGAGCGCGGGATCGGCGACGAACGCCGCCGTTTCCTCCGGCGTGGGCGGCAAGCCCGTGAGCGCGAGCGCCGCGCGGCGCAACAGCGTGGCGCGCTCCGCCTCGGGCGCCGGCGCGAGCCCCGCAGTTTCCAGCTTCGCGAGCACGAACGCGTCCAGCGGATCGCGTGCCCACTTGGCGTCCTTCACGGCCGGCGGCGGCGACGGTTTCGGCGCGACGAACGCCCAGTGCACCTCGTACTCGGCGCCGGCTTCGATCCACTCGAGCAGAGTCCGCTTCTGCACGTCGCTCAAGGGCTTGTTCAGCGACGGCGGCGGCATCACCTCGTCGTCGTCCTCGCTCGTGATGCGCTGAGCGGCCGCGCTGGTGTCGACGTCGTGCGGCACGATCGCGCGCTCGCCACTCTTCAGCTCGGCGCGCGAGCCCTCCTGCGTGTCGAGCCGCAAGCCGCGCTTGCGCGCCCCCGCGTCCGGCCCGTGACAGCGGAAGCAGCGATCGGCGAGGATCGGCCGCACGTCACGCTGGAAATCCGGCGCGTCGCCGGGCGAGGCAATAGCGTTCGTCTGCGCCGCGCAGATCAGCGCGAGCAGGATCCTGGGGGGCAGGAGCAGCACGACCGCGAGTGTAGGCGACGCGAGCTGCGCCGCGGAGCCTCGCCATCAGCCCCTTTCGTGACGACGCGCGAGCTACGACCGCCGTACCATTGCCTTGTTCAGGGCGAGGAGCTTGCTGAGAAGCTCCTGTTCGACCGATGGAACCCTGACGCCAAGGGCGGGGTCGCATATCCCTTTGCGGTTCCGCGCTGGTTGTAGTGCTTCCGCCCACTCAGTTGGCCAACCGTACGCAGCAAGCACCGCTCGGTCGAGATCTACGTGCGCGCGTTCGAGCCATGCCGGTCGTTCGTTGTAGAGGTTCGTCAGCGTGCGCCGCCGGAGGTCTTTCTCAGAGAGTGCGGGAGTGCCGTCTGGCCGCGTGGGGTTGAGCCAGCCATTCCGGAGCGTCACTAACTCAACCGCAGCTTTCGCGATGTCGTCTGCATGGGTCCGCATCGCGGGTGAAGACGGCCCCGACAAGCCCCCCGCAAGCGGGGGGAACGGGAATGTTTCGAAGCAAGTTGTCGGCGTATACCGTGGCCGCGACTCAAGTTGAGTCCCTTGCTGGAGCGCCCACCTCTCGTGAACCGCAGACTGGAGCGCGCCAAACGCGTAGTCGTCGGCGCGGGCTACGGCGATTAGAGCGTGGTCCGGTAGGACCTCCGGAGGAAGCCACGCGAAAACTCGATGCTTGGAAGTGCCGATCGTCACGATGTAACGCGGTAGCCGCTCGATCGCCTCGCGCATCGACTGTGACGGTTCCGCGTGAAGCCACCACCTATCTCGGTATGCCTGGCGTCGCAGGTCCTTGCGCTTCGGGTAGACCTTTTCCTGGACGTACTGGAATGGCGCTTCGTACTTGCACGCCTCCGCAAGCGGCATGTCAGCCCCAAAGTCCACGATCCAGCGTCCTCTCGGCCGTCCAAGGATGTCCTTCCCAATCGACCAAGGGCGTACCACGTCACGGTTACTACGGCCGTGGGGGTTGGGTGAAGCCAGCATGTCCGCTGCCTGAGGGCCTGAGATATCGAACGGTCCGCTCTTCACATCTGCGTAGAATGCGGTGTCGCGATTCTCTTCGAGGGGGCGAGCCGCAGTTACGTCCGCTCCAGAAGTCAGATCGATGTTGATGTCATCGACGACTTCGCCGTCCAACGACCGGCTCGTCTCCTCCCCGCCATCGAACCCGATGAGCGCAATGCGCACAGCGGCGCCGTTGAGGACCCAAGCCTGGTCCGACCAGGCCAGGAAGATATCCCCCGTCGACTTGATGCGCCGGAGCACCTCGCGGTTCGCCTGCCCTCTGATGCCCTGGGTGGCGAGAAGTCCGACTCGACGGGTGCGATTGTGCTCGACGGCTGCACGAGCTTTCTCGAACCAGTAGGCGACGAGATCTGAGCTCGCCGGAATGCGGTTGGCGAAGATGCGGAAGAGGATGTCGACGTAGTGCGATCCAAGAGCTCGACGCAGCAACCTGTTTCCGAGGAACGGTGGGTTGCCGACGATGAACTCAGCCCGAGGCCACTCTGCTTCCACAGGCAGGAGGGGGTTCGAAAGATCGAGGATTGCGTCGCGGCACTCGATGCTCTCTAGCGGCTGGAGTACCGGCTTCGTGCGGTATCCATAGCCGTGATCGAGCATCCACTGGATCTCGCCGATCCAGATGGTCACCCGCGCAAGCTCCGCCGCGTAGTCATTGATCTCGATGCCGTGGACGACCTGGGGTCCCACGCGTGGCAAGAGTCCGGTCCGCCCAATGGCTGACAAGCCCCAGATGATCGCACGGTGTTCCAGATCCTTCAGGGCTTGGAGCGTGACGTACAGGAAGTTGCCCGATCCACACGCGGGATCCAGGACAGTTACCGTCGCGAGTCTGTCGAGAAAGGCATCGAGAATCCTCTCGGCCTTCTTCTGGGCGTTCGTCGCTGCAACGCCCTTCTTGGACTTGATGTCCAGCTCCTCGATTCTGGCCCGAACCTCATCGAACTCGCGCCGTAGCGGAGCGAGTACGACTGGATCGACAATCTGCTCGATGGAGGCGCGGTCTGTATAGTGTGCTCCCAGGGACGTCCGGCTGTTGGGGTCGAGGCCGCGCTCAAAGAGTGTCCCAAAGATCGCAGGTTCGACGTCCGACCAGTCGAGCCTGGCAACGTCCTGGACGGTCTCGATGTCCTCGCGTGTCAGCTCCACGACGTCATCGCCATCAAACAGGCCGCCGTTGAACCACTCGATGCGCTCCACCCCGAAGAGTCCGCCCGCGTTCGCCATCTTTCCGAAGAGGTCCTTCAGACCGGCAGCGAACACCTCTGGCGAACGCGAAGTGTTGGCGGCGAGCCGCTGGATGAGCCCGGCGGGCAGTAGCCCGACGTCCTCTGCGAACATGCAGAACAGGAGCTTGTTGAGGAAGTGAGCGACGCGGTGAGGGTCGTGTCCGCGGCCGCGTAGAGTCTTTGCGAGCTGCGCGAACTTCTGCGCGGCCTCCTCGGTTAGCTGTTCGCGCGTGGTCGAGGGTTTCAGCGCCCCCGGGTCGGTCATCAGCGCCCGGAGTACGCGGAGAGGTTCCTCGGGTTGGGACGCCAGATCTGCGAGTGTGAACCGGTAGACCCGCTTCGCAGTTCCGGTGAAGTTCGTATGGACTTCGAAGCGATCGAGATCGCAGACAACGAGGAGGGGTGGGTTCTCCAGCGCCTCGCGGTACTGAAGGAGCTGCTGGTATGCCGCTTCGAGGTTCTTGCGCTTGCCCTTGTATTCCCACGCGAAGTGACCCCTCTTCCACACATCCGCGAAGCCGTCCCCACCACCTACCTTCTCGGCGCCCTTTTCGAACGCGTACTCGCTGCCCGAAGCATCGGCTTCGTTCGGTGTCTGCTGACTCAGCATCCGGCAGAGGTCGATGAAATGCTCCTGAGAGGCAGCGCGTTCCGTACGCGTGCTGCCGGACCACTTGGCGGCGAACTCGGAGGGGTTCATTCGTGGGGTGGCGTACGCAAGGCTTGTGCTCAGCGATGCGCTCGCGACGCCTCGCTACCTAGTGACGTGGTCCTGGGCTGGGCGTGGCAGACTGGCATGTCCGAGGTCGCCGTGCACTTCCCTGCCACCGAGATCTCTCCATCTCGGCCCGCCCAACGCTCTTGCGCCGGCAGCCTCGGGTGGGACACCTCTCCGCCGCGCGTCGGTACGGGGCCCGAGATACGCGACCAGTACTGGACAGGCGGGCTGTCTGATCAGTACGATTGCCCACTCTTCCCAACTCTCAGACTCAGCAATGGCACATGAGCATGACGATTACTCGCCTCAGCGGTTTTCTCGCAAGTCTTCTTCTTCTCTGCTTCGGTTGCACAGGTTGTAATACGGCGGGGTCAGCCGCAGGTGCAATAACTGTGGGGATGGCACTCGACAAAGTCGACTCAATCATTCAGAACGCAATCGAAACCACCGATAGTCGCGTCGCTCGGCAACAGGGCATCCTATTCGCTGGCCTTAAAGGCACGATCAATGACGTCCGCCTAGCCTACCGTTCAGAGCTCGACCATACAGTGGATTCACTGAGCCGCATCGAACAGCAAGTGTTTCGAGATTTGGATGCTAGTGTCGTGCAGGTGTTGAATGTGGTGGAAACTCTCGACTTGGCCTTAGAAGAGCGAACCCGTCAGATGCAGGCGGCCATGAATCAAGTCTTAGACCGATTGCCGCTGACAAAGAAGGACCCTGTACTCCTCACCGTACTGCCGGTTTTTGGCCAAGATCCGGCCGCGGCGGACATGATCATCTACGGTTACCGACTCGGTAATGACCTAGATGAGCAATTGCGTCCCGAGGTGAAGATCAACGACATTCCGCTTGCGCCGGAGTGGTTAACGGTAGACTATGACCGCGTCAGCGTGCGCATTCCGGCGGATACTGAGTCGCAACTTAGGGCACTGTTTTCCCCTTGCGCGCCCGTAAAGGAAATCATTATTGACGGCACCTTTCGTTACAAGTCGGCGGGCTTTTTTGGATTGGGCCGGTCCGTAAAAGAGGTTCATCTGAGACGGCTAGTTCCACTGCCGGAGACTTTTCATGCTGCCGCACTCGTGCAATTCAGGCCCCAGCAAACGACCGGTGTGAGTGCAGCGATTCCGTTCTCTTTCGACTCACCTCAGTCCTTTTCCACCAAGAACCCGGGAGCTGCTTGGTACGACGAGACGGTGGTGGGCACACTGCTGTACATTGCTCCCGACGACGCAACGAACCTGACCATTACGGAGTGGGGTTGGCATCGCATCAACAACATGGATGGAACGCGACGCAGCACGGATGCACCGGTACTCACCGGGCGCCAGATTAGTCTAAAAGGAGAGCTGGAAGCAACTACGGACTGGGGCGGACGGCGGTGGGGACATTTGTTCGTCAATGGCTCCTTTACGCGGCCGCAAGTTCAAACACGTAATTTTGCTCCGCGCACGGAGAAGGATCTTCCTTTCGTTAGTGGCCAGGCTCAACTAACTGTGGCGTCACTGGAAGACGCTGCTGCTTTGCCCGGGCGAATTGTGGTGACCCTCTTTCGTGCGGGGTGCTCCGACGAGGCGGACCGAATCGAGTTCGTCACTGCGGCCGATGGTTCCGGGGAAGCCAACTCACGTACTGGCAACTTCGCGGCTAAGCTCCTAGGTGGCAGCTTGACTATTAGACGAATCAACTGACTGCTCAATTCGCTTAGGTCAGCAGATTTAGGAAACGGAGCACGTGTGGTTTGCGAGCGAGGGAGAGAACTCCGGGCTAGATCCGTAGCGCTCGGCCTCGTCGAGGGTGACCGCATTGGGACGTCCGGTCGTAAAACTTGGTCGTTCGAGGAGACGCGGCCCCTCAGGGGGTCTGGACGACGAACCTGGCCGGAAGGATGCCCACGATTCTTGGTTCGCATGTCGAGAACCAGGCCGGAGATCCGTCTTGTCCATGAGGCCGCCCCGGTCCGGGTGCGGCTCGCCACCCCATCGATAAACTGAACGACATGAAGATCCTCCTCAGCACGCTCATCGTCCTCGCTTCGGGCCTTTGCCTCGGAGCCCTGAACCAAGGCAAGGAAAAGGCACCCGCTTCCGAGGCCGCGGCGCAGGACCCGTTCCAGGCCGGACCTCAACACGCTCGGTTACAGAAGCACGTCGGCACCTGGGACGCGATCATCATCATGGCGGACCCGACCGGCGCGGAGCAGCGGAGCAAGGCCACGATGGCCATGACCAAGCACTCGGACTTCCACACCATCGAGAACTTCGACGGCGAGTTCATGGGCATGCCGTTCAAGGGCCACGGGATCAACGGCTACTGCCCGCTCAAGAAGCAGTACTACACGCTCTGGACCGACTCGATGGCTGCGTCGCCGCTGGTGCTGTACGGGGACTGGGACGAGAAGAAGGGCGAGCTCACGCTGACCGGCGAGGGCGTTGGCATGAGTGGCAAGCTCGAGCCGTTCCGGACCGTGACGAAGTATCCGGACGATGACCACATCACGTGGGCGATGTACGGCCCGGGGCCGGATGGCAAGGAAGCGCTGCACCTGCGCATCGAGTACACGCGCAAGAAGTAGCGCCGGTCGTGGTTGGCGCTCGGGGCGAACCTCGAGCGCGGCCCGGCAGTCGATGGGTTGCTACGCTTGCGGCGGTGCAACCCATCGTTGATCCTGGGTGGATCCGGCGTTCGCGTGGAGAGGGTGACGGGCGGGGTGGGCTCGCGGTCATCGGGATTCTTTGGCGGGGATGTCGAGGAACCGGGCTCGGCTTCGACTCCTCCGTGAGCTCGCGATCCAACCAATCCGAGGACACACGCGATGAAGTGCCGGTGGCCGGGCTCGAGCTGTTGAAGGAGCTGGAGTCGGACGAGCGCGTTGCGGGGCATCACCGCCTCGACGCCGTCCGCGCGCACTTGCATGAGTTCGCGGGTGACCATCGGGCGGCCATCGACCACTACCGCGCGGCGGCCGGACGGACCACCAGCCTGCCCGAGCGGAACTACCTCATGACGAAGGCGTCGCGTCTCGCGAATCGCTGAGAGGTCGGCGGCCGCCGGCGCATCTTGATCGGGTTTCTGTCGAACGACAACGTCCGGCGTACGTCGGGGTGTTTCCTCTTGCGACCGATTGCAGCGTCCCACGGCAGCGTCGCCGTGCGGCCCCCCCATCGATCCGCCTGAGGAGTACACAAGACGATGATCAGCATCTTGACGATCGCCATGGCTGCCAGCGCGTGCTTGGCCACCGTGCCGAAGAGCCCTGGCACGCCCCAGGACGGAGGCCCCTTCCGCAGAGTGGCCACGTTCCCCGTCTTCCAGAACACCAGCGTCGACGTGGAGACCTCCGCCGAGATCGTCACTTCGGCGATGGGCGGCACGTTGCTGATCTACACCGACAGCCTGACCGACAACATCGGTTTCGTGGACATCACGGACCCGGCGAACCCGCTGCCCGGCGGCGTTCTCGCCGTCGCGGGCGAGCCGACCTCGATCACGGTGCGCGGCAACTACGCGCTGGCCTGCGTCAACACCAGCGCGGACTTCGTCAACACCTCGGGCGAGCTCGTCGTGATCGACGTCGTCACACGGACGATCGTGCGCACGCTGCCCCTCGGCGGACAGCCCGACGCAGTCGCGGTCAGCCCGGACGGCCAGTACGCCGCTGTGGTGATCGAGAACCAGCGCGACGAGGACCTGGGCGACGGCAAGCCGCCGCAGGCTCCTCCCGGGTTCGTCGTCATCGTCGATCTCGTGGGCCCGCCCGCGAACTGGAGCACGAGGAACGTGAGCCTGGTCGGCGTTCCGATCCTCTTCCCGGAGGATCCCGAGCCTGAATTCGTCGACATCAGCGTCGACAACATCGCCGCCGTCACGCTGCAGGAGAACAACCACATCGTCCTGATCCGGCTCGCGGATGGCGCGATCGTCCAGGACCACACGGCCGGCACGGTCGACCTCGACCTGATCGACACGAACGAGAACGACCTGATCGAGCAGGACAGCTCGCTCTCCGGCATTCCGCGCGAACCGGATGCGATCGCCTGGACGTCGCCCTTCACGTTCGCTACGGCGGACGAGGGCGACCTCTTCGGCGGGAGCCGCGGGTTCACGACGTGGGGACCGTGGGCGACGCCGCTCTTCGAGTCCGGCAACACGGTCGAGCACGTCGCGGCCAGGATCGGTCACTATCCCGAGAGCCGTTCGGAGAACAAGGGCAGCGAGGTCGAGGGGATCGAGTTCGGGCACTACGGGAACCTGCGTTTCCTGTTCGTCGGATCCGAGCGGTCCAACGTCGTGCTGGTCTACCAGCTCGTCCCGTCCCCGATGTTCGGCGCACCGTTCCCCCTGTTCCGTCAGGTGCTGCCGACCGGTGTCGCCCCCGAGGGATTGCACGCGATCCCCGAGCGGGACCTCTTCGTCGTCGCCTGCGAGGCGGACGCGCGCGCGGACAAGTACCGCGCCTCGATCGTGATCTACAGCCGGACGGGGGAGACCACCTACCCCACGATCCTGTCCGCGAGTCGTCCAGGAACCAAAGTCCCCATCCCGTGGGCAGCGCTCTCGGGCCTCGCCACGCAAGGCGACGACGACACGGTCTTCACGGTCCACGATAACTACTACCGGAAGTCGCGCATCTACGAAGTCGATCGCGCCAGCAAGCCGGCCCGGATCACGCAGGATTTCGTGATCGTCGACACGGATCAGCGCCTGCTCAACCTCCTCGAGAGGTTCAAGTACCAGCTCCCGGGCACGCCCGGTTTCGTGCCGTCCGACATCGTGGCCGCCGACGGAACCGTCAACCTCGACCTCGAAGGCATCGCGGCGCTGCCGGACGAAGTCTTCTGGCTGGCGTCCGAAGGCACCGGCAATCTGGTGAACGGCGTCAGCAACCCCGGCAACCAGCCCTTCCGGTCGCCCAACATCCTGGTCAAGGTGCAAGTCGGCGCAGGCGGGGTCGCCACGATCGTGGACGCCGTCATCGCTCCGCTTGCGTTGACGCTCAACCAGTTCCGTTTCGGTTTCGAGGGCGTCACCGTGGTCGGCGACCAGATCTACGTCGCCTTCCAGCGCGCTTGGACCGCCGCGGGCGACCCGTCGAATCGTGCGCGCATCGGGCGCTTCGACCTCCAGAGCCGGCGCTGGGGTTTCGCCTACTACCCCCTCGACACCCCGACCTCTCCGAACGGCGGCTGGGTCGGCCTCTCCGAGCTGACGTACCTGGGCGGCAACCGTTTCGCCGTGATCGAGCGTGACGACCAGGGCGGCACGGACGCACGCATCAAGCGCATCTCCAGCTTCTCGATCGACGGCGTGACGTTCGTGGGCCAGTCGCAGTCGCCCAACTTCCCGGTCCTCTCGAAGCAGCTCGAGATCGACTTGATCGCGGCCGGCAGCTATGGACCGACGGGCGGCCCCATCCCCGAGAAGCAGGAGGGGATGACGGTCCTCAGCGACGGAACGGTGCTGATCGTCAACGACAACGACGGCGTCGACGATAGCAGCGGCGAAACCCAGCTGATCGAGATCGACAACCTCTTCCCCTGAGGCGACCTGGGACGCCTTGCCTCGCCGTCGCGGGCCGATCGGCTCCGCGGCGGCGAGCTCCTTGGTCAGCCCAGCCGCAGCCTCGCCGACCGGGGCGTAGACTCGACCGAGTTCCGCACCTCGGTCGAACCAGGGGGCCGTCATGTGTCGTCTCGTCGCGTCGATCCTTGCCGCTCTCGCACTTCTGACCGCCACGTCCTGCTCGAGCTACCGCTCGACGGAGTCCGAGACGCTCGTGCGGTTCGTGCCGAAGGACAACGTGCTGCTGCTCCTGGAGATCGAGCACGGCATCGAGGCCGAAGGTGACAGTCCGGCTGCCATCCAGATCGCCGTCGGTGCGTTGCGCGCGGCGCACGGCGGTGCGCGCATCTACCCTCCGGGTGGCGGGCTCCTCACCCTCGATTTCGACAAGGTCGAGGACGGGATGGAGGCCGAACGGGCCGCCGCATTCCGCGAGCTCGCGGACGCCGTGCACGTCGAGGACCGTGGGTTGTTCCTGGACGAGCAGGGACGGCTCTCGTTCTTCCGGCTCACGCGGGTGGAGCGATTCGACCGTGTGCTCGTGCTCGTGAACGAGTGGTTCAACCGCGAGGCGGGCGGGACCGACAAGGACGCGCGGCCGTTCCGGCCGGAGTTCCCCATCTACGACGAAGCCTCGTGGAAGCTGGTGCGCGCCGCGATCGGTTCGGGGCATCGGTGGCTGAGCGTGGAGGGCGACGCCATCGTGCTCGACATCCCGATGACGGAGGCCAGCGCGGCGCTGTGCCTGGCGGAGCTCGTCTCCGAGAGCCGCAAGGACAAGGACCTGACTGCACTGCAGTTCTTCGAGCAGCTGACGAGCCTCGAGGTGAGGGATGGACATGCGCGGCTGCGATTCTGCGGGGAGCCCAAGCCGGTGTTGCGCTTCTCGTATCTCTCGAAGCAGCAGGACTACGACGACGCCGTGGAGCGCCGACTCGTGGAGCTCGGCGTCGCGCTCGGCGGTCCCGACGCGACTGCGCGTGCGCGGGCGAAACTGGAGACGGTGGTAGCGGGTCAGCCGAAGTAGGCGCGAGCAGCCCCCGCCCGGCCCTCCCGGAAGTGTCGCGCGCATCCGACCCGGTGTGCGGCATCATGGAGCCATGGCAGCGGGACGCAGCGAGCGCGACGTGCCGCGCCCGGACACGATCGAGGCGTGGTGTCGGGACTTCGTGACCACGCTCGACCTGGCCCGCAAGCTCTCGCCGCCCGCGCCGCCCGACGTGAGCGCCGAGGCGAGTTGGGAGTCCGACTTCAGCGCGCTTCGCATCGCGGCTCCGGGCCGCCCGCCCGAGCTCAGCGTGGTCGAGCGCAGCGCCCCCACACCCACGGGCAGAGCTCTCGCGCGACCGGAGGCACGCGCGCGGCTGCTGCACACGTTCGTGCACCACGAGCTGCAAGCGGCCGAGCTGTTCGCGTGGGCGGTGCTGGCCTTCCCGGAGACGCCGCGCGCGTTCCGCAGCGGGCTCGTGCGCTTGTGTCGCGAGGAGCTCGCGCACATGCACCTCTACCTCGAGCACATGACCGCGCTCGGCACTCGATTCGGCGATCACCCTGTGCGCGACTGGTTCTGGGACCGCGTCGGACGCTGCGAGAGCGCGGCGTCGTTCGTCGGGTGGCTGGGCATCGGCCTCGAGGGCGCCAACCTCGAGCACAGCACGCGTTTCGCCGCGATGTTCCGCGCGGTGGGCGACGAGCGCGGAGCGGCGATCCTCGAGCAGGTGGAAGCGGATGAAGTCGCGCACGTAGCCTTCGCCGTGCGCTGGTTCGAGCGGTTGTCGGGCGAAGCGCTCGACTTCGAGCGCTGGAGTGCCCAGCTGCCGCCGCCGCTGACGCCTTCGCTCATGCAGGGGCAGCCCATGAACCGCGCGGCGCGACGCCGGGCCGGGTTCAGCGACGAATTCCTCGCGCGTCTCGCGGCCGCGCCGCCGACCGGTGCGAGGCGGCGTCCGTGAGCACGCATGACGGAGCGAGCTTGCGAGCGCAGCCAACGAAATGCGCGGGCCCGTTCAAGGGGCCCGCGTCGCGCGCCTGGGTCCTGAACCTCGACGCCGAGCACGAGCTCGCGGCGCACAAGAGCTACGCGCCGACGGCGAACCTGCGGGCCATCGTCGCGCGCGAGCGGGTGCGCTTGATCGGCTCGCTCGTCGCGCCGCACGACGTCGTGCTGACCGAGGACGATCTCGCGCGCGGCGGTGCGTACGATCGGCGCGCCGAGGGACTGCCGGGCAGCGCCTGGTGCCCGACGCCGCGCGCGCTCGCGCAGCTTGCGGCCGCCGGAGCGCGAACCGCTGCCTCGCCGGGGCTCGACGTGCTGCGCCGGGTCAACGCGCGGCCGTTCGCGGCCCTCGTGCGCGCCCCGCTCGCGCGAGCGAGCTTCGAGAAGCACGTCGTCGCGACGCTCGAGGAAGTCCGCGCGCGGCTCGCGTTGCCGGCGAGCGACGGCTGGCTCGTGCGTCGCACCTACGGCGCCGCCGGTCGAGGGCGGCGTCGCATCGCAGCGGGCCGGCCTTCGGTTGCGGAGATCGCGTGGCTCGAGGCCAGCCTCCGCACAGGACCCCTCGTCGTGGAACCGTGGGTGCGCGTCACGCGCGAGTTCACGCGCTCGGCGTGGGTGCACCGCGGCGGCGACGTGGTGATCTCGCCGCCCTGTTTCCAGGCGACGACGCCGCACGGATCGTGGACGAGGACGGAGCGCGCGGAGCGCGGGGCCGTTTCGCGCGAGGACGACGCCCGGCTCGAGGAAGCGGTCGCCGTCGCGGGCGCCGCGCTCGCTCGAGCCGGGTATTTCGGCCCGTTCGGCATCGACGCGTACCGGCATCGCGAAGCCGATGGCACGGGAACCGTGCTGAACCCGCTGAGCGAGATCAACGCGCGCTTCACGATGGACTGGGCCACGGCGATGTCGGCCGCGCCCGAGAGCGGCGAGGCGCTGCTCCGGCTCGAAGCCCTCACGGCTTGAGGGCGCGCGGATCCGTCCGGGAAACCCTGCGCGAGACACCTCGTCCAAAGCTATCGGCGCTAGTCTGTCGGGGCTGTCGAGATCTGAGACCCGATGCAAGCCGAGTTGGCAGGAGCACTGATCTTGAGCCTCTTCTGTGGGGCTCAGGAGCCCGACGTCCGCCCCGCCGCTCAGGCAGCGCAACCCGCACAAGAGCAGAGCGAAGCGCTGGCGTCCCTGCTCGAACGCACCCGCTCGACCCTCGACACGATTCGCAAGGAGCGAACTGCGCATCCGGAGGAGTCTCGCGCGGAGGTGACTCGTGCCGTGAAGTCGCTGGCCGAGGCCGACGCGCGTGTGCTCGCCGACCCGCGCGCCCAGAATCTTTTGGGTGAGCTCGGCAAGTTGGCCTTCGAACTGGGAGAACTTCACGCGGCTCACGACGCCTGGAAGATCGTGCACACCGAGCGCGAACGCGCGCTCGATCGCGACGACCCTCGGCTGCAGTACGCCCGCGCGACCCTTGCCGTCGTTCTCGGCGAGCTAGGCGACCTCCCGACGGCACAGCGACTCGAGGAGCAAGTCCTCGAAAGCTACGAACGCAAGCCTCCGCCGGACGAGAACGAACTGCAACGCGCGCGCATGAGCCTGGCGGCCACGCTCGGGCGGCAGCTTCGGTACGCCGAAGCGCGGCCGCTGGTCGAGATGGCCCTCGCGCGTTGGAGGGAGACGCTCCCAGCCGGCCATGCCGATCTGCTCCGGGCACGCCAGTACCTGCTCAACATCCTGACAGGCCTCGGCCAGCACCAGGAGGCAGGCATCTTGGCCGAGGAACTGCTCGCGGCGGCGCTCGAGGCCCTGCCGGAGAACGACATGACACTCTGGAGCGTGTGCTCGTCGGTCGCGACCACGCGTGAGCAGGCCGGTGACGCGCAGGGTGCCCTCGAACTGCGGCGCAAGGCTTTGGCGATCGCCGAGAGCCGCCTTCCTCCCGAACATCCAAGCGTCCAACTCTCGCGCGTGGATCTGGCTCGTTCGTTGCGCAACCAGGGAGAACTCGAGGAGGCCCGCGCGATCTACGTCGACGTGCTCGCGTTGCGCGAGCGCACACTTCCGCCCGACGCGCTCCCGATCCAGGCCGTGCGCCTCGATCTGGCTTCGACACTCTTCTTCCAGGGCGACTTGTCCGGAGCGCAAGCACTCGCCGAGCCGGCGGTCGAAGCCTTGGAGCGCGCGCTGGCGCCCGAGGATCCGGCGATCGGCAATGCGCTCGGCCTTCTCTCCCAGATCCTGCTCCGCCAGGGCGATGTCCTCGGGGCTCGGCTGGTCGGGGAACGCGGGCTCGCGTCGCTCGAGCGCGCCTACCCGGACGATCACCCGCTGCTGCAGGATGCACGTCAGATCCTGGCCGCCGCGATGAACGAGATGGGCGATCTCCAGAGCGCGCGCGTGCTGCAGGAGAAGGTGCTCGAGGCGCGCGAACGCACGCTGCCACCCGACCACTACAACCTGCAAGTCGCTCGGCAAGAACTGGCCGGCACGCTCGATGGTCTCGGGGACGCCTCCTCGGCAAAGGAGCTCCTGGAGAAGGCGCTCGGGGCCCATACGCGTGCGCTTCCCGAGGGGCATCCCGAGATCACCGGTATGCGGTTGAATCTGGCTCTCGTGCTGATCGAACTGGGCCAGATCGAGAGCGCGAAGGCAGCTCTCGAACAGGTCGCGAGCGAATTCGAGCGCGTTCTGCCCGAGACGCACCCGAATCGGATCGCAGCGCGCAGCGCCCTGGCCCACGCGTGCCTGCTGCTCGGTGAGCCCGAGCGTGCGCGTGAGCTCACGAACCAGGTGATCGCCGCGATGCAGGGACGCTTCCCGGCCGACAATTCGCACCTGCAGCGCGCGCGGCGGAACATGTGCTGGATCCTGGAGGCCTGCGGAGACCAGCCGGCGCGTGCCCTCGAGCTCACGCGCGTGGCCGACGGCCTCGAGGCACGGCTGATCGGCATGCTGGGCCTCGCCCCGCGCGCAGCCCTGGAGGCCGCGCGTCACGCGACGGTCGACCTCGACCTGCTCCTCTCTGCCTGTCAGCGAGACGGACCGGCGAGCCCGCTCGCGCGGCGCACGTTCGAGCTCGCCGAGCGCCTGCGAGCCGTGTCGCTCGCGCCCGCGTTGCCCGCGGGCCTGCGAGCCAGCGACCCCGAGCTCGACGCGCTGGCCGTGCAGGCCCTCGATCTGCGCCGTCGGGTCGATGACCTCGTGACCGGAACGGCGGCCCAAGGCGAGGACGAGAGCTCCGCGCCCGACGCGATCGCCACGGCCGTGCGCGAGCGCGATCGGATCGAGGCGAGCATTCGCCGAGCCCTCGTCGAGCGCGGGGCGAGCGCGCTCGAATTCGATTCCCAGAAGCTCGCCTCGGCGCTTCCGCCCGGATCGGCCGCGATCGCGTGGCGGCGGTGGACGCGCATGAGCCTGACGCGGGCCGAGAAGCGCTTCGAGGAGCACACAGAAGAGCGCCTCTTGGCACACGTGCTGCGCAAAGACGGCGCGCTCGTGTCGGTCGACCTGGGGCCGATCGAGGATGTGAGAACGGCTGTCGCAGCCTGGCGTACCGCCGTCGGAGAACCGATCGGCCGCGGCCTCGCCGCTGCCTCGACGAGCGGCGCGGGCGCGCGCGCGGAAGACGAAGCCGGAGATCGCTTGCGCAGGCTGGTCCTCGATCGGGCGCTCGAAGCGTGCGCCGGGGCGCGGGTCCTGGTCGTCTGCCCCGACGATGCCTTGCACCTCGTGCCGTTGGAGGCCCTACCCCTGCCCGCAGCGGAGGTTCCTACCTCGGAAGCGCGGACCCTCGTGGGCGAGCGGCTCGATATCCGCCGCGAAACGTCACTCTCGCGACTCCTGAGTCAAAGCGAGAGACCTTCCATCGAACCTGCGCTCTTCGCGATCGGCGACGTCGACTTCGACGCCGAGGGAACGGCTCCGACCGCCGCTCCGACAGGACTCCCGACCGAGAGCCGCACCGGATCGGCCGCCGTGGCATGGCCTCCGCTCCCCGGAACGCGCGCGGAGGTCGAGCACATCGCGGCCACATTCCAGGACATCCTGGGAATCGAACCGCGCGTGCTGCGCGGCGCCGAAGCCACGCGGCAGGCCCTGATCGAGGGCGCCCCTCACGCGCGCTTCCTGCACATCGCCACGCACGGTTGGTTCGCCGAGCCGTTCCGCGCCCCCGCCCAGGACTCGGCGCCACCTGGACGGCTGCGGATGGATCGCGAGAAGACCGTGAAGGAACTCGCGCCGATGACGCTGTGTGGTCTCGCACTCGCCGGGGCGAACCGCGGTAGCGACGCACTCGGACGTGTGCGCGGTGCGGTCACGGCCGAAGAGCTGGCTGGCCTGGATCTTTCGCGTTGCGAGCTGGCCGTGCTCTCGGCCTGCGAGACGAACGTCGGCGTGATGCACGCCGGGCAAGGCATCCAGTCGCTGCAGACCGCCCTGCACTCGGCGGGCGTGCGCACGGCGATCACGAGCGCATGGCGTGTCGACGACGACGCTACACGCGAGCTGTTCGAGGATTTCTACACGCGCCTGTGGGCGAACCATGAGAGCAAGTCAGCGGCCCTCTGGCACGCCAAGCTTTCCCTGCGCGCGAGCGGCAGGCCGACGCGCGACTGGGCCGCCTGGGTGCTGACCGGTGACCCGCGCTAGGGGTACGAGCCGGGAGCAGCGGCAATCGATGCGGCCGGTCAGCGATCTGGCCGCCGTGGTTTGACGGCCGGCAACCGCGCCTGGAGGATGCCGGCGGCGGCACTGCGGGCGTACCGGCTTCAACTTGCGAGGAAGGGCGACTGTCGAGATACTCGGACTGGCTTCCCCCCCCCAGCTTCGAGCGGCTTTTCCGAGCACTTCCCCGCTTGGCATCTCGCAGCTGCCGGGACTCTTCTTGTGAGGTCCCATGACTCGCTACCGAGTGCGTCGGTCCCGGCTCGCCCGTTCCAAATGGTGCGGAGGCCTCCGTCCTCTGGCCTCGCTCGCTCTGGCTGTACTGGCATTCGGCACGCATCGAGCGCAAGCGCAGCAGCAGCCGAACGATGCCTGCACGGATCGCAGCGCTGTGTTCGACGGCCCGACATCGTTCTCCACGATCGGCGCGACGACCGATGGCGGAGCGGTCGCGTGCGGCTTCGGACCGGCATTCAACGACGTCTGGTTCAGCTACGTCCCCTCGAGCACCGGGATCCTCGACATCAGCCTGTGCGACAGCAGCTTCGACACGGTGCTGGCGGTGTACGACGACTGCTTGGCCTGTCCTCCGGTGCCGCTCTCGGAGATTGCCTGCAGTGACGACGACTGCGGATTGCAGTCGAAACTCGTGCTGCCCGTGGTCCAAGGGCAGTGCTACACGATCCGGGTTGGTGGCTTCGACGCGAGCGACAGGGGTTCGGCCGTGCTCACCGTCACGCCGCTGTCCGCGCTCAACGACGATTGCGCGAATGCGCAGGTCATCGGGGACGGCACGACGGCATTCGATCTCACGGGTGCGACGCCCGACGGCCCCACTTCGCTGTGCGTTGGCACGCCGTCCGTTCGCGACGTCTGGTTCGCCTACACGCCCGCGTGTACGGGAATCCTCTACCTGGAGCTCCTGAGCGCCAACGGCAGCTTCATCGGGTGGGATCTGTACGACACGTGCACCTGTCCGGTCACGTCCAGCGCCACGATCGCCTGCTGGCCGTTCCCCACTACAAGGGTGATCCCCGTGACCGCGGGTCAGTGCCTGCTCTTCCGTGTGGGATCGGGATACTACGGCGACGGCAATGGTCCCGGAACGATCACGCTGAACTGCTTCCCGCCCCCGCCAAACGACGACTGCGCCGCCAGCATCCCGATCACCGATGGCCCGACGGCGTACGACCTTCACGGGGCCACGATGGATGGTCCCTCGAACACCAATTGCTCGTTCCCGGTCGGGGCCGACGTGTGGTTCAGCTACGTCGCGACCTGCACGGGCGCCGTACGCATCACGGCCCCGCCCGATCTCTACGGCCACAAGATCGTGGTCTACGCCGACGATTGCCAGCCGGGGACCTGCCTCGCCACACATGCGAACGAAGTTGCATGCATCCCGGTTGGCGGTGGAGGGACGGGCGCGTTCCAGACGATCGCCGGCCAGTGCTTCAAGATCCGCGTCGCTGGGTTCGGCTCGCCGACCAGCGTGGTGGGAATGATGACGCTGGTGTGCTTCCCACTGCCGCCTAACGACGACTGCGCTGCGGCCACACCCATCTTCGACGGGTCGACGCCTTACGACGCGACCGGCGCTACTCTCGACGGACCAGCGACCGCCTGCTCCTTCCCGGCCTTCACACGGGACGTCTGGTACAGCTACACGGCTACGTGTACCGGCACGATCCGAGTGACAGTTGGTCAAGAGTTCTCCACGGTGCCGACGGCCATCTACGCCGACTGCGGCCCAGGCACTTGCCCACCGTCATCCGCGGAGTTGGGGTGCGCGAGTTCCCTATCGGGCGCGACTGCGCCGGTCGTCGCCGGGCAGTGCTACAAGATCCGCATGGGGCCCATTCACCAGGGGCCGAGCACGATCAACATCGTCTGCAACGCGACACCTCAGAACGATCTGTGCACGGATCACGTGCCGGTGACGGATGGCACTACGTCCTACACGACCGTCGGGGCGAGTACCGATGGCACCTCCACCGGGTGCGGAGACATCGTTGGCGATGTCTGGTTCGACTACACAGCCATTTGCAGCGGGCTCCTGAGCGTCGCTGTGATCGATTCGAACTTCAGCGCCGTCGTTGCCGTGTACGACGGCTGCGCCACAGGCGCTTGTCCACCTGCGGTCGAGCTGGCGTGCGGCTTCGTCTTCAGTCCCCTGCTGCTGCCGGTCGTCGCGGGCCAGTGCTACAAGATCCGGATCGGAACCTCGTACACGGCGCCGGGTACGGGCACGTTGACCCTGAGTTGCTCCGGTGCTCCAGGCAACGACAACTGTGGAGCGGCTCAACTCGCCAACACGGGAGTCACTCCGTTCACGCCAGCGAGCGCGACGCTCGATGGCCCTCCGGTCTCCTGCGGCTTCGGCTTCGATTTCGTCGCCGACGTCTGGTTCGACTACACGGCCACGTGCACCGGGAAGTTCAGCGTCGGCGCCGGCAACGAAGCCGGGTCGTCCTACGGCATGGCCGTGTACTCCGGTTGCGACTGCCAGACGGTCAGCCAGGCGACGGAAGTCGGTTGCAACGCGTACGGGATCGGCTCGGCAGTGCTGGTGGACGCGATCGCAGGGCAGTGCTTCAAGATTCGTGTGGGATCTGGCTACACAGGTGAACTGTCCGGGCAGAGCGCCCTCTACATCACCTGCCATTCCCCCCCGCTCAATGACGATTGTGGTTCCGCGCAGAGCATCGGAAATGGCGAAACCAGCTACGACTCGACCATGGCCACGACCGACGGCCCTGGAGGGGCTTGCACCATCCCAGAGGATGTCTGGTTCGATTACATCGCCACCTGCGACGGCTACCTCGTGATCTCCGAGATCGCCGGGGGTTATCCCCTCTTCGCGATGTACGACGGCTGTTCCTGCGTTCCACTCGAGGGTACGGAGATCACCTGCGGTGGAATTGGACCGTTTCCGGCATTCGTGCCGATCCAGGCCGGACACTGCTACAAGCTGCGCATCGGAGGAACGCCCTCCCAGGTTGGTGTTGGGACGCTCCGCCTGAGCTGTCTCGACCTTGCGCCCAACGACGCCTGCGCCAACCGCATCTCGCTCGAGCTCGGAACCACGGCGTTCAGCACCGTCGGTGCGACCACCGACGGTATCCAGTCTCACGGCCTGGCCTGGAACGATCTCTGGTACGACTTCACGCCACCCTGTGATGGCGACCTGACCGCATCGCTCTGCGCCAGCAGCTTCAACACTTCCCTGTTCGTCTACAAGGGCTGCTACAACGTCGCCTGTCCGCCGACCGCGATTCCCGTCGCGAGCAGCTACGATTTCTGCGGCTACAACGCCGAGGCCACGCTGCCCGTGCTCGGGGGCCAGTGCTACAAGATCCGGATCGGGAGCGAGACGGGAGAACACGGCCTCGGCTCGATCACGCTCTCCCTCGCTGCACCCGATGCGGACGCCGATGGATCCTTCGATTGCGAGGACGGCTGCCCCACCGATCCGGCCAAGTCGGCTCCTGGACAGTGCGGGTGCGGAGTCGTCGACTCCGACACGGACCTCGACGGCACGGCCGACTGCATTGACGGTTGCCCGACGGACCCGAACAAGATCGCACCCGGAGAGTGCGGTTGCGGCGTGGCGGATACGGATTCCGACGGTGATGCGACGGCGGACTGCTTCGATGGCTGTCCGGCGGACCCCAACAAGGTCGCGCCGGGCATCTGTGGTTGTGGGATCGCCGATACGGACACGGACGGCGATACGACGGCGGATTGCAACGACGGCTGCCCGGACGATCCGCTGAAGATCGCCCCGGGCACCTGTGGCTGCGGCGTGGCCGAGACGGATGCGGACGGCGACTCGATCTCCGACTGCATCGACAACTGCTCCGCGATCCCGAACCTGTTCCAGGACGATGACGACGCGGACGGCGTGGGCGATGTCTGCGACAACTGCCCGACGGTCACCAACCCGAGCCAGACGAACGCCGACGGGGACCCGACGGGCGACGCGTGCGATCCGTGCACGGACACGGACGGCGACGGGTTCGGGAACCCGGGGTATCCGGCGAACACGTGCCCGGTCGATGGCTGCCCGAACGACCCGCTGAAGAGCGCGCCTGGCGCGTGTGGTTGCGGAGTGCCCGACACGGACACAGACGGCGATGCGACGGTGGATTGCATCGACGGTTGCCCGGACGATCCGCTCAAGATCGCCCCGGGCAGCTGTGGCTGCGGCGTGGCCGACACGGATGCGGACGGCGACTCGATCTCCGACTGCATCGACAACTGCAGCGCGATCCCGAACCTGTTCCAGGACGATGCCGACGCGGACGGCGTGGGCGATGTCTGCGACAACTGCGTGTCCGTCGGCAATCCGGGCCAGGCGGACTGCAACAATGACTCCGTCGGCGATGCGTGCGAGATCGCCAACGGCGCGCCGGACTGCAACCAGAATGGCGTCCCGGACCTGTGCGACATCGCAAACGCGACGAGCCTGGACCAGAATGCCAACAGCATCCCCGACGAGTGCGAGACGAACGGCGGCACGCCGTACTGCTTCGGCTACTCGAGCTGCCCGTGCGGGAACAACTCGGCTGCTGGCTCCGGCCAGGGCTGCGTCAACTCGACCGGACAGGGCGCCATTCTCCTGGGTAGCGGTCAGTCGTCGCTGTCGAACGATCAGCTCGCGCTGACTGCCAGCAACCTGCCGATCCCTGGTACGGGCTCGGGCTTTGCGCTGTTCTTCCAGGGCAACGCGGCCTCGAACGCGCCGTTCCGGGACGGCCTCCGCTGTGTGGCTGGTTCTCAGGTCCGCCTGGGAACGCAGGGCCACCTCAGCGGTACGACGAGCTACCCGCAGGGCGGCGACCTACCGGTGAGCGTGAAGGGCATGGTGACGGCGCCGGGCGCTCGGTACTACCAGGCCTGGTACCGGAACGTCTTGGGTCCCTGCGGCGCGGGTTCGAACTTGTCGAACGGCGTTTCCGTGATCTGGATCCCGTGAGCGCGTGAGGCCGCGGGGACCGACCGGTCCCTGCGGCGATCGCGATCCACTCCTCCGCGGCGCGAGATCGTTCCGGCCCGCGAGATCGAGGCACGATCCGAGCCAAAGCACGCCAGATCGAGAGGGGTCGCGTGGCGCCGCGGTCTCGTGCCGGTTGGATGCCAAATCCGCCGCGGGTTACCCTCGACGCGGTCGGCCTGAACCGATTCCGCCTGCTGCAGAGTGAAGGTCCTGGAAAGCCGAGCCGACCATGACCTCGCAGCCCCCTCCGGATAGCGCGGCACTCCTGTTCGACCAGCGCTGGCTGGCGGCGTTGGCGCGCGGCCTCGTCGGTGACGAGCACGCGGTCGAGGACGTGCTGCAGGAGACGCGCCTGCGGGCGTGGCGCCATCCGCCCGCGGACACGAGCGGCGCGGGAGGTTGGCTGCGGCGCGTCGCCACGAACGTGGCGCTCAGCATGCGCTCGAGCGAGAGCGCGCGCCGCCTGCGCGAAGTCTCGGTCGCACGGCCCGAGCAGACGTATGCGACCGACGAGCTGGTCGCGCGCGTCGAGATGCAGCGCGCCGTGGCGGAGGCCGTGCTGCGGCTCGACGAGCCGTATCGCGCGGCGATCCTGCTGCGCTTCTTCGACGACCTGCCCCCGCGCGAGATCGCGGAACGCCTCGGCCTGCCGGTGGAAACGGTGCGCACGCGGCTCAAGCGCGGGCTCGCGCAACTGCGTGGCCAGCTCGATCGTCGCTACGGCGAGCGCGGCACGTGGGCCGCGATCCTCGCGCCCGGATTGCCGTTCTCGGGAGGCGTCGCCGCGATGAGCACCGCCTCGAAGACCGTGATCGCGGCCACTGCCGTGCTCGTGTTGACGGTCGGTGCGTTCCGGATCGGCGACCTCGCCGGTGATCCCATGTCGCGTCCGGGCGACGTGGCGCCGGACGCGCTGATCGCCTCGCGACCGGACTCGGAGCCGGAGGTTGCGACGCCCGTCGCCGAGGTCGCGTCGCTGGACGACGCCGCGAGCCGGAGCAGCATCCCGGTCGCCGGTGATGGCGTGCGATTCACGGGCATGGTGCTGGACGCCGACACGTTCGCGCCGGTGGCCGACGCGATCGTGAAGCTGCGTTATCGGGGGGGCGAACCGAAGCGTGTCGAGCTGGAGACGCGCTCGCGCGCCGACGGCAGCTTCGAGGCCGGCGGAGCGAACGTGACGCGGCTCGTGTTCTCGGGCGAGGTCGCGCACGCGGATTACGCCACGACGACGGTCGATCCGGCGCAGGCGCAGTCGGCTCCGCAGACAGCCGATGGCGCGGTCGGCCTCGGCGCGATCCTCATGCGGCGCGGCACGTTCGTGTCGGGGCGTGTCGTGATGCTCCCCGACCGCAGCTCCGTCGGAGGAGCGGAGCTCTTCGTGTGCGATCGGGCGAACTACCCGGTCGGCGAGTTCGGTGCGACCGCTGCCTGGCGCGCCGGCCGCTCACGCGTCGACGGCACGTTCGACCTGGATCGTCGCGTGGCCGCCACGGAAGGTCCGCTGGCGATCCTCGCCGTGTCGGAGGGCCGCGTCGGCTTCGCGTTCCTGCGCCCGGAGCGCAGTCGCGACCGACTCGCCGATTTCGAGGTGTCGATCGAGCCGCAGGGCTCGCTCGTGGTGAACGTCATCGACGAGCAGGGTCGTCCGTTGCCGAACGTCGAGCTGAAGGCGGTGCCGACGTTTCCGCCCTTCGGCCGTGGGTACTCCGGCGCGCGAGATCCCCACCCGCCGGAGATCCTCGAGGATCCGTGGCGATCGATCTTCCGCGCGATCACCGGAGCGGACGGGCGCGCGCGCTTCCCGGCGTTGCCCGAAGGGCGGGCCGACAGCCTGCTGGAGCAATTCCACCCGCAGAGCTACCGCGTGCACGCGTTCGCGGCCAGTTGGCCGAGCGTCTACGAGAGCGCCCTGATCGCTCGCGGCCAGGAGACCACGCTCGAGATCAAGCTCGGCCCCGACGCGTGCACCGGCCTCGTGCGTGGCCGGATCCTCGACGACAGCGGCGGGCCGATCGCGGGCGCCCTCGTCCGCGTCGAAGGGTTCGCCGATGCACGCAGCGGCACCGACGGCAGATACGCCACGGCTCCGCGGCCTGGTCGGCTGGGCGACCTGCGGATCCTTGTGAGCGCCGAAGGCTTCGCGCCGGACGAATTCGGCGCCACGCGCGGCTGGACCCGATCGAAGCTGGTCACGCAGAGCGACGATCCTGCGGCTCCGCCGCGCGAAGAGATCGAGTGCGACTTCACGCTGGCGCGCGCCACGACCGTGAGAGGACGCGTGGTCGACGAGAGTGGCGCGCCGCTCGCGGGCATCGCGGTGCAGGCAAGCGGCTTGAACGAGGACCAGACCAGGTGGGTCACCCTCGAAGCGACGGGCCGCACGACCGGGGCCGACGGTGCCTTCGTGATCGAGGGTGTCTCCTTGGACTCCCTCACTCTCACGGTCGAGCCGCCGGACGGCTACCTCCACCCGTTCCCTGCGCGCGTCGTGCCCGGCGATCAGGACATGCTCGTGACCGTGCTGCGCTCGCCAGTCGGGACGGGCCGGGTCGTCGCGCAGGTCTTCGATTCGGCGACGGGCCTGGCGCTCGATCCGGTGATGGCCTTCGCCGAACCGACGAGCACGGGTTCCACGACGAAGTCCACGGCTCGATGCTCGCCGGGGCAAGTCGTGGCCGACGAGCTTTTCGTCGGCTCGTGGGAGCTGGTCGTCCACGTGAACGACGGTCGGCGCGCGCGCGCGCGCTTCGAGATCACGCGGCCCGACGAGACGGTCGAGCTGAAGATGCCGGTCGAGGCGGAGGGGATCGTCGAAGGTGTGCTGTTCAACTCCAAGGGCGAGCCGATGCGGCCCGAGAAGAAGAGGTGGTGGGTGTGGGTCCGGCCCTCGTCCAACGATTCGCGCGATTCAGGTCACGCGCTCGACGACGAAGGCCGGCCGGTGAGCGGTGTGACGGACGGATGCGCCGTCTTCGACGAGAACGGTCGCTTCCGCGTGGGAAGGCTCTCCCCTGGCCTGCCGATCCGCTTCGTCGTCGACGGGAAGGACACGTCCGCGCACGTGACCGTGGACCTGAAGCCAGGCGAGACGCGGCGCGTCGAGTTCCACTTGAAGAAGAGTGCGGACGTTCAATGGCATCAGTCCCAGGCGCTGCCGCCCGGCCGCTTGAAGATCGAGACGGCGCTGGGCGACGGGCCGTTCGCGCCGCTCGTGGTCGCTCCCACCGGACGCGCCGGCACGTTGCTGGAACGGGAGCGCATGAGCCCGGGCCGCATGCGCTGGCGCGCCGAGTTCACGCCGTCCGGTGCGTATCCGCCGCGCGTGCGCGTCGCCTCTGGAACGGTCGAGTTGACGCCGGGCGAGCCGACGATCGTGGACGTGCTGGGCTTCGAGTGAGGCTCCTCGCGGCAACGCGAGAGAGCGAATTCGCACGGTTTTCAGCGGCGCGAAAGGGGTGTTGCGGCGGCGCGAGGGTGTCGGAGTTGTCCCTGGCACCGTACCGACACCCTCGCGATTTGGCCGAACTGTTCAGCTCGGCGCGACGCTGTAGACTGGGACGCGGGAGCTTGGAGCGCTTTCTGCTCGAAGGTCCGAACAACTCGGTCTTCCGGAGTCCGCCATGCGCACTCGCCCTTGCGTCCGACTCGGTGCGTCCCTCCTCGCCGTCGCGATCACGAGCATCGCGTCGGCACAGAACCAGAGTGCCTGGCTGCGGACGTTCGGCACGGGTGACGAGCTCGAGCGTCCGATCGCGCTGCGCATCGACGCGCAGGGGAGCGTGATCGTCGGCGGCTCGATCGTGAGCCTGGCGACCGCGTACGACTTCCTGGTGCTCAAGTACGACGGCGCGGGGAACCTGCAGTGGTCGCGCACGTTCGACGAGTCCGGTGAATCGGACTACATCGGCGACGTCCAGGTCGACGTCAACGGCGACGTCTACGTCACGGGAGAGACGCGCTCGGTGCCGATCGTCTTCCGCATGGGGCTCTTCCGCTACGACCCGGACGGAACGTTGCTGTGGTCGCGCTTCAGCGCTCCGCCGGGCGCGACGGCGCGCGGACGCGCCCTGAGCCTCGACGGTGTCGGCGGCGTCCACGTCGCGGGCTCGACCAGCGGACCGGGGGCCGGCTGCACGTTCTGGAAGTACGACAGCGCCGGCAACGAGGTGTGGCAGACCACGGCGACCCTGCCGGGCGTGTACCCGGTCTACTTCTCGTCGACGCTGCTGCGCGACTCGACCGGAAGCCTGATCGCTGCAGCGGCCGCATTCGAGGGCTCGAAGATCCCGCTCGCGACCGCGAAGGTCGACGCGGCCGGGAACATGCTCTGGATGCGCACCTTCCAGCCGCCCAACTCGGAAGAGGTCTACCCGGGCGGGCTGGCCCTCGGCGCGAACGACGACGTCTACGTGGCCGGCGCGTTCACGACGGAAACGCCCGGCTCGCCCTTCGACGCTTTCCTGGCGAAGTACGACGCTGCCGGCGTGCTCCAGTGGTCGCGGATCGTCTCCGGCGTCGCGAACTTCTCCGACATGTTCCACGACGTGGCGGTCGACGCGCACGGCGACATCGTCGTGGCCGGGTCGCTGTCCACCGCCGACTCGACCTTCGGCGCCCACCTGCGCAAGTACGACGCGGCGGGCAACCTGCTCTGGTCGCGGACGTACGATCCGACGCCGTACACGACGAATTCGTTCAACCGCATCGCGCTCGACGACGGCGGCGACATCGTCGCGGTGGGCACGAAGAGCAACGGCTTCGGGGACATGATCCTGCAGCGCTACGACGCAAGCGGTGCGCTGAAATGGGCCACGGTCTACACGACACCCGCGGACGAGGTCGGCGGCCAGGTGGCGTTCGGCGCGAGCGGCTCGATCTTCGTGACGACCGACGCGAGCGCGAACATCGTCACGCGCCGTCTCGAGCCACTGACGAGCGTCTACTGCTTCGGCGACGGCTCGGGCACAGCCTGCCCGTGCGCCAACTCGAGCACGCCCTTCGAGCGCGCCGGCTGCCTCAACTCGCTGGGCACGGCGGGCCGCCTGCACGACACGGGCGTCTCAAGCCTCTCGGGCGATTCGCTGCGCCTCTCCGCGGCGGGGATGACCAACTCGAGCGCGCTCTATTTCCAGGGCACGGGCGAGCAGAATGGCGGCGCCGGCACCGTGTTCGGCGACGGGCTGCGCTGCGCGGGAGGCACGAACACGCGTCTCGTCACGCGCACGAACGTCGCGGGCGCATCGTCGTACCCGGGCGTCGGCGAGCCGAGCCTCTCGCAGGTCGGCAACGTGACGAGCCCCGGAGTCCGCACGTACCAGATCTGGTACCGCAACAGCGCGGCGTTCTGCACGGCCGCGACCGCGAACCTGACGAACGGCGTGCGCGTGACCTGGATTCCCTGAACGCGCGAGAGCTGAAGCGCGGGCGAGCACGCCGGTACCGTGCCCGGAACAACTCCGACGGATTGGATCTGCACGCTTCACGCGCTCCGGCGCGAGCGGGCGAACCTGTCGGAGTCGTCCCTGGCACCGTACCCCGCGCGAGGTGCTCCTCGAGGGTCCGCGCCTCCCCCGCCGGCGGAGCGGGCGACATCATCAGCGCGAGCCGCGGGACGAGATGCGGGTAGAACCCATGGCGGACGTCGTGCTCGAGATCGACGACGTCGCCTCGCATGAGCGTCAACTGCCCGCTGTAGATGCGCTCGTCGCCCATCAGGCGATGCGGGAGCATGCACCCGGCACCCGTGAATCGCAGGGTCGGGGCCGCTGCCATGACGAGCAGCACGAGCACGGTGGCCGTTCGACGTCCGGGCGAAAGAAACCTCGCCCGAACATCTGCGACGGCATCGAAGGAGAGCCCCCTTCGATTGGGGCTCGGGGCATCCCGGCATGATCCCGCCGGACCGGGGCGGTGAGAACCGACGGCTCGCCAGCGGCCGAGTTCGGAGCCGAGGCGCGGGGACCCGCGCAGGATTCCTTCGGCCCGTTCCCGCGGCGAGTCCCTACGGTTAGCGTGTGAGGCTCGGCACGAATGGCATCCTTCCCTGGCCGTTCTGCCTCCACCCCGATGCGCTCCGCAATGAAGCCTGGTTTCGCCACGTTCCTGCCCTGCACGCTGCTCCTCTTCGCCGGCGCCCTGGCGCAACCCTCAAGCGAGGAATCGGCGATCGCGTTCGCGCTGCGCAGCGCGGAAGAAGCCCTGGCGAAGGACGACGCCGCGGGCAGCTTCGTGTGGATCGAGCGCGCGCTCGAGCGCGATCCGAAATCGGTCCAGGCCTGGGACCTGCGGGCCCGCTATGCGCTCGCGGTCGAGGACGGCGACGGGCACGTCTACTCGCTCCACCAGGCGCTGCGGCTCGCGATCGCGCAGAAGCGACCGAGGTCGGTGATCGAGGGGCTGCGCACGCGCCTCGTGGCGGTCGATCCGATCGCGAACGACCTGTTCGGCCTGTCGAACGTATTCGTCGCGAAGCTGACGGACCTGGCGGAGCAGTACGAGAAGGATGGGCGCCCGCACTCGGCGATCCACGTCCACAAGGAGATCCTGGCGCTCGACCCCGAGTCGCCCAGCACTGCAGCGATCCAGCGCCTCGCGTCGAAGCCCGATCCGAGCCTCGCCGGCGACGCCAAGCCGAAGGACCTGCTGGACGGAGTGTCCGCGGAGTGGATCCGCGAGTTCGACGCGAAACATGCCAAGTGGAGCGATCACGCCAAGCTCGAGCGCGATCACTACGTCACGCACACGAACGCCGGCTACGCCGTCCTGGTCAAGGCGGCCGAGGCGATGGAGCAGATGAACGCGTTCTATCGCGAATTCTTCGCCTACGGGTCCGAGGGTGACAATCGCAGCGTCCCGCGCATCGACCTGGTCATCTTCAAGACGCGCGACGAGTACTTGAAACTCGGCAGCAGCCCGGCCGAGTGGAGCGGCGGGCAATTCACCGGCAGTGCCGTCGAGACGTACATCGGAGAGGGCGCGTTCGACGACATGGTCGGCACGCTGTTCCACGAGGCCGCGCACCAGTTCGTCTCGCTGGCCACGAACGCGTCGGGCTGGCTGAACGAAGGGCTGGCATCGTTCTTCGAGGGCACCCGCATCCTCTCGAACGGCACGGTGATCATGAACCTGCCGGCGAACCACCGGCTGTTCCCGATGGTCGAGCGCATCAAGGGCGGCTGGATGAGCGACGCCGACGACGGCATCGATCCGAAGGAGCCGACCAAGAGCGATCCGACGAAGGCGCCGACGTTCCGGATCGTGCTCGAGAACAAGTACGAATGGGGACCGCCGTGGTACGCGCCCACGTGGGCCGTCGTCTTCTTCCTCTACAACTACCAGGACCCGGTCGACGGCCGGTACGTCTACCGCACGTCGTTCCGCACCTTCCTCGATTCGTCCGGTGGTCGTGTCGGAGAAGGCGCCGTCAAGAACTTCGAGGAGGTCGTGCTGGCGAATCCGGCTCCACCCATCAAGGGCGTGCCGCGTCCCAAGGGCTCGGTCGAGGTGCGCCTGCCCAAGACGATCGAGGAGCTGAACGTGGTCTGGGGCGATTGGCTGACCGCGCTGGCGAAGGAGCAGAGCGGAGAGGTCGAGGTCGCGCGGCCCTGGGCGGAATGGGCGCGCAATGCGGCCAAGAACAAGGACGATGCCGTCGCGCACGAGCACTTCGAGAAGGCTCTGCGATCCGATTCGCAGAACGTCGAGACCCTGCTCGAGTTCGCCGCGTTCCTGGCCGATCGCAAGGGCACCGATCGCGCTACGAAGCTCGCGCTCCAGGCGGTGCGGATCCTCGAATCGCGCCAGCCCGTCGATCCGAAGGCGGTGCAGGCGGCGGAACGCAGCCTCGAGAAGTTCGATCCGAAGCGCAAGGCGCTCGACACGGTGCACCGGGAGCTGTGGGCCGCGGGCCAGAGCATCGTGCTGCGCTACAAGGCAGCGGGCCGGCCGACGATGGTCATGGACCTGGCCTGGCACTTCGGCACGGACCTCAACGCGCCCGGGATGATGGGTCACTACGCCGACGCGGTTCGCGCGGGCGGCATGCCGCTGCAGCGCTGGCAACTCGCGTACGACGAGAAGACCCTGGAGGGCTGGAACGTCTCGGCCGATGCGGTCTTCACCGCGAACGGCCCGTTCTTGATGACGAACCTCGGCGAGTACAGCGAGGAGGGCTTCGACTACCGGGTCATGACGCTCGATGCGACGACTTCGGGCGACTACTCCTTCGAGGCCGAAGTGCTGGCCGAGAAGGGCAAGGTCAACTTCTGCGGCCTCGTGTTCGGCAAGAAGGACATCAACAACTTCCACGGGTTGATCCTGTTCCCGGGCAAGGTCGACGCCGACGGCTCCCGCGCGGGCCTGGCCGACACGGGCTTCATCGACCTCGCGAGCTGCTTCGGCGGGACGAACATCAAGACCTGGCGGCACAGCCCCGTGAAAACGACGGTGGCCGGGCCCAACGACACGGGTGGACCCGTGTGGCACAAGCTGCGCATCGACGTGGCTGGCAGCGTCGTCGACACCTGGTTCAACGGCCAATACGTCGCCACGCAGGACTTCGGGAACGTCGACGTGCTGCGCGGCAGCTTCGGGATCATCGCGGGACCGGGGAAGGCGCAGTTCACGAACGTGCGGTACCTGGCGCGGCCGCTCAACGATCCGGCGGCCAAGATCGATCGCACGATCCGGCTCGAGAAGCTGCAGAAGACGGAGTCGGGCCCGATCGGCGGCAGCTACGTCGGCCTCGTCCCGCCGTTCCCGGAGATCGCGCGCTGGGTGCAGGGCGAGCGGAAGAGCTGGGAGGAGGCGGGGACCAAGCCACAGGTCCTGGTCCTGTGGAGCATCGTGCAGAACGACCTCGTGCCGATCGACGAATGGCTCAACGAGCTCGTCGAGAAGTACGCGCACGTCGGCCTGCAGTGCGTGGCGGTCGGCAGCGCCAACGATTCCGATGCGGTCGTAAAGTATCTCGCTGAGCATCCCATGCCGGGCTCGATCGCGGTCGACCGGCGCGACAAGCCCGGGATCGGCAACACGTTCGAGAAGTTTTCGGCCGAGAAGTTCAACCTGCCGCGCATCCTGCTGCTCGACATCGACTCGCGCGTGATCTGGGAGGGTGACCCCGGCTTCTCGAACGCGCAGCCCTTCGAGCCGGGCGTGGAGACGTTCCTCGACGCGCCTCTGGCCGAGCTCATCACGCGCGGGAGGCTGGAAGAGCTGGCGACGTGGATGAAGAGCTGGAAGGAGAAGGGCGCGCCGGCCTTGAAGGCGGGCGACATCGCCACCGCGCTGCCGCTCATGCGCGCGGCGAGCGAATTCCCGGCCGGGCGAACGGCGGCGACCGACGACGCGCGCAACAAGCTCGACACGATCGAGGCGGCCCTCGCCTCGCTGCAGACCACGGCCGCATCGTTCGCGCGCGACGGCGCGGATCCGGCGATCGCGGTGCTGGCCGGGTACATGCCGGTGTTCAAGCGGACGATCGATAAGAACACGCAGGTCGTGCTGGCGCAGCACCGCGACACGAAGATCTCGAAGCAATGGCAGGAGACGGTCAAGGCCTGCGAGAAGATCAAGGTCAACGTCAAGAAGGACGTGAAGCTGACCATGAGCCGTGAGCTGCTCGCGAAGCTGCAGTCCCAGGAGGGTCGCTTCGCGAAGGAGCTGGCCGCCGACCTTGCGCCGGCCGTCGAGGCCAGTGACTTCGACGCGCTGCACCGCATCGCCAGCGAGGCGCCGGGCCGGCCCCTGAAGTGGCTGATCGAGATCTACCTGGGCTGGTGACCGCGCATCAACGGAGCAGGTGGATCTCGATCACCGGCCCGAGACAGCGGGCGTGCAGCATGCGCCAGCACCAGTTCCCGCCGTCCGGGCACTCGTCCGGATGCGCGACGGAGGGCCGCTCACATCGCGCGGGGCTGGATCGAGAACACGCGCAGGTGGTCAGGTCCGATCCGCTCGCACGTGAAGCCGCTGTCTTGCAGTTGAGCGTTCAGGAAGCTCCCGAACTCCGTCACCGCCACCTGGTCCGAGCCGAGGATGCGCATCGACTTCGCGTTCATCGCCGCCTGCGTGGACTCCGTGTAGGTGAAGTTGAACCCGCTCACCCGCTGGCAGGCCTTCACGAACTCCTCCACGGTCATCGACTGCTCTCGAAGTCCCGAGAAGTCGAGCACCATCGTCGTCTCGGAGGTCGCAGGCTGGGCCTCGATCTCGCGCCCTTGGGCGGGCTGTGTGTGGCAGGCCGAAAGCGGGGCGAGGAGGACAGCGAGGGTCACGAGCTTCATCGATCCGTCTCCAACGGGGAATGGAATGCAAGGCGCAGGCAGACGACGGCCGCTGGAACCTCTTCCCGTGTCTCTCCGAATGCTCGCGCCTCCGGCGATCCAGGCACCGTCCTAGGCCTTCTTCTTGCGCTGCCGCGACTCGAGCCGCTCGGCCACCATGGGCCGCGTGAGATCCTTGAGGGCGTCCTTACCCACCCACCGTTCCGCGGCCTGCGGTGATGCCGCCAGGCGGCGGGCCAGCTTCAGCGCGGCCGCGTGGAGCGCCGGAGTGCGCTGACCTACCCCGCGCAGGGCCCAGCTCACGCCCTTCTTGACGAAGTTGCGCTCGTCGTCGGCGGCGCGCTCGATGAACTCGAGGCTCTCGAGGAAAGGCGCGTCCTCGGTCTCCTTGTCGTGCAGCGCGACGGACGCCAGCAGCGCGAAGGACGCGCGACGCGCAAACTCTCCGCGACGATCGTGCCACTGCGCGATCTTGCTCCAGGCGTGCGGCGTGCGGTCGAACAGGCAGAAGCACGCCGTGTCGCAGATGGCCCAGTTGTCGAAGTCGCGCGCCCAGCGGTCCATCTGGGCCGGCGTCACGAGCTCGGGCTCGTCGACCAGCGTCGCGAGCATGCGTGCCTCGTACCAGCCGGTGTCCCACAGCGCGGTGGCCAGCTCGTGGTCGCGACCGATGCCCTTGGCGATCTGGCGCATGTTGACCATCGACACGCCGAAGAACTTGCTCGAGGCGATGCCGAATCGCGGCAGGTTGTCGCGGTCCTTCGGCGTGCTCTTGCGCTTCAGCGCGGCGAGGGCCGACTCGACCTCGGCGGCGAGCGACGCCTTCGTGTGCTTCTTGGCCGGCGTCGCGGGCGTGGGTTTCTGCCTGGGCATGCGCGATCTCCTGGGAGGTGCACCCTGCGCCTCGAATCTGCGAAGATACCGGCGCGCCGCTCGGCCCGGTGCCCCCCATGCCCGACACACCTGACCCGAAGGCGGATCCGGCCGGACGCGGCGACGTCGGCACGCAGGGGGGTCCGGTCGCGCCCGAGGAACTCGGCGACGTCGGCCTCGAGGTCTCCCGACCGGCGCAGTTCGCCGGCGGCGTAGCGGCCGTGATCGAGTCCGTGAAGTTCGCGCACCGGAACATGGGGACGCTGAAGGGCGCGCGCCTGCTGCTCCAGCTCAACCAGACGGACGGCTTCGACTGCCCCGGTTGCGCCTGGCCCGACCCGGCGGCCGGCGAGCGCTCGCACGCGGAGTTCTGCGAGAACGGCGCAAAGGCGGCCAGCGAGGAGAACTCCCGCAAGATCATTCCGTCCAAGTTCTTCCGCGAGAACAGCGTCGCCGAGCTGGCGCAGCGCAGCGACTACTGGCTCTCGCAGCAAGGGCGCATCGCGCACCCGATGGTGTTGCGCGCCCAGGCCACGCACTATGAGACCATCACCTGGGACGAAGCGTTCACGCTGACCGCACGGAAGCTCAACGCGCTCGACTCGCCCGACGAAGCGGCGTTCTACACGTCCGGACGGACGGCGAACGAGACGGCGTTCCTCTACCAGCTCTTCGTGCGGCAGTTCGGCACGAACAACCTGCCCGACTGCTCGAACATGTGCCACGAGTCGAGCGGCACCGCGCTGACCGACTCGATCGGCATCGGCAAGGGGACGGCGACGCTGGAGGACGTGCATGAGGCGGGCGTGCTGATCGACCTGGGCCACAACCCGGGCACGTGCCACCCGCGCATGCTCAGCGCGCTGCAGGTCATGAAGCAGAAGGGCGGGCGGATCATCGCGATCAACCCGCTGGCGGAGACGGGGCTGGTGCGTTTCCAGCATCCGCAGCACGCGCTGCAGGTGCTCACGGGGCGCAGCACGCAGCTGGCCGACCTGCACCTGCCCGTGCGCATCAACGGCGACGTCGCCGTGCTGCAGGGCATCTTGAAGGAGATGCTGGCCGCGGAGGACGCGGCGCCCGGCACCGTCTTCGATCACGAATTCATCCGACGGCACACGCTCGGTTACGACGCGTTCGTCGCAAACCTGCGCCAGGCCGACTGGGGCGTGATCGTCGAGGAGAGCGGGATTCCGCGCGAGCAGATCGCCGAGGCCGCGCGGATCGTGATGAGCACGGACCGGCTCGTCGTCGCCTGGGCGATGGGCCTCACGCAGCACCCTAACGCGGTGAGCTCGATCCAGGAGTGCATGAACCTGCTGCTACTCAAGGGCGCGATCGGTCGCAAGGGCGCCGGCGCGCTGCCGGTGCGCGGCCACAGCAACGTGCAGGGCGACCGCACGATGGGCGTGTGGGAGCGCGCGCATCCCGCTTTCCTGAAGCGGCTCGGGCAGGAGTTCGGCTTCGTCCCCCCGCCCGAGCACGGTTACGACACGGTCGAGACGATCAAGGCCATGCACGCCGGCAAGGTGAAGGTCTTCTTCGCCATGGGCGGCAACTTCCTCTCGGCCACGCCCGACACCGAGTACACGGCCTCAGCGTTGAGGCGCTGCACGCTCACCGCGCACGTGGCCATCAAGCTGAACCGCTCGCACCTGGTCACCGGCAAGGAGGCGCTGATCCTGCCCACGATCGGCCGATCCGAACGCGACGTCCAGGCCGGCGGCGAGCAGTTCGTCACGGTCGAGAACTCGATGGGGATCGTCAGCCCGTCGCAAGGCCGGTTCGATCCGCCCTCGGACGACCTCCTGTCCGAGACGACGATCGTCGCGCGGCTGGCGCAGGCAACCCTGGGCGCTCGCAGCAGCGTGGATTGGACCGGGCTCGTCGCCGACTACGACCGCATCCGCGACCGCATCGAGGCGGTCATCCCCGGCTTCGAGGGATTCAACGCCAAGGTGCGCCAGCCGGGTGGCTTCGCCTTGCCGAACCTGCCGCGCGACAAGCGCGAGTGGTCCACGCAGTCGGGCAAGGCGCACTTGACCTGCCACGCGATCCCGCGCACGCAGCTGCAACCGGGCCAGCTCGTGATGATGTCCGTGCGCAGCCACGACCAGTTCAACACGACGATCTACGGCCTCGACGACCGCTACCGCGGGATCCGCAACGAGCGGCGCGTGATCTTCATGAACCCGGCCGACGTGCGCGAGCTCGGGCTGGCAGACGGCCAGGTCGTCGACCTGACGAGCCACTTCGAGGGCCAGACGCGCCTGGCGCGGCACTTCATCGTGGTCCCCTTCCAGATCCCGCGGCGGTGCGCGGCCACGTACTTCCCCGAGACGAACGTGCTCGTGCCGGTGAACAGCGTCGCGGCGCGCAGCAACACGCCCACGTCGAAGTACGTGGTGATCACCGTGGCCCCCTCGCGCAGCACGGGGAAGTTCGATTACGAGCGCGTCGACACGGCACAGGCGCCCAAGTAGTCGGTACGGTGCCAGGAACGACTCCGACACCTTCACTCGATCCTGGACCTATTCGGCGAGCGAAGGTGTCGGAGTCGTTCCTGGCACCGTACCGTCAATCGGTCCAGACGACGCGCAGGCCGTTCGTCCAGTTGAACGTGCTGGGCGTGCAGAACGCCGCAGCATCGCGGTACCAGACCTGGTAGACGCGCACGCTGGCCGGTGCGATCCCGTGCGAGCCCAACGGCGGATCGCCGGCGAGCGGCCAGGTCGACGCGCCCTGCACGTTCGTGCGGACGCCCAGGCGCACGACCGTTCCGCTCGCACAGCGCAACCCGTCGCCGAACGTGACGCCGGCTCCACTTGCCGTCGAGCTCGGCGTTGTACTTCCAGGGCACGAACTCGCTCGGGGGCGGAGCCAGCGTCGTCTTCGGTGACGGCTTGCGCTGCACGGGCGGCGCCATCGTCCGGCTGGGCACGCAGATGAACGTCGCCGGCGCGTCGCAGAACCCGGAGAGCGGCGATCCACCGGTGTCGGAGCGCGGCGGCGTGACGATGCCAGGCGAGCGCACGTACCAGGTCTGGTACCGCAATGCGGCGGCGTTCTGCACGGCGGCTACATTCAACCTCACGAACGGCTTGCGGGTGACCTGGTCACCCTAGTTCGCTCTGGCCGTCGGACAGCCGATATGACCTCGAACTGGGCGGCGACTCGGGCAGCGTGATCGGGTCGACGCCGGCACGCATGGGGGCCTGAGTTCCTGCGCGCGGTGGTAACCTGGAACCGATCCGGTGCGGGACGAGCACCTGCTCCCGCTCACCTTCCCGCTCCGCCTGCGTCCTCGTCGCCAGGACCCCGATGGATTCCCGAGCTCACCGGCTGCTCGTCGTCGATCTGAACAACTTCGCGTGCTATCCGACGATCGCAGTCGGATACCTCGTAGCCGTGTTGCGTCGCGCAGGCTTTCGCGTCGACGTCCTGTCGCCGTTGTCGCACGGACTCTCCAGCCTCCCGCGCGAGAAGCAGAGCGAGAGCCGCCTCGACCACATCGAGCGCCGCATCTCCTACTCGACGCGCACGTGGGTCGCCGCCCCGCGCCGGATCCTGGGCCGGTTGCGCTCGCGCTGGCGGGCTCGTCCCGAGGCCGGCGTACGCGCCGAGGTCCAGCGGATCCTGGCCGATCCGCCCGACGCGATCCTGATCTCGACCTACACCGACAGCTACGCGCTGTGCGTGGATCTGGCGGCGGCGGCACAGCGCGCCGGTGTGCCCGTACTACTGGGCGGTCCGGCCTTCAACCAGCCGCGCATCGCGGACGAGTGGCGCTCGATCCCGGGCGTCGTCGCCGTCGTCGGTGGCGAGGTCGAGTCCTCGATCGCCGACATGGTGCGCGACGTGATCGGCAAGCGCGATCTGGAGCGCTATGCCGGCGTCTTCCTGCCCGATGGGCGCACGGGTGCGGCCGCGCTGCCTCTGAGGGCACTCGACGAATTGCCCCACCCCGACTACGACGACTTCCCGTGGCATCTCTATCCGCACAAGATCGTGCCGGTGCTCACGGGGCGCGGCTGCGCGTGGGCGCGTTGCACGTTCTGCACGGACATCGTGACGGCCAACGGGCGCGGGTATCGGTCGCGCCGGCCCGAGAGCGTGCTCGACGAGATCGAGGAACAGGCGCGGCGCTACCAGACGCGAAACGTCACGTTCCTGGACATCAAGCTGAACTCGAACCTGGCTGCCTGGAGCACGATTCGCGAACAGCTGCCGGCGCGCGTCCCCGGCGCGAAGTGGATCTGCTCCGTGCACGTCGGACGGGAGATGCCGAACGGCCTCTCGGCCGGCGAGGTGCGCGCAGCCGCACGCGCCGGGCTGACGCGCGTGACGTTCGGGCTCGAGTCGGGCAGCCAGCGCATGCTCGACGCCATGGACAAGGGCACGAGCGTCGAGACGAACCAGGAGTTCCTGCGCAACGCGAGCGAAGCCGGGATCAGCGTGCGCTGCACGGTGATCCAGGGTTACCCGGGCGAGGAGGCCGCCGATCTCGACCTGACCGCGCAGTTCCTGGAACGGAACGCCGCGTGGCTCGACCGGGTGCGGATCAACCGCTTCAACGTGCTCGTCGGATCGCGCTTCTCGAAGGAGTACGAGAAGGACGCCCGGGACTACCCCGGCCTGCAGGACCTGGAGTGGGAGTACCGCTACGCGCGATCGAGCTACCGCTACCTGCCGTCCGAGACCGAGCCGTACCGCCGTGCGAACCGGCGCGTGCTGGGAGCCGTCCACAGCATCAACCGCAAGCTCCTCAAGGAGACGGCGCGCGAGTTCGACGGCGTGATGTAGACGACCGACGCGCGCCGCGGATCCCACCCTGGCGAGGCGGTCGTCGAGGTCACGTGGGCTCCCTGAATCGCCCTGTGCGACTACAATTCCAGCGTGAGGCTCCTGTCCTGCATCGTTTGCCTGGCTGGGTCGGTCCAGGGGCAGTCGTTCAACATCGACCTGGGTGACAACACCGCCGCCTTCCCCGTGCCGAGCGCGGCGTACGGCGGCGCGGCCATCCAACCCGGGCCGTGGAACGCACTCGCGTCGCCGTTCAACGCGACGTTGACATCGACGACAGGTCTCCCGACGAACGTGACCATCACGTGCGAGAGCCCGGCCACGTTCGGGTATGCGAACGGCCCGCTCACGGGCGACGACCGCAATCTGATGTACGACGGCATGAGCCTGCCGGAGCCCGGCGGGCCGTACACGATCACGTTCCGAGGGTTCGCCGCCGGCTCCTACACCGTGTTCACGTACGCCTGGTCGCCGCTCGATCCAGCCGCCCGCACGCGCGTATCGGTGCAGGGCTCGATCGATCCGCCGGTCCTCGTCGGCGGGACCTGGAACGGATCGCCGCACGTGCTCGACGTGACGTACGTCGCCCACTCCGCGCCCGTGCTGGCCGGCGGTGTCATCCGCATCGACGTCCAAGGTGTCGGTGGACCCGGCTCGATCAACTGCATCCAGATCCGAGGCACGCCTGCGACCCCGAGCTTCTGCTGGGCCGGCAGCCCCGGCAGCGCGTGCCCATGCGGGCCGACACCCATTCCGCGTGGCTGCGGCAACTCCGTCTACTTCGAGGGCGCGGAGCTGACGAGCACGGGGATCCCGTCGATCTCCTCCGACACGCTGCGGCTCCAGGTCGGACTCCACCAGAATTCGGGCTTGCCCAATGCCAGCGGCCTCTTCTTCCAGGGCACGAATCAGGTCCAGGGCGGCAGCGGCGTCGCGTTCGGCGACGGCCTGCGGTGCGTCGGCGGCTCGATCATGCGCATCGCGATCGTCGCGCCGAACGGACAGGGCTACGCCTTGTATCCGCGCTCGGCGAGCGATCCGTCGGTGTCGTTGGTCGGCGGGGTCGCGGCGGGTGACGTGCGCCACTACCAGTTCTGGTACCGCGATCCGAACCCGGGGTTCTGCACGCCGGCGACGTTCAACCTGACGAACGGGATCACGGCGCTCTGGCAGCCCTGAGAGACCGGCAGGGTGCCGGACCGGAACGGGATTCCAGTCTGAGTCCCGGGACCGTCGAGGAGCAGGCGTGCCATGAAGCTCCTCCCTCCCGAGTTGGCACTGCGCGAAGACACGCGGCGCTCGTTCCGCACGTCGCGTGTCGCCACCGGCGTCATGCTCGTCATCTACGCCGGCTTCTCGGCGGTCGCCGTCCGCCTGCTCGTGGCCGCCGCACCACACGTGCCGACGGTCGCATGGTTCATCGTGGTTCCGGTCCTCGTCATCGCGGCGCTGCTCGGGATGCTGATCCTGGGGACGCTCTGGGGAGCGCTCGTCGCGAGCTTCCGGTTGTCGAACTGGGTCATGCAAGTCACGCGCGACGAGGTGCTCCTCAACCTGCGTTCCTACCTGAACGCGCACTTCGAAAACGCCGAGCCGACCGTCCTCTGCCTGACGTTCGCCGAGATCAAGTCAGCCGGGCGTGTCCGTGAACGACGCGTGCGGCCGAGCGAGGACGACCGCAGCGTGGAAATCCGTTCCTGGCTCGAGCTGACGCTGGCCGGCGTCGACACGAGCGCGCTCGACGCCGCCGTGCGCGCGGAGCGGGCGAAGCAGGCACCCACGCGGGTCTTCCTCGGCGTGCGCAGCCGCTCGAAGACCCATGACGTGCCGGTGTTCGTGTCGGCTCCGGGCGTCGTGCGCGTGGCGTGGAAGCGCGGCATGCTCGAGGCGCTCGCGGACAGCGTCGCGATCGCGCCGGCGCGCGACGTCGACCTTGACGCGTCGCTGTCGGACCGCAGCGTCGACGAGCGCTGCCTCGCGCGGCTCGAGCGCGGCGACCGGATGGACGCGATCGAGACCGCACGGGTCGAGCTCGGCATCGGCCTGACCGAGGCCGTCCGACGCGTGGACGAGCTCCAGCGCCGCTCGGCCTGATCCGCGCTCAGCGCGCAGAATCCGGCTCGCACGCCAGCCGGCGCGAATCCGGGTGCGCAGCCGTCGCCGCGCTCGACGTGGCCGGGTAACTTGGCCCCGCAGAAGGAGCGCACGCCACGACATGATCATTCCTCGCTCGGTGTGGGTCGGCCTCGTCGCCGTCGCCCTGCTCCCGTCCTGCGGGTCGGTCAACCGCGACGAGATCGACCGGGACGCGTTCTTCGTCGACGCGCGCGTACGCCAGACCATCGACGGCGAGGTGGACCACGAGGGCACGTACGCCGAGCTGGGTTGGAACTCGGTCCACGGCGAAACGAACGGACTCGACTACTCGATCGGCAGGGCCTCGCTCGGCTTCGGTCTCGACGGAAAGCTCGGGGAGAAGGGCTGGATCGGAATCGTCGGCGGGTTCGCCTTGCTGATACCGGACTTCGACTCGACGACCGAGGCCATCGAGAGCGAGAACACGGGCGGGCCTTGGATCGCGATCCAAGGCGGGTGGATGCTGACGCCCTGGCTCGAAGCCTGTGCGCGCACGGACCTGGGTCTGTACTTCCCGGACGTCAACACGATGTTCGGCGTCGAGGCCGGGGCTCGCTTCCACGTGGCCGATCACACGGCCTTCTTCGTCGGCTGGCGCTACGCGGCCTACGAGATCAACGACTTGGACACTTTCCTGAGCTTCGACGAGCTCGAGCTCGACGCGAGCGGGCTGATCGTGGGGCTCGAGCTGTCGTTCTAGTCGCACGCTCGGGAGGGTCCGCGCCGAGGGGGCCGGATCCGGCCTGCGGCTCCGAGCCGCCCGCTCCACGGGCCCGCCAGGGGGCCGGAATCGACGAGCGCGGGGCAACCCGGAAGGCCGATCCTGCGCAAGAATGAGACCGACACGGGTTCGTCGGAGCCGGGCACGCGCGGGGTTCGCTCCTCGACCGCCACATCGGCCCCGCAGCGGCGCTTCCTTCCTTGCAGGGCGAATCATGGCACCTCGTCGCTTTCCGGCGCCAACCGGCCACGCGCGCACGTCGTGCGCCGTCGTGGTTTTCCTCGTTTCGTCCCTGGCCTGGGCCCGTCAGGCCACGACGCCCGGGTGGGACCTCGCGAAGCCCGCGCCGGCGATCGCGGTCGAGCCCGCGCAGACGGCTCGTCCCACGGCCTGCGCGACGTGCCACGCCGCGGTCGTGGAGGAATGGGCCTCGACCGCGCACGCGATCGCCTGGATCGACGAGCACTACAAGAAGGAGCTGGCGGACAAGCGCAAGCCCGAGACCTGCTACGGCTGTCACATTCCGAAGCCCTTGCTGCAGGGCAAGCTCGAATCGAAGCCGGCGTTTCGCGAGGACGACCGCCACCTGGGCATCACCTGCGAGAGCTGCCACCTCGGGCCGGGCGGCAAGATGCTCGGTCCGCGCGGCACGCCGACGAGCGCGCATCCTTCGCAGGCTTCGAGCGTATTCGTCGAGGACCGCTCCAACGCGCTGTGCGCGTCCTGCCATCGCTTCAACATCGGGCCCGTGGTCGGGATCGCCAAGGACTTCGAGCAGGGCCAGCTGGCCGCGCGCGGCCTGTCGTGCCTCGGGTGCCACGCGGCCGACGTCGAGATGCAGTTCGCCACCGCCAGCGGCAACGAGACGCCGCCGGTGCGCAAGGGCAAGAGCCACGCGATTCAGACCCCGCGTGATCCGGCCTTCCTGCGCCGCGCGTTCGAGCTCACGTTCCAGGTGCGCGGTGCACAGACGGTCGTCACGGTCAAGAACATGGCTGGTCACCGCGTGCCCGGGTTGATCGGGCGATGGATCGAGTTCGAGGCGCGCGGCACGGACGCGCAGGGCAAGGCGCTCAGCCCAGGGAAGCTCAAGCTCGACACGAGCGCGTACCTGCCCCTCGATCAGAGCCTCGACATCGTGATCGAGGGATCAGCCGCGAAGGTACACGTCACGGGCCATCACCTCGATCCGCGCGCGGACGGGCCGATCGTGTTCCTCGAGCTCGACCTCACACCCGCGTCCCGTTGAGCAGATGCCCCGTCCGTCATGAGGGTCCTCCCCATGGCATCGACCCTCGCGGTGTGCTCGCTGGCAGCCTGTCGCGCGCCGACGGGCGCGCCGACGGGTGTAGTCGGCGAGGCGCCAGCCGGCGAGGGGCCGCAGGGCGAGTTCGCAGTCCACGGCTCCTTCTCGACGCGCTACCGCGGCCGCCTCACGAGCGGCGATCAGGACCACGACCTGTACGAGTTCCTCCAGGTCGACGTCGGCGAGCAGGAGCGCGACGAGTGGACGGGAACGCTCGTCGCGGACGTCGCGTACGACCTCGACGGGCACGAGGATCCGTCGTCGCCCTACCAGAGCCTGTCGGACACGTACGACGGCAGCTTGACGGCGCGCCTGTACGAAGCCTACGTCGACAACAACGGCTCGAAGGACCTGTCGATGCTGCGCTTCGGCCGGCAGAGCGAGTACCGCACGCCGGAGACCGTCACCTTCGACGGCGCACAGATCCAGAGCCGCGAGCTGGGACCGCAGCGCGTGAGCCTCGGCCTGTACGGCGGCATCCCCGCGCGCATCTATTCGTCGTCGGAGCCGGGCGACGTCGTGTACGGCACGTTTGTCGATGCGCGGCCGTGGGCCGGCGGCCACGCGCGCTTCGACTGGATGCACCTCGAGGACGACGAGCTGCTGGGCGAGCACCAGAACGACCTGCTCGCGCTCAGGCTGGGTCAGGCCTTCGGACAGAGCTGGACGGTCGACGGCAGCTACTCGCGCATCGAAGGCCGCGACCGCGACGTCTCCGCGCGGGCGACGTACACACAGGCCGAGGCCGACTTCGACGTGAAGCTGGCGTGGTTCCAGCTGCTGGAGACGCAGAACGACCTGGCGGTGGAGTTCGATCCATTCACCAGCGTCTTGCTCGAGCAGTTCCCCTACTACCAGGCGCGCTTGATGGCCTCGAAGGGCTTCGGTCAGACGTTCCGCGTGCAAGCCGGATTCGACGTGCGCGAGGTGTCGGACGAGGAAGACGTCGGCACGTTCAACCACGATTTCACGCGCGAGTTCGCGACCGTGACGTTGTGCGACGTCCTACCGGGGCAGATCACGCTGAGCCTGACCGGCGAGTTGTGGAACTCCGACGTGGACGACATTCGGAGCTGGGGAGCCGACTTGTCGCGCGAGATCGGCTCGAAGGCGCGCCTTTCCCTGGGCAGCTACTATTCCCTCTACAAGACGGACCTGTACGCCGTGGAGGAGCGTGACGACGTGCGCACGTATTTCCTGAGGCTGCGCACGCGGAACGAGACCGGCTGGTCCTGGGACGTCCGCTACGAGCTCGAGGATTCCTCCGACCACTACTCCACGCTGAGACTGGGGGCGACATGGCGATTCTGACCCGTGGACGCGTGATCACTCCGACGCGTGCGACGGCCCTCGTGATGGTGGTCATGGCGGCGGGGTGCATGCTGGGCAAGAAGGAGAAGCGGCGCTTCGCCTTCAGTCACGCCATGCACGTCGCGGAGCAAGGGCTCGAGTGCATCAACTGCCACGCCGACGTGGGGCGCTCCGAAACGCCCGGCATGCCCGCTCCCGACGCGTGTGCCGTGTGCCACGAGGAGATCGACGCCGAGAAGCCGGTCGAGAAGCACGTCAGCCAGCTCTTCGAGGGCGACACGTACCGCGCCATGCACGCCGCGCGGCTCGAGGACGAGGTCGTGTTCTCGCACGTGCGGCACGCTACGGCGCTGGCGGACTGCGGCCTGTGTCACGCCGGGATCGAGACGAACACGGCCGTCGACCCCGGCATGCAGCTCTCGATGGACGACTGCACCGACTGCCATGCCACGCGCAACGTCCCCGCGGAATGCGGCACGTGCCACACCACGGTGCGCGCCGACGTCGCGCCGCCGTCGCACGGGCGCAACTGGCAACGCACGCACGGCGGGTGCGCGCGCTGGCCCAGCGAGGCGACCGCCGATCGCTGCAGCCTCTGTCACCAGGACTCCAGCTGCATCCAGTGCCACCGCGAGGAGGCACCAGAGAACCACAACGTCTTCTGGCGCATGCGCGGCCACGGCATCACCTCGATGATCGACCGGGAGAACTGTGCCGCCTGCCACGACCCCGTGTCGTGCGACCGCTGCCACAGCGACGCCCTGCCGCAGAGCCACGTCGCCGGCTGGGGCGCTCCGCGCGACACGCACTGCTTCGGGTGCCACTTCCCGTTGCGCGAGGAGGGCTGCGTCGCCTGCCACTCGCGCGCGTACAGCCACGACAGCGCGCCGCCCAAGCCCGATGACCCGTTCCACGTGCGCGGCCAGAACTGCCGGCAGTGTCACGGCCTGTCGGCGCCCTTGGTCCACGTCGACAACGGAGACGATTGCAATGCGTGTCACCATTGAGAGGCCGGGCAGGAATCGATCGAAGGCACCAAACCGTGCTGTTGGCGCCGCACGGAGCCGCGCGGAGCGTGCGCGCGCGTGCGGCCTGCTGGCGCTGGCGTTCCTCGGAGCGGCCTTCGTCAGCACGTGCTCCGGCGACTCGAACGACGACGTGCAACCGCCCGACGACATTCCGATCACGCGCACGGATCTCGAGCCCGACGAACGCGCTCCCGGCGTCGTCGTGCAGATCGTGGCGCTCAGCGGAGGCTCCGGCCCCAACGCGTCGTTCCGGCCCGGCGATCGCATCACGCTCGAGTACACGCTCGACAAGGACGACGGCAGCCCGTGGAACGCGAGCGAGATGCCGATCACCCGCGCGATGATGTCGGGGCCTACGTCTTCCTACCAGCGCGTGATCGCCGCCCAGGACGACGTGCGCACGCGCTCGACGCCGCTGGGCGACGGACGGTTCCTCTACACGATCGCGGTCCCGATACCGGACGGGTACCTCGCGCCCCTCAATGACACCACCGACTTCGGGGTCGCCGACGGCGAGCGCACGGACCAGCCTCTCCTGGACGGGACCTACACCGTGGGTCTGACGTTCGGCTGGGACTACACCGTGGACGGGCAGCCCTTCCGCGACGCGGGCGAGACCACCGCCGACTTTTTGCTGGGTGATTCGGCCGTGCTCGTCGCGCGCGCCGTCACGTCCCAGGGGAACTGCAACCGGTGCCACTTCGAGCTGCGCGCGCATGACGACCTGCACCGCGACGTCAAGGTGTGCGTGCTGTGCCACACGGCCGGCGCCGAGGACCTGAATGATTCCTCGATCGAGGACGGCACGCCGCGCGTCTCGGTCGAGATGCGCGTGCTGTTCCACAAGATCCACAACGGGAAGCACCTGCCATCCGTCGTGGGCGTGGCGGTCGTCAACGACGACGGCGACTTGACGCACGACGCCGCTCCGATCCCCTACCGCGTCGTCGGCGCCGACGGCGTCGTGCACGACTACTCCGCGGTCGATTTTCCGGCCTTTCCCGGCCGGTCGATCCCGATGCCGAAGGATCTCGGCCACGGCGCCCTCTCGGCCGAAGCGCAGGAGCGCGACGACCTCGTGCGCACGGGCGTCACGGACTGCCGCATCTGTCACGGGGATCCGGACGGGTCCGGACCGCTGGAAGCACCCGCGCAAGGCGACATCATCCACGCGCAGCCGTCGCGCAACGCCTGCGGCGCCTGCCACGACGACGTCGATTGGAACCGCAATTACCGCGTCAACCAGGCGGTGCCGATGCCGCCGCAGGCCAACAGCTCGGGCTGCAACACGTGCCACTTCGTCCTGGGTGGCCCGCTCGACGTGATCGACGCGCACCGCCATCCCATGCTCGACACGATCTTCGAGCCCCACGCCCCCTTCACTTCCGCGTTCAACACGGGTGTGAACGTGGATCTGATCTCGGTCGGAGAGGCCGACGGGAGCGACCAGGACGGCACGCTGGATCCGGGCGAGAAGGTGCGCGTCGTGTTCGACCTCCGCGACGATGCCAAGGAGTTCGTCCTGGCCGGCGATCTGGACGGCTTGCGGGCCGTGATCTCCGGGCCGACCGGCAACACGAACCTGGTGCACGACGTGACGCTGCCGACGGCCCGGCTCACGGGCGATCCGCCCTACGACACGAACCTGCCGGAGCGGCGGCAGCTCGAGCTCCTCGGCACCTCGACGGCGCTCCTGGGCGACGTCTTCACGACGCTGGGAACGCCGCACTGGCACGTGGCCGGTGCCTTGACCCGCGTCAGCGTGCGAACGGGCAGCGGTCCGACGACGAGCCTCGCGGCCCCGTCCGAGGCGCTGCAGAACTTCGTCGACGTCGTCGATGCGAACGGCTTCGCGCGCGACGATTTCATCGTCGTGGACGACGGTGCCGGGGGCCTGGAAGAGTACGCCCGAGTCCAGTTCGTCGACGGCGACCGCTTGTGGTTCTCGTCGCCCGCCACTCCGGCCTACTCCGGCGGATTGCGTTTCGCGCACGCAGCGGGCGCGAGCGTCGTGCTCGTCGTGCTGACGCCGCTGACAGAGGGGGTGGACTGGTCGCTCGACACCGGCTCCGGGACCGTCGTCGAGCTGACGGAGTTCGGCGACGGCCGCGCGGTCCTCGTCGACTACGTGACCGACTTCGTCCTGCCACGCCGGTTTCCCGCAGCCGCGCACGGGTCGCCCGATCTCGACGACGCCTGGGGTGACTGGAGCGGCAAGCTGCTCGTGAGCGGCACGTACCGCTTCGCGCTCACGGGCTGGGTCGACAAGGTGCTCGAGGGCGTGGGCGTCGAGGACCTCTACCGCATCACGTCCCCCGCGGCGACGCGCGACCTGCTCGTCGGCTCGGCCGCGCGCGTGGAGCCGTACCAGCTGATCTCGAGCGGGGCGAACTGCAACGCCTGCCACCAGGAGTTCTGGTTCCACGAGGGAACCGCGCGCAGCTTCGACGAGTGCATCGTGTGCCACGCCGCGGCCGGAGCGGAGGACGTGCCGCGCTACGTGGCCGCGAATGCACCCGGAACGCCGGGGGTCACGGTCAACTTCCGCACGCTCGTGCACCAGCTGCACATGGGGAAGCGCCTCGATGCTGCGGACCAGCTCGCGGTGATCGCCGCGGGAGCTGCGCCCTATCCCGACAATTTCAGCGTGAAGAGCTACGCGACGTTCTCCTTCCCCGCGCAGCCCGCTGGTGTGGCGCGTTGCACGGCCTGCCACGGCGCTACGAACGAGGCCTGGAAGGAGCCGGCGCCCCGCGCGCATCCCAGCGAGCAGGACGCTCCCGTGCAGACATGGCGCGCCGTGTGCGGGGCCTGTCACGATTCCGCGGCCGCTGGCGCCCACATCGAGCTCGAGACCACGCCGGGAGGCGTCGAGGCGTGCGCGGTGTGCCACGGCCCAGGCGCCCAGTTGGCGGTGGACTTCGTCCACCAGGTCCGCTGAAGTCGGCGTCGACCATGACCCGCCTCGCGCTCGTCCTCGCGATCGCCCTCCTCCCAGCTTGCCGCTCGACAGGGGACGACGTGCGGGACCGCGTGCTGCCGATCGTCGAGGCCGCGCGTCCTCGCGAAGTGGCCGTCGCCTACCAGGCGCTGCCGGACGGCAGTCAGGCGTTCCTCGGCGAGGACGTGGTCATGCACGCCGCGAGCACGATGAAGATCGCCGTGCTGATCGAGGTGCTGAGGCAGGCCGAGAGCGGCCGGCTGGATCTGGACGCGGGCATCCCCGTCGTCAACCGGTTCCACAGCATCGTCGACGGCTCGGAGTTCGCGCTCGACCCGCAGGACGACGAGGATCCCGAGCTCTACGCGCACCTGGGCAAAGCGCTCGCGCTGCGCGAGCTGGCGCGCCGGATGATCGTGCGCAGCAGCAACCTGTCGACGAACATCCTGATCGAGCTCGTCACGCCGCGCGCGGTGCAGGCGACGATCGAGGAGCTGGGCACGACGCGCATGAAGGTCGTGCGCGGCGTCGAGGACCAGAAGGCGTATGACGCCGGGATCTCGAACGTCACGACCGCCCGCGACCTCCTGATCCTCCTGCGTGCCATGGCCCGGGGCGAGGCGTTCGAGAGCGACGCATCCCTCGCGCTGGCCTTCGAGATCCTCGCGGCGCAGGAGTTCAACGACATGATTCCGGCCGGTCTCCCGAGCGGGACGAAGGTCCTGCACAAGACCGGCGACATCACTCGGATCCGCCACGACGCGGCCATCGTCTACCCGCAGGATCAGGGCGCGCCCTACGTTCTCGTGGTGCTCACGCGCGGCTTCGACGATCCCAAGGAGGCGACGGAGATCGTTGCGCGCATCTCGCGCGAGGTCTGGGAGGCGCACACGCGTTCCTCAGGGCCTTGAACGGCTGACACGCCAGAGTGCTCGGGGCCCGGATCCTTGGCCCTTCCTCCGTCCCGACCGGGATCCTGCCGGGGACTCCTGCCGTGAGCGGCACAGACCGTAAGACCCCGGTCGAGGCCTCGCGCGCCAAATGGTACGCGTCGTACTATCGGGCCGAGGTGGTCGAATCCGGGGCAAGACCGGACCCGGCGCCCCGCTCACCCTTCCTAGGAAGCCTGCCATGCTCCAAGCCCTCGCCTTCGCCTCTGCGCTCTCGCTGCCCGTCCAGGTCGCCCAGCCCCAGCACGCCAGGGAGACGATCCACCCCGACGCGACCGTCTACACGATGCCGGCGGACGGCAAGCCGGCGCGCATCCCGTTCCGGCTGGCCGCCAACCAGGTGAGGGTCGAGGCCGTGATCGACGGCGCCGGGCCGTTCCACCTGATCCTCGACACCGGGATGCCTACGCCCGGCATCATCCTGTTCCAGAGCGAGCGCGTCGCCGCGCTGCGCTTCGCCGAGTCGGGCGAGAGCGTCGCGCTCAGAGGTGCGGGCGGCGCGGGCGCGAGCTTCGACGCGCGGATCGCGACCGGCGTCAGCGTGTCGCTCGGTGACCTGAAGATGTCGCACGTCACGGCGATGGTCCTGCCCGATCAGCCGCGCTTCCCACCCGGCATCGACGGCATCATCGGCGGAGCACTCTTCTACCGCTTCATCGTGAGGCTCGACGTCGACCAGAACCTGCTCGAGCTGTTCGAGCCCGCCGGCTGGTCCCCGCCCGATGGCGCCTGCGTCGTCCCGTTGCACCGCGTCGCGGGCGCGGCGTTCGTCGACGTGCGCGTCGCGGTCGGCGAAGGCGCGCCGGTTCCGGCGAGGGTCGTGCTCGACCTGGGCGCAAGCCATGCCATCTCGCTCAACCAGGGCGAAGGCGGCCGCTGCGCCCCGCCGCCGAATGCGATCGACGCGCCGCTGGGCCGCGGACTGTCGGGCGTCGTGCTGGGCAAGGTCGGGCGCGTGCGCCGCCTGGAGATCGGCACGTTCGCGTTCGAGAAAGTCGTCGCCTCGTTCCCGATCGAAGAGCACCAGCATCCGGGCGACTTCCCGTTCCGCGACGGCAACCTGGGCGCGGAGATCCTGAAGCGCTTCCGCGTGTCGTTCGACTACCCCGCGTCCCGCCTCGTGCTCGAGAAGGGCAAGGGCTACGGCGAGCTCTTCGAGCGCGAGATGGCCGGCATCGGCTTCGATTGGACGAAGGACCGGACCGTCGTCGTGCACACCGTGCTGGCCGGCTCGCCGGCCGCGGCGGCCGGATTCGAGGTCGGCGACCAGATCCTCTCGCTCGACGGGCGCAGCCTGGAGGAGCTCGCCGAGAACGGCCTGCGCCGCGCGCTGACCGTAGACGGCGCGGAAGTACGATTCGCACTGCGGCGCGGTGATCAGGTGCTCGAGAAGCGGGTCCGCCTGCGCCGCCTGATCTGAGCATCGAGGAACCCGTCCGGTGGCCCGTCCGAAACGCGATCCCAAGCTGAGCGAGCTCGAAGGCTGCATCCTCGGCCACCTCGGGAAGCACGGCGCGTGCACGGCCTACGCCGTGCGCCGCGCGTTCCTCGTGTCCCTGTCGTCGCACTGGAGCGGCAGCGCCGGCGCGGTCTACCCTGCGCTGGCGCGGCTCGAGAAGCGCGGGCTCGTCAAGTCGCTCAGCGCAGCGCGGGGGGCGCGCGAGGCCTGGAAGTACGAGCTCACCCGCGCCGGCCGTGCGGACCTGAGACGGTGGATCGAGCCGCCGTTCCTGGAGCACCTGGTCTCGGTCCCGCCCGATCCGCTGCGGACGCGACTGCACTTCCTGGCGCTCCTGACTCCCACGGAGCGCAGGGCGTTCTTCGTGACGGCGCTTGACGGACTGCGCCGTCACCACGAGGCGCTGGAGCAGGAGTCGATCGACGACCCGGACGACCAGGCTTCGCGGACGGCCGCCTGCGCGGTCATGCGCGCGCGGATCGAAGCGTTCACCCGGCTCCAGCGCGGCGCCCGACGCCGACCCGGAAGGGCGAGGGCAGAGTGAGTCAGCCACCCTCCGCGCGGTCACACGGCGAGATCGCATCTCGCCGAGCGACCGCGGGGAGGCGTGAGGCCGAGGCGATCAAGGCACCCAGACCGTCGACACTCCGTTCGTGAGGTTCGATCCGTTGCCGCACGGACCGAGGTTGTTGCGGTACCAGGCCTGGTAGTAGCGCGCGCCACCGACGGCCGGGACCATGCCTCGCAGTGAGATCGCGAGGTCCCCCGCCTCCGGGTAGGACGCCGTGCCCGTCGTGTGCATCTTCGTGCTCAGACGGACCTGGATCCCGCTCGCGCACAGCTTCCCGTCGCGGAACGGAATGCCGCCCGCGTTCGACGCACCCTGGAAGAACATCACGAACGTCGGCGGGTGCGGCACCGGAAGCTGCGAGGCGCTCAACGTGAGCCCGTCGGCCGTGACCGAGGTGAGGCCGGCTCCCACAAGCCGCGCGCCTGCACCGGTCGAGTTGACGCAGCCTTCGGGAACCCCGCTCGCCACGTTGTTGCCGCACGGGCAGCCGGAATCGCCGAAGCAGAACAGCGTGCCGCCGTTCGTTTCGCACTCGTCCGGGATGCCGTTGGCGTTCAGGTCCTGGCTCGCCGCACCGGCGATGTCGCAGGTGTCGAGGATGCCGTTCGCGTTGCAGTCCGGCGCTCCGCCGGCCAGATCGCAGACATCGCCGATCGAGTTGGCGTCGCAGTCTTCCTGTCCCGGGTTCGGCAGCGCGAGGCAGTTGTCGCACGCGTTGCCGGCTCCGTCACCGTCCGCGTCCTCCTGGCCTGCGTTGGGAGTCGCGGCACAGTTGTCGACGCAGTCCGGCGTCCCGTCGACGTCGGTGTCGGTGTCCGCCACGCCGCAGCCGCAGGCGCCCGGCGCGATCTTGAGCGGATCCGTCGGACAGCCGTCCTGGCAATCCGCGGTCGCATCGCCGTCCGTGTCCGTGTCGGCCACGCCGCACCCGCAGATTCCCGGGGCGATCTTCAGCGGATCGCTCGGGCAGCCGTCGTTGCAGTCCGGCGTCGCGTCCCCGTCCGTATCGGTCTCGGCGACGCCGCAGCCGCAGACGCCCGGAGCGACCTTGGCCGGGTCGTTCGGGCAACCGTCGATGCAGTCGGCCGTCGCGTCCCCGTCGGCGTCCGTATCGGGCACGCCACAACCGCAATCGCCCGGCGCGATCTTCAGCGGATCCGCGGGGCAGCCGTCGTTGCAGTCGGCCGTCGCGTCGCCGTCGGAGTCGGTATCGGCCACGCCGCAACCACAGGCACCAGGGGCGGTTTTCAGCGGATCCGTCGGACAGCCGTCGTTGCAGTCGAGCGTGCCGTCGGAATCCGTGTCGGTGTCGGCGACGCCGCACCCGCACACGCCCGGCGCGATCTTGGCCGGGTCGTTCGGGCAACCGTCGTTGCAGTCCGGCGTCGCATCGCCGTCGCTGTCGGTGTCGGCCACGCCGCACCCGCAGATGCCCGGCGCGATCTTGGTCGGATCGTTCGGGCAACCGTCGATGCAGTCGGCCGTCGCATCTCCGTCGGTGTCGACGTCCGCCACACCGCAGCCGCAATCACCCGGCGCGATCTTGTTCGGATCGCTCGGGCAGCCGTCGATGCAGTCGGCCGTCGCGTCGCCGTCCGTGTCGGTGTCCGCGACGCCGCAGCCGCAGTCGCCCGGCGCGATCTTGAGCGGATCCGTCGGACAGCCGTCGAAGCAGTCCGCGGTGCCGTCCAGGTCCGTGTCCGCATCGGCGACGCCACACCCGCACACGCCCGGCGCGATCTTGGCTGGGTCGTTCGGGCAACCGTCGTTGCAGTCCGGCGTCGCGTCGCCGTCGGTGTCGGTGTCCGCCACCCCGCACCCGCAGACTCCCGGTGCAACCTTGGCCGGATCATTCGGGCAGCCGTCGAAGCAGTCGGCCGTGCCGTCGAGGTCCGTGTCCGTATCGGCCACGCCACAACCGCAGATGCCCGGCGCGACCTTCGCGGGGTCGTTCGGGCAGCCGTCGATGCAGTCGGCCGTCGTGTCCCCGTCGGAATCGACATCGGCGACGCCACAGCCGCAATCGCCCGGCGAGGTCTTGTTGGGATCGCTCGGGCACCCGTCGATGCAGTCGGCCGTCGCATCCCCGTCGGAATCCGTGTCGGCTACGCCGCAGCCGCAGACACCGGCATCGATCTTGAGCGGGTCCGACGGGCAGCCGTCGGTGCAGTCCGCCGTCGCATCGCCGTCGGAGTCCGTGTCCGCCACGCCGCAACCACAGGTTCCCGGGTCGATCTTGAGCGGATCCGTCGGACAGCCGTCGTTGCAGTCGAGCGTGCCGTCGAGGTCCGTGTCGGTGTCGGCCAGTCCGCAACCGCAGATCCCCGGAGCGATCTTCGCGGGGTCGTTCGGGCAGCCGTCGATGCAGTCGGCCGTCGCGTCGCCGTCCGTGTCGGTGTCGGCCACGCCGCATCCACAGTTTCCAGGGTCGATCTTGAGCGGATCCGTCGGTCAGCCGTCTTTGCAGTCGTCGGTCCCGTCGAGGTCCGTTTCGGTGTCGGCCACGCCGCACCCGCAGATGCCCGGCGCGATCTTCGCCGGTTCGTTTGGGCAGCCGTCGACGCAGTCGGCCGTCGCATCGCCGTCCGAATCCGTGTCGGCCACGCCGCAGCCACAGTCACCCGGATCGAGCTTGAGCGGATCCGTCGGGCAGCCGTCGTTGCAGTCCGCGGTTCCGTCGAGGTCCGTGTCCGTGTCGGCCACGCCGCACCCACAGATGCCCGGCGCGATCTTCGCGGGGTCGCTCGGGCAGCCGTCGATGCAATCCGCCGTCGCATCGCCGTCCGTATCCGTGTCAGCCACGCCGCAACCGCAGACTCCTGGCGCAACCTTGCTCGGGTCCGTCGGGCAACCGTCGTCGCAGTCCGCGGTGCCGTCGAGGTCCGTGTCCGTGTCGGCCACGCCGCACCCGCAAACTCCCGGCGCGATCTTGGCCGGGTCGTTCGGGCAGCCGTCGATGCAGTCCGCCGTCGCATCGCCGTCCGAATCCGTGTCCGCCACGCCGCAGCCGCAGACTCCGGGCGCGACCTTGCTCGGGTCGGACGGACAACCATCTTCGCAGTCCGCGGTACCGTCGAGGTCCGTATCCGTGTCGGTCACGCCGCACCCACAGATGCCCGGCGTGATCTTGGTCGGGTCGTTCGGGCAACCGTCGACGCAATCCGCCGTCGCGTCCCCGTCGGTATCGGTGTCGGCCACGCCGCAGCCGCAGAGGCCCGGCGCGGTCTTGGCCGGGTCGTTCGGGCAACCGTCGATGCAGTCGGCCGTCGCATCTCCGTCGGTGTCGACGTCCGCCACGCCGCAGCCGCAATCGCCCGGCGCGATCTTGTTCGGATCCGTCGGGCAGCCGTCGATGCAATCCGCCGTGGCATCGCCGTCGGAGTCCGTGTCCGCCACGCCGCAACCGCAGTCACCCGGCGCGACCTTGTTCGGGTCCGTCGGACAACCGTCGTTGCAGTCGAGCGTGCCGTCCAGGTCCGTGTCCGCGTCGGAGACACCGCATCCGCACACGCCCGGCGCGATCTTCGCCGGATCGGCCGGGCAGCCGTCGCACGCGTCGATCGCCCCGTCGCCGTCTCCGTCGAGCTCGCACTCGTCGGGGATCGCGTTCGTGTTGCAGTCCAGGCTCGTGCCCTGCGAGATGTCCGTCGAATCGGGCACCTGGTTCTCGTTGCAGTCCAACGGCACGATGATCGTCACGTCCGGGGTGCCCGGGACCGCTTCCTGGTTGCCCGTGTTGTCCTTCGCGAGGCTGTAGAGCCGGTACGTGTGTCCCGCGTCGGCCGTGAAGGTCATCGACGTCGAGCGGGTGTCCGAGATGATCGGCGTGTAGGGGCCGCCGTCCTTCGAGGCGTAGATCGTGTAGGTCCCGACGCCCGAGCCGCCCAGCTCGTCGGTGCCGCCCCAAGCGAGTTCGTAATCGAACGTCGGCAGCAGCCCCGCGGTGACGGTGACGTTGCTCCCCGGGCTGCCGACGTCGAACGTGTTGGAGGTCTCGTTCGTCGTCAGATCGCCGTTCACGTCGAAGGTGATCGTGGCGGAGTTGCGCGCCGTGGTGCCCGTCACCACCACGCCTCCGTTCGTGCCCACGGTGATGTCCATGTGCCCCGAGCCGCGGCCGCTGGCGTCGTTGGGCGGGAGGAAACCGCGCACGCCGTCCGTGACCGGCTCGCCCGTCACCGGGTCGAGGCTTTGGAAGATCGCCACGACCTGGTTCGTGGCCGCGTTCACGCCGGCCGTGATCTGCACCAGGACGCCCAGCGTCGCGGAACGGTCGATCGTCGCCGAGTAGGAGATCGTGTTCGGCGGCAGCGTCAGCAACGTGTCGCCGAACTGGAAGGCTCGCAGTCGCACGCTCGAAGCCCGGAAGGCCGGCTCGAGCGTGTCCGTGATCCGCACTAGCGACGCCGGAGCCTGCGCCGTCGGAACGTTCTCGAAGTAGATGCGGTACGCCACGGGCGCACGCGCGGAGATTTGCTGCTGCCCGCCGTAGCCGATCGGCTCCTCCTTCTCGTTCGGATCCTCCGAAGTCGGAGTCGAGCAACACGCGACCCCGAGCGGCACGTTGGCGCCGTCTGCGCTCGTGACGGTGACTTCCGCCAGCGCTGTCCCGCATTCAGTCGGAGCGATCGACGCGCAGTCGAAGGCGTCGTTCAGGAATGGCGCGCAGAAGAGCACGCCGCTGGCCTGGTCGAGCGCCTGCATGCCGACCTGGTCGTTGGGCGGAAGACCCGCGCCGGCGGCCTGGGCCAGGGACTCCAGGAAGCTCCGCCCGGTTTGCGGCGGCGTGCCGGGCACGTGCACGACGGAGACGTCGGGCGGCAGCGCCGCCAGGATGTCCGCCAGCCACCCGGACGCGCTCGACGCGCGCGCGAGCAGACCCGCGCCGGATTGAGGATCCACCAACACGGCGCCGCGCAGGATCTCGGCCGCATCCGCCATCAGCGCATCGAAAGCGATTGCGGTCAGCGGCTTGCCGGCCACTCCGATCGGCAAGGCATCGGGCACGTAGGTGCTGCCGATCGAGAGCCCGAACGGCACGTCGACCTCTTGGCCAGGACCGAGGTCCTCCACCATGAGGAGCAGCGTGTCCTGCACGCCGTCGCTCTCGAGATCGGCGACACCCAGCTCGTCGGAGCTGACCTGGATCTCGCTTGTCGCCGCGGTTCCCAGCACGAGGGTCGTGCGCGGGATATCGACGTTGCCCGTGTTGCGCAGCCGTGCCGTGAGCTGGCCCGAGGAGCCCTTCTTGATGCTCGGGGACGCCGAAATGGTCAGCTGCGCCTCGAGCGGCAGTGCCGCTTCGACGAGCACCGCGCCGAGGAGCTCGCTCGTGCCGCCGCCGCCAGCCAGCGCGACGACGTCGTGGTCGCCGGGGATCGCAGTGGACAGGTCGAACGCCACGAAGGCCGTGGCCGCGTCGACGATCGCCATGCCGATCGCCGGGTGGATCTCTCCCGTTCCCGTGCGGCGCAGGGCCGCGCTCGCGAGCGTGTTGAGCTGGCTGCCCGAGAGGAGCAGCGTGACACGCCCCGACCCCACCGCCGGAGGTGTCGCCTGCAGCACCGAGAACGGCAGGATCTCCGTCGAGAGCGTAGCGTTCGACGCGCCCGCGCTGGCGCCGAAGGCCACGCGCGACTGGATGAAGTACGGAGTTCCGTCGGTGACCGGGATCACCAGCTCCTGCTGGCTCGCGCCCGGATCGCCGAACGCCAGGTCGAAGTTTCCCGGGCCGGGGACTTCGCCGCGCTTGACGTAGAGTTCCGTCCACGCCGCGTTGCTCTGGTGCTCGAAGCGCACGCGCAGCGTCAACCCGGCCGGAGCATCGAGCCGGTAGTAGCGCGATTCGCCGTTCAGCATCGGCTGCACGGACTGGTCGCCCGGCGAGAGCAGGATCGCGGAGACGTCGACGGTCGCAGCCGACGTCCACACGTTGTTGTCTTCGTCCTGCTCGGGGATCTGGTTCAGCGCGTCGCTGCGCACGAGCACGTGGTAAGCGCCCGGCATCACGCCCGGAGCCGTCAGCGTCGCGTTCTGAGTGTGCGTCCCGCCCACGAGCAGCGTGCCGGCCGTATTGATCGGCTGCCCCAGCAGCTTGTCCGACGCGTCGAGGTCGTTGTCGGCCGACAGGTAGATGCTGTCGCGCCACTGACCCGTGATCGTGCTGCCGATGTTGTTCGTCGACGTCCAGCTGACGTTCATCGGGTTGCCCATCACGGCCGTGGCAGGGCCCGTGACGTCGGTGACCTGCAGGTCGGAGATCGGCGGCAGCGCGATGTGGGACAGGACGGCAGTGCTGCCGTCGTTGTCGACGCTCGAGCCGGCCTCGTAGACGAGCGAGTTCGGATTCGTGCGCAGGACGACGAAGTACGTGCCGGCCAGGCCGGACGGGATCAGGAACTCCTGCGACACGACGTGCTCTTCGCCGGTTGCCAGGAAACCGGCGTGCTGGTACGAGCCCAGGAAGCGGTCCGTGGCCACGTCCACGAACTGGTCGAGCGACAGGTACAGGTTGTCGGGCCAGCTCGCGACGTTCGTGCTGCCCGCGCCCGTGTTCCGCACGGTCCACGACACCGCGATCGGCTGTCCGGCCGTCGCCGTCGTCGCCGCGATCACGTCGAGGACGGTCAGATTGGCCGGCGGGGCCTGTGCGACGTCGATCAACATGCGCGAGAGTCGCGTGTTGTTCGCGTCGTCCGACTCGAAGACCTGGCCGTAATGGTCGGAGACGACGATGGCGTACCACAGGCCGCTCAGCGTGAGCGGCAGTTGGAACGAGCTCGCGTGCGGATACGACTGACCCGCGCCGAGGACGCCGCTGTGCGTGCGATCACCGAGCACCGTGTCGCCCGCGTCGAGGAAGGCGTCCAGCGAGAGGTAGACGCGGTCCGTCCAGACAGACGTGTTCGTGGCCAGTGTGCCCGAGTTGGAGACCTGCCAGGTCAGTGAGAGCGGCTGACCGCCCTGGGCCGTCGTCGGCGCGAGGAACGAATCCACGACGAGGTCCGCGGATTCCGGCGACACCGTGAACGGCACGGCGACCACGTTGTTGCCCTCGGCTCCGATCTCCCAGACGCCCCCGCCGGTGTCCGTCTCGTACAGCAGGAACCACGCACCCGGAGAGACGAGCGGGACCGTGCCCGTGGTCGAAACCGTGTAGTTCGCACCGGCTGCGAGCGGCGAACCGCGCGACACGTTGGCCACCACGAAGTCTCCGCCGACGGTCGTGTTCGACGACAGCCACACACGGTCGGTCCAGGACGAGACCGGCGTGATGGCACTGCCTTGGTTCTGAACCTGGAAGAATAGAGGCAGCGCCTGGCCCGCTGCGCCGGAGTCGGGCGGCATGCTCGGCGCGATGACGAGGTCGGTGGCCTGGACCTCGACCTGGAACGCCGGAGACGCGACGAAGTTGTTCCCCTCGGCGTCATAGTTCGCGTCGAACTCGAAGACCGAGCCGTCGGAATCGACGCGCGCCAGCAAAAACCACGTGCCGGCCGTGGTGTCCTGCGGAAGGCTGACCGTCGCGGACTTCGAGTACGTGCTGCCGAGCCACGTGCCGCCAGAGAAGAATGCAGACTGTCCAGCCGCCCACACCTGCGCATCCGTAGGCTCGTACGTGGGGTTCGACGAGAGGTAGAGGCGATCGACCCAGTTGAAGTTGAAGTTCCAGTTGGCGAAGCCGTCGACGACGACCGACCACTGGAACGTGATCGGGTGACCGGCCAGACGCGGCCCGGGGCTGGTCGCGGCGATGGCGTCGGCGTGCAGATCGGGCGTGATCGAGAGGATCACGTCGACCGGGTTCGCGGCGACGGAGAGGTTGTTGGACTCGAGACCGGCTCCGAACTCGCTGATCCCGTTGTGGACGTCGGTGATGACCTTCACATGGCGCACGCCGCTCGTCGCCGGCGGGATCAGCACCTGCGCCGAGCGCGCGGAGGTCTGACCCGGATCGAGAAAGCCGGCCGAGTACGGGCTGTCCAGCAGGTGGACGTCCCCGGCCGAGATCGACGGGTTCGCGTCCAGCGAGAGGTAGATGCGGTCGGTCCACGCCGTGGCGTTCGTGATGCCCGGGCCCTGGTTGTGGTCCGTCCAGAGGACCTGCAGGAACGTGCCCGAGAACACGGTGACCGGCGGCGCCGATGCGAAGTGCACGTCGTCGATCACCAGGTCGGGTTGCGGCTCGAGCGTGATCACGAACGAAGACGCTGAAAAGGCACGGTTGTTCGTCTCGACCAGCTCGTTGACGTTGCCCGAGCCGTCGGCGTCCACGGCGATGTAGCGCACGCCCGAGAAATCGTTGGGCAGCGTGGCGGTGAACGTGCCCTCGTAGACCCCTCCTGCAGAGAGGTACGAGAGGTTCGTCTGCGACCCCAGGTGCACGAAGCTCGCGCCCGCGCCGTTCGTTGTCGCCAGATAGAAGTGGTCGTACCAGACCGGCGAGCTGGTCGCCGCCGTGCCGGTGTTGCTGATGCGATACCCGATCGTGATCTGGGAGCCGGAGTCGACGGCGACGGTCGGGATCGACAGGACCTGGGCCTGGAGGTCGGGCTTGGGCAGCTGCAGGACCTGGATCGACGTGGCGGAGACGCGCACGTTGTTGCCTTCCTCGACGCCCTCGCCGAGCTGGCTCGCAGAATCGGACACGGCGATGATCCAGTACGTGCCCGGCATGACGGGGTAGGTGAACTGCGACGTGCGCTGGTAGGAGCCGCCGGCGCCGACGCCACCGGGCGACGCGAACGAGCCGAGGATCGTGTCACCACCGAGGACCGGATCGCTCGAGAGGAGGACCACGTCCTGCCACGTTCCGGAGGTGGCGGTATCGCCGCGGTTCTGCACGGTCCAGCTCACCGAGAACGGCAGCTCCGTGAAGCCTTGCGTCGGGATGGTCAGGCTCGTCGGGCTCAAGTCCGGCGTCGGCGTGGCTGAGCTGAGCGCTCCCACGGCGTCGATGTCGGCGCCGACGCTGGGGCCCGCTTGGGGACCGCTCGCGGCGACGTCCGTCAGTCGAACCGCGTCGAAGCGGAGCTGTCCGCTCGTGAAGCCCGGGAAGATTCCGTCGAGGTCGAGCTCGTCGCGGGCCGCCGTCAGCTCGCCGATCGGCACGAAGCCGGCGCCATCGGGTGTCACGCCGATGCCTGCGAGGCGGCTCAGCGTGTTGAGGTTCCCGGGCCGCGCGGCGACGAGAACGCGCTCGGGGACGCCGCCGATCTCGAGGATCGCGAGGTCGTTCGCCGTCGTGCCGGAGTTCGACAATCGGTTGTCGTTGAAGCGCAGATCGAGTCGCCCACCGCGGCCGATCGAGGTCGTGCGCGTGCCGATGGCCTCGACGCTGTCGGGCGCGCCGACCGCCGCGAGCGGATCGGCGAAGATCGGGGCCGGTGTTGGTCCACCTCCGCTCGCGGGATCGTAGGCGATCTGCGCGTCGGTGAAGCTGGCCGCGCCCGCGGGGAAGATCTTCCCGGCGAACGCGTTGTTCGGGTCCGTGGTTCCGCTGTAGAGGGCGAGTTGGTTGCCGCTCTGGGCGGACACGAGGTCCGGATCGCCGTCGCCGTCGAAATCGGCCGCGTCAAGCCAACCGTCCGACAAGTTCGTGGTGAAGACGCCGCACGTCTCGTACGTCCCCGGGCCCGTGCCGCCCATCAAGTGCACGCCAGACCCGCTCTGATCCAGGTACGCCACGTCGGTGAGCCCATCGAGGTCGAAGTCGGCCAGGGCCAGCCGCGTCGGCTGCCCCGCGACAGCGACCACTGTGTCAGGCGCAAGTCCGCCGAGGCCGTCTCCGTCCAGCAGGCGCAGCTGGCCCAGGCCGGTGACGGTCGCGATCACGTCGAGGTCCCCGTCGCCGTCGAGTTCCGCGAGAGCGACGTCGCTCACCGCTCCGCCCAAGGCGAGGGGCGCTTGCGGCACGAAGGATCCAGCACCGTCGCCCAGCAGCACCTGCACGGTTCCGCCGGGGCTCGCGACCACCAGATCGGGGTCGCCGTCGAGATCCAGATCACCCAGCGCGATCGAGCTCGGTCCTGATCCGAGCGGCAAGTGCGTCGCAGCAGCGAACTGCCCCGCGCCGTCGTTCAGGAGGAGCGAGAGGCTCTGGTCCGGGCAGCCGGCCTCGTTCGCATCGACGTTCGCCGTCACCGCGTCGAGGTCGCCGTCGTTGTCCAGGTCGCACAGGACGACGTCGGACGGACCAGGACCGACTGTGACCGGCGTCTGCGCGACGAACCCGCCCAGCCCGTCGTTCAGGAAAGCCACGATCGTGGAAACGGCCGAGCACGCGGCCGGGCCGGCGACCGTCACGACGAAGTCGTTGCGACCGTCTCCGTTCAAGTCGCCGATCGCTGCAGCGCTGGCCGACCCTCCGGGCATGGACAGGGTCACAGCCGTCGGGAACAGGCCGGTTCCGTCGTTGAAGAGCAGGGTCGCGCTCCCCGCCGTTCCATCGGCGGTCACGATGTCGCGGTCTCCGTCCCCGTCGAGATCTCCGCGCGCACCGCCCAGGGGCAAACCAGGGAGGCTGTTCTGCGTCGGCGTCGTCGGCAGCAGGACGCACGGAGGATTCGTGCACGATGACCCGTCCGACACATCGGCCGTGACGACCAGGTAGAACCCACCGAAGGGATCTCCACCAAAGTAGTAGCAGCCGTCCGTGAGCCCCACGTAGTTCTCGATTCGGAACGAGTCGCGGTTGTTCAATCCCGTCCCGGACGGCGAGCCCGGGCTGCTGTAGTAGGTCCCCTCTCCCGGAGCGCAGCTCGAAGGATTCCCCGCGATGTAGAACCCGCCGGCCTGGAATTCCGGCGGTCCGGTCTGACCCTGCATCGAGAGCGCGAAGCCGAACCGGTTGGCAAAAGCGTCGACGTTGAAGGCTTCATCCGCATCCGCACGCAGGCACAACCCAGCACCTGTCAGGTCGATGTCGACACTGAAGCACTCCAAGACGCCGGTGGCAGAGGAGCCTTGCAAACCTGTCAAGACGAAGTCGCCGACGGGAACGCCCGCACTGGCCGTCGGGGTGCAGAACGCGTACTGGTCCCAGAAACGAACGCGAATGGAAAAGACGCCCGTCAAGTCCTGAGTGCAATAGATGAGCCGGAAGCCCGTGACGTGGTAATTGTCGACCGTACCCTGGTCGGGCAGCAGCGAGGACGTGCTCGGGAGGCGACCTTCGTCGATGACGAGCGCGTCGTTTGGAAAGTTCTGGTAGTAGCCGAGGAGCTCGTTGCAGTCGTTCCGGTAGATCACGCCCCCACCGGGCCCGACGAGCGATGACGTGGAGCCAGCGGCCGGTTCGAGGATCCCCGTCGCAACGTGATAGGTGCCGGCGTACGTGACCTCGGGACAAGGTCGGGGACCGGTCAGGAGGCCTTGCGCGAAACCGAAGCCGGACGAGAGCAGCGAGCACAACGTGAACGCTGCGGCGGCGCGCGCAATCCGCCAACTCGACGAGCGCCCGCTTGCGTTGCGAGGTGCGAAGTCGGACGGATTGCGCATCGACCGGGCCGCTACACGAGTGGTCCTGATGTCGAGGGGCGAGCGACACGAAACGGAGTCGCTCCGGCGGGGGGGCAGAGCCATGGAGCATCCTTCTCCCGCCGGGAAGAGCGGGACCGAGGAGGCGGGGGGGAGAACGGGGGGAGTCCGACAGGCTAACACCGATTCGCCTGCACGGGGATTGAACCGCTATCCGGCGGCGCATTGGCACCGACCAGAGCTCTTATTCGCCTCCCGGCGGGATCAGTCTTCCAGGATCCGGACGGGTCGGAATCCAACATCCCCGTCCGTGTTGTTCCGATCGAAGTTGTACCGGTTGGCGCAACGGCACGATCGCGCGCCCGTATTCCAGCTCCCGCCGCGGATCGTGCCCTCCAGCCCGGTCCCGCCATCGTCGCGCAGCCCATCTCGGGCTCGGGGCGGCACCGTGGTCACGAGTCGGTCGAGGCACCACTCCCACACGTTGCCATGCACGTCGTGCAATCCGAACGGGTTGGGCTCGAATCGACCGACAGGCGCATGACAGGCGTAGCCGTCGTCGACTTCGGGCGTATGTGAGCCCTCGCTGAGATTCCCGCCGCGCTGGAACGTCGCGTCGGCGATGTTCGCGTGATCCTGCAAGGTCACGTACTCGAGCCCCGACGAGAACGGCGAAGTCGATCCGGCCCTGCACATGAACTCCCATTGCGCTTCGGTCGGCAGGCTTGCGCCCAGGCGCTCTGCGCCCTTGACCGCATCGAACCAGGAGAGGGTCTCCATCGGATGCGTGGGCCCTCCGAGCGAAGCCGAGTCGTGGTGCTGGCTGGGGTTCTCGTCGCAGACGCGCAACCACTGCGCCTGGGTGACTTCGTACTTCGAAGCGAAGAGTGGAGCGAGATCGACGTCCTCGAAGAACTGCTCGGGTTCTCTCGAGTCCCGCCCAGGATCGTGGTAGGGCTGGCCCCAATCACTTGATCCAGGTGCCAGCTCGAAGAACCTCGCCCACGCCGTCGGGCGGTCGCCCGTTTCAGGGTCGATCACCGTCAACGGCTTGGAGCCCACGGCGGTCCGCGACGCCGGCAACAGGACGAACACCAGTCCCGTTTCGGGCAGGATGTTCCACCGCCGCGTCTCGGGTTCGCGCACCGGCTCCTCGCCCGTCGCGACCGACCAGAATTCCCACAGCCCCGACTGTGGGTCGCGCTCGAGCGGGAGCAGCCCCAACTGCGGCCGGATCCGCAGGCCAGAGTAGGCCGGGATCTGCGCGATGTCCTCGATGGCGGCGGCCCAACGGCTGCGCGCATCTGCACCCGTCACCGTGCGTTCCTCGAGGCTCAGCGCCACATCGCGACGCGCGGCGACCTTCAGCGTGAGCTCCGGAAACGACTCGAGATCCTTGATCAGCAAATCGAGCTGCTCCAGGAGCCACGCTTCGTTCTGCGCAGACTCATGGGCTGCCGCGACCAGATTCCGTGTCTCGCGGTGGTACCCGATGCGGCCCTCCAGCTCCTGGGCATCGCGCACCCAAGTCACGAGCGCCTGCGACTTGTCCGGTACCGCCGGCCAGAGCTCCCCTTCCTGATCTCGCAGGTCGCGCGCGACCTTCGTGTCGGAGAGACCGAGGATCCGCGCATTGCGGTCCTTCTCCAGGTCGCCCTTCAGCTTCTGGGTCCAAGCGACGCCGCCCGTTCCGAGCAGCATGGCCACGATCAGCGCCGCCAGCGCGCCGGCCATGCCGCGGTTGCGGGCGACCCACTTCCTGAACTCGATCCACGCTCCCGTCCGGTGGGCGCGCACGACGCGTCCCTCCAGGAACGCGCGCAGGTCCTCGGCCATGGCCTGCATGTCGGGATAGCGCGCCGCCGGATCGCGCGCCATCGCCTTCTCGCAGATGGACAGCAGCTCGGGCGCGACGTCCGTCGCGATCTGCGCCAGCGCGCGCGGCGGACCGGCCTGGATCTGGCGCAGGATCTCGATCGGCGGCGTGCGCACGTGCGGCGCCGTGTAGGGCGCGCGGCCGGCCAGCAGCGTGTAGAGGATCGCGCCCATCGCGTACACGTCGGAGCGCGCGTCCAGCTCGGACCCCGCGGCCTGCTCGGGCGACATGAACGAGGGCGTGCCGACGATCGCGCCTTCCAGCGTGTGCAGGTCGGAGCCGGCGTCCAGCTCGCCGCGCTCGCTCGACACGCGCTCGCTCGCGGGCGCCTTGGAGCGAGCGTGCGCGTCGGGCTGCTCGTCCTGTGCGCGCGGTGCGTCCTCCGCGCGCTGCGCGCGATCGGCGCGGCCGGCGATCTTGGCCACGCCCCAGTCCATCACGTACACCTCGCCGAACGCGCCGGTCATCACGTTGGCGGGCTTCAAGTCGCGGTGGATCACGCCGCGGCTGTGCGCGTAGGCCATCGTCTCGCAGGCCTTGAGCAGCACGGCCAGCGCGCGCGTCTGCGACCAGCCTTCTTCCGCGCGGCGCACGAGGCCGAACACGTGGTCGAGGTCGTGCCCGCGCACGAGCGGCATCGTGAAGAACGCGCGTCCCTCTCCGTCGACGCCCAGGACGTGCACCGGGATCACGCCGGGGTGCGTGAGCTGCGCGGTGATCTGCGCCTCCTCCAGGAAGCGCGCCAGGAGCTGCGCCTCGTCGCCGGGCTCGGCGCGCGCGCGGATCACCTTCATCGCCAGCGTGCGGCGCAGGTCCCCTTCCCACACCTCGAGGATCGCGCCCATCCCGCCGCGCGCGATCTCGCCGCGCACCTCGTAGCGCGCTTCGGGCGCCGTATTGCGGCGGATGCGCGCGAGCAGCGCGTCGCCGGTCAGGTTCGTGGACGGCGCGGGCGTACCGGCGGAAAGATCCTTGGATTCGTGCGAGCTCATCGGCGTGGGACTCCGAACTGGACGCCCTGGCACACGCGCAAGGTCTGTTCCATCCAGGTCATCCGGACGAAATAAGTGAAGATCGTCAATTCGTCAAAGCGTCGGCATTGCGCTGCTGCTCCGCAGCGTCGATCGGCCAGCGCCG
>JANNQS010000029.1:0-136053 GCA_031400875.1 Planctomycetota bacterium | reverse complement strand
CTCACTCGGCGGTGCGGACATAGCGTTCCGCATTCCTCTTCAATAGCGAAAGACCCACGATGTCGATTCAACGCATTCTGGTCGTCGACGACGACGCCCTCAGCCGTGAGTTCCTGGTCGAAGCCATCACCGCGCTCGGATACAAACCGATCGAGGCGAAAAACGGCATTGAGGCGCTCGAGCGCGCTCAGAACTCGAACCCCGACCTCATCTTGACCGACTTGCGCATGCCGGGCATGGACGGCATCGAGCTGGTCAAGAAGATCCGCGAGCTCGCGCCCGACGTTCCGTCTGTGATGATCACGGCGCAGGGCACGATCGAGTCGGCCGTTCGCGCGATCAAGGACGGCGCCTCGGACTTCCTCGTGAAGCCGTGCACGCCGGAGACGCTCGAGCTGGTCATCGACCGGATCGAGCGCACGACGCGCCTGGTGCGCGAGAACGAGTACCTGCGCTCGGAGATCGCGGCCACCAACCCGGCAATCGTGGCCAAGAGCGCGGCGATGCTCGAGACGATCCACGCCGTGTCGCGCCTGGCGCGCAGCAAGGGCACCGTGCTGATCACCGGCGAGAGCGGCACGGGCAAGGAACGGATCGCGCACATGATCCACCAGTCCAGCCCACGCAAGGACCGCGCGTTCATCCGCGTCAACTGCGCGGCGCTGCCCGACGCGCTGCTCGAGTCCGAGCTGTTCGGCCACGAGCGCGGCTCGTTCACGGGCGCGCACAAGGCCAAAGAGGGCCGGTTCGAGCTGGCCGACGGCGGCACGCTGCTCCTGGACGAGATCGGGGAGATCCCGCTCGCGCTGCAGTCGAAGCTCCTACGCGTCCTGGAGGAAGAGGAGTTCGAGCGGGTCGGTGGCACGCAGACGCTGGCCGTCGACGTGCGTGTCATCGCCACGACGAACCGCGACCTGGCCTCCGAAGCGCGCGCCGGGCGGTTCCGCGAGGACCTCTTCTACCGCCTGCACGTGCTGCCCGTGCACATCGCGCCGCTGCGCGAGCGCCCCGAGGACATCCTGCCGCTGGCTCTGCACTTCGCGAAGACCTTCGCGGCGAAGCAGGGCCTGGAAACGCCGCGCTTCACGAAGGAAGCGATGGAGCGGCTCGCCAGCTGGAGCTGGCCGGGCAACGTGCGCGAGCTCGAGAACGTGATCCAGCGCGCGGTCGTGATGCTGCGCAACTCGACCATCGACGTGGCCGACGTCGCGTTCCCGAGCACAGGCTCGAGCTCGAAGGCGCGCGCCGCTGGCGCCGCGACGCCCGCGTCGGAGCTGGGCCCGCACCTGATGAACCGCCCGCTCGAGGAGATCGAGCGCATCTCGATCCTGGCCACGATCGAGTCGGCGCGCGGCAATCGGACCGAAGCGGCGCGCCGACTGGGCGTCACGCCGCGCACCCTCTCCAACAAGATGAAGCTCTGGCGCACCGCCGGGCTCGTCGCCTGAGGACGACCATGGACCCCATCTCGACCCGTGACCAGATCCTGTCCCGCCTGCTGTCGGCCGCCTCGCTGCGGTCGCAAGTGCTGGCGGACAACGTGGCGAACCAGAACGTGCCGGGCTACCAGCGCCGCACGGTGAGCTTCGAGGATGCGCTGCGCGAGCGCATCGCCGCCGGACGCGGGGCCGAGGGCCTCGTGCCGACCGTGCATGTCGACACGAAAAGCCCGGCCAGCCCGGACGGGAACAACGTGAGCCTCGAGCTCGAGACGAACGGCCTGCGCGAGAACTGGCTGGCCTTCCAGATGTACGCCGAGATGGCGCAGTCGCGCATCGGGCTCATCCAGGCCGCAATTACGGAAAGCCGCTGAACATGGAATCGATCTCCAAGCTCTTCCGCGGGCTGCACAGCTCGGCGTCCGGCATGGCCGCCGAGCGCGCCCGCATCGACGTCGTCGCCAAGAACCTGGCCCACGCGCAGGTCACGCAGATGCCCGACGGATCGGGGCCTTACAGGCGCCAGCTGGTGCGCTTCGCGACGGTTCTGCAACGCGAGACGAACGGCAAGCTCGGGACGGCCGGCGTACGCGTCGACCGTGTCGAGCCCGACCTCGCGACGCCTTTCGAGCGCGCGCACGTGCCGGGTCACCCGGACGCCGACGCCGAGGGCATGGTCACGTACCCGAACGTCAACGCGACCACGGAGATGGCCGACCTGATCACGGCCGTGCGTGCCTACGAATCGAACGCGAACGCGGCCGAGAGCTTCGTGCGCATGGCCGAGCGCGCGCTGCGTCTGGCGCAGTGAACGGAGTCTGACCCATGACCTCCCCCATCGGTGACCCGGCCTCTTCGGCACGCGCGGCGATCGAGTCCGCGCTACGCCGGCACGCCGAGTCCGTCGCGCGCGCGACCGAGGCGTCGGGGCCGAAGGCCGCTGGCGAGGCGACACGCACCGACTTCGCCAGCGCGCTATCGGACGGATTGAAGCAGGTCGACTCGTCGGTCCGCGACTCGGACAGGGTCGTCGACGACGTCATCGCCGGCAATATCGGGGACTTCCACGAGGTCGCGCTGCGCTTGAAGCAGTCCGAGCTCTCCTTCCGCTTCGCCATGGAAGTGCGCAACAAGTTCGTCGACGCGTACCGCGAAGTCATGCGGATGAGCGTCTGAGGTAGACCGCCATGAAGAAGCTCCTCGACACCGCCAAGACACGCCTGGCCGCGCTCCCCGCGGGCGCGTTCGCCGGCATCGCGGTCACGATCGCGGCCGCGGCCGTGCTGGCGGTGATGGCCCTGAAGTGGGCCGCCCAACCCAGCTTCGAGATGCTGTACTCGGGTCTCGACGCGCGCTCCGCGGCGTCGGTGCAGTCCGCGCTGGCCGGCGCGAACGTGCGCTTCCGCGCCAGCCAGCCGCCTGGTCCGTTCGTCATCCACGTCGACGAGGAGCAGTACTACGCGGCGCAGAACGCCGTCGCCCTGGCCGGCGCGCTCGACCGCGCGCCGGAGGGCATCTCCTCGGCCACCGGCGCGGCGTCGGAAGTATTCCGCTCGGCGCAGGAACGCGCCCAGTCGGCGCTGAAGCGCGAGTGGCAGGAGCTCGAGAACCAGCTCGAAGAGCTCGATTTCGTCGAGCGCGCGCACGTCAGCACGTCCGTGCCCGAACGCAGCCCGCTGCGCAGGGCCGAGCCGATGACGGTCGCGGTCATGCTCACACTGCGCGGCCGCGCCGATCTGACGCGCTCGCAGGCCACGACCGTCGCGCGCCTCGCGCGCTTCCGATTCAACGTCCCGGCCGAAAACGTGCTCGTCACGGACCAGGGCGGTCAGGGCCTGATCGAGGAGAGCGGCGGCGACGGCCAGGCCGCGATGGCGCAGGAGACCTTCGAGCAGGGTCGGCGCCACGACACGGAGCTCGAGCGCAAGGCCAACGAGGCCCTGCAGCGCGTCTTCGGCCGCGAGCTGGCGCACGTCGTCGTCAATTCGAACTGGACGCAAGAGGAGCTCGAGAGCGTCAAGGAGACGGTCGACCCCAAGAACAAGGTGGTCGTCTCCGAGACCACGAGCAAGTCGACGACGCCCGCAACGGGCGCCGCCGGTCCGGCCGGCACGGCCTCGAACCTGGGCGGCGAGAGCGGCACCGGTGCGGACGCGGCCGCCGTCGCGGCGACGACCAGCGAGTCCACGAAGAGCACGATCGTCGGCCGCGAGACGCAGCTGCGCCGCAGTCACACGCCGAAGCTCGAGCGCCTGTCCGTCTCGCTCTTCGTCGACGAGAGCCTCAAGGAGCGCCTGCCCGAGGTCGAAGCCGCGGTGAAGAGCGCAGTGGGCTTCGAGGCCGAGCGTGGCGATGCGTTCGCGGCCCTGTCGGCGCCGTTCGCCGGCCTCGAGCGCGACGCGGACGGCAAGCTCGTGGTTCGCACGGTCGAGCCCGTCGAAGCGCCCAGCCGCCTGATGGAGATGCTGTTGCAGCGCGCGGTCGAGATCGGCGTCGCGGGCGCGCTGCTGTTCGTGCTCTGGAAGGCGCTGCGCAACCGCAAGGACGCGGCGTCGGAAGCGAACGCCCGTCCGGCCGGCGTCGAGGAGGACCGCTGGATCGAGATGCTCGCCAAGGCGCGCGTCGAGGATCTGCTCAAGAGCGATCCCGAGCGCGTCGGGTCGATCCTGTCGCGCTGGGCCGCCGAGGGCGAGCCCGAGAAGGGCAAGCGTCGACTGCAGGAGGCCGGCCGATGAGCACGACGGCGACGAAGAGCGATGCCGGCTCGCGCCGCGTCGCGAGCCTGCTGCTCTCGCTCGAGGAGGGCGCGGCTGCAGCGCTGCTCAAGACGCTCGATCCGCGCGTCCTGCCGCGCGTCGCGGCGGCGATGGAGGAGCTGGAGACGGAGGGTCCGGACGCAGCCGAGCGGAGCGCCGTGTGGCGCGAGCTGGCGCGCGAGATCGAGGGCGCCACGGAGATCACGCCGCGCGCGCGCGACGAAGCCGAGCTGGGCCGGTTCCTCGAGCTGGGCCTGGGCAAGGAACGCGCCACGTCGGTGCTCGACCAGATCCGCGAGCGCCGCAGCCTCGAGCGGCCGTTCGCTGCGATCGAGAACGCGCCGCCGGCGTCGATCGCCAAGGCGCTGGCGCGAGAATCGACGGCCGTGCGCGCTCTGGCGCTGAGCCACCTTCCGCCGCGTGTCAGCGCCGGCGTGTTGGCCGGGCTCGAGCCGGCCGAGTCTCTGCGCGTCGTGCAACGCCTGGCCAGCGCGGGCACGCCGCTGCGCGAGACGGTCGACCTGGTCGTCTCGAGCGTGCGCGCCGAGATCGAACGGCTCGCGGCCGAGCCGGTGAAGCCGGCCGTCTCGGAACGCTTGCGCTCGATCGCCGAGATTTTGAACAACGCCGACAAGGAAGTCGGGCGCACCGTGCTGCAGGGTCTCGACGACTCGGACAAGACGACCGCGGACGGCATCCGCGAAATGATGTTCACGTGGGACGACCTGGCCAAGCTCGAACGCCGCTCGATGCAGAAGGTCCTCTCGACGGTCGACACGGGCAAGCTGGCGCTGGCGCTCAAGGGCGCGAATCCGGCCGTGGAAGAGAACGTGCTGGCGAACCTCTCGCAGCGCGTGCGCGACATGATCGCCGAGGAACGCGAGCTGCTCGGCCCGCGGCCCAAGATCGAGGTCGACCTGGCGCGCGCCGACATCATGAAGGGCGTGCGCACGCTGGTGGAGAACGGCGAGCTCTCGGCCGGAGGGGGCGCGGAAGCGCTCGTGAGCTGACATGGCACGCCCCCTCGAGATCCAACTGGCGTCCGCTCCCGCATCGGCGCGCGTCGTCGACGCCGCCGAGACCGCCGCGCGCGTCGCCGCCGAGGAGCGCGGCCGCGTCCTGGGACAGGCCGCGGGCGAAGCGCGCGCGCTGGCTGGCGCCGTGCAGCGACTCGACGAGGCGGTGGCGGAGTTCCAGAGCGCGCGCGAGATCGCCGATCGCGCCGTCGCGACCGACGCCGTCAGCCTGGCTGTGTCGATCGCGCGCGAGATCCTGCGCGTCGAGATCGGTGCCGGTCGCTACGACCTCGAGCGCATCGTGCGCGAGTCGCTGCAGGCCTCCGGCGCAGGACGCGCGGAGTGCGTCGTGCACCTGCACCCGCGCGACCTCGAGCGGCTGAATGGCATCGCCTTCCGCTCCGCGACGCGCCTCGAGGGCGACCCCGACGTCGCGCAGGGCGACGTCCACGTCTCGACCGCGCGCGGCACGATCGTGCGTGACGTCGACGCCGCGCTGGCTGCCGTCACCGAACGCTTGCGCGAGGACCTCGGTTGAAGCGCCTGGACCTCGAACGCGCGCAGCGCCACGTGCGCGCCGCTTGCGCTCCGGCCTACCGCGGTCGTGTCGAGCGCGTCTCCGGCGTGCTCGTCGAGGCGCACGGCGTCCCGGCCACGGTCGGCGAGACGTGTCGCATCCGACAGCCCGGCGGCACGTCGATCGACGCGGAGGTCGTCGGCTTCGACGGCGCGCGCACGCTGCTCATGCCGCACGGCGAGCTGGCCGGCGTCGGCCCGTCGCAGGAGGTCATCGCGCTGGGACGGCCGTTCGCCGTGCCCGTCGGCGACGCGCTGCTCGGACGCGCGGTCGACGGCTTCGGCCGCCCGATCGACTCGCGCGGCCCGCTCGGTGCGCGCGAGGAACGTCCCGTGCGCGGACCGAGCCCTTCGCCCCTCACCCGCCGTCCGATCACGGAGCCGCTGCAGACCGGCGTGCGCGTCGTCGACGGCTTGAACACGATCGGACGCGGACAACGCATCGGCATCTTCGCCGGCTCGGGCGTCGGCAAGTCGACGCTGCTCAGCCAGGTGGCACGTGGCACGGACGCGCAAGTCCTCGTCGCGGCGCTCGTGGGCGAGCGCGGTCGCGAGGTCGGCTCGTACGTCAAGGACGTGCTCGAGCCGCGCGGCCTGCACCGCTGTGTGCTCGTCGCGGCAACGTCGGACCGCCCGCCGATCGAACGATTCCTCGCGCCTTTCACGGCCACGGCGATCGCCGAGAGCTTCCGCGACCAGGGCATGGACGTGCTGCTCGTCCTCGACTCGGTCACGCGCTTCGCGGCGGCCTCGCGCGAGATCGGTCTCGCGGCCGGCGAGCCGCCCACCGTGCGCGGCTACCCGCCCAGCTTCTTCGCTACCGTGCCGCGGCTGCTCGAGCGCATGGGCACGGCGCCACGCGGCAGCATCACGGCGCTCCTGACCGTGCTGCTCGACGGCGACGACCCGAACGACCCGGTGTCCGACACGCTGCGCGGTCTGCTCGACGGCCACCTCATGTTGTCGCGCGACCTGGCCGGCCGCGGCCACTGGCCGGCGGTCGACGTGCTGCAAGGCCTCTCGCGTCTGATGCCCGAGCTCGTCGACGCCGGGCACCTGCAGGCGGCGACGCGCGTGCGCTCGTGGCTCTCGGCGCACCGCGACGGCCGCGACCTGGTCGAGATCGGCGCCTACAAGCCCGGCACGAACGCGCGCCTGGACCAGGCGCTGGCGATCATGCCGGCGATCGAGGCCTTCCTGCGTCAGGCTCCGCGCGAGACCAGCACGCTGCGCGAGACGCGCGAGCTCCTCGACCTCGTCGTGCGCGGAGCGGGAGGTGCGTCATGACGAAGTTCCGCTTCCGGCTCGAGCGCGTCCTGCGCGCGCGCCGCGTGGCCGAAGAGGTCCAGCGCGCGCGTCTGTTCGAGGCCGAGACAGCCGCGCGCTCGCTCGACGACGCCGCGCGCGCCTGCGCCGATGCGAGCGCGTCCTCGTGCGACGTGCTGCGCTCCGATCAGTCGGCGCCGACGCTCGACGCGACGCGGATCCTCGTGGCGCAGAGCGCTCACGAGCGCGTCCTGGCCGCCGAGAACGCCGCCCGGCAGCGCGCGCTGGAGGGCCAGCTCGCCGCCACGACCGAGCGCGCGGCCTGGACGACGCGTCGTTCCGACGTGCGCGGTCTCGAGCGGCTCGAGGACCGCGAACGCGAGACGTTCCGCGAGGAGATCGACGTGCGTGAGGAACGCGTGATCGAGGAGACCGCCGCGCGCCGAGCCGAGCTCGCGCGCTGCGAGAGAGATCGTGTGGCGCCGCTTCGCGGCGCGACTCCTGTGACCCCTTCACAGGCTGAGAGAGGACGACGATGAGCAAGATGGGATCGACAATCGCGATCGCGGCCGGGTGCGTGGGCGCGCTGGCGCTGGCGTACCTCGCCACGGCCGTCGCCCAAGGCGCGTCCCTGCGCGAGATGCCGCCACTGTCGTGGATCTCTCCGCCGCCGCCCCCCAAGGAGCCGGCGGTCGAGACCGCGCCGGCGACAAACGCCGCGGTTGCGCCGCCCGCGCCCGCGCATCCGGCACCGGCGCAACCGCCCATGACTGCCGGCGTCCTGAGCGCGTTCGTGCTGCCCTCCCCCTTCGACACGGACGAGCTGCGCGACCTCCAGACGAAGCTCGAGGAGAAGCTGGCCAGCCTGGCCGCCGAGAGCGCTCATCAGGAGCGACGCGCGCGCGAGCTCGACGACTGGCAGCGTGCGCTCGAGGCGCGCGCGCTCGAGATCGCTGCACTGCGCGAGTCGATCGCCGCGCCGGCCGGTGCGGCGACGCCAGACGCGGCGGCCGCGCAAGCGCAGGCTTCGGTCGCCGACACGCCGGAAAGCTGGCGCGCGCTGGCTCCGCTCTTCGAGGAAGGCGACGCCGCCGATCTGGCCGCGCGACTCGTCGATTTCCCGCCGGAAGATGCGGCCAACATCCTGCGCGGCCTCGAGCCCGAGCGCGCCGCCGCGATCCTGAACGCTCTGCCGAAAGACAAGTACAAGCCCTTCCTCGACGCCTGGCGTCGGGCCGGCGGCTGACCGGCGCGGCCGGATCAAGTTCGTTCCCGATCGAGACGATCCAGAACCGTGGCCCGCAACGTCACCGAACAAGAGATCGATGCGCTCCTCGTGCGCGAGGAAGGGCCGCGCCCTACCGTCGCCACGCGCGACTTCAAGGAGCCGCGACAGCTCGCGCCCGCCGACCTCGAGGCGCTGCGCCGTCCGGCCGACGCGGCCGGTGCCGCGTGCGTCGCCGCGCTCCGAGCTTTTCTGCCGGTGCCTGTCGAGCTGCAGAGCGTCGAGGTCGCGGAAGCCAGTCTCGACTCGGCGCTGCGCAGTTCCACGCATCAGAGTGGCGGCGACGCCCTCGTCGCGCTGATCGCCGATGGAACGCAAGGCCAGGCGCTGCTCGTGCTCGACCAGGCTGGCGCGGCGCTGCTGGCCGAGATCGCGCTGGGCGCCGACGAATCCACGGCGGTCGGAGCGCGCGCGCTCTCGCCGCTCGAGTGCACGCTGCTCGAGCGCGTGCTGGCGCGCGTGCTCGAGCGCGCCGCTCACCCGTTCCAGCTCGCCGTCAAGGACGGACGGCTGGTCTCCGATCGCGCCGCCCTCTCGCGCGAGCTCAAGGCCGGTGGCGACCGCCGCCGCGTCGTGGTGCGCCTGCTGCTCTCGATCGGCCCGAGCAAGCTCGTCGTCCAGGCCTTCCTTCCGGGCGTGAAAGCGCCGGCGGCGAAGCCCCCGGCGCCGGCCGCGGCCGCGAAGGACGAGCGCCGCACGACGCTCTTGAACGAGCTGGCGCCCACGCGCATCGAGGTCTCCGCCGTCCTGGCCGAGGCCGAGATCCTGCTCTCGGAGCTGCTGGCGCTCGAGATCGGCGACGTCATCCCCCTGAGGATCTCGCCCGGCGATCCGGTCGAGGTCCGCATCGAAGGCCAGACGCGCGCGCTGGCACGCTTCGGCGAGCACCGCGGCGACGTCGCCGTCCAGATCACACAGGTCCTGAAACCAACGGCCAACCGATGAGCCAAGACACCGAGCCGACTCCGACCGCCACGACCCTCGAGAAGGCGATCTCCGACGCCGTCAAGGCCGTCGTCGTGCAGACGAACCGCCTCGAGACCCTGGATCCCGGCCGGCCGGCGGGCGACCCGATCGGCATCGACGGGCTGCGCGACGTGCCCGTGCCGCTGACGATCGAGCTGGGGCGCACGCGCCTGCCCCTCCAGGAGCTGCTCGCGCTCGCGCCGGGCTCGCTCGTGACGCTGGGCCGCGCCGCGCACGAGCCGGTCGACATCTTCGTGGGCGGCCGCCTCTACGCCCGCGGGGAGGTCGTCACGATCGGGGACAAGTACGGCGTGCGCGTGATCGGCCTCGTGGGTTCCTGAAGGCCACGCCCGGGCGGCCACGAGCGAAACGGCTCTGCCGGAAGGCATTTCCTGAGTCCTGGCGGAGCGCGCGAGACGTCGAAGCCCTTTCAGATGGCGGCTCCGCGGGACCGATAGAACCGGTGTCCCTTCCCCGGGACAGTCTCCATGGATCGCGCAACCTTCATCGGCTACGCCCTCGGTCTGTCGTTGATTGTCTGGTCGATGGCCCACGCGGGCATCTCCGGACTGAAGCTGTTCATCCACGGCCCCGCGGCTGCGGTGGTCTTCGGCGGCAGCCTCGCGGCGATCCTGGTCCACTTCCCGATGTCGGACGTCAAGAACCTCCTGAAGGTGGTCTTGAAGATCTTCTTCCACAAGGAGCGTCCGCAGCGCGAACGGATCGATCAGATCATCCAGTTCGCGGCGCTCGCGCGGAAGGAAGGCGTCCTCGCGCTGGAGCCCAAGGTCGCGGAGATCGACGACCCGTTCCTGAAGAAGGGTCTGCAGCTCGTCATCGACGGCATGCCGGCCGAGATGGTGCGCGACATCCTCGAGATCGAGATGGACGTCGAGAAGCAGCGTCACGCGATCGGCAAGCGCATGATGGAGCAGATGGGCGCGTTCGCGCCGGCGTTCGGCATGGTGGAGACGCTGATCGGGCTCGTCCAGATGCTGTCGAACCTCTCCGACCCGTCGAAGATCGGGGCCGGCATGGCCGGCGCGCTGGTCGGCACGTTCTACGGCGCGTTCGCGGCCAACATGATGTTCCTGCCGATGGCCGGGAAGCTCGACGTCCGTGCCAAGGCCGAGCACCGCTTGCGCGAGCTGATGGTCGAGGGCCTCGTCGCGATCCAGTCGGGTGAGAAGCCACAGCCGATCCAGGAGAAGCTCAAGGGGTTCCTCTCTCCCGCGGAGCGGGAAGCGGCCTGAGCCGGCCATGGCGCGCAAGAAGAAGCCCGAGGAGCATTCGCACGGCGAGAGCTGGCTGGTCAGCTACTGCGACATGATCTCTCTGCTCGTCACCTTCTTCCTAATGATGATGACGTTCTCGTCCTCGTCGACGGACGACATCCGCGAGGTCGGCATCGCGCTGATCAGCGGCGGCGGCGGAGCGTTCCAGGACTCGCGCACGCTGCCGATGGGCGAGAAGATCGACCGCGAGGCGGTAGCCGGGCTGGCCAACGACCTGAAGGCGTTCCTGGAGCAGCGCGGCGTGGACGAGACGTCGTCGATCCGGCGCGCGAAGGACGGCTTCTCGATCGGGTTCGACGTGGATTCGTCATTCGAGCGTGGTTCCGCCGTGCCGCCCGCCGCGCTCGTGGCCAACCTGCGCGAGCTGGCGCCCGTGCTGGCGCGCTGGTCGCGCCTTGTGGTGGTCGAGGGCTTCGTCGAGGGCGACTACCTGCCATCGGAGAAGCACCCCGACGTGGACTCGCTCGGGGTCGCGCGCGCCAGCGCCGCGGCCGAGATCCTGATCGCCTCGGCCGGCATGCCACGCTCGAGCCTGCAGATCGCCAGCCACGGCACGTCGCGGCCGCGTGCGGACGAAGCGACGGAGATTGGTCGCGCGAGCAACCGTCGCGTCGAGATCAAGATCCTCTCGCTGGCTCCGTCGAAGGACCTCGGCGGTCGGGGGACCTGACGTGTCCGACCACGAAGAAGCCTCGGGCCCCGGCGTGCCTCCCTGGCTGATCTCGTTCGGCGACATGATGACGCTGTTCCTGTGCTTCTTCATCATCCTCGTGACCATGGCGCCGCAGCCCGACGCGGGACTCGTGGCGGCGGGCATCGGCGATTTCGTCGCCGTGCTCGAGGGCAGCGGCGTCGGCGGCGCGCTCGACGGCGGCGCGAAGCTCGAGAAGGTGAACGAGTACCGCAAGCGCTTCGGGCTCGTGCCGCTGTCGCTCGAGGACTTCCTCGCCGGCCAACCCGAGACGAAGAGCGCTCCGGACCTCGAGAAGCTCGTCCAGGAATCGCTCAACGACTACTCCGAGCTGCCGCAGCCGGCGCTCGCCATCTTCACGCCCGGCTCGTCCGCGCTGACCTCAGACGGGATCGCGTACCTCGATCGCATGGCTCGCGCGCTGCGGCCCGCGCGGGGACAGCTGCTCGTCATCGAAGGCACGTCCGGGCACCGGATCGAGCTGGCGGCCGAGCGCGCGATCGCCGTGCGACGGCACCTCCTGGAGGAGCAGAGCTTCATCACGACGCGTGTCGAGGCGCGGGGCGCGTTCCGCGAGGGCGATCCCCTCGAGGAACTCGAGCGCTCGCGCCGCGTCGATGCCCGTCTCGTCGATCCCGAGGAGCCCGAAACCGGCCCCTGAGGCCGGAGAGCGAAACCATGGCCAAGAAAGCCGATGCCAAGACCGCGGATGCAGCCAACAGTGCGAGCGAAGCTGCGGGCCCGAAGAGCAAGAAGATGGCCTGGATCGTCGGCCTCGTGATCGCCTGCGCTACCGGCGCCACGCTCGCGGTGACCGCGCTGCCGAAGAAGGCCGAGCCCACGCCGACACTCGACGGACCCTTCGTGGCCGCGCTCGCCAAGGCCAGCGTCCAGGTCAACCTGGCCGGCGAGAACGGCAAGCGCTACCTCGTCCTCGGTCTGAACGCCGAGTACTTCGCCTACGACGAGCGCTACACGATCGCGCGCCTGGGCGGCGGCGGCGACGGCCACGGCGGGGTCGGGGCACCGGATCCGCTGTACACGGCCATGCTGACGGACTCCCTGCTGCGCATCGCCGGCGGGAAGACGCGGGAACAGGTCGAGGATCCTGTGCAGATGGAGGCGTTCCTGATGGAGATCCGCGCCGCCGTCGAGCCGCTGCTCTTCCCGCTGTGCGTGGGCGACTCGATCGCGCCTCAGGTCGCGGACTCGCATTCGGGCCTGCGCGTGGGCGAGTCGGTCATGGATTCGACGCTGCGTGGCCTGCTGCACGAGCACTGCCTGCAGCTCGACGTCCACAAGAAGACGGTACGGCTCGACGATGGACCCGAGACGGCCTTCAAGGGCGACGAGCGCGACCTGCGCATCACCGGCGCGAACGGCGAGGTCGTGTTCCTGAACGTATCGAGCCTGGAGCCGGAGTTCGCCGGCAAGGTCCCGATCGGCGTCGCCGGCCGCGTGCGGCGCATCTACCGCGAGCAAGTGCTCGTTCAGTAGGCGGAGTTCGATCGCGAGCGCGGGCCAGGAGAGGACAGAACCAGCCGCCCTCCGGTCGCGAAGCCTGGACCTCGTCGATTCGAAGGGCCGAGTCCGGTGGGCGCTCGAGGCTTGTCGAGATGGACGTGTGCCTTCGCTGCAGATGTTCGACGAGGACGGTCACTGCCAGATCGATCTCGGCTCGCGGCAGCAGGGTTTCCCAGCCTTCGAGATCAGGGACCGGGATCACGGGGGCGGGGTGCTGCTGGGCGTGGACTCCGAGGGCGTCCCCAGGATCGATCTTTCACTCGGGACGGCCCCGAACCTCTCGGTCGTTCTCCTGCATCTCGGCGTGGGACTCGATACGGACGGCGGAGACAAGGGCCGAGTGGCCTTGATGAACGCCAAGGGCCATCCGGTGTTCGATCACTGATCCCCTGCCGAGGACGTCAATCGGCCTTCTCAGAGACTGAGAAGAATTCGAAGTCTCTGCGCGCCAAGCGCGGTCCCGCGCGGCGCCAACAGGGTATGAGAGACCGTACGATCGATTTTTTCTCGGTCTCTCGGTGAGCGTGCCCACTGACGAGGAGGCGCTGGCAGCACTCGAAGGTGCGCCGAATCAATTCGTGCTGGCTCGGTCTTGCGGCTGCATCTGGTTCGCGCGGTAGGCCTCGAGCAAGCCCTCGGCCAGGGACAGCGCGCCGTCCAGCGACTCACGCGCTTCCTTCACGGCTCCGGGCAGCTCGCTCGCGCCGATGGCCTTCTCCGTGCTGCGCTCGAGGCTTTGCGCCTGCTCGCGCAAGCGTTCGAGCAGCGCGCGGAACTCGATCGAGGGCTGCGTCGGCGAAGCTGCACCCGTCGTCGCCGGCGCCGGCGCGCGGACGGAGGTGGGGGCGGAGGTGGGGATCGGCAGGGATTCGTTCATCGCATCACCTCAGGTAGTCGAGCAGCGTCGTTTCGAGGAGCCGCGAGCCGCTCATCTGCGCCAGCTCGAGTGACTGTTGCGCGCGTGTCATGTTTAGGATCGCTTCCGTCAGGTCGATGTCCTCGACCTCGGACAACCGCCCGGCCACCGTGAGCTGCTGGTTCGCCAGACGACCGTCCGTGGCCTCGAGGCGGTGCGTAGCCGCGCCCGCGCGGCCCATCGCGGTCAGCATCGCGTCCTGGTTGCGGATCAGCTCGCCGAGGCGCGCGTCCATGCGCGCCTGGACCTCGTCGATCGGCAGCCCGGCGTCGTTGCGCAGGTCGGCGATGATGCCGTCGATCGCGGCGAACACGTCGAGGGTGCCTTCGAACCGCGCCACGTCCGTGCTCGCGCGCACGACGCCTGTCGCATCGACGCGCATCACCGCGCCGGTCGTGGGGTCGACGAGCTGCAGGTCGTCCTCGGCCAGGTCGAGCGCGACGAAGTCGCCGCTGCCGGCGCGGATCGAGCCGCTGCCGCTGAGCGTGACGTTCGAGTCGGTGCCGTCGAACCCCGTGACGTCCAGGTGGATGAGCGCGCCGTGCTCGTCGCGCACGACGAAATCGGCCGCGTCGGGGTGCGTCGCGTCCGGGAACTGCACGATCGGCCCGTTGCCGAGCCTCACTGTCTGCGCGGCTGCGTCGATCACGAGCGTGCGATCGCCCAGGATCGTGTCGTCCGCGCCGCCGTTCGTGAGCACGAGGCCCGAGCCCGGCGTCCCGGCCGTCGCGTCGTGGCGGATCTCGATGTCGAGCCAGCCGTCGCCCTGGCTCGGGCCATTCGCGACGGCGAGGCCGCTCGCCCCCGAGAGGGAGAGGCCGCGCGGATCGCGCGCCATGAACGCGTCCGAGCCGGGGACGTTGATCGGCACTTCGACGCCCAGCCCGAGGATGACGCTCTGCAGCTGGTCGTTGCCGCGGTACGAGACCGTGCCGTCGGCACCGACGGTGAACGGCTGCGACGAGCTGACGGTGCCGCCGAAGAGGTACTTGCCGTCGAAGGCCGTGTTGGCGCTGTCGACGAGCGACGCCTTGATCGACGCGATCTGGTTCGCGACGCCTTCGCGGTCTGTGTCCCCCATCGTGCCCGACAAGGCCTGCATCGCCAGCGAGCGGATCTGGCCGAGCAGCTGGTGCGACGCATCGAGCGAGGAGTTCGCGGCGTCGAGGTAGGGCTGGCTCGTCGCCGCCGTCTGGCGCCAGCGACCGATCAGGTCCTGCTCGCCGCGCAAGTCGATCGCCAGCGACGTGCCGACCGGGTCGTCGGACGGACGCAGGATGCGCTTGCCGGTCGACGCCTGCTCCTGCGCGCGCATGAGGTCGGCCAGGCGCCGTTCGAGCGTGTTCTGGACGATGCCGAACGCGGCGGCTTGTGTGGGGCGGAGGGGCATGACGCGGGGAACTCTCGGATCAGAGGAGTCGCATGAGCTCGTCGTTGAGCCCGTTGACGACCTGGATGAACTGGGCCGCGGCCTGGTAGGACTGCTGGAAGCGCAGCATGTCGACGAGCTCCTCGTCGACGTTGACGGCGGAGCGTGCGTCGCGTTGCGCGACCAGGCCGTCGTGCAGAAGCTGCTCGGTCTCCATCGCGAGTTCGGCCGACGCGCGGTCGAAACCCACGCCGGCGACGAGCCCGCCCACGTACTGGATCGGCGAGGAACCGCCCAGCGCCTCGAGCGAGGCCTCGCTGACAGCCAGGATGTCGGACAGCGCGCCGCCATCGCCGTCCGCACCGGTTGCGCTGGCGGCGAACAAGCGCGGATCGGTCAGGATCCGCTCGGAGACCCCGATGTCGCTGGCACCCGTGCCGGTGAAGAGCGTGTTCAAGCCGAGCGCGGCCAGGACGTCGGCCGTGTCGCCGTCCGTCGCGGCGTGGAGCTCGAACGAGTCGGCGTTCGTGATCGTGCCCAGGCCGAAGCTGGCCTTCAGGCCGTTGCCCAGCTCGAGCTCGCTGCCCGGCACGTAGCCGGCGCCGACGTCGAGCGTCGCGATGCGATCGCCGTTCTGGTCGAACACGTCGACGAGGAGGTCGGGCGTCGCTCCGACGTCGCCTGAGCTGCGCGGACGGAACGTGAAGTCTGCGGCCGCGTCGCCGCCGAACTGGCCCGTGATCGCGACCGCCGAGCCGCCGACCGCTCCGGACGAGGGGTAGCTGCGGGCCGCGAAGTCGAAGCCGAAGCCTTCGGCCGCGCGCAAGCTGAGCTGGCCGTTGCCTTCGACGACCGCCGTCAACTGCGGGATCGCGTTGAGCTGGCTGACTAGATCGCCGACCGTCGTCTCCTCGGCGTCGATCTCGATGCGCACGGTCTCGACGGCGCCCGTGACGCGGTCGGTCATGTTGACGAGCAGCGCGCCGTCCTGCACGGGGAACGGCAAGCCGGCCATCGCCAGCAGCTCGTCGTCGTACGCACCGTCCTCGTCGACGTCGTGCAGCGCGTGCGTGCTCTCGAGCGAGCGGAACGGACCCGTGCCGGGAACGCCGGTCGAGTGCGCCTTGTTGATCTCGTGCACGAACGAGCGCGCCAGGTCGTCGAGCTTCTGCAGGCGCTCGGGCAGCACAGAGCGCACTTGCGCGTACAAACCGCCGAGCGAACCGCCGTGCGGCTCGAGCTCCTGGGTCGATCCGTGGATGCGCAACGTCACGCCCTGCGCGATCGACGTCTCGCCTTCCATCTCGAAATTGCGCGTGCCGGACACGAGCACCTGTCCGCGCGTCGTGACGGCCACGGTCCCGTCTTCGCGCTCGACGACGGCCACGTCGACGACGTCGGCCAGATCGCGCAGCAGCTCGTCACGCTCGTCGCGCAGGTCGTTGGCCGTCGAACCGTCGATCTCGGTGGCGCCGATCGCGCGGTTCATGGTCGCGATCGAGTCTGTGAGCTGGTTGACGCGCTCCACTTGAGCATCGACGCGCGCGGCGGCGTCGCCGCGCAGTGTCTCGAGGCCCGCGTACAGCGACCGGAAGCGCTCGGCCATGTCGGAGCCGGCCACGAGCGCGTCGCGGCGCAGCACGGTGTCGCCCGGGTTGGCCGAGAGACGCGAGACGCCCGAGAAGAAGCCCGAGATCATGCTCGAGAGCGAGCCTTCACCGGGCTCGCCCAGGAGCGATTCCACGTCCGAGAGGCCCGACGACAGCGCGTCGAGGCGCGCGATCGCCGAACGCTGCGTCAGGATGCGCCGGTCGACGAGCAGGTCGCGCACGCTGACGATGTCCATCGCGCGGACGCCGTTGCCGACCAGGTTGTTGCCCAGGCGCATCGACGGGCCGGCGCGCAACAGCACGCTCTGACGCGAATAGCCGGGCGTGTTCGCGTTGGCGACGTTGTGCCCGACGGTGTCGAGCGCGGTCTGCGCCGCGAGCAGTGCTTCGATTCCCAGGTTGAGGGCGACGCTGGACATGTCAGGCCTCCGCGTCCACGAGGGCACCGCGTCCGAGCGGCACGCCGGAAGGATCGGGTCCGAGGAACCGGCCAAACGCCTCTTCGACGAGCGACGCATGGGCGCGCACGAGCACGTTGAGGCGGCGGCCGCGGCGCAGGGCCTCGGCGCAGCGCACGCGCAGCTCGGCGCGCTTCGCGGCCAGGCGCAGGCCGAGCGCGTTGCGCGCCTCGAGCGCTTGCACGATCTCCGCGATGCGCGGATGCGGCGGCAGACCGAGCGCCTGCGACAGGAGCGCCAGGATGCGCGCGCGCTTCTCCGCGCGCTCGATCTCGCGCTGCAGCTCGCTCTGGAGCTCGCGCGCGGCGGATTCCAGCGCACCCGGGTCGTGCGCGGCGATCGCGCGTTCCTGGCGCTCGAGCAGTGCGATCTGCACGTCCTTGCCGGCCAGCTCGGCCTGCAGGTTGCCTTCCAGAGCGTGAACCAGGTTCTGTAGATTCATTGCACGCCCTCGGCCTGCTTCGCCTTGCGCTCGATGCTCTCCTTCAGGACGCCCTCGAGGTGGAGCGCGTCGCGCTGCGCCAGCGATTCGCCCACGTGCTGGTCGAGCCAGCCGCCGTAGACGTCGCCGGCCGCTCCGGTGCCGAAGAAGCCCTCGTTCAGCGTCGCGCGCATCTCCTTGACGAGCATCGTCGCGAGCAGCGCTTCGAAGCGTTGCGCGGCCTCGCGCGGCTCGCCGGCCGTCAAGGTCCGCGCGTCCAGCGGACGCGTCGCGTCCGTCGTGATCGGCCGGAGCTGAATCCCTTCCATCACATCCTCCGGATCTCGGCCTCGAGCAGGCCGCCTTGCGCCATGGCTTCCAGGATCGAGACCAGCTCGCGCGGTGTCGCGCCGAGCACGTCGAGCACCTCGACCACCTCGCGCAGCGTCACGGCACCCGGGATCATCAGGATGCGTCCGGCGTCCTCGGCCACGTCGACCTCTGTGCGCGGCGTGACGACCGTCGTGCCGCCCGAGAAGGGACCGGGCTGGCTGGCGACCGGCGACTCCGCGATCGTCACCGTGATCGAGCCGTGCGCGATCGCGCCGGGGCGCAAGCGCACGTCGCCGCCCAGCACGATCGTGCCCGTGCGTTCGTTCACGACGACGCGCGGCGTGGTCTCGACCTGGATCTCGCGCGCCAGCATCCCGTGGACGAACGGCACGATGTCCGCAGCCGGCAGGTCGGCCGGAACGCGGATCTCGACCGAGCGTCCGTCCGGCAGGGCCAGCGCGGCCCCGGGGTAGACCTCGTTGACCGAAGCGGCGATGCGCATCGCGTTGCCCAGGCTCTCGCGCTCGCCGACGAGGTCGAAGTGCACGAATCCGTTCTCGCTGACGATCGACGTCGAGACCTCGCGCTCGACCTTGCCGCCGGCCGGCATCGTGGCGACCGTCGTGTGGTTGCGCGTCGCCGTCGCGGCCTGTCCGGAGGCCTCGAAGCCGCCCAGCGTGATCGGCCCGGCAGCCGTCGCGTACACGAAGCGGCCGGTCACGTCAGCCAGCTCGGTCATGAGCAGCGTGCCGCCGAACAGGCTCGAGGCGTCGCCGATCGCCGAGACGGTGACGTCGAGCGTCCGCCCCGGCTTGAGGCCGGCGGGCAAGCGCGCTTCGACCTGCACGATCGCCGCGTTCTTCGCGTCGAGTTCCTGCATCTCGACGCGGATGTTGCGCGTCAAGAGCGCGTTCTGGAGCAGACGCTTCGTGGCATCGATCGAGTCGCCCGTGCCCGAGAGGCCGACGACGAGCCCGAAGCCGAACACGACGTTGTCCTCGAGCCCGCGCACGTGGACCAGGCGCTCGATCTTCGAGGGGAAGTCGCCGCCCGGGTGCGCGAGCTTTCCGGCCAGACGGTTCTCGACCGTGGCGTACGCGGCGCGCGACGTCGTCTCGGGCTGGCGCGGAGCTTCGACGCCGCCGTAGCTCTGGAACTCTGCACGCGGCGGCAGGCCACCGTCCGGCACGGGCTGCGGGCGAGCTGGATCCTGCGGACCAGCGGGATCCCGCTGCGGGACCGGCACGGGCCGCGGCGCGACCGAGTGCGGCGGAGCCGGCACGGGCGCTTGCGCGAAGGCGAGGATCAGGCTGGTGATCACTGTCGTTCTCTTCTCTCAGGCGGAGATGCGGGGACTAGAACGGCCACAGCCAGTCGATCGCGTCGTGGATCTTGCCGCCCAGCCCGCGGCGGTTCGTGCTGTTCGTCATCGGACCCTTGCCCTTGTAGGAGACGCGCGCGTTGGCCACGAGCTCGGACGCGACGCTGTTGTCGCCCTTCAGGTCGTAGCGGCGCACGACGCCGCCGAACTCGAGCAGCTTGGTCTCGTTGTCGATCGCGATCTCGCGCCGACCGAGCAGCACGAGGTTCCCGTTCGGCAGCACGTCGACGACGACCGCGGTCAGGCGCGCCGTGAACTTGCCCTTCTTCGAGTAGTTCGCGGCACCGTTGAACTGGTCGTCTGACCCGGCCGCGAGCCGCGGCAGCGTGTTGAACGCGTTGGGCGCGATGTCGAAGTTGCGGATCTGGTAGTCGATCGACGTCTTCTTCGAGAGGTCGCTCGACTCCTCGTTCTTCAGGTCCTGCACTTCGGAGATGACGATCGTGACCAGGTCCCCCACCTTCGCGCCCACCTTCGAGGCGACGGGCGAGACGGGCCCTTGCGACACGTCGTAGATCGAGCCGCGGCGCACTTGCGCGTCGACGGCGGGAGCGAGCAGCGCGGCGAGCGCGGCCAGCGTCAGGCAACGGAACAGGGACTTCGTCATCGAATGGGGCTCGGGATCTGGGTGGAGCGGATCGTGTGCAAGGCAATGCGCGTGCCACGCACGGGGAGACCGTGCACGCGCGTCGGCCCTTGCGCCCGGCGGCCTTCCTTTCGCGCCGCCGGAACGAAAGGCCGGTCGCTCACGTCATGTTCACGGTCTCGCGCAGGATCTCGTCCTGCGCGGACACGACGCGCGCGTTGGCCTGGTAGCCGCGCTGGGCCTCGATCAGGAATACGAACTGCTCGGCCGTGTCGACGTTCGAGCTCTCGAGCGTGCCGCCCAGGATGCGGCCCATGCCGTCCTCGTTGCCCTGGCCCAGCACCGCGCTCCCGCTGTTCGAGCCGATCGAGTAGAGGCCACCGCCCTGGTCGTCGAGGCCCTCGGGGTTCGCGAACGAGGCGATGGCGATCTGGCCGAGGTCGTTCGTCTGCCCGTTCGAGTAGAAGCCCTTGACAGTGCCCGTGTGGTCGACGGCCAGCGAGGTCAGGTCGCCGACGGCATAGCCGTCCTGCTCGACCGCGAGCGGGTTCGACGACGAGCCGAACTGCGTCAGCCCGCCCAGCGTGCCGTCGCTGCCCAGGTCGAGCGTCAGCGATTGCGGCGCGACCTGGCCGGCGAACAGCACGGACACCGTGTCGTCCAGGCCGTCGAAGCCCATGGGCGTGCCGTCGTCCTGGAACATGATGCCCGTGATCGGCGGCGAGAGCACCGCTCCGTCGGCGGCGTCCATCGAGGCCGTCGCGGTCCACGTGGCGTCGGCCTGGCGCTCGAACGACCACGTCATCAGGTGAGCGGTGCCGGCCGCGTCGTACACCTCGGCCGCGGTCGACACGACGTCGGGCTCCGTGCCCTGCTGCGTCGTCGCGAACGCGTAGTTGGACCACGTCGTCTGGCCCACGTTCGTGCCGGCGTCGTCGAGCGTCAGCACGATGCCCGCTTCGCCGGCGGCGTCGGCCGTCACGGTGATGCGTCCGGCGGCGTCGAGCGCGACCGTCGAGGCGTCGTACAGGTTGTCGAGGTAGGCCACGAACTGCGACACGGTCGTGCCGTCGTTCGCCGCGCCGTACACGAACATGGACGAGACCGTCGATCCGTCGGCATCCACGCCGGCGATCTGGATCACGTCGCCGTCCTGGTACGGGATGCGGTTGGCGACGAGCTCGCTCAGGTCCGTCGTCGGCGTGACGTCCGACTCCGTGCCTTCCAGGAAGGTGGTCGGCAACCCGGTCGCGGCGGCCAGGTCCATGCCGGCCGCACCCGGATCGACGTCGAGCGTCGCGGTCGAGCCCTTCGCGTCGGTCGACACGACCACCTGGCCCGAGCCGTCGACGGAAGCCGACACACCGGTCAAGGCGTCGATCGCTGTCGCAATCTCGGCCGCGGTGACGGTGCCGGTCGTGCTCGTGACCGAAGCGGTCTGCGGCGCGCCGCCGCTGACGCGCACGCGGAGGGTCCAGGTTTCACCCACCGGGATTGCGAACGGTCCCGCGACCGTGCCTTGCGCCACGGCCTGCGTGCCGGAGTTCAGCTCGGGCCCGGCCAGGATCTCGGGCAGCGGTCCCGTGATCGTCTTGGGCAGGTTGCCCGCCATCGTGACCGTGCTCGTCGCGCGCGGCGCGAGCTGCGCGTTCGAGTCGACCGTGATCGCACCGCCGCCGACGCCCAGCACGTGCAGGCCCGAGCGCTGGTCGACCAGGTTGCCCGCCGAGTCGAGTCCGAACGTGCCGACGCGCGTGTACAGCGGGCTCTGCCCGCCCGTGAGCGCGAAGTAGCCGCGGCCCTCGATCGCCAGGTCGAACACGCGACCGGTCGTCTTGAGCGCTCCCTGGTTCAGGTTGCGGCCGACGCCCGAGAGGCGCACGCCCAGGCCGACCTGCGTCGGGTTCACGCCGCCGAGACCTCCGCCGGGCGCGCTGCCGTAGCGGATCGTGCGGCTGAACTGGTCGGCGAACGTGGCGTACGAGCCCTTGAAGCCGGGCGTGTTCGAGTTGGCCAGGTTGTTGCCGACCACTTCGATCCAACCCTGGTGGGCCTGGAGCGCGCTGAGCGCGGTGAAGAAAGATGTCATGGGGGTCTCGTCTCGTCGGGCCGTGTGTCGTGGGGTTGTGTCGTGTGTGTGCGTGTGCGCGGTCAGAAGGTCGCGTCGTCGCTGGTGTCGTCGCCGGTATCGCCGCTCGTGGTGTCGTCGCCGGCGTCGCCCGCGTCGTCCTGCGGGGTACCCAGCACCTGGGTCACGTACCCGAGCGGCACGTCCTGTCCGTCGATCTCGAGCAGCGCCAGGCCGTCCTCGAGCTTCACGGACGAGACCTCGCCGGAGTGCACCGTGCCCGTGTCGGGATCCGTCCACTCGACGGTCTGTCCGATCAGCGCGCTCGACTGCGTGAGCTGCGAGAGGAGCGCGTTGTTCTGCTGCAGCAGCGCCAGCCCGACGATGTTGTCGTTCAGGTTCTGCATCTGCTCGAGCGAGCTGAACTGCGCCAGCTGCGCGACGTACTCGGTGCTGCCCGCGGGCTGCAGCGGGTCCTGGTTCTTCACCTGGCTGACGAGCAGCTTCAAGAACGCGTCCTTGTCGAGGGAGGACGCGGTCGGCGCTCCCTGCGTCGTGCCGGCGATCGGGTCGGTGTTGCTGATGCCTGTCAGTTCCATGGATTCACCTCGTTCAAGCCCACACGTCGATCGCGCCGTCGCGGGCGGGCGCGAGGGCCCGCACTTCCGCAGCACTCAAAGTCCGCGGGCCGGCCACAGCCGGTGCCCTGCTGCCACCCGACGCCGGAGAACGGCGCGAGCGGTGTTCCGTGAAGCCGAGCGAGAGCTGCACGCTCACGCTGGCGAAGCCGCGCTCGATCAGCGCGTTGCGCAGCTCGGCCAGGCGCGCGTCGATCGCGGCGTAGCCCTCCTGGCGCTCGGCGCGCACTTCGGCGCGCACGCCGTTGCCGGGCTCGATGGACAGCTCGACGCTGAGCCGGCCGAGGTCGAGGGGCTCCAGCTCGACGACGGCGCTCTTCTGCGGCGCGTCGATGCGCACCTCGAGCTGCGCAAGGAAGGCCGGCAGCTCGGCCGGCGCCAAGCGCGCGGCTGCGGGAGCGGCGGCCTTCGGCAGGTCTTCCGCGATCGCGGCGCCGAGTCCGGCCTGCGCGCCGCGGCTTTCGGCCCCTTGCGGCACGAGCGTGTCCGGTGCGCTCGCATTGCGCGCCATCTCCGCGATCGGTGCGACTTCGGCCGGCGCAATCGGGCTCGCTGTCGCGATCGGTGCGGACGAGCTCGAGGCGACGGGAAGCGAGGGCGGGGCAGTCGGAGCGGTTTCGAGCGCGGGCGCTGCAGCGCTGTCGACTGCGACCGGAAGCGCGCCGAGGGCTCCCGTGCCGGCCGACGGGTCCTGCACGGGCGCTGCGGCGGGCGCAGCGGGCTGCAGGGGCAACCACCCCGCGAAGAACGACGGTGCGCCCGGTTCCGCCACGCTGGCTTTCGCCGTGGTCGCCTGACCCGGCATCTCGAACTTCGTCGAGCTCTCGGGCTCGACGGGCACTGCGGTCTCGGACGTCGAGCGTTGCGTGGGCGACGTGCCCTCCGCCTCATCTGATCGCGACTCCGCCTCGGGACGTTCGCGGACTGTCGCGTCCTGCGCGGGTTCGCGGTCGCTGTCGACACGATCCGCGCTTCCATCCACGTCTTCGCGAGCGTCGGCTCCGTGAGCTTCAGGGAGCGTGCGCGTCGCGCGCGCCGCGTCACGCTCACGGCTGCGCGCGACCTCTTCGCGGAACGACGCGCGCGGACGAGCGGCGTCGCGCTGCGACGGGTCGCTGGCCGGCGTGGACGCGCGCGCGCTCGGCTCGGGCGCCGGCGAGATCGGGGGGGCAAGCATGCGCCGCCCTCTTAGCAAGGCCTGTGCCGCGCTGGCCGCATTGGCGTAACTCTCTACAGATAAATAGCTTAAGCCGAATCGTCTGTTGCGCTGCCCGTCACCCCCGACAGGCCTTCTTTGCGTCTCTCGCGAAAAGAACGACAGCGATTCCTGCTGCGCTCACGCGTTCGAACGAACGCAGGGGAACGGGCGTCCGCTCAGGCGGCAGCGCGCTTCGCCCGCTGCGCTTCCGCGTCGATCGCCGCGACCCGGTAGGCCTCGGCCAGCGTCGGGAAGTTGAAGACGTTGTCGACGAACGCGTCGAGGCCCAGGCCTCCGACCAGGGCCATCTGCGCGACGTGCACGAGTTCGGTCGCGCCCTCGCCGATGACGTGCGCTCCCAGCAGGCGGCCGTCGGGCGCCGCGATCAGCTTCAGCATGCCGTGCGTTTGGCCGTTGATGTGCGCGCGCGCCAACTCCTCGAACCGCGCGCGGCCCACGAGCACGCTGCCGTGCTTCGCGATCGCCTGCTCCTCGCTCAGGCCGACGGTGCTGATCTCGGGGATCGTGTAGATCCCGACCGGGACGTGCTGGCTCGCGGCGTGGTTGGCGAGGCCCAGCGCGTGGCGCATGGCGCGACGACCCTGCTCGACCGCCGTGGCGGCCAGCGAAGGCGGACCGACGACGTCGCCCGCGGCGTAGATGTGCGGCACGACCGTGCGCAGGTTCTCGTCCACCGGAACGTGACCGCGCGGGGTCAGCGCGATGCCCGCCGCGCCCAGGTCGAGGTCGGCGACGTTCGCGACGCGGCCCAGAGCGCACAAGCACTTCTCGGCCAGCAGCTCCGTGCCGTCGGCCAGGCGCGTGACGACGGACTGGCCGTCCCAACGCGAGGTCTCGAGCTTCTTGCCGGCCAGGTAGCTGCCGCCCATCTGCTCCAGGACCTGCACGTAGCGCTGCGTCAGCTCGGGATCCAGGAACGACAGCGGCCGCGGCGCCGCGTCGACGACCTTCACCGGCACGCCCAGCGCTGCGAAGATCGAGGCGAACTCGCAGGCGATCACCCCCGAGCCCAGGATCGTCAGCGAGGACGGCAGGTAGATCATCGACAGGATCGAATCGCTGTCGAGCACGTTCTCGTGGTCGACCTGCACGTTGTCCGGCTGGCGCGGTCGCGAGCCCGTCGCGACGACGATCACGTCGGCGCGCACGCGGCGCACCGAGCGGTCGGGGAAACGCACTTCGACCACCGTCTCCGACAGGAAACGCGCGCGACCGTGCCACTGCGTGACGTGGTTGCGGTCGAGCTGCTGGCCCAGCAGCGCTCCGTGGCTCGCGCGCACGGACTTCAGGCGCCGCATGAGGCTCTCGACCTTCGTCTGCGGCGGCACGGCGATGTCCATCACGCCTTCGCTGCGCGCGCGCAAGCCCATCAGGTAGGCAGCGGTCTCGCGCAGCGTCTTGCTCGGGATCGTGCCGCGCTGGACGCACTCGCCTCCGGCGGCCGGCTCGCGGTCGACGATCAGCGTGCGCTTCCCGACCTTCGCGGCCTGGATCGCGGCCTTGTGACCGGAGGGGCCGGCGCCCAGGACGAGCACGTCGAAACGGGCTTCGACCAGGTCGTGGATCATCGCAGCGCCTCCGCGCACAGTAGCGCGTGGTCGCGCAGCGCGAGCAGAGCCTCCACGTCCTCGGGGTAGAGGTTGAGGTCGAGGACGGCCGCGTCCTCGTCGGGGAAGTCCTCGGCGCACGAGCCCTCGGCCAGCGCCCAGTGCGAGAGGAGGTCCGCCAGACGCGCGATGCAGGCTTCCTCGTGGTACGCGCCGGCGCGTTCCGGATTGTGGTGGTGCGCGACGACTTCGGCGGTCCATTCCGCCAGGCCCCACGCTTCGACCAGCCGTGCGCCGACGCGCTCGTGGAACTCGTCCATCGCGGCGTCCAGCAGGATCGGCGTGTTCGCGCCCTTCTGCAGCAGACCGGGCGCCTCGAGCGCGGCCTGGACCACGATCGGCCGGCCGACGTCGTGCAGGAGCCCGCACAGGAACGCGCCCTCGACGTTGCGCCGCATGCGCCGCGCGACTTCGCGCGCGAAGGCGGCGGCGACGGCGCAGTGCGTCCAGATCGTGCGCATGAGATCTTCGTAGCCCGGCGCGCTGAACACGCGACCTTGCAGCGAAGCCGCCAGCGCGAGATCGCGGATCGTGGTCATCCCCAGCCGGCTCACCGCCTGCTGCAAGGACACGATCGGCTCGCGCGGCGCGAAGGCCGCGGAGTTGGCGATGCGCAGCACGTGCGAGGCCAGCGAAGGGTCGCGCTCGAGCACGCGCTGGAGGTCGCGCGCACCGCTCTCCGGATCCTGCGCCAGGGCCACGACACGCGCGGCCGCCTCGGGCAGCACCGGCAGGACGAAGTGCTCGGCCAGATAGCGCTCGAGCGACTCGTGCATCTCGAGGGGCAAGTGGATCTGGGTAGGCGAGCTGGGCATGGGGACGACCTGTCTGTCGGCTGGGAAGCGCGTCGTCCTGTACCGTTTCGGGGCGGTCAACCCGCAACCCTGCCGGGGTGGGATTCGGTGCTCGTTCGCCCGCCAATTACCGGCGATTGCGGGCGAAACAAGCCGCCCAGGACCCGGATTACCGCGGGGATACGGCCAGCTCGACCCGCACGAGCCCGCGCGCGACGACGACGCCGACCAGGCGTCTCTGGCTCTCGCCCGACTGCACTTCGACGCGATCGCCCAGCGCTCCCTGGCCGCGGGCGACGGCGCGCGATCGGGCTCGGACGCCGCCGCGCACGACCTCGATCTCGACGACGTCGCCGCTGCGTACGAGCGGGTCGCGCCGCACGTCGAGGTCGGTGATCCGTGTTCCGCGCGGCATGTCGCGCGTGCACGTCGCGCCGACCAGGAGCTCGGGTTCGGGCGAGGGCGGCGCCGACGCTTCGACGAGCCCACGCTCGAGCGTCCACGACGACGCATCGATGGGCTCGCCGCGCCGCAGGTCGCGCGCGGCCATGGGGCGACGTTCGAACACACGCACCTCCAGCGCGATCCAGGCCGTCTGCGCGCGCGTGCCGTCGATGCGCACGTCGACTGGCACGCTCCAGGAGCCGGGACGCAGGTCTCGGCGGCCCAGGTCGACGTCGAGGTCGCGGCGGTTCTCGGGCGCGATCAGCGGCATGTCCGCCGCCGGGCGCACCACCTCGATCTCGATGTCGCGGCCCGCGAAGGACCTCATGAGAGCGTTGCGCGCGGCGTCCTCGAGCTCGCGGCCGGTGAGGATTTCGACGCGCGGCCTGGCGCGGCATGCCGGAGCTCCGCTCGGCACCCCGGCCAGTCCCGCAACGCGCAGCGCGCGCACGACGTCGTCGCGTTTCACCGTGCGGATCGCTCCGGGCGCGGGCGCGGGTCCCAGGTCGAGCGCCTCCAGGCGCCGCGTGAGTTCGGGCGCTGCGGCCCGGACTTCGGCGATCTCGCCCAGCTCCAGGTTCGTCCCGAGGATCTCCGCGACGTCGCGCAACACGATCGTCGGGGGGGCTGCGACGCGCTCGACGCCGGCGGGCGTGCCAGCGAAAGCGCAGAGGATGGCGGCGGCGATCATCGTCCGGACCTCAACGGATCAACTGGTTCGTCTGCTGGAGCATCTCGTCGGACACCTTGATCGCGCGGCTCGAGACCTCGTAGTTGCGCTGCGCCAGGATCAGGCCGACCAGCTCGTCGACGACCTGCACGTTCGAGCGCTCGCGGAAGCCCTGCTTGAGCGAGCCCGTGCCATCGCGGCCCGGGATGCCCTGGATCGGCTGGCCCGAGCCGCCGGTTTCGGCGTAGAAGTTGCCGCCGACCGCCTTGAGGCCGCCATCGTTCGGGAAGCGGAACAGCGCGATCTGTCCGACCTGCACCGGTGCGGGGGTCGTCGAGAGCTGCGCCGTGACCGTGCCGTCCTCGCCGACCGAGATCGCGAGCGCGTCGGAGGGCAGCTGGATGCGCGGCTCGAGGAAGTAGCCCTCGGACGTGACCAGCGAGCCGTCGAGGTCGCGGTGGAAGCCGCCGTCGCGCGTGTAGCGCAGCTCGCCGCCCGACATGCGCACCTGGAAGAAGCCTTCGCCCTGGATCGCGACACCCAGCGGGTTCGGCGTCGGCTCGAGCTCGCCCTGCTGGAAGATCTTCGTCGAGCCCGACACCTCGGTGCCCGTGCCGAACTGCAGGCCCGTGGGATCGCGCTGCCCCTGGCCCGTGATCGCGCCCGGCTCGCGCACGGTCTGGTAGAGCAGCGCGCGGAAGCCGAGCTCGCTCTTCTTGAAGCCGACCGTGTTGGCGTTGGCGATGTTGTTGGCGATCGTGTCGACCTGCGATTGCTGGGCTTTCATGCCCGAAGCAGCGGTCATCATGGCGCGGATCATGCGGGGGGCTCCTGTTCGTGCTCTAGCGCGGCTGATTGAGTCGGCGGTAGGACTGTTCGATGGCTTTCAGCGTTGAGGCGGCGTTCTCGAAGCTGCGTTGGACGACGACGAGCGCGACGAGCTCGTCCATGGCTTCCACGTTCGAGCGCTCCAGGCTGGACTGGCGCACGGAGGCCTTCGAAGGCGTCTCGCGCACGCCGGGCGGCGCGGACCAGCGTCCGTCGGCCGTGGGCACGAGCCGCGCGGGATCGTCGACGTCGACGATCTCGATCTGGCCGATCGACGTCTCGCCCTGGCGCACACGCCCATCAGGATCGACGACCGGCGTTTCGTCCGCGGTCCGCAGCGTGCCGCGCCCACCCTTCCACGCGACGGGGAACCCGTCCTGAGTGACGAGCGCGCCCTTGTTGTCGAGGCGGAACGATCCGTCGCGCGCGAAGGCGCGCCCCGAAGGCGTTTCGACGACGAAGTAGCCGCGCCCTTCGAGCGCGAGGTCGAGCGGGTTGCCGGTCGTCTCCAGCACGCCTTGCGAAGGATCGGGCGCTGCGCCGGCGACGACCTGCGGGTTGCGCGATCGCCCGACGGACAACGCGTGAGCGAAGCTCGTCTCGCGCTTGTAGCCGCGCGTCGAGACGTTGGCGAGGTTGTGCGCGATCGACTCGAGGCGCTTCTCGCCCGCTCGCATCGCGGCCACCGCGTGGTAGAGACCCGTGTCCATGAGCCCGTGCCAAGCAATGGCCGTGCCACCGGTACGATCGGGCCTGGCGTGTCGCACGCGACCGTTTCCGCGCGGCGTTGCTGCGTTCGACGTGCCTTTCCTTCCGGTCGCAGGAAGCAAGTTCGCGTCGCACGTCCTGCGGCGTCGGTGGAATCGCGTCCCGTGCGACCGTCCTGACTGCGGAGCTCGTCGCAGCGCGCGGACAGCCGGACTCGCACAACGTTCCGCGCGCTCGCGCGAAATCCGAGAGCGATCGGGCCGCGTGTGCACAAGGACTTGCGCGCATCCGGCCTCTTGAAACACCGCTCAGGCTTCAGGTGCGCGGCCGAGTTCCGATACGAACGCCATGAACATCTCCAGCATTTCCAACGGCGCCGGCCCCAAGCCGGTGATCCCGGCCCAACCCGTCCTGAGGAGCGAAGCCGCGAAGGCGGCCTTTGGTGCGGGGGTGAGCGAGACGGGCGCGTCCACGCCCGGCGCACCGACCGATCCGACGCACCCGCGTCTGGACGCGTTCGCGCAGAGGATCGAGGCGCGCCTCAAGGCCGTGCTCGAGTCCGACGGCCTCTCGCCGCGTCAACGCGAGGCGCTCCAGACCCAGTTCGAGAAGTTCCAGTCGATGATGAACCGCTTCGAGGCCGCGTACCTCGACGGGCGCACGCCCGGCGAAGGCGCGCAACAGGGCATGCAGCGCCTGCTCGACCGCTTCAGCAGCTCGGTGAACCACATCCTGGCCGGCGGCGACGCTCCCAGGGACACGTCGGGCGGGACCTCGCTCGGCTCGGTCGCCAAGACATCCGACATGCGCGGCAAGAACGGCCGCCTCGACACGCTGGGCTGATCACGACCGGCGGCCCCTTCCTCACGTCGGGGCCGCGCGCATCGTCCGAACAGGCACGTCTTCAACCGATTCGCCGCGCGAACGGCGCCGAGTGCTTCCCTCTCGGTTCCGCGGCGGATCGGTTGGAGACGTGTCTGCATCCACCCGGGATTCCGCGCTTGCATCGTGAGCCGACATCAGGGCCGGAGGCTGAACGCGAGCACGGTCGCGAGGTCTCTCGAGCAACCGCGTGGTGGATGGAGCGCCGCTATGCTCTTGGCCACCCTCGACACGAGGGGTACCGAGGCGGATTCCCACCGCCAGAGCCTCGAACACGCGAGTTCCCATGAGCCCGGCCATGCCCTCGATTGCGCTCGACCACGTCGGCATCCAGGTGCGCGAGCTCGCGTCGGCGATCGAGCTCTTCGGTCAGCTCTTCGGATACGCACAGGCGACCGATCCGGTCGTGAACACGCGCCATCAGGTCGAGGTCGTGTTCCTGGAGAAGCCAGGCTCGATGCCTCTCAAGCTGTTCCAGGCCGTGGACGGTGAACGCAATGAGCCGCCGCGCATCCACCACCTGGCGTTCCGCGTGAGCGACCTGGACGCGGCCCTGCGCCACTTCGTGAGTCGGGGCGCCCGCGTGCTGCACGCGCCGGCGCCGGGCGAGGCCTTCGACGACGAGCCGATCGCCTTCCTCCACGTGGGTGGATTCAACATCGAGCTGATCTCGACCGACAAGCGGCGCGGGCGAATCGTCCCGGTGCACCGCGCGACCTGATCGGCCAACCCGCACTCCGACCGAAGATCAGAGGCCGGAGCTGGCTGCGCGACCAGCGAGACCCAGCTCGGCCGCGTGCGGCCGCAGCGCGTCGACGACGAAAGCGACGTGGTCGGCCAGCTCGACGCCCAGGAGCTGTGCGCCGGCGTGCACCTCCTCGCGCTCGACTTTCGCCGCAAAGCCCTTGTCCTTGAGCTTCTTCAGCACGCTCTTCGCCTCGAGCGAGGTGATGCCTTCGGGCCGCACGAGCGCGCACGCGCCCACGAAACCCGTCAGCTCGTCGCAGGCCAGCAGCGTCCGGTCGAGCGCCGTCTCGTAGGGCACGTTCCACTTGGTGTAGTGCGCCGAGATCGCGTGCCCGATCTCGCGCTCGCCGCGCTCCTCGAGCCAGGCGACGATGCGCCGCGGGTGATCCTCGGGCCAGGCCTCGTAGTCGGCGTCGTGCAGCATGCCGGCGATGCCGAAGCGCTCGACGTCGGGCTCGCCGCCGCCGTAGCGCAGCGCGGCCGCGCGCATCACGAGTTCGACGGCGCGCGCGTGCTTGCGCAGGGCGTCGGTCTTCGTCCACTCGCAGAGCTGGGTCCAGGCGGCGTCGCGGGTCAGCATGGCGGCAGCCTACACGGGCTGGCGGATCGACCGCGCGTCCTCCGTGGACACGGGCCGGGCGGGCCATCGGGCTCCGCGCGGCTCCAAAGAGGCCTGCGCGCGATGCCCACCCCGAAAGACTTCGGCTCGGCCTCCCCATCGGCCGGGGACGTGGCATTCTTGGACCAGAAGCGTCGGTGGCAATCCGACGCTGCGTCGTTTCGTTCCCCCGCTCTCTGATCGCCCCCTCATTCGAGATCCCTCATGACAACCCGCATCACGACGTGCCTCGCGGTCACGGTACTGGCCGCCGCGTTGGTCCCTGCTTTCGGCCAGAACCAGAAGTCCACCCCCCCGGAAGCGCCGCAGACCAAAGAGGCGATCCACGAAGCGATGCGCAGCCTGGGTCAAGAGGTCGACCTGCTGCGCTCGGCCCACGGATCCGCCTACGAGATCGAGCGCATCCAGGCCGAGATCGAGCGCCTGAGCGCCTTGCTCGGCGGCGACCTGCCCGCGCGCACGGCCGCGCGTGCCGCGCGTGGGGCAAGCCCCGCGCCGACCCCGACGACGACCGGCGGCACGCAGTCCGTCGTGGCGCCCCCGTGCAGCCCCGGCGTCACGACCACGAACTTCCCCGGCACGACCGGCGTGATCTCGCCGCCGATTGCCTACGACGGCATCACCTTCACGACGAACGTGGCGGGCGCAGGCGCCTTCCTGTGGGACCTGAACCTCAACACGGCGATCCTGCACCCCTCGAGCGGCGAGCTCGACATCACGCTCGAATCGCCGGCCGGCACGATCGTGACGATCACGACCGACAACGGCGGGACGCTCGACAACAACTTCAACGGCACGGCGTGGGACGACAACTCGAACGATCCGGTGACCGACCGGGCATTCGTCAACAACGTGCCCGTCAGCCCGCTCTCGCCCGAAGGTCGCCTGCAGGCCTTCCGCGGCGAGGATCCGAACGGCATCTGGAAGCTGAGGGTCTACGACGACGGCACGGCCAACGTCGGCTCGGTGACCTCGTGGTCGCTGGACGTGTCGACGCTGGCGTCGGCGCCCAGCGGCACGACCACGAACCTGACCGCCTCGCCGGGGACGATCATCCCCCCCACGGCGCCGCCGATCATCCTGACCGAGAACCTGATCGCGAGCGGGCTGGGCACGTACCTGTCGAAGGTCGAGCTCTACGTCGAGATCACCCACACCTTCGGCTCTGACCTGGACATCACGCTGACCTCGCCCGCGGGCACGGTCGTGACGGTGACGACGGACAACGCCGGGTCCAACGACAACACGTTCAACGGCACGCTGTTCAACCCGAGCGCGACGGACACGGTCACGGACCACGTCTACACGACCCTGGTGGTGGCGCCGCTGCTCTCGCCCGAGGGCGCCTTCGACAACTTCCTGGGTCAGGACCCGAACGGCACGTGGACGATGACGGTGTCCGACGACGCGAACTTGGACGGCGGTGTGATCGTGCGCTGGGACCTCAACCTGACGACGATCGCGGTGCCGAGCCCCTCGGCGCCGGCGAACGTCGCCGGAGTCGGCGGCGCGATCCCGGACTTCTCGGGCGGCGTCACGCCGGTGCCCTCGATCTTCACGGCCAACGTCGCGGCCGGCACGTTCCTGTGGGACGTCGACCTGAACACGTTGATCACGCACACGGCCGGCGCCGACCTCGACATGACCCTGACGTCGCCGGCCGGGACGATCGTCGTCATCTCGACCGACAACGGCGGCACGAACGACAACGTCTTCAACGGCACGCTGTGGGACGACAACGCAAACGATCCGGCCGTGGACCACGCGTACTCGAACGGCGTACCGGCCACGCCGCTCTCGCCGGAGGGCCGTGTGGCGGCGTTCCGCGGCGAGAACCCGAACGGCACGTGGACGCTGTCGATCACGGACGACGCGGCCGCGGACAACGGGAACATGAACGGCTGGTCGCTCGATATCTCGACGTTGCCGGCCGGTCCGAGCGAAACCTCGACCACCTACAGCCAGAGCCCTGGCCTCAACATCCCGTCGACCGCCCCGCCCATCCAGGTGTCGGACGTGATCGCGGCCAGCGGGCTCGGTGCGGCGCTGACCGAAGTCGAGCTCTACCTCGAGATCACGCACACGTTCGCGGGGGACCTCGACATCACGCTGACCTCGGCCGCTGGCTCGATCGTGCAGGTGACCAGCGACAACGGCGCGGGCAGTGACAACGTGTTCAACGGCACGCTGTTCGACGGCGACGTGCTCGACCCGGTCACCGACCACGTCTATACGACGGGCGTCGTGGTCCCGCTGCTCGCGCCCGAAGGGTCGTTCGACTTCTTCGTGGGCGAGAACCCCAACGGCAACTGGACGTTGACCGTCAACGACGACGCGAACCTGGACGGTGGCACGGTCGTGAGATGGGATCTCACGCTGCGCACGTGCGCCGCCGTCACGTCGTTCTGCTTCGGCGACGGCTCGGGCACGGCCTGCCCGTGCGCCAACGCCGGGGCGGCGGGCAACGGTTGCGCCAGCTCCGTCAACGCGAACGGCGCGAACCTGACCGCGACGGGGACGGCCAGCATCGGCAACGACACGGTCGTGCTGCTGGGCTCCGGCATGCCGAACTCGAGCGCCCTGTACTTCCAGGGCACCTCGCAGCTGAACGGCGGCCTGGGCAACGTGTTCGGTGACGGTCTGCGTTGCGCAGGCGGGAGCATCATCCGCCTGGGCACAAAGGCCAACCAGAGCGGCGCGAGCCAGTACCCGAGCGGGGCCGATCCGTCGGTCTCCGTCCGCGGCAACGACTCGGCCGGCGACGTGCGCACGTACCAGATCTGGTACCGCAACGCCGCGGCGTTCTGCACGGCGGCGACGTTCAACCTGTCGAACGGCATCCAGCTGACCTGGCTGCCCTGATCCTGGCCTGGGGCCCTCGGGTCCCACGCGCGGCGGTCGGAGTCCTCTCCGGCCGCCGCGCTGCATTTCGGGGGTCGCCCGTCGGCCGACCGCGTGCGCTCTCCGTTCGGACAGGCAAGCCGCCGCCCGATCCTGCCGCTACAGTGCTGGCCCCCCCTCGAGGACAATCCATGCGCTTCCGTGACAGCCTGCCCGTCTTCGCATTCTGTCTGCTGACCGCGGGAGCCGTCGCTCCCCTCGCGCTCGCGCGCGGCGCCTCTTACGGCGTCCAACAGGCCAGCGACGACCTGCAGAGCGACGCGCAGCGCATCGAGGCGCTCGCCCGCCGCGACAGCCAAGTGATGGCGTTCCTCGACCACCTCGCGAACCGCATCGGGCCGCGCCTCACGGGCTCGCACGGCTACGACGACGCCTGCGACTGGGCGGTCGAGGAGTTCAAGCGCATGGGCCTCGTGAACGTGCGCTTGGAGCCGTGGGGCGAGGTCGCGGTGGGCTTCAACCGCGGACCGTCCTCCGGGCGCATGCTCGCGCCGGTGGTGAAGGAGCTGCGCTTCGGCACGAACGCGTGGACCGCCGGCACGAAGGGGCGCGTCGCAGGCGTGGCCGTGCTCGCGCCGACGACGGCGGAGGAACTCGAAGCCGCGCGTCCCAAGCTCGCCGGCGCGTGGATCGTGACGCCCGCGGCGCCGGCGAGGAGTGCGGATCGCCGCCCGCCGCCCGCTGCCGACCGCGAGTTCCGCGAGATGCGCGATCGCGCCTACGACGACGCCGGCATCCTGGGCACGATCCGCGGCGCGCGCGGCGACCTGATCGTGACGGGCGGGAACATGCGGATCAAATGGGAGGATCTGCCCAAGCGTCCCGCGATCCAGATGGTCGCCGCCGACTACGGCGACGTTCTCGAGCGCCTGACGAAGGGCGAGGAAGTGCGCCTCGAGTTCGACGTGCGCAACTGGTTCGAGCGCGGGCCGATCGTGCAGAACAACGTGATCGCCGAGATCCCGGGCAGCGAGAAGCCCGACGAGTTCGTGATCGTGGGCGGGCACCTGGACTCGTGGGACGGCGCGACGGGCGCGCTCGACAACGGCACCGGCGTCGCGACGGCGATGGAGGCCGCGCGCCTGCTGATGGAAGCCGGCGCGAAGCCCAAGCGCACGATCCGGTTCATGCTGTGGGGCGGCGAAGAACAGGGCCTCCTGGGCTCGCGCGCGTGGATCGAGAAGAACAAGGACCAGCTGCCGCGGATCTCGGCCGTGCTCGTGCACGACGGCGGCACGAACTACTGCGCCGGCATCCCGGCGACGCCGCCGATGGTGGCGGCGTTCCAGACGATCTTCGCACCCGTGAAGGACCTCGACCCGGCGCTGCCGTTCAAGGTGCGCGAGGTGAAGTCGGGCATCTCGAGCGTGGGCAGCGACAGCGACGCGTTCCTCTCCGCGGGCGTACCGGGGTTCTTCTGGGACCAGAAGGGCCGCTCGAACTACACGCACGTCCACCACACGCAGTACGACACGTACGAGGAAGCGATCCCCGAGTACCAGGTCAACTCCTCGATCGTGATCGCGGTCGGCGCGCTGGGCATCGCGAACCTGCCCGATCTGCTGCCGCGCGAGAACCTGCGCGCGACGGGCGGAGGCGGCGGCGGCCGTCGGCTGGGCGTCCAGCTCGACGACGCGATGGTCATCGAGGAGATCGTCGACGGCGGGCTCGCGGCGAAGATCGGCCTGAAGGTCGGCGACCGGATCCAGAAGATCGGCGAGACGCGCGTCGCCGACCGCGAGGAGATGCGCGCCGCGATGCAGGAGACGCCGCCCAAGTCCACGGTGGCCGTGCTGCGCGGCAGCGAGAGCATGACGTTCGACATCGAGTTCCCGGTCGATCTCGACGCGCCGATCCGGCGCTACGGGTTCCGCCTGAGTGACGAGAACGAGGTCGAGCGCGTCACGACCGACGGCACGGCCGACAAGGCCGCGATCAAGGTCGGCGACACGATCACGGCGGTCGACGGCAAGCCGGTCGCGACGAAGGCCGAGCTGTCGGCCGCGCTGGCGGCCGCGAAGGACTCGGTGACGCTCTCGGTGCGCACGGGGAAGGACGCAGCGGCACGCAGCGTGACGCTCGCCGTCCCGACGCAGCCCTGAGCTGCGCCGGCGCCGAGCCGCGCCGGTCAACCACCGTGCCGCTCCCCCACCTCTTCGCGCACCCACGAACCCGTCGCGGCCGGCACGGCGAATGGCCGTGACCGGCGGCGGCACGGCGGAGGCCAGGCTGCGTCGCGACCGCCTCGAGATCGGCCTCGCGGCGCTCGTGTGCGTCGTGCTCGGCATCTGGTGGGCGGCGGGCGTGAACCGCGAGCTCGCCTGGGGCTGGGACGAGAGCATGCACACGGAGCTGCCGGCCGTGCGCATGCTGCTCTTCGCGCGCGACGGGGAATGGCGCCTGGCGTTCCACGCGCTCCACGACTGCATGCGCTACCCGTTCGCGTGGCCGGCGGGCCTCGCGGCGGTCCAGTCGTTCACGGGCATCTCCGAGATCGCGGCGCGCATGGCGGGACGCGTCGTGTGGGCCGTCGGTCTCTTCGGGATGTTCCTGCTCGTGCGCGAGCTCGTGGCGCGCATCGCGGAATCGCGCGGAGCTGCGGGCCGCGGCGATCGCCTGGCGCCGTGGCTGGCCCTCGTCTTCGCGGCCACGTCGCCGCTGGCGCTGTCGTTCAGCGGAACCTTGTTCCTCGAGGTGCCCTTCGTCGTCGTGTCGATCTTCGCTCTGCGCGCGTGGTTGCGACGCGGACGCGGACACGTCGCGCGCCGCGAGCTGGCGGCGGGAGCGTGGCTCGCGCTGGCGTTCTTCACGAAGTTCAACTACGGGCTCCTGCTCGGTTTCGGCCTGGCGCTCGCGCTGATCGTGGAGATCGCCCTGGAAGCGCGCGCCGGACGGCTGCGCGCCTGCCTGCCGCGCGTCGCGTGGCTGGCCGCGATCCCCGTGCTCGCCTTCACGTGGTGGTTCATCCTGCCGCTGCCCGAGGGGCTCGACATGGGCCGCGCGCACCGCGAGGGTCTCGTCGCGTTTCTGTCGGGCAACCTCGACCCGAGCATGAAGACGGCCGGGTTCTTGCGGCCGGTCCACGCGGCGACATTCCTCGTGTGGGCGCCGCGCGTGCTCGTCTTCCTGCTCGTTGGCGCGCTCTTCACGCTGCGCGATTGGCGCCAGCGCCCGGTGTGGACGCTGTGGATCGCGTGGATCGCCAGCACGACCCCCGTGCTGCTCCACCCCTTCCACCTCGACCGGTTCCTGCTGCCCGGCGCCGTGTTTCTGTGGGTGCTGGCAGGCGTCGGCGTCGCGCGCATCCTGCCGGTGAAGCCGCTCGCGCGCGCGGTCGCGATCCCGGTCATCGCGCTGACGCTGGCCGTTGTCCCCAACGTCGACGCGTTCTGGGTGCTGCGCCTGGCCGGCATCGCGAACCCGGCTCAGCACGCGTACCAGCTCGAGATGCTGGAGGCGTTCCGCGATCTGCGTCCCGGCCGCCGGCTGGAGACGAACGGCTTCGCGCGCGCCGAGGTCGAGTCGCTGCTGGACCTCCTGCAACCCGAGGTGCGCGCCGACGACCGCGTGGGCTGGGTCGGCATGACGCAGAACTTCTCGCCCGCGGCGCTGCACGCCGGCCTCCTCGCGCGCGGAGCGGGCGCGCCCGACGAAGTGAAGCGCGGCCAGATCGACCAGAGCTTCATCGAGCTCGGCTACGTCGACCCGCAGTGGACGCGCGAGCAGATCCTGGCCTGGGCCGACGGCTACAGCCTGCTGATCACGAGCGAGCCGATCGACCTGGCCGGCAACCCCGACCGCCAGTTCCTGGCGCGCTACCGCGACGAGATCCTGTCGAGCGGCCGCTGGCAGCGCCGCGACCTGGGCCGCGTGACGATCCGTCGCCCGCGCGGCGTGATCGAGTCGCAGCTCTTCGTCCTGCGCCGGCAGTGAACAGCGGTGTCAGACACCTTGTCCCACCCCCCGGCGGAGCAAGCGGGGTTCGCGGCGCGTCCGTGGGACACGGTGTCTGACACCCGCGTTCACTCGAACTGGCGCAGGATGCGGAAACGCTCGGCGGCTTCGACGCCGACCTCGCTGCCGCGCAGCGCGGCGAGTCGGCGCACGCCGGCGTGAGAGAGCGGCTCGGGGTCGGGCAGCCTCTGCGACGCGTAGGCCGCGAGCGCGTGCATCTTCGACTCGAGGTGAGAACCGAGCGCGACGTACCACGCACCCGCGTCGTCGGGGCCGCTCGACCACGTTGCCAGCGGGTACTCGTACAGCGCGCACACGCGCTCGCGCCGGCGACCGGGCCGCTGGCGCAGCGCCGCGAGCGCCGCGGCGTGCACGACGGCGTGGTCCTGGTGACAGGCGTTGCCGGGCGCGAAGACCTCGTCCCAGGCGCGCTGCTCCATCAAGCGGTCGAGACGCGAGACGAGGTCGAGGCGCGGCAACGTGTCGAGTCGGTTCTCGAGCCCCTCGAAGAGCACGCCGTGGCTCGCGACTCCCAGGCGTCGGCAGGACTCGGCCAGCTCGGCGCGCCGCACCTCGGCGCTCACCTTGAGCGAGCCGTCGGGGCGGTGCACCGGACCGATGCCGACGACGACGACGTGCACTTCGCGCCCTTCGGCCACGCGGCGCGCGATCGTGCCGCCGCAGCCGAGCACCTCGTCGTCAGCGTGCGGGGCGATGACGAGGACGCTCATGCGTTCACCTGCGCTGCCGAAGCGGGCCAGGGCGCGCGGCCGGCGTTCGCCGCGTCCGGATCGGGCCACGTCGTCTCGCGCGCGCCGAGGAGCGCCGCATCGACGGCCTCGACGCCTTGCTGAAACGAGTGGTCCTGGTTCGACACTTCGTACTTCCAGCCGCCGAAACGGCCGCGGCTCCAGATGCGACTCGCACGCAGCGCGGCATCGATCTCGTCCAGCACGGTGTCGCGGTTGATCGTCGGCACGGGGTAGCCGCGTGGCAGGAAACGGTGCCAGCGCGTGAGCGTACGCGCGTCCGCTGGCACGACACCGGTGCTGCGCAACGCCTGTTCGCACTGAGCGACGAGGCCTGCGGCATCGAGCGGCCGCTCGCGCGACGTCGCGACTTCGAGCAGGATCGACCACTGCCGCCCGGGCTCGGGCACGTTCTCGGGCGAGTACGTCGAGAGCAGCGTCCCGCGGTAGAACGGCAGCGCGGGTTCGGCGAAGTAAAGCCAGCACTTGCCCTCGAGATCGGCCGGCATCGCGCCCGAGAAGCCGAGCCCGACCGCGTGCACGCACGTGTGCCGCAACGCGCTCGCGCGTCCGACCAGATCCGCGCGCCCGCGCAACTGCTGCAGCAGCGCGTCGAGCGCGATGCCCGACACGATCGCGCCGTAGCGCACCGCGGAACCGTCGGCCAGGTGCAGGACGCGCTGCACGGGATCGATCGACTCCACCGGCGTCCGCCAGCTCACGCGCTCGCTCGGCAGCGTCGCCGCGACGCGCTTCCAGATCGCGCCCGTGCCGCCCTGCCGCGGGTACGGGAAGCGCGCGTTCGCGTCCCAGCCGCGGTCGTCGCTGCCGCTGCGCACGTTCTCCAGGATCCGCGCGAGGTCGACGGTGGGCACGTTGGCGTGCTGAGAACCGCTGTGCCCGCCGGCCCACTCGACCGACATCTGCTCCGGCTCCGTCGCCCACATCTTGCGGTTGAACGGCGCGAAGAAGAGCTCGTACAGCGCGTCGCCGAACTGCGCGCGCGCCCAGGCGGCGAAGTGCGCCGGAGCCGGTTCCCGCGCAACCCTCTCGCGCGCGTGGACCAGACCGCGGATGCAGCGATCCAGCTCGTCCTGCGGCAGTCGCTGCAGGTTGCGCTGCACAGGATACGGCACCCAGCGGCCGCACAAGTGGATCCAGCGCTCGCGCACGTGGTGCAGCCACTCGTCCGGAGCGAGCACCTGCTGCAGCACCGCGTCGAAGTACGCGTAGTGCGAGTAGATGACGTGACCGCCGAGGTCCCAGCGGAAGCCGGCCTGGTCGACGACGGACGACGCCAGGCCGCCGGACGCAGCGCCGGCCTCGAACAGGTGCCACGTCCAGCCGCCGCCCGCGCGCCGCAGCTCCTCGAGCCTCCAGGCCGCGCCGAGTCCAGTCGGTCCCGCACCGAGGACGGCGACATCGACCTCGGGACAGACTTTGGAGGGCGACACGGTTCGAGTCTGACCGAAGCCCGGAATCCCCGCAATTGCGACGCCCTAGGCGCCGCGAGTCATCCGCGCACCAGCCCGCGCCGCCGAAGGTGCTCGACGATCTTCGCCGCCGACTGCTCGGGCGTCTCTTCGCCCGTCTTCACGACGACTTCGGGCCGCAGCGGAGGCTCGTAGGGATCGCTCACGCCCGTGAAGCCCGGGATCTCGCCCGCGCGAGCCTTCTTGTAGAGCCCTTTCACGTCGCGCGATTCGACGACCGAGAGCGGCGCGTCGACGAAGACCTCGACGAACGGTGCACGCGAGCGGGTGCGGCATTCCTCGCGGATCGCGCGGTAGGGCGAGATCGCGGCCGTGATCGCGCACACGCCGTTGCGCGCCAGCATGTCGGCGACGAACGCGATGCGGCGCACGTTGGTGTCACGGTCCTCTTTCGAGAACGTGAGACCCTTGCTCAGGTTCTCGCGCACCTCGTCGCCGTCGAGGATCTCGACCTTCACGCCCTGCGCTCGCAGCAAAGGCGCGACGCGGCCCGCGAGCGTGCTCTTGCCGCTGCCGGAGAGCCCCGTGAACCACAGGATGAAGCCCTGATCGCTCATCGCGCCGCTCAGCGGATGAGCCCTTCCAGGTACGGCACTTCGAAGCACTTCTCGTGCATGATCGGCCCGTGGCCGAAGTAGCCGCCCTCGCCGAACAGCTCGCCGTGGTCGGCCGTCACGACGACGTACGTGTTCTTCGGGACGAGGTCCCACAGCTCGGCGAAGACGCCGTCGAGGTAGCGCACGGTGTCGACCTGGCGCGCCTTGAGCTGGTCCAGCTTGTCCTGGTCGAAGAAGGGTTCGGCCTGCGACGCGTGCATCAAGTGGCCCTCCGTGTCGATCTGGCTCTCGAGCTGCTTGAAGACGCCATTCACGCCGCTGATGCGCGGCCACATCGAGCTGTCCTCGTCGGGCTTGGCGTACGGGTAGTGCGTTTCGCCCACGTTGAGCAGGTAGAAGCTCGGACGATCGGCGGAGAACTTCATCGTCGGCAGCATCGACCGCATGTCGTTGTGCTTGTCCATCAACGTGAAGCTGTCGAAATCGCGGTTCACGCCCGTGCGCGGGTTCAGCACGGGCAACGAAACGCGCGCGTGCGTCTCGTACCCGAGCGTGTTGCGCAGGAACCCCGGCAGCCACAGACCGGGCACCATCTTCGAGAACTCGACGCCCTTCGCGCCCAGGCGCTTGTTGAAGTTGAAGAAGTCCTCCTTGTAGTACTCGGAGGCGTACACGTTCGGCGGGCTCGTGTGCGGCAGGAGCCCCGTCAACAGGTTGTAGTGCGACGGACCGGTCCAGCTGGCGTAGCTCCAGCGCTTCTCGGGCTTCCCGAGCTTCAGGATGTTCTTCGGCGCCGCCTGCATGAACGTGTCGAAGCGGCACGAGTCGAGCGTGATGACGAGGAAGTTGTTCTCGGCCTTCGGCGCCGGACGCTCCGACGCGAAAGGTCCGCCCGGTCGCGGCACGGGTCGCGGCGACTTCGCCGGCGGCTTGGCCAGCGACTTGGATCTCAGGAAGTCGAACAGTCCCAACGTGGATGCCTTTCCAGTTCGTCGTGGCGGGGCGCACAGTGCGTCACAGGTACCCGAGCTTCTTGAGCTTGCGCTTCAGCTCCTCCAGCTCGCTCGCGCCCATCTCCGTCTGCGCGCGGCTCTCGGCCTCGCCCATCAGGTCGCGCAGCACGTAGACGATGAAGTCCGTGGGCGAGTTGAAGCCCGACCCGTCGACGACCTGCTCGATCTTGCGATAGAGGGGCCGGGGGATCTTGATCGTGACCTTGGTCTCGCGCACGGGCTGGCCGGGCCGCTCGAGGGCCGCCGACACTCCGATCGTACTCTTCGGAGAGTGTCCGGGGAGCCCTTGCGTGGCCCCGGGCTGGGTGCGCATCCTCCGGTGCGACAACCACTTGGGACGACGCCACGCCAACCCGGCGAGCGGGTGAGCGTAGTCCGTGGTGCTCGGACGCGACCCGGGTACACCTGAATCCCCTCGAGCTCCCCATGCACCTCTACAGCCCCGCCCTCGTCCTTCTCCTCCTGGTCGCCTGCAGCGGCTCCGACCCCAGCACGCTGCGCAAGGAGGGGAACGAGGCGCTGGGGAAGGGTGACTACAAGGGTGCGCTCTCGAAGTTCGAATCGGCGATCAGCGGTCTCGACCCGCAGCACCCCGAGTACCTCCGCATCGACCTGGGCCGCATCCAAGCCCTGTGCCACGTGGATCCCGCGCGCGCGAGGACGGCTTTCCTCGAGCTGGCCAAGGCGATGCCCGCCAAGGTCGGGGAGAACGACTACAGCCTGATCTGCAGCCGACTGCTCGATGTCGGCGCAACCCTCGACGCGATCGACGTCATGAAGGCCGGGCACGACCGGTTCCCCGAGTCCTCGACGATGAAGGCGATGGTGAAGGCCGTCGAAGAGGCTGCTGCGCGCGAGGCGACACCGGAAGCGTTGAACAAGCTCAAGGGCCTGGGCTACGCCGGGGGTTGACGTGACAGCCCTGCAGATCGTGGCGGTCGTGATCGTCCTCTGCGCGAGCTGCCGTGCACCGTCCGGTCATCATGCGGGCAGCGCCGACGAGGCCGCACGGATCGAATCCGTGCTGCAGGCGCAGCAAGCCGCCTGGAACCGCGGCGACCTGGCGGAATTCATGGAGCTCGGCTACTGGCAGTCCGACGACCTGTCTTTCTTCTCCGGCGGCGAGGACTCGCGCGGCTTCGACGCGATGCTGGCGCGCTACCGCAAGAACTACGAAGGACCCGGGAAGGAGCTCGGGAGGCTGACTTTCTCGAAGCTCGAGGTGTCGGCCCTTTCGCCCGACGTCGCGATGGCCCGTGGCCGCTGGGACTTGGATTACGCCGAGAAGAAGGACGTCGGCGGGCTTTTCACGCTCGTCCTGCGCAAGCGGCCGGAGGGTTGGCGGATCGTGCACGACCACACGAGCGTGGACGGCTGAACCGTGCTTGGAACCCTGGTCGAGACCAACATGCGGCATCAACTCCCGATCCTCGTCCTCATCCTGCTGGCTGCCTGCAGCGGCTCCGACCCCAAGTCGTTGACCAGCGACGGATATGCCGCGCTCGGCAGGGGCGACGACGCCAAGGCGCTCTCGAAATTCGAGTCAGCGCTGAACGGCCTCGGCACGGAGCATCCTCAATACCGGCGCGCGGCGCTGGGGCGCTGCGAGGCTCTCACCAAGGTCGATGCGGCGCGCGCGCGAGCTGCGTTCCTCGACCTGGCCAAGGTGGTGCCCGAGCAGGTGAACGAGGACGACTACAGCCTGATGTGCAATGCACTGCTTCAGGTCGACGCCAACCTGCACGCCGTCGAGGTGATGCACGCTGGCAGGGACCGCTTCAAGGGATCGAAGAAGATGGAGGCGATTCTCGAGGCTGTGCTGAACGCCGCGAAGCGCGCGAGGACGCCCGAGGCTCTCCAGAGGCTCACAGACCTCGGTTACGTCTGAGCGCAGTCGATCACGATCCGCGCTCCAGGTTCGGTGCCAGGGGGCGACCTCGACACGTTCGTCACGAAACCTCCGCGCGCTGCGACTCGGCGCGACGAAGGTGTCGGAGTTGTCCCTGGCACCGTATCGACACCTTCGGGATTGCGGGGGCCCGCAGGCCGGTCCTTCAGCCGGCCAGATAGCCGGTGCTCGGCGGCTTCTTCAGGGCGTGCGTCTCGAGCTCGTGCACGAGGTACTCGAAGGCGTCGTCCACCGAGTCCGTGCGGTGGAACAGGTCGACGTCCTCGGGGCTGATCGTGCCGTAGCGCACCATCGGCTCGAAGTTCAGCACGTCGCTCCAGTACTTCGTGCCGAACAGCACGATCGGCAGCCGCTTCTTGATCTTGAGCGTCTGGACGAGCGTCACGACCTCCATGAACTCGTCCATCGTGCCGAAGCCGCCCGGCATCACGACCATGGCCTTGGCCAGGTACGTGAACCAGTACTTGCGCATGAAGAAGTAGTGGAACTCGAACGCCAGCCGCTTCGTGATGTAGGGGTTGTCGGCCTGCTCGAACGGCAGGGAGATGTTGAGCCCGATGTTCTCGCCCTTGGCCTCGCTCGCGCCACGGTTGGCGGCCTCCATGATCCCCGGCCCGCCGCCCGAGCAGATCACGAAGCGGCGGTCGGTGCCCGAGAGGCTCTTCGACCACAGGGTGAGCCGCCGCGCAAGCTCGCGCGTGTCCTCGTAGTAGCGCGACATCTCGAGGCGCATCTGGGCCTTCGCCAGGTCGCCACCCGCCGCCTTGGCGGCTTCGAGCTCGGCCGCCGCCACCTCGCGCGAGGGAATGCGCGCGGACCCGAAGAAGACGATCGTGTCACGGACCCGCAGTTCCTCGAAACGCGACGCGGGCTCGATGTACTCGGCGAGGATGCGCAGCGGACGCGAGTCCTTGCTGCCCATGAACTCCTCGTTCTTGTAGGCCTTGACGGCCCGGAAGCGGCTTTCGGTCATTGCAGAGGGCGAGCGAAGGACCTGCATCGGCGCGACGCGCGCGCGCCTGGAGAGGCAGGATGGGCAGAGATCCTAGCCGTCCCCGCTGCGGGACGGGCGTCGCGGACGACTCACTCTGTGTCGGGCTTGTTGAGCTTATCCTTGGCCTTACGGAACAAGTCGTCGAGTCGGTCGGCCTTGCCGCGCTCGGACTCGAGGGCCTGATCGAGCTTGCTCGTTCCGCTCGCCGTGCGCCCGCGCACCTTGTCCTGGGCGCTTGCCCACGTGTCGCGCGTTGCGGAAGTGTTGCCCGCCTCGTGGCGCATGACCTTGGCCGTCAGGACGTCGACCGCCAGACGGCTTTGACAGCAGGGGCAGGTGATCTCGATCTCCTTGGCGCTCATCGATGGTCCCTCCGGCGGCACTGCATGGGGGTCAGGCACGGAATTCGGAGACAAAATAGAACTTCACGAGGCGATCGTACGTCCTTTGGACGTTCCTGATTTGGAAGCCTTGTCGGAAGTAACCCATCCCGGGGTCCGGCCTAGTTTTCGAGAACCAGCTCGCCATGCACGAACACGACCACCCTGCGCTACCGCTCCCGCCGGCGTACCAGGTGCGGGACCGCGAACTCCCCCAGCGACTCCTCGGCATCCTGCTGTGGACCGGCTTGCTGCTCGTCCTGTGGACCTTCGGAGCGCATTGACCGGAGCCGGGCCGCGAGGCCGTGCGTGCCACGAAGGGTGTGGCCGCCCCGAAGGATTCGGAACTCTTCCGTCCACGTGAGGTGAGAATCTGTCCGTGCTCGCCGCGCAGGCGCGGGAGCCTTACCTTGGCGGCATGCGACTCCCTGCGATCCTCTGCGTGGCTCTGGCGGCGACGGCCTGCCGTTCCGACAACGAGCCGGTGAAGCTGTCCCCTGGCCAGGCCGCCGCGCCAGCCGCGAGTGCGTCGACGGCGCGGCCGAGCCCGACCGCGCCTCCGGCTCCGACGGCTGCGAGTGGCCAAACCGCGACCGCGGGCGGCGCGCTGCAGTACTCCGTGCCGACGGGCTGGATCGTGCAGACGCCGACGTCGCCCATGCGCAAGGCGCAGTTCCTCCTGCCCAAGGAGTCGAACGACGCCGAGGACGCGCAGCTCATCCTCTTCTACTTCGGCGGCGAGGGCGGGTCCAAGGGCGACAACCTGAAGCGCTGGGCTGGGCAGTTCGTGCAGCCGGACGGCCGCGACTCGATGGAGGTCCTCCAGTCGACGACGCGCACCGTCAACGGCATGGCCGTGACCGAGGCCTCGCTCTCGGGCACGTTCGACGCCGAGATGATGCCGGGTCAGGGCGACCGCGTGCGTCGCGAGAATTGGAGCCTGCAGGCGGCGATCATCGAGACGCCCTCGGGGCCGTACTACGCCAAGCTCACGGGCCCGCGCGCCACGGTCGGCCGCTGGGAACCCAGCTTCCGCGAGTGGATCTCGTCGCTGAAGCCGGCGCAGTGATTCGCCAGCAACGATCGATCTCTTACGGCCTCTTGGCGTAGCGCTCGTAGAGCTGCGTCTGGCGGTTCGACAGATCGACCGGCTTGCCGTCGATCAGCATCGCCTCCACGCGCGACGTGATCTCGAGCAGGTCGCCGTCCGTCACGATGACGTCGGCGATCTTGCCCACTGCCAGGCTGCCCAGGTCCTTCTCGAGCCCCAGGATCCGCGCCGGGTAGTACGTCACGGCGCGCAGCGCCTCCTCGCGCGGCAGGCCGAACGCCGCCGCCATTGCGGCGTGGAACGGCAGGTTGCGGGCGTTCTCGTTGTCGGACGACAGGATCGCGAACGGCACACCGGCGCGCGCCAGCACGGCCACGTTCGCGAAGGGCGCGTCGTAGGGATCGAAGCGGTCGCTAGGCAGCGTGATCACCGGCCCGATCGCGACCGGCACCTGCTCGCGCGCCAGGGCGTCGACGACCTTCCAGCCTTCGACGGCGCCATAGAGCACGGCCTTCAGCTCGTTCTCCTTCGCGAAGCGCAATGCGTCGAGGATCGACTGCGCCGTGTCGGCGTGCAGCGCGACGCGCTTCTCGCCGCGCGCGTACGGCACCAGCGCGTCGAGGCGCGGGTCGAACGGCGGCTCGTCGCACTCGCCCTTCGCGGCCGCGTCGTGCACGCGGCCGTGCTCCTTGGCGTCGGCGAACAGGCGCACGAGCTCCTTGACCTGCTTCTCGCGCGGCTCGTCCTTGTAGTCCTTGCGGCGGACGTTCGGGCGGCCGGGGAAGGCGACGTGCAGCATGTCGCGGTCGACGTGCAGCATCGCCTGCCACGTATCGCCGGCCAGCCGCAGCACGGCCGACTGGCCGCGCATGGGTCCGCCGCGTTGGGGCGCCGTCTGCACGCGCGCGATGCCGTTCGAGCGCGTCACGGCGATGTGCGCCGACTCCGAGTGCACGGAGGACGCGACGCGCAGATCGGGCTGGTTGCCGGGCGATTCGCCCTGGTCGTCGGTGGCGGAGATGGAGCCGATCTCGAGCAGGCCGACGTTCGAGCCCAGCTCGATCATGGCCGGCCAGACGTGCTTGCCCTGCGCGTCGATCACGCGCGCCGTGGCCGGCACCGTGATCCCCGATCCCATGGCCGCGATGCGTCCGCCGCGCACGAGGAGCACGCCGTTCGCGACGTCGGGCCCGGTGATCGGGTGCAGCGTGCCGCCCACGATCGCGATCAAGTCGCCTTCGGTCGGCGCGGCGGCGAGCTCCGGCTCCGAGAGCGTCGCGACCTTGGGCGGGTCCATCTCGAGGCCGAATGCGTCGCGCCGCTCGAACTCGATGCGCCCGTCGACCATCGTCCAGCGCACACGCGCCAGCGACGACAGCGGGTCGGCGTCGAGCAGCACCAGGTCGGCGTCCTTGCCGACTTCGATCGAGCCGACGCGCTTGTCGATCCCGAGCTGCTGCGCCGGGAACAGCGTGACGAGCGCCAGCGCGCGCACGCGGTCCATCCCGGCGTAGCGCACCGACTTGGCCGCCTCGCCGTACAGCCGCCGCATCATCTCGGCCGAGTCCGAGTTGAGCGAGGTCAGGACGCCGGCGCGGTCCATGAGCGCCGCGTTCTGCGGGATGCCGTCGTAGGCCTCGATCTTGTAGGCCCACCAGTCGCCGAACGTCGATCCGCCCACGCCGGCCGTGGCCATCTCGCGCGCGACCTTGTAGCCCTCGAGCACGTGCTGGAGCGTGGCGATCCGAAAGCCGAAGCGCGCTGAGGCCTCGAGCATCATCAGGATCTCGTCCTGCCGGTAGCAGTGCGTGTGGACCAGGATGCGCTGGTCGAGCACGTCCGCGAGCGCCTGCAGCCGCAGGTCGCGGCGCGGAGGATCGGGAGACTCGCCGCGCGACATCGCCGCGTCGTGACGCTTCCACTCGTCGCGATAGCCCTGGGCGCGCTCGAAGGCGCGCAGCAACACGGCCTCGACGCCCATGCGGCTGGCGGGGAACCGATCGCTGCCGCGGCCGCCACCCGCGCGCTTGGGGTTCTCGCCCAGCGCGAACTTGATGCCCTCCGGCGCGCCCGGGAATCGGATCTCGTCCGCCGTGCGTCGCGGCTTCATCTTGATCACCGCGTCGCGCCCGCCGATCGTGTTCGCCGATCCGTGCAGGAGCCGCGCGGTCGTGACGCCGCCCGCCGCGGCGCGGTAGATCGACAGGTCGTCGGGATCGACGACGTCCGCGATCGTGACGTCGGCCGTGATCGAGAGCGTGCCCTCGTTCACGCTGCCGTCGATCGCGATGTGCGAGTGGCAGTCGACGACGCCCGGGGCCAGGTGCATGCCGTTGGCCTCGATGACCGTGACGCCGGCCGGGGCCGTGACGCGTCCGACCGCCGCGATGCGACCGTCGCGCACGAGCACGTCACCCTGGAACGCCGGCCCGACGGCCGTGTGGATCGTCGCGCCGCGGATGAGCGCATTGCCGTCGAGCACGAGGCGCGGCTTGCGGTCCACATCCGTCTCGGTGGGATGCTCGGCGGCCGAGGGCAGCGCGAGGAGCAACAGGATTGCGAGGCTCATCGGTGGTCCTCCTTCGGCGCGCGCTGCGCGGTGAAGCTCAAGACGTCCGCCCTCGGCACGGTCAACGTGCCCTTCCACGTGTCCCCGTCGATCTCGCCTTCGAGCACGAGCTCGACGCTGCGCCCGGCGATCGTCGTATCGCCGCTCACGCGCAGGGTTTTCTCCGAGAGCCGGCCGCTGACCTTCACCTCCAGCGCGCTGCCGTCGGGCGACTTGCCGCGCAACGTGCCCTCGACCTTGCCGTCCTTCTCCATGCGCAGCTCGGCCTCGCCGTCGCTCGCCTGCGGCGCGTCGTAGTCGAGGGCCCACGTCCCGGTGGCGTCGACGCCTTCCGCGGGAGCGGCCTCAGAGCCCTTCTTCTTCGTCTCGAGTTCGAGCGCGTGCCCGTCGACGAAGAGCCACGCGACCTGCGCCTCCTTGTCCACCAGGGGGTCCTTGGTCCACAGCGCGAACGTCGCGTCGGAGCCCGCGGCCACGCGTCCCAGCGCCGGCGCGACGCCCAGGATCCCGGCCGCGCCCTCCGTCAGCGCGCGCAACGCGACGTCGCGCGGCAGGCCGGCCTCGACCAGCTTGCGCACGCGCTCGAGGAGTTCCTTCGGGCCTTCCTTCCCCGTGCCGAACGCGATCGCCACGCCGGCTGTCGACAGCACCTTCGCTCCGTCGCGCGCCTCGACCCACTGGCGTCGCTTCTCCTGCCGCGACGCGAGCGGCTCGTCGTACGTCCAAGGCGCGTCTTCGGCCGCCGGCTTCTTCTTCTTCTTCGCGTCCTTCCCGTCCGGATCGTCGGCCTCGTCGCCCCAGTCGAGCGTCAGGATCACGGGGATCTTGCGCTCGGCCAGCAGGGGCGCGCGCCGCCAGGCCTCGCGCCCGCCCGCGATCGCCAGCGCGAAGCCGTGCTCGTCGCCGAGCTTCACGAAACGATCGATGTCGTCGGCGTCCTCGGCCTCGGCGCACACGGTGCGGCGTCGCGCGAGCAGGTCCTGCGCCGCCTCGAGGTCGGCGTCGAACGGCGCGCGCTCGCCCGGCTTGCCGGCCGCGCGCCGCAGGACCAGCTCGCGGTGCCGGCTCGCGTCGAGCAGGAACTGCCGCAACTGTGCGATCGAGCCCATCGGCGTGCCCGGGTAGCCCGGTCCGGTCGCGTCGAAGCCCGCGTGGTCGAACACGCTGGCGCGCAGCAGCGCATCGCGCGGCGCGACGTCGCGCGTGATCGCCAGCGCGCTGACGCCCGACAGGATCTGGCCGTGCGGCGCCGACAGCAGCGCGCCGAACCCGTGCTTGCGCCAGTCTTCGAGCTTGTCGTCCGGCGCGAACGCGTCGGCCGCGTGGAACGCCGGCTGGATCCCCTTGCGGTTCGCCTCGCGCATGTCGACGAGCACGTCCGTCGACGTCGAGCGCGGCTTGTCGCGTTCCGGCTTGGGCTCGGGCGTCGCGCAACCGGTGAACGAGTACGCGTCGAGGAACGCCGGCAGCACGAGCGCGCCCTTGCCGTCGATCGTGCGCGCGTCGACCGGCGCGGCCAAGTCGCTCGTCTCGACGCGCAGGATGCGTCCGTCGCGGACGAGGATCGACGCGGACGGCGCGTCGGCGGCCGCCGCGAGTCGGACGTTCTTGAGCAACACGGGCCGCGGCACTTCCGCGGACGCGGACACGGCGACGACCAGGGCCGCCGCGGCGAGGGGGGACAGCATGCGCGGGATGCTACAGGCCGCGCATCCAGTCGGGAACGAAACGGGCCCGTTCCGGCCGGGCGAGCACCTGGTCCAGCTCGGCCAGGATCCGCCCCTTGTCCTTGGGCAGGGTGCCGGCCAGCGGCAGGAAGTTGCTGGCGTGGTTCGAGCGGAAGATCGTGCCCGAGAGCTCGAGATGGGCGACGAGCTCGCGCAGCTCGCGGGTCAGCTCCAGCGGGTCGAGCTCTTCGACCTCGCCGCGCTGCGCCTCGTCCCACAGCGGCGTGCCCGCGACCGGCGTCATCACGAGCGTCGAAGCGAAGCGCGGCTGCATCGCGTTGAGCACGGCGGCCGAGGCACGCGCGTGCTCCAACGACCGCGCGCGGCCACCGGCGCCGAGCAGGATCATCGTCGAGAGCTGCACGCCGGCCTCGGTCGCCTTGGCCGCGACGCGCACCATCTCGGCCGCGTCGACGCCCTTCTCCAAACGCGTCAACACAGCGTCGTCGCCGCTCTCGACGCCCAGGTAGTAGAGGTCCAGCCCGGCTTCGCGCAAGCGCGTCATCTCGTCGATCGTGCGCACCTGCAGCGCTTGCGGCGACGCGTAGCACGACACGCGCCGCAGCTGCGGGAACGCGGCGCGCAGCTCGGCCAGCACCTGCAGCAGGAACGCGCTCTTCGCGACGAGCGCATCGCCGTCGGCCAGGAACACCTTGCGAACCGGAGGCAGGTTCTCCGCCGCCCAGCCGATCTCGGCCTTCAGCTCGCCGATCGGCCGCACGCGAAACTTCTTCGCGCGGTACATCGCGCAGAACGTGCAGCGGTTGTACGAGCAGCCGATCGTGGCCTGCAGGATCAGGCTCTCGGCCTCGGACGGCGGACGGTAGAGAGTCCCCTCGTACCGGATCACGAGCGCGTGGCAGCCTTCCGCCGGGTCGAGGTCTTCTTCTTGCGCTTGGACGGACCGGCTTCGCGCTTCTCGACCAGCATGCGCGACGCCATCTCGAGCGTCACGTCCTCGGCGTTCATGCCCTTCGGCAGCGTCACGTTCGTCGTGCCGTCCGTCAGGTACAGGCCGTACTTGCCGTCCTTCACGACGACCGGCGAGCCCGCGGTCGGATCGACGCCCAGCTCGCGCAGCGGCGGCGCCTGCGTGCCGCGCCCGCGGCCGGCGCGCTTGGGTTGCGCGTAGATCGCGCGCGCCTCTTCGAGCGTGACCGAGAAGAGCTGCTCCTCCGTCTTGAGGTTCCTGTAGTCGGGCTTTTCCGCGCCGGGAATCGCCTTCATCAGGTACGGACCGAAGCGGCCCAGCGCGGCCACGATCGGGTTGCCGTCGACGTCCTCGCCGAGCTGACGCGGGAGCGACAAGAGCTTCAGGGCCTGCTCCAGGGTCAACGTCTTCGGGCTCATTGTCTTGAGCAGCGACGCGCGCTTCGGTTTGGGACCGAGGTCCTTGGCCTTGCCCTTGCCCTTGCCCTTCTTGGGCTTCGCCTCGCCCTCAACCGGCTTGGGGTCGTCGCCGAGCTGGACGTACGGCCCGAAACGACCCGTCTTGAGGTACACGGGCAGTCCGCTCGGATCCTTGCCGATCGGCTCGTCGGCCTGCTTGGCCGTCTCGATCAGCTCGACGGCCTTGTCGACCGTGATCTCGTCCGGCGCGAGACCGTCGGGCACCTGCGCGCGCTTGCCCTTCCACTCGATGTACGGGCCGTAGCGCCCGACGCGCAGGTCGACCGCCGCGCCGTCGCGCTCGCCGAGCGGGATCGTGCAGACGCGCTTGGGGTCGATGCTGCCGACGTGCTCCGTGACGATCGCGTGCAGGCCGGGCTGATTGCCACGGTAGAACGCGTCGAGGAAGCCCAGGCGCTGCATCTCTCCGAGCGCTATCTGGTCGAGCTCCTCCTCCATCTCGGCCGTGAAGGAGTAGTCGACGAGCGTCGGCGCGAGCTCCTCCATCAGCTGCACGACGGCGAACGCGAGCGGCCGCGGGACGAGCGCGGTGCCGCGCTTTTCGACGTACTCGCGGTCCTGGATCGTCGCGATGATGCTGGCGTACGTCGACGGGCGGCCGATGCCGAGCTCCTCCATCTTCTGCACGAGCCCGGCTTCCGTGTAGCGCGCCGGCGGCTTCGTCTGGTGGCCGGAAGCGTCCGCGCGCGCGACCTGCGCGACGTCGCCCTGCTTCAGCGGCGGCAGCACGGCCTCCTCTTCCTTGTCGAGCACCTCCGTCTCGTCGCGGCCCTCGACGTAGGCGCGCAGGAAGCCGTCGAACAGCACAGTGCGGCCGCGCGCGACGAGCTCGGCCTTGCGCTGGTCCTTCAAGGTCACGTCGAAGGTCGCGGCAACGCTCTTCATGCGTGCGTCGAGCATCTGGGACGCGACCGTGCGCTTCCAGATCAGGTCGTAGACGCGGGCCTCGTCCGACCCGACCTCGCCCTCGATCTCGCGCGGCTTGCGGAACGACTCGCCGGCCGGGCGGATCGCCTCGTGCGCCTCCTGCGCGTTCTTCTGCTTCCCGCGCCACACGCGCGGCGACGGCGGCAGGTATTCGTTGCCGTACTCGACCTCGACGAGCTTCCGCGCGGCCGCGATCGCCTCGTCGGACAGCGCGACGCTGTCCGTGCGCATGTACGTGATGTAGCCGTTCTGGTAGAGCGACTGCGCCGCCTGCATGGCGCGCTTGGCCGTCATGCCCAGCTTGCGCCCGGCCTCCTGCTGCAGCGTCGACGTGGTGAACGGCGGCTTCGGCTCGCTCTTGTATTCCCTCTCCTCGACCTTGCGGACCTGCGCGTCGGCGCCGCGCATGCCGGTCGCGAGCTTCTGGGCCGCGGCCTCGTCCAGGACGACGACCGTGCGGTTCGCGAGCAGCTTCCCGTCCGCGCCGAAATCGCGGCCCTGCGCCAGCGTCTTGCCCTCCAGGCTGATGACGGACGCCGGAAAGCGCGTGCCCTGCCGTTCCAGCTCGACGTCGGCGTCCCACCAGCTCGCCGAGCGGAACGCCATGCGCTCCTTCTCGCGCTCGACGACCAGCTTCGTGGCCACGCTCTGCACGCGCCCGGCCGAAAGACCCGGCCCGATCTTCTTCCACAGGACCGGCGACACTTCGTAGCCGTACAAGCGGTCGAGGATCCGCCGCGCCTCCTGCGCGTCGACCAACGCCGTGTCGATCTCGCGCGTGTTCTTCAGCGCCGCGTCGATTGCCTTCTGCGTGATCTCGTGGAAGACCATGCGCATGACCGGCACTTTGGGCTTCAAGAGCTCCAGCAGGTGCCACGAGATCGCCTCGCCCTCGCGGTCCTCGTCCGTCGCCAGGTACAGCGCGCTGGCGTCCTTCAGCTTCGCGCGCAGCTCGGCGATGCGCTTCTTCTTGTCGCCCGGCACGACATAGTGCGGCTCGTAGTTCTTCGTGACGTCGACGCCCATGCGCCCCCACGTCTCCTTCTTGATCGCGGCCGGGATCTCGGCCGCGCTGGAAGGCAGGTCGCGAACGTGGCCGATCGAGGCCTCGACCACCCAGCCCTTGCCCAGGAACTTGGCGATTGTCTTGGCCTTGGCCGGCGACTCGACGATCACGAGAGGTTTGCTCATCTGCATCCCACGGTTGGCGCCGAGATCGGCATGTGTCAAGCCGAACCTTGCGGGGAGGGGTCGCTGGAGTGCCCGCGCTGAGCGAACGTAACTGCCTGCCCTGTAAGCGCTGCCGGCGCGATTGCGGCGCTCCCGCGAATCTGGGAGATCGTGAGCCGGGGAGCGGCGTCACCAGCACCGGACGCTCTGCGCGGTGCAAACCGGCTCTCAGGTCGCACGGTGCGTGATCGCGCGCTGTTCCTCCAAGGCCGCCATCCAGGGCGCCGGCGAGCGCAACTTCACCGTGCAACCACTGCGCGGATGCTCGAAACGCAGGGCCGCGGCATGCAGCCAGTACCCGCATTCGCCCGGCGTCGCGTCGCTCTTCGCCACGCCGCCCGGACCGAAGAGCGGATCCCCCACGATCGCCGCGCCGGCCGCGGCGAGGTGGATGCGGATCTGGTCGGGCCGGCCGGTGATCGGTTGCGCCGCGACGAGCGCGCGGCCTGCGTCGGCGTAGCGGGCCAGCACGCGCACGCGCGTCGTCGAAGGCTTGCCGTCGGCGCGCGCGACGTGGATCTGCATCGGCCCGTGCTCGACGCGACCGATCGGCTGCCGGGCCAGGAAGGACGCCGGCAAGGAATCGCTCTCCACGAGCGCGAGATACGTCTTGGTCGGCCGGCACTCGCGGAACTGCTGCGAGAGCGCGGCGCGCGCCGCGTTCGTCTTGCCGAACAGCACGATCCCGGACGTGCCGCGGCCCAGGCGGTGGACCGGCGAGCTGGCTGCGCGCGCCGGATCGCTGGCGCGCACGAGGCTGAGCAGCGTCCGCGCGAGGAACGGGCCGGCCGGCAGGACCTGCAACCCCGCGGGCTTCTCGACCGCCAGGACGTCGTCGTCCTCGAGGAGCACGGAGAACCAGGTGGGCGCTTCGGGCTCGCGCCAGGGCGGCCGGTGGAACGCGAGCTCGTCGCCGACCTGCAGCAGCTCGTCGGGATCGGCCGCGCGACCATTCACGAGCACGAGCCCCTGCTCGATCGAGAGTCGCCACGTCGCGACGTCGGAGTGCGGGAAGCGCGTCACGTGGTAGTCCAGGACGCTCGAGCGCGCATCGTGCGGTCGCACGCGATCGCGGTAGACGTAGCCGGAATTCACACGGAACAGGGTACAGGCTGGCTGACGTCGACGGCTTCGAAGCTGCGCCCGCGGCCGGCCGCGCCGCCGGGTTGAACACGCGCCCCGTTCGGACGACAAGCGCTGCCACACCATGATCCCGCTCTCCGTCCTCGACCTGGTCCCGATCCTGCGCGGCGGCACCGCGCGCGAAGCGCTGCAGCGCAGCCTGGACCTCGTGCAGCACGTCGAGCGCTTCGGCTACCGCCGGTTTTGGGTCGCGGAGCACCACAACATGACCGGGATCGCGAGCGCCGCGACCTCGGTGGTCATCGCACATCTCGCGGCCGGCACGCAGACGATCCGCGTCGGCGCCGGCGGGATCATGCTGCCCAACCACTCGCCGATCGTGATCGCGGAGCAGTTCGGGACGCTCGAGGCTTTGCATCCCGGCCGGATCGACCTCGGCCTCGGGCGCGCTCCGGGAACGGATCAGCGGACGCTGCGCGCGCTGCGCCGTGATCCGGCCGCGGCCGAGGACTTCCCGCGCGACGTCCAGGAGCTCCAGTCGCTGCTCGGGCCGGTGCGTCCCGGACAGGCCGTGCAAGCGGTGCCCGGCGCGGGCTGCGCGGTGCCGATCTGGATCCTCGGCTCGAGCACGTTCGGAGCCCAGCTCGCCGCGGCGCTCGGCCTCCCGTATGCGTTTGCCTCGCACTTCGCTCCGCGCGACATGACCGCAGCGCTCGAGGCCTACCGCAAGCAGTTCGTGCGCTCGAAGCAGCTCGCACGCCCGTACGCGATGGTCGGCGTCAACGTCTTCGCCGCCGAGACCGACGCGCAGGCGCGCCGCCTGTTCACCTCGGCGCAGCAGCAGTTCACCGACCTGGTGCGCGGCAACCCGGGTCCGCTTCGGCCGCCGACCGACGACATGGACAAGTACTGGCTGCCGCACGAGAAGGCCCAGGCGTCGAAGATGCTCGACTTCGCGATCGTCGGCTCGCCCGCGACGGTCCAGGCGGGGCTGGAGCGCGTCGTGCGCACGACGCGCGCGGACGAGCTGATGCTCGTTTCGGCCATCCACGACCACGCGGCGCGGATCCGTTCGTACGAGATCGCGGCAGAGGTCGCGCGATCGAGCCCGGTGCTCGCGGGCGCGGAGCCGGCGGAGCCCGTCGAGCGGCGAACTGCAAAGGGATGACGCCGAGGCTCACGGACGGCACGATCGCCGTCCCGCGCGAGCCATGCAGGTCCCCCCGCCTCTCACCCCCTTGTCGGATCTGGGCCCGCGCCTCGCGGACTCCGGGTTCGCGACGCTCGACGCGAATTCGCTGGCCGCGCTCGCGGGGACGTCACCGGGCTCGTTCGCGCGCTGGGCCGCGCACTGGGAGGAACTGCCGCGCGACGAGCACCTGCGGGACGTCGGCGGCTACCGCCGGCGCCGTCACGGCTGCTTCGTCGTCGTCGGCGACGGCGTGAACGCCGTTCCGCACCGCGCGCACTGGCAGCCGGTGGAATACAACGCGTTGCACGGCGGGCTCGAGCGCTGGTTCGAGCCGCTCGACGCCCGTTTCGCGGCGAGCGAGGCGCTCATGGCGCTGCTGCGCGGGCTGGGGCGCACGGCCTCGGCTCTACGCCAGGCTCAGCCGTGGTTCGTGGAGGTGCACCAGTTCCGCATCGACACGGCCCAGGGCATCGGAAGGCCGACGCCCGAGGGCGCGCACCGCGACGGCGTCGACATGGTCGCGGTCGTGCTCGTCGCGCGGCACGCGATCAAGGGCGGCGAGACGCGTGTCTTCGACGCGCTGGGATCGCAGGGCTTGCGCTTCACGCTGCAGGAGCCGTGGAGCGCGCTGCTGCTCGACGACGAGCGCGTCGTGCACGAGAGCACGCCCATCCAACCGCTCGACCCGGCCCGGCCCGGACACCGCGACACTCTCGTGGTCACGCTGCGTCGCAAGGGCTTCCAGGGGCCGGACGGCCCGTGAGCGCTCCGATACCGATCCTGCATCGCGACGAGCGCGTGCTCGTGGTGGTGAAGCCGGCCGGGCTCCTGTCCGCGCCGGAACGCGGCAGCGGGACACGTTCGCTCGTCGAGGTGCTGGCAGAGCAGGGCATCGCCGCCCAGGCGGTCCACCGCCTCGACCTCGAGGTCTCGGGCGCGGTCGTGCTCGCCCTGGACGACGAAGCACGGCTCGCGCTCGAGGCGCTGTTCCGCGAGCGCGCGGTGAAGAAGACCTACTGGGCGATGGCGCAAGGCCGCTACCAGGAGTCGCGCGGCGTCTACCGCTGGCCCATCGCCGAGGACGGACCCGACGTGCGCGTGGACGAGCGCGGCAAGCCGGCCGAGACGCGCTGGACCGTGATCGCGCGCTACGCGGTCGCGACGGAGATGGAGATCGACCTCGTGACCGGGCGCCGCAACCAGATCCGCGTGCACTTCGCGCACGGCGGTCACGCGCTGATCGGCGACCGCAAGTACGGGCGCGGCCGCGACCAGAAGCTGCGCTCGAAGAGCCGACGCGTGGCCTTGCACGCCTGGCGCATCGCGTTCGACCACCCGTTCGGCGGCGCGCAGGTCGCGGTCGAGGCGCCGCTCGCCGACGAGCTGCTCGAGCTGCGTGCCGAGGCCGCTCGTGCCATCTGAACCTGTCGATACGGTGCCAGGGACGACTCCGACATCTTCGCAGGCGCTCGCGGACGCACCGAGGTCGGGCTGAACCTGTCGAGGTCGTCCCTGGCGCCGGTGCCGGCGAGCCACTCCCTCTCCAGCACGCGGCGGGCTAGACTGTTGAGTCCCTTCTCCAGCGAAACGAGCGCCGCCATGCCCACCACCGAAGACGTCTACAAGGAACTCCGCCAGGTCTACGACCCGGAGATCCCGGTCAACATCGTGGACCTCGGCCTCGTGTACGACGTGAAGCTCGACGACGCCGGCTCGTGCGTCGTGACGATGACGCTGACCTCGCAGAGCTGCCCCGAGGCGCGCACGATCCCCGAGGTCATGAAGCGCCGTCTGAACGCGATCCCCGGCGTGAACGGCACGCAGATCGAGATCGTGTGGGATCCGCCCTGGAGCCCGCAGAAGATCTCCGAGGAGGGTCGCAAGACGCTCGGGATCGACCAGGAAGATGACGAGTGAGGCGCGCTTGCGCGCCGAACCACCAGTACTGTCCGGTTCTGCTTCTGGTTCCGGTTCCGGTTCTGGCTCCGCAGCCCGTCTGACCGATCCTCTCTCGGCCTCTCAAAACGCTTCCGACCGCCGCGCTCCGCTGCTGGTCCGGTCGACGAGCGCCGCGATGGCCGTGATCAGCACCGCCGAATCGACCGGCTTCGCCAGGTGTTTTTGGAAGCCGGCGCTCAACGCGCGCTCGCGGTCCTCGGCCGCCGCGTAGGCGGTCAACGCGATCGCGGGGATCAACCCGCCGCGCCCGGGTGACAAGGCGCGGATCGAGCGCACGAGCTCGTAGCCGTCCCGTCCTGGCATCCCGATGTCGCTCACGATCACGTCCGGCCGCCGCTGATCGATCGTGTTCAAGGCCTCCGCCGCCGAGGCGACCGCCATCGCTTCGGCGCCGGCCGCTTCGAGGACCCTGCGCACGGGCTCGCGCGCGTCGGGCTCGTCGTCGACGACGAGCACGAGGATCCCTTCCAGCGTCCTGGATTGGGGGCCGACCGTGGCCCTGGCCAGGGCCCTCGGATCGAGGGCGTCCGCCGCGCGCAGCGGGAACGACGCGGTGAACGTCGCGCCCTTCTCCCGCCCGGCGCTGTGGGCCGAGATCGTGCCTCCGTGCAGCTCCACGAGCTGCTTCGAGATCGCCAGCCCCAGACCCAGCCCGCCCTGGTACCGGCTCGTCCCCGGATCACCCTGCCGGAAGCGCTCGAAGACGTGGGGCAGCTCGTCGGCAGGAATGCCCTGTCCCGTGTCGCTCACGATCATCTGCGCCAGCCCGCCGTGGCGCTGGACGACGACCCGGATCTCCCCGCCCTTGGGAGTGAACTTGAGCGCGTTCCCGAGCAGGTTCTCGAGCACCTGCTGGAGGCGGGCTGCATCACCCGAGACGCCGACGGGCTGCGCGGCGAGCACTTTCTCGATGCGGATCTGCTTGTCCGCCGCGGTCGGGGACACCGCGTCGACGACGGCGTCGATCACGGCGCGCAGATCGAGCGGTGCGAGCTCCAGACGGATCTTCCCGGCTGCGATCCTGTGGACGTCCAGCAGGTCGTCGATCAACTGGGACTGCGCCTTGCTGTTGCGGTCGATGACCTCGAGTCCCGTCTCGACGTCTCCAGCCTGAGCGTCGGGGCGGCGCAGGATCTGGATCCAGCCTCGGATCGCGTTGAGGGGTGAGCGGAGCTCGTGGGAGAGCACGGCGATGAACTGGTTCTTCGCGCCGTCGGCCGCCGCCAGCTCTTCGTTGCGCTTGGCCAGGACCTCCTCCAACCGCTTGCGCTCGGTGACGTCGTGGAACGCGGCGATGGCCCCCGTCACCGCTCCGGCCTCGTCCTTCAACGGCGCCAGGCTCAGGACGATGGACACCCGCGAGCCGTCGGGGCGCTCGATGAGCAGCTCCTCGTCCTCGGCGAAGGCACCGGTGCGGAGAGCGTCGACGATTGCATTATTCTCCTGCAGGAAGGGGCGGCCGTCGGGGTAATGGAGTCCGGTCGACTCGCCGAACCGCTCACCATCAGGGCCACAGCGGGGTTCGCGTCCCCAGAGCTCCGCCGCACGCTGGTTGTAGTTCTGGAAGACGCCCTCTCGGTCGCAGGCGAAGATCGCAACGGGCCCCAGGTCGAACAGAACGCGGAAGTCCTCGCGCGTGCGGCGCAGCGCCTCCTCCGTGAGCCGGCGTTGCGTGATGTCGCGGATGTTGCACTGGATGACCTGCAGGCCGCCCTCGTCGTAGACGTTGCTGACGAACTCCACGTCGACCCGTTGACCGGTCTTGGTCTTCAGGGGCAGGACGTCGTAGCGGATGTAGCGCTTCTCCTGCAGCTCCCGCATCGCGTCCTTGCTGTTCTCGGCGTCCTTGAACAGCCCGATCTGCCACAGCTCCTTGCCGATCAGTTCGGCGCGCGTGTAGCCCAGCAAGTCGCAGATGAACGGGTTGGCGTCGGTGATGTTGGCGGCATGGGCGTCGAGCATGAGGATGCCGTCCTTGCCCGATTCGAATAGCCGCCGGAAGCGCAGCTCCGACAGCGCCACCGCAGCTTCTGCTCGCCTGCGATCCGTGACATCCTCGATCGAGAGGAGGATCGACTTGCGGTTCCCTTCGGGCTCACGCAGCGTCCGCGCGTCGAGCATCATGATTCGGCGGCCGAGGCCTCTGAAATCGCTCACCACCGCGAACTGGTTGAGGACGATCTCCGGATCGACGACGTGCCCGAGGAGCGTGCGCAGGTCCAGGATGTCCCACTCGCCGCTCCCCACTTCGTAGAGCAGCCGCCCTTCGACCTCCTGGCTCGTGTAGCCGAACTTCTCGTAGAAGGCGCGGCTCGCGCTGCGCACGCGCAGGTCCCTGTCCAGGACCAGGAGGGGCTCGCGGACGGTCGCGACGATGTTCTCCGCGTACTGGCGGGAGCGCCGGATCGCGTCGATGTCGAGCAGCGAGAGCACGGCCCCGTCGATCTTGTTCTCGGCGGTCAGATAGGGGCGGATGCGCCACGAGTACCAGACGCCCTCCTGGCCTTGCACTTCACGCTGCCTGGGCGTGGCCGTCTCGATCGCCTGGGTGAGGAGAGCATCCAGATCGCTGATGAGCGGCCCCACGCCGATCTCGGAGATCCGACGGCCCACGTCCTCAGGCCGGATGTTCAGCAGCTGCTCCGCCAAGGGGCTGAAGCGCCGGATGCGCAGGTCACGCCCCACGATGACGATGGCGGCCTGGACGCTGACGAGCAGGTTCTGCAGGTCGCCGTTGAGCTGGCCGAGCTCTTGGTTGCGGTTGTTGAGCTCGTCGTTGACCGTCGTGAGCTCTTCGTTGCTCGACTGGATCTCCTCCTTCGAGGTCTCCAGCTCCTCGTTGAGGCTCTGGAGCTCCTCGTTGACCGACTGGGCCTCTTCGTTCGTCGACTGCAGCTCCTCGTTCGTGGCGTCGTGCTGCTCGATCAGCGAGAGCAGGTGCAACCGGTTGCTGGCGAGCTCGAACTCCAGGCGTGCGATGGTCTCCGCAGGGGATTCGGGCTCGCCCTTCGCACGAGCCCCCTTCGATCGGCGCTGACCCCTGATGGCCTCGGCTCGCGCCCCCTCCTCGGGAGAAGCATCCTTGAACAGGATCAGGAGACACTCCTCCTGACTGTCGCCCTCCTTGATCGGCAGGACTTCCAGGTCCACCGTCCGCTCGCCTGCGCTCGACTTGAATCGCAGGCCGTCCTCGCTGACCGGAGCGCTCTCCTTCTTCGCTCGGTGCAGCAGGGCCCGCAGCGGGACGTACAAGTCCTCCCGCACCATTTTCAGGAGCGCCAGGCTCGCCGTGCCCTGCGCCGGTGTCAGGTAGGGCTCGGTGTTCCCGCGGAACTGGAGGATCTCCAGCTTGGCGTCGACCAGCACCGCGGCGGGCGCAAACGTCGCCAGCAGCCGGTCGGTCTCCGTGGCCAGCTTGCCGGCGGCGGTCGCAGCCTGGCTGCGGGCCGCTGCCCTCGGATCCCGGGACGGCGCGCTCTTCTCGCCCGCACCACCAGCCGTGACCGGACGGCCGCCGTTCCCGGCCCAAGGCGGCAGCCGGCGCGAGCCGGGCTTCTTCTCGAAGACCTTGTACTTGCCGTCCACGACCCGGAAGACGTCGCTGTACCGCGCGACCGTCTCCGAAGCTCCCAGCACGAGCACGCCGTTCGCCTTGAGCGAGTAGTGCAGGACCGAGATGACCTTCTGCTGCAGGGAGGGTTCGAGGTAGATGAGGAGGTTCCTGCAGCTGATGAGGTCCATCCGCGAGAACGGCGGGTCGCCCAGCACGTTGTGCCGGGAGAAAACGCACATGTCGCGCAGGGGCTTGGTCACGCGGTAGTCGCCGTTCGACTCCACGAAGAACCGTCGCAGCCGCTCGGGGGTCACGCCCTGGAGGCGTGTCTTCGAGTACACGCCGCTGCGTGCGTGCTCGATGCCGGCCGCGCTCAGATCCGTGGCGAACACCTGGGCCGGGACCCGACCGCTCGCGGGGTCAAGGAGCTCCGAGAGGATCATCGCGAGCGAGTAGGCCTCCTCGCCCGTCGAGCACCCCAGCACCCAGATGCGCAAGGGCTCCTGACGGGATCGCGCTTCGATCAAGGCCGGGATCGCCTTGGCCTTGAGGACCTCGAACATCTCCGGGTCCCGGAAGAAGCCCGTGACGTTGATCAGGATGTCCTGGTAGAGCGCCTGCGCCTCGGAGGCGTTCTGCCGGATGTACTTCTCGTAGTCGCGGAGCCCATCCTGCTTGAGCAAGACCATCCGCCGCGTGATCCTCCGCCCCAGTGTGCTCGTGTTGTACTCCGTGAAGTCGACGCCCGTCGTCTTGCGCAGGAGCTCCAGGATCGGCCGCAGGTCGCCTTTCACCAGCGGGGCTTCGGGCTTCGTGTCCTCCAGGCCGCGCTCCCAGGCCCGGAAGGCGACGTACGGCGACGCGGCGATACGCGCGATCTCGCCGGCGATGCCCTCGGTGGGCAACACGAAATCCACGCAGCCCGACGCGACGGCGCTGTGAGGCATGCCGCTCTGCTGGGCCGTGTCGTCCTGCGCGAACGTGATGCCGCCCTCCGCCTTGATGTATCCCAGGCCGAGCGTGCCATCCGTGGCGGTCCCCGAGAGGACCACGCCGATGGCCATGTGCCGCTGGTTCTCCGCCAGCGAGCGGAAGAACTGGTCGATCGGATGGTTCTTCGCGCCCGTGCTGCGCGTGAGGAGCTGCAGGTGACCCCGGACGAGCACCATGTTCCTGTCCGGCGGGATCACGTAGACGCGGTTCGGCTCGACCTCCGCGCCCTCGGTGGCTTCGGTGACGGTCATCGACGTCGCGCGCGAGAGGATCTCGGCCAGCGCGCTCTCGCGCGTCGGCGCCAGGTGCTGCACGAGCACGAACGCCATGCCGGTGTCGGCCGGAAGCGCGCGCAGGAGCTGGGTGAAGGCCTCCAGGCCGCCGGCCGACGCGCCGACTCCGACGATCCAGAAGGGCGGATTCGCTTCCGAGTCTTGCGGCGCTGCGATGGGAGCTTCGACGACCTCTGCGGCGGGCTCAGGCTGGACCTGCGTCGGATCGCCGGGGGGCGTCGCGTGGCCCGCGCTCTCCTGGCTGCCCTTCCCGGCTGCCGGCAGGTCCTGGGCGTGCGCGTCACCGAGCTCGGGCCCTGCGGGCCGGTTCGTGGATTTGCGCCCCGTGCTCACGCGCTCGTCCCAGAGGAATTGCAAGTCGTCGGAGGCGCTGCGCGGGCGCGCGCGGGATCGATGCGACGCTGTCCGGCGCGAGAGCAGTCCTGCGCGCGTCGGATCGGAATCCGAATCGACTCGGAGGCCGAGTCGGGAGCGGCGGTCCTCGTTTGAGCGTGCACGAACTCCTCCGGCAGGCTCGGTCAGAAAACCAGGACCGTGGTGGTCTGCAGCGTTTCCAATGCCGGCAGCGACTGCCTCGCATCCCATCTTAGCAGAGTCAGGAGCGGTGCAGCGTTCCGATCCTGGGGCCCCTTGCACACTGCTCGACGCGACGCGCCGCGGTCAGTCCTGGATCACCTTGAACCCGCCTTCAGGCGGCGGCGCGTTGGGGTTCTTCTTCAGCTCTTCCTTCCAGTTCAGCAGGCGCGCTTTCGCGGCAGCGCTCTCGGCTTCGGGGATCTTGCCCAGTCGTTGTAGGAAGATGGAAAGGCTGGTGAACGTGAACGGGTCGTTCGGTGCGATCTGGATCGCGCGCTCGATCGTGGCGACGGCCTCGGCGTGACGCCCGGCCTTGCTCTGCGCGGTCGCCAGCGCGTTGAGCACGTCGGCCCAGTCGGGCTTCAAGGCGAGCGCCTTCTCGTGCTCGACGATCGCCTCCTCGTACTTGTTCTGACCGAAGAGCTTCAAGCCGGCCAGGTAGTGGGACTTCGCGTCGGTCATGGCTTGTCGCTCCGGGTGCAGGATAACAGGTGCATCGGCGACAACGGGACCCATCGACGAAGAAGGGCCGAGCACGCGCCCGGCCCTGCTCCGATCCACGCGAACGCGCGGTCCGCCCGACGCGAGCTCGCGAGCGTCGCCACGAGGATGTGCGGGCCCGTTCAAGGGGCCCGCACGTCACATCACGGGCTGAATCCCGAGCTCCGCGAACTTCTTCTCCTCGAAGTTCTTGCGGAACAGGTCGCGCAGCTTGTTCGCGGCCGCGTCGTAGGCCGCCTTGTCCGTCCACGTGTTGCGCGGGTCGAGGATCTTCGGGTCCACGCCCGGGCACGACGTCGGCATCTTCATGTTGAAGATCGGGTGCGTCGCGTGCTGGACCTTGCCCTCGTCCAGGTCGCCGCGCAGCGCCGCGTTCAGCAGGGCCCGCGTGTCCTTGATCGAGATGCGCTTGCCCTTGCCGTACGCACCGCCGCTCCAGCCCGTGTTGAGCAGGATGCAGCGCGCCTTGTGCTTCTCCATCTTCGACGCGAGCAGCTTGGCGTAGACGCTGGGCTTGTGCGCCATGAACGGCGCGCCGAAGCAGGCCGAGAAGGCCGCTTGAGGCTCGGTGATCCCGACTTCCGTCCCGGCCAGCTTGGCCGTGAAGCCCGAGACGAAGTGGTACATGACCTGCTTCGCGTCGAGCACCGCGAGCGGCGGCAGCACGCCGAACGCGTCCGCCGTCAGGAGCACGATCGTCGCCGGGTGCGGCCCCTGCGAGTTCGGCATCACGTTCGGATTCGCCAACAGCGGGTAGCTGAAACGCGTGTTCTCCGTGATCGACTTGTCGGCCAGGTCCAGCTCGTGCGGCATCGTCTCCGCCATCGTGCGGCCCTTGGGCGGCGGCACGTTCTCGATGATCGTGCCGGGCTTCTCGAGCGCGGCCCAGATCACGGGCTCGGCGTCCTTGTTCAGGTCGATCAGCTTCGCGTAGCAGCCGTCCTCGAGGTTGCAGAGGCCGTTGTCGCTCCAGATCGTCTCGTCGTCGCCGATCAGGCGGCGGTCGGGGTCAGCCGACAGCGTCGTCTTGCCCGTTCCCGACAGGCCGAACAGGATGGCCGCATCGCCCTTCGGACCGACGTTCGCAGAGCAGTGCATCGACAGTCGGCCTTCCAGCGGCAGCAGGAAGTTGCCGACGGTGAAGATCGTCTTCTTGACGACGCCGCAGTAGTCGGCGCGCCCCGCCACGAGGCAGATGCGGTTTTTCACGTCGATGACGATCGCCGCCTCGGAGCGGCTGCCGTCGCGCTCCGGCACGCAGACGAAGGACGGTGCGTTGATCATCGTCCAGCGACGCTTCTCGACGTCCTTCACGCCCTTCAGGTCCTTCGGGAACATGTTGTGCGCGAACAGGGCGTGCGTCGCGTACTCGCCCACGAAGCGGTACGGAATCGCGAACGCGGGGTCGGCGCCGACGAAGACGTCCTTGACGTAGAGCGTGGCCTTCTTCGCGTTCAAGTGATCGAGCACGCGCTGCAGCAGACCCTGGTACTTGACCGGGTCGAACTTCTGCATGTCGGCCTTCCACCAGATCTGGTCGACGACCTCCGGCCACGCGACCGTGTAGGTGTCCTTGACTCGCCGCCCCGTGCAGTCCGGATCGGTGTAGTAGACGAGCGGCCCCTTGACCCCCAGCTTCGTGGGGAAGGCCTTCTGCTCCGTCGAGGGACCGTCCTTGCGCACGCGGCCGCGGTCGTTGCGGATCGCCTCGTGGAAGAGCTCGTCCTTGGAGAGGTTGTACTTGTACGTGACGGACTTGAGGCCGATGGCCTCGAGGTCCGGTCGGAAGTCGGCGGTCAGGGTCATGGCGGGTCCTCTCCACCGCCGCGGCCCGGAGGGGATCGACGCGGTTCGGCCGGAGCAAGGTGAAGTTCGACAGGCTAGCGGTGCTCGCCGAATGCGGCAAGGAATGCGGCTGCGCCCGCGCTTTCGGACCGATTCAGGGCGCTTCCGCAGGCCGTGGAAGCGGGCTCTGGACCCTAGCGCCCGCCCGCACGCGGGGCCGGCGCCACGCGCGCGGGAGCCGAGCGCTCGCGGTACCACGCGACGGTCCGCGCGAGGCCCTCGCGCCAGGCCACGCGCGGAGCGTAGCCGAGGAGCGCGCGCGCCCGCTCGATCGACGCCAGGCTGTCGCGCACGTCACCGGCGCGCGCGGGCGCGAAGACCGGCTCGAGGTCGCTGCCGACGAGCCCCGCCATCGCGCGGTAGAGGTCGAGGATGGAGACGCGCTCGCCCGCGCCGATGTTGATCACGCAGCCGGGCTCCAGGTCGCGCTCCATCGCCGCCAGGTTGGCCGCGACGACGTCGTCGATGTACGTCAGGTCGCGCGTCTGTCCGCCGTCGCCGAAGATCGTCGGGCGCCGGCCCTCGAGCAGCGCGCGCGCGAACAGCGCGATCACGCCCGTGTACGGGCTGTCGTCGGCCTGCCGCGGCCCGAAGACGTTGAAGTAGCGCAGGGAGACGGTCTTCATGCCGTGCAGCAAGCCGTACACGCGCAGCAGGTCCTCGCTCGCCAGCTTGCCGCTCGCGTAGGGCGACAGCGGCCGCGGGGTCATCGTCTCGACCTTGGGCAGCTCGACCGTGTCGCCGTAGGCCGCGGACGAGGCCGCGAAGACGACGCGTCGCGCGCCGGCCGCGCGGCACGACTCGAGCACGTTGAGCGTGCCCGCGACGTTGATCGCGTAGCTCTCGCGCGGCGCCTGGACGCTGCGCGGAACCGAGACCTGCGCGGCCTGGTGGAAGACGCCCTGGATCCCGGCGCAGGCCACGTCGCAGGTCGCGGCGTCGACGATCGAGCCGTGGAGGAACTCGACGTCCAGCCCGGCGAGGTTCTCGGCGCGACCGCTGGACAGGTCGTCGAGCACCCGCACGCGATCGCCGCGGGCGAGCAGGGCACGCACGATGTGGGAGCCGATGAAGCCCGACCCGCCCGTCACCAGGAACTGCGACATGGACGGGATGCTATCGGCACGCGAGCTCCGGGGCCGGAGCGCCCTGAAAAGACAGGAGTCCAGAAAGACACAAGCCCGTCCGGCGAACCGGGCGGGCTTGCGCTTCGAGAAGAGTTGGATCCCCAGCACAGCCCGTTGAGGCTGCACCCCGCGGAGCCAGGCCGGCGCAGGCACCGAACCGGGATTCCGGGCGGGTTCGTGGAACGGCCAGGGGGGACGGGCAGGGCCCGCGGCGCGAAGGTCAGGCGTGGCCCGTGCGAAAGACGTCAGCCCGCAGGGCGTGAACCCGGCGGGCTGACGGCATCGAGAAGAGTTGTCCCCAGCGCAGCTTGTGGCTGCGCAATGAGGAGCGGGCGGGCGGCGCGCTCCGAACCGGGATTCTCGCGGAACTGCGCCGGTCGTGAACTCGTCCGGCACACCGCCCCGGCGAGGTCCGCGGGAAGTACATCAGCCCGCAGGGCGTGAACCCTACGGGCTGACGGGCATCGAGAAGAGTAGTCCCCAGCGCAGCTTACCGCTGCAGATGATGAAGCCGGCCGAGGGCGGAGACCGGTCGCGAAAAACCGATTTCCTAGGTCGCCCGACGTGCTGCACGAGGGCCGCGGGGACCACGAAAAAAAAGACCGAGCCCGCCGGTGGCAATCGGCGGGCTCGGAGCATCGCGGAAGGAGTGCGCTCTCAGGACATCGGCATCCCAGTCAGTCCCGATCCCCCGATCGGGACGCACCGAAGAGCCGCGCGAGGGTGACAACCGAACGCGCCCCGGCGGAGCTCAGGGCGGCCCGACCACCGATCCGCAGACCCGCACCAGGGTCTCACCCTGCGCCCCGCGCACGAGCACGTCGGAGTGCTCGTTCCCGAGCGGTCCACGGATGCCGACGACGATCACCGGGGCTCCGTCCTCCTCGGTCACGAGGAAGCGACCCGTGCCCAGGAGCGCGCTGCGGACCATCGCGCGATAGCGGCCCAGGGTCCCGCTGTCGGCGCCCTGGCTCTCGTCGAACCGGACCAGGAAGCGCGCGTCCCAGCGCGAGCGCGTGTCCGCGAGGCGTGGAGCGTCGACGAGCGCGACCACACTGCGTTGCGCGATCGCCTGGGGGCTGCCCGCGCCGACGTGGATGAACGTCGGCTCCGACGCGCTCGGCCGCGCGGGAGCCGCGCGACAGCCGCTCGCGAGCAGCAGGGATGCGCCCGCCAGCAGCCAGCTCGCCCCGTCGTGGCCGGCGGACATCGCCTAGCCCTCGAACTGCAGCCGCCAGGACCGCGCCGTCGCCGGCATCGGGGCGAAGCGCAGGCGCGCCTCGGCGCCGGCCTTCAGGTCGACGGCCCGCCACGCGGCTGGAGCCGCGATCGGCTGGCCTTTGGCGTCGTACCACTCGGGCGCGCAGCGGCAGGCGATGCGCGCGTCGCTCGGGTTCGTCAGCGTCAGCTCCAGGTACGACTCGCCGCCCTCCATGCCCGTGCGCGGATCGCGCAGGGCCAGGCGCTCGCCCAGGACCTTGGCGCGTGCCTGGGGCTCGCTCGGAAGGTCCTGGTTCGGGCGGGTCGAGCCGCAGCCGGCGAGGGCCAGGACCAGCAGCAGGAGCATGAAGGCGGCCGCAGTGGTGAGGGTGCGCATCGGACGCATGGTCCGTCCGCGCGGACCGGGGCGCAAGACGCGGCCGGCGTCGCGCCAGCGTGGAGGCCAGCGTGGGGCCCAGCGTGAGTCGCTGTGCTCTACACTCCGCACCCCGCATGCGCGCGACCTACCTTCCGAAGGACCAGCCCGCACGCTCCGGCGGCCAGAACTCCCCCATGATGGAGCAGTTCTGGCGCGCCAAGCGCGAGGCCGGCGACGCCCTTCTCTTCTTCCGGATGGGCGACTTCTACGAGCTCTTCCACGAGGACGCGCAGATCGCCGCGCGCGAGCTCGGGATCGCGCTGACGTCGCGCTCGAAGGGCGAGGACGCGATCGCGATGGCCGGCGTCCCGGTGCGCGCGGCGGATGCCTACCTGCTGCGCCTCGTGAACAAGGGCTTCCGCGTCGCGATCTGCGAGCAGATGGAGGACCCGCGCGCGGTGAAGGGCATCGTCGACCGGCAGGTCGTGCGCGTCGTCACGGCGGGGACGCTGACCGAGGAGAACGCGCTTGACGCGCGCGCGGCGAACCACCTGGCGTGCCTGCACGCGCAGGGCGGCGTGGCTGGACTGGCGTGGGTCGACCTGTCCACCGGGAGCTTCCAGGCCTGCGAGTTCGAGCTCGCGAAGCTCCCCGACGAGATCGCGCGCGTCGCACCGTCCGAGCTGCTCTTCTCGGCCGGCTTCGCCGAGTCGAACGCGGCCGCGGCGGGCGAGCTGAAGGAGGCGCTGGGCGCGCGCATCCACGAGCGCGAGGCCTGGCACTTCGACCGCGAAGCGGCGCTGCGCCTCGTCGCGAAGCAGCTGGGCGTCGCGCGTCTGGAGGGGCTCGGTCTCGAGGAGGGCTCGGCGATCGTGCCCGCGGCGGGCGCGCTGCTGGCCTACCTCGAGGAGACGCAGCGACAGGGCTGCCGCCACGTCCTGCGCCTCGAGATCGTCGACCGCGCGCGGCACCTCGTGCTCGACCGCGCGACGCGCTCGTGCCTCGAGCTCTTCACGACGCAGCGCGACGGGCGGCGCGAGGGCACGCTGCTCGAAGTGATCGACCTTTCGTGCACGCCGATGGGCGGGCGCACCCTGCGCGAGTGGCTGGGCGCGCCGCTGCGCGACGTCGACGGCATCCTCCACCGGCAGAAGGGCGTGGCCGAGCTGGCCGCGGACCCGTTGCTGCGCGAGCGCGTGCGCGACGTGCTGGCGCGCGTGCTCGACGTCGAGCGGCTCGCGGCCAAGGTCGCGACCGGGCGCTGCAACGCGCGCGATCTCGTGGCGCTGTCCAACTCCCTGGCGCGCGTGCCCGAGCTGCGCGCGGCGCTCGAGCACGCGTACTCGAAGGCGCTGGGCGAGGTGTTCGAGGAGCTCGATCCGCTGCCGGAGCTGGTCGCGCGCCTCTCGGGCACGCTCGTCGACGATCCGCCGCAGACCGTGAAGGACGGCGGGCTCGTGCGCGCCGGCGTGTCGTCCGAGCTGGACGAGCTGCACGCGCTGGCGCGCGACGCCAAGAGCTGGATGGTGCGCTTCCAGGCCGAAGAGGTCGTGCGCACCGGCATGGGCGGGTTGAAGGTCGGCTTCAACTCCGTGTTCGGCTACTTCCTCGAGGTGCCGCGCGGCCAGGTCGAGCGCGTGCCGGCGCACTGGATCCGCAAGCAGACCGTCAAGAACGCCGAGCGCTACGTCACGCCCGAGCTCAAGGAGTTCGAGGAGAAGGTGCTGCACGCCGAGGAGCGCGCACGCGACCTCGAGTTCGCGGTGTTCGAGGAGCTGCGCGAAGCCGCGGCGCTCGAGATCCCGCGCGTCCTGGCGACGGCGCGAGCCGTCGCGACGCTCGACGTCCTGGCGTCGCTGGCGCAGTGCGCGACGGACAACCGCTGGACCGCTCCCAAGGTCGACGCCAGCGACGTGATCCGCATCACGGACGGCCGCCATCCGATCGTCGAGCGCGCGCAGCGCAACACGGCGTTCGTGCCCAACGACAGCCACCTGAACCGGACCGACCGGCTGGTGACCGTGCTGACCGGCCCGAACATGGCCGGCAAGTCGACCTACATCCGGCAGACGGCCCTGATCGTGCTGCTGGCGCAGATGGGCTCGTTCGTGCCGGCCTCCGACGCGCGTATCGGCGTCGTCGACCGCATCTTCACGCGCATCGGCTCGGCCGACGACATCGGGCGGCAGGCCTCGACGTTCATGGTCGAGATGCTCGAGATCGCGAACATCCTGAACAACGCGACGAACCGCTCGCTGGTCGTCCTGGACGAGGTCGGCCGCGGCACGAGCACGTTCGACGGCTTGGCGCTGGCCTGGGCGATCGTGGAGCACATGCACGAGCGCGGCCGCTGCCGCACGCTGTTCGCGACCCACTACCATCAGCTCACCGCGCTGTCGTCGCGCTTCACGGGCGTGTGCAACAAGAGCGTCGCCGTGCGCGAGTGGAACGACGAGATCGTCTTCCTGCACAAGATCGTAGAGGGCGGGACCGACCGATCCTACGGCATCCACGTCGCGCGCCTGGCCGGCGTGCCCGAGGCGCTGATCACGCGCGCGAAGCAGATCCTGGCCGACCTCGAGGAGGACGCCGAGGGGCTCGCGCCGCGGATCATCAAGTCGTCACGCTCTGACGACGGCGGCCGGCAGCTGGGCCTCTTCGAAGCGCCCTTCAGCGCGACCGAGGAGGAGATCCGCAAGCTCGAGATCGACCGCCTGACGCCGTTCGAGGCGCTGTGCCTGCTGCGGGATCTGCAGCGCAAGCTGCTGTGAACAAGCTCTCCCGGGTGTACACGGGTGTCAGACACCTTGCACCCTCCTCGCGGCGAGCGGGCGTAGGGATTGCCCGGTTCCCGGTGCAAGGTGTCTGACCTGACACCGCTGTCCCGTATTGGTGGCGCCGCGCGCAAGCGCGCTGCGGCTAGGCGGTCAGGATCTCGACGCTGTCCGCAGTCAAGTAGATCGAGTGCTCGGACTGCGCGACCATCACGCCCTCGTCCTCGATGAGCGGCGGGTAGCGCACGAGCGAGCCCTGCCGCGCGAGCTTCGTGAACGCATCCTCGACCGCGTCGCGATCGAGGTGAAGGAAGTAGCGCCGCGCGATCGGTAACCCGCGCCAGGCCTCGATCGCCTTGAGCACGTCGCGGTCGAGCGCCTTGGCCTTGGCCGGCGGGCGCACCATCATGAACACCTCGGCCTTGCCGGCCTCGCGGATGTAGCCGCGCCCCGTGCTGGCGAACGGCTCGATCGCGAAGATCATGCCGGCGCGCAACGTGCCCGCCCCGCGCTCGGCGTAGTTCGGGATCTGCGGCGCCGTGTGCACCTTCCAGCGCGCCAGCCCGTGACCGGTCAGGTTGCGGACCGGCTGGAAACCGGCCGCCAGGATCGTGCGCTCGATCGCCGCACCGATGTCGCTGACCTGCACGCCGTCCTTCACCGTCGCGATCGCAGCGTCCAGCGCGCGCCGCGACGCGTCGACGAGCGGCGTCCAGCGCTTGTCGGACGACAGGTCGACCGACGCGGCCGTGTCGGCGATGTAGCCGTCGACGTGCACGCCGATGTCGACCTTGACGCAATCACCCTCGGCGTAGGCCTGCTCGTCCTCGGGGCTGGAGCAGTAGTGCGCGGCTATGTAGTTGCGGCTCGATTGCGCCGGAAACCCGGGCTGCGCGCCCTTCGCGCGGATCTGGTCCTCGATCGTCTCGAGGACGTGCCGGATCGTGACGCCCGGCTTGATGTTCTGCTTGGCCCATTCGCGGCACTCGGAAGCGATCCGCCCGGCCTTGCGAGAGCACTCGATCGCGTAGGCATCCACGCGGTGAAGGATACGGGCGCGGTCGGAATGCGTCCATTCAAGCCTGTGACGACTTCCTCCGATGGATGACTCGTGACCCTTCGTCCGCAATGGCTCGCGCTCGTTCTTGCAGCGCTCGCCTGCGCGTGTCGCACGACCGTCACGAGCTCGCCGCCCGGCCTCGCGAGCGCCGTCGTGACGCACTTCCAACCCGTGCGCGCCTGGGACGTGGTCGACGGCGCGCGCCACGCGGGATCGGTCGTGCGTTTCCAGGATCCCGATCGAGAAGGACGCGCGTGGTACAGCGTGCGCAACGAGCACCGCCAGGAGGTCGGCATCGTCGACGTCGAAGGTCGCGCCTGGCGCTATCGCCCGCACGAGCGCGAGCCCGAGTGGCTCGGCAGCGGCACGGTGCTCGCGGGCGCGGGGCGCATCCTCGAAGCCGGTCCCGCCGCGACCCTGGTCGAAGTGGGTGTGGAAGAGATCGCCGCGCGTTCCGTCCGCTGAACGTCGTGTCGCGGCCAACAGGAGACTTGAGGGCCCCGTAACGGCCTTCGCAGGGCCGGGAACGGCCTGCACGGGCTGGAAATACGCTCAATCCGGCCCGCGTGCATCCCGAAAGAGGTGGAGGCCCCGGCGCCCTCCGCGGTCGTCCCCACCCCTTCGCGAGTCACCCCGGTCCTCCTCCATGATCAAGCTCGAAGCTGGCGAGCTCATCGGCACCTACCGTGTCGTCGAGTTCCTCGCGCGCGGTGGGTTCGCCCTCGTGTACGTCGCCGAAGATCAAGAGGGCCGCAAGGTCGCCCTGAAGCTCGGTGACGTCGCCGGTGGCGGCCGCTACGTGACGCGGTTCCTCGAAATCACGAACCAGCGGCGCCCCGAGGGCATCAGCCCCGACGAGACGCCGGCCGAGGCCGTCTTCTTCCGCAACGAGGGCGTGCGCATCGATTTCCTCGACGTGCACGAGATCGACGACACGCTGCGCGCCGAGGCGGCGCTGCTCGAGCGCGTCAAGAGCCCGAACATCGTGTCCCTGCGCGAGCTGTTCAGCCACGAAGGCCGGCCCGTGCTGGCGCTCGAGTACGCGCGCGGCAAGACGCTGCGCGAGAAGGTGCGCGCGCTCGAAGGCATCCGCCTCAACTGGTTCCTGACGATCGTGCGCTCGCTGATGAAGCTGAACCGCACGGGTCAGCTGGCCTACCACGGCGACCTGAAGCCCGAGAACGTCGTCGTGAAGCCGTCCGGCGCCGTCGTGCTGATCGACCCGGCGCTGCGCATGGACGAGCGCGGTGTCGTCACGACCACGCCGCACTACAACCCGCTGCTCCTGCGCGACAGCAAGGCCGACGTGATGGGCATCGGTGTGATGCTGTACGAGATCCTGACCGGCGTCCTGCCGTTCGACGAGGTCCCGTGGCAGTACGCCGGCCGTGAGCAGGGCGGCGAGGTCGAGCGGATGAGCCTCAGCTACTTCCTGAGCTATCCCCCGCCGAAGGACCTGAACCCGAACACGCCCGAGCCCCTGGCAAAGATCGTCTACCGCTGCCTGACGCTGCCGGAGTACGGGCTGGCGGAGCTGGAGCGCGACCTGGTCGACTTCCTGCGCAAGGACTAGCGAGCCTGATTCGTCTGCACGCGAGCGGGGCGCGAACGATCGCGCCCCGCCTTCGTTTCCGCCAGGTTTCGGGCGACTAGGGCAGCCAGACCGCCTGCACGCCGTTCGTCAGGTTGAACGTGGCGGACGTGCAGTACGTCGCGGAATTGCGGTACCAGACCTGGTACGTGCGCGTCCCGCCGAGGACGGGGATCGCTCCGCGCACGGACACCGGCGGATCGCCGGCGACGGGATAGGACGACGCGCCTCCGGCGTTCGTCTTCGTGCCCAGGCGGTTGATCGCGCCGGCCGCGCAGCGCTTGCCGTCGCCGAAGACGACACCGGCGCCGGCCGAGGCCTGCGTCGTGCCCTGGAAGAACAGCGCCGAGCCGGTCGCCGGCATCGAGCTGGCCGTCAGCACGAACGTGTCCGCGCTGACGCGCGCCGCGCCGCTCGTCAAGAGCCGCGCGCCGACACCGGTGGAGTTCAGACAGCCGCGGCCCGAGCCCGCCGGCGCGGAGTTCCCGCACGGGCACGCGGTACCGCTGCCGTCGCCGGCGCAGAACCCGCGCACGAGCGGATGATTGCCGACGACCGTGCCGACCAGCGTGATCGACCCGCTCGACCCACTCCCCGGGTCGGTGAACGCGAAGGTCGAGTTCACCGGCACGTTCAAGTGCAGCGCGCCGCCGACCACGGTCAGCGTGCCGTCCGCTGTCGTGGGTGCGGACACGGCGCCGGTCAGGTCCGTCGACGTGGGCGCGCCCGTGATCGTGTCCACGACCATCGTCCCGGCCAGCGCGGTGAACGTGATCGACGCGCTGAACGCGCCGCCTGCACCGACGGTGAACGACACCGAGCTGGGGCTGAGCACGAGCCCGAGCACGTCGAACGTCGCCAGCGGCGGAAAGCCCGGGATGCCGCTGTCGACGCGCCCGTGGATGTCAGGCACGGCCGCCGCCGCGCCGCCGCTGAACGCGGCCGAAGCGAACGGCTGCGCGCCGGCCTGGAAGACGACGTCGAGGTTCGTCGTGCCCTCCAGGTGGAACGCGTTCGAGGGGTTCCCGACGATGTTCCCGAACGACGACGTCCCGGTCCACGTGAAGCTGCTGGAGGCCGGGACGAGGTCGAAGACGAAGGTCGACTGGGCCTGGACGGCGCTGCACAAGAACAGCGCGGCCACGATCGGCCGAAGGCCGTGCAGAAGAGGGACGGCGTGCATGGGGGGAACTCCGGCGCGGGTCTCGATGGGCGCCGTGGTGGAACGTACCACGCGTCGGCGGATCGCGCTGGCGGGCGCCTCCGGGCGCGCTACAGCTCGATCACGTGACGGTTCATGCCCACGTCCAGGTTCATCACGATCTCGAAGAGCTCACCGCCCCCCAGGTCGACCCTCACCGTGGCGCGCAGTGGAGGGAGCCCGTCGATGACGAGGCTCGTGCCGGTGAACTTGCCGCGGCGCTCGATCCGCCCTCCGAGCAGGTTCGACCACCAGCCCGAGCGGTTCTCGCCTTCGAGCTGCCACTCGCCGCCGCGCACGGGGAGGCCCGAGCAGCGCGCGAAGTCCAGCTCGAGGCGCGCGGCCGGCCGCAGATGCATGGTGACTCCGCTGGCCGGAGGTTCGCGCAGGAACGAGAAGGGCTGCACCGAGCGCTGCCACTCGCCACCTCCGGCGCGCAGCTCGTAGTGGCCCTCGATCGCCGGCGCTTCCAGCAGGAAGCGGCCTTCCGGGTCGGCCGTCGTGCGCGCGAGGCTCCGGGCGACGCGGTCGGGCGCGACCGCGACGAGCTCGACTTCGACGCCGCTCGTGACCGATCCCGGCGGAGAGCCTTCGCCCGGCACGAGACGACCGCCGATCATGCCGCCTGGCTGCGCGCCGTCCGCGACGAGGGAACGCGCCTGTTTCGAGAGGAAGAGCGCCGTCACGCCGGCCGGCACGACCAGGAGGAGCAGCGCCACCACGAGGAGCCGCGGTGAAAGGCTCACGCGGCCCTCCTCCGATCAGGCCTTGCCGGCCAGCTTCGCGGCGCGTCCCTCGGCAATGCGCTGCTCGGCCAGGCGCACCGCCGCCTCGTGCGTGGGGATGCCTTCCTGCCGCGCGATCTGGAACACGCGCTTCAAGTTCGTGTAGACGTTGCCGATCTTCTCGAGCGACGTCTTCTCGTCGTAGCCACCCGGCAGCATCTCGATCGACACGTTGATGATGCCGCCCGCATTGATCAGGAAATCGGGCGCGTACAGGATGTCGCGCGCCTTCAGATCACGGCCGTGGCGCTGCTCCAGCAGCTGGTTGTTCGCGGCGCCGGCGATCGCGCGGCAGCGCAGGCGCGGGATCGTCGCGTCGTTCAGGCCTTCTCCGCGCGCGCACGGGGCGTAGATGTCGCACGTGACGTCGACGTGCTTCGGGTCGGACACGGCCTCGTAGCCGTGCTGCTTCACGAGCCGCGCGACCTTGATCTCGTCGATGTCGCTGATGATGACGTGCGCGCCGTCGGCCTTCACGAGTTCGGCCAGTCGCCCGCCGACCGCGCCCACGCCCTGGATCAGGACGCGCTTGCCGCGGAAGTCGGCCTTGCCGTCCAGCTCCTCGAGCACGGCGCGCATCCCGTGGTGGCAGCCGATCGCGGTGTACGGGCTGGGGTTGCCCGAGCTGCCCGACTCGCGCGAAAGCCCCGTGACCCAGCGCGTCTCCTTGCGCACGGTCTCGAGGTCCTTGATGCCGATGTTCATGTCCTCGGCGGTGATGTACTTGCCCTCGAGGCTGTCGATGAAGCGCCCCATCGCGTGGAAGAGCGCGTCCGACTTCAACGTCGCGGGGTCGCCGATCACGACCGACTTCCCTCCGCCGAGGCCCGTGTCGGCCGCCGCGGACTTGTACGTCATCCCCTTCGCGAGGCGCAGCACGTCGAACAGCGCGTCGTCCTCGCGCGCGTACGGCAGCATGCGCATGCCGCCCAGCGAGGGCCCGAGAGTCGTGTCGTGCACCGCGATCAGCGCGTGCAGGCCGGACTTCGTGTCACGGCAGCGGACGACCTTCTCGTAGCCGTCGTACTGGATCGGGGAGATCTCCATCGGATCGTCTTTGGCGCGCGCAGGCTGCTGGGTTGTGTCGGGATCCGTGGGCTTTCGCCCGTGGACAAAAGGCCGGGGAGGATAGCCCCTGCCCGGCCCACCCGTCGAGGCGGCTTCCGGCTCGCGGACGCAAGACGTGTGCAGGCCGGGCTCCGTTCACAGGAACGGATACCGGCCCGCATCGATTACGACCCCGCTGGTCTCAGTGCACCGGACCGCCGCCCGGTTCCCCCGGGTCGAGGTGCCGGCGATTGCGACCATCCGGGCACGAGGCGACGTACGGGAACCGGCGGTGGTAGCGCAAGTCGTTCCAGTTCACGCCGTCACCCAGGCGCCCGTTGACGTTCGGGTCGAAGCCCGGAAACGGCGCCGCCAGGACGCCACCGACCGCGACGCGCAGCGTGATGTCCGTGACGTCGTCGAACACGCGCCGTCCGTTGGGGAAGCCGGCGGCATCGCCGGCCAGTAGACCCAGCCGGCTGGCGCTCGCGAGCGGCGTGGCGGGGACGCCCGTGTTGAGCCGCAGCAGGTCCGCGATCGGACCGGCCGGCGTGCCCGGCGGTGCGATCGGCGGCGCGTACGTGACGAGCGGCAGGAGGTCGACACGCGGCGCCGCAGGCACGGACAACGCGCCGCCGTAGAGCGCCTTGACGATCTGCACGATGGGCGGATCGAGGAAGAAACTCGCGAACTGGCTGTCGTTCGCGGGCTCGTCCATGCTGAAACGGTCCTTCATGCCGATCCCGATGACGAGCTCGTTGATCAGCGGGTTGCCGACGCGCTGCACCTGGACGAACGGCCCGCTCTCGACGGCCGGGTTCGGGGACATGCGCACGGTCGTCATCGGACGCGAGGTGACGCCCCACACGCCCAGCACCGCGGCGGGCGACGAGGCCGGCTCGATGTTGCCGGTCGAGGTCAGCAGCGGGATCGGCAGCTCGATGGCCAGCGTGTTGACCGCGTAGCCCGAGACCGTGTCGCTGGCCAGGTTCTTGAGGGAAGCATCCTCCTGCGCCGTCAGCACGCCCGGGATCCCGCTGCCGAGCGTGCGGAAGTTCGCCGTGTCGAACGCCGCACCCAGATCGATCCAGAACGCGTCGTCGGTCGTGCCGGCGAACACCGCGATGTTGTTCGTCAGTTGGTACGTGGCTTCGTTGAAGAGCAGCTCGTAGTTCACCGTGCGCGGTCCCGCGTTCACGGGGCAGGCGACGAACGGCGCACCGCCCGGCTGCGCGAGCGTGGTGATGTTGCCCGAAGCCATGTCCACGATCTCGACGGTGTACGTCTGCCGCAGGTTCAGCCCGGGCGAGGACAGCGACGTGATCTGGGGCGGCACGACCGGCGCGCCCGTCGCCGGGTCGTTGGCGCCATTCGGTCCGATGCCGGCCAGCGCCGTGTAGACGCCCGGGAGCTGGTACGTCGTCGTGAAGCGGAACCGGACGATCTTGTCCTCGACCGCGTCCTGGTTGTTGTCGACCTTGATCTCGTACAGGATGCTCGGGTCGAACGGGAACGTGGTGGGCCCGTTGGCGGGCTCGAGCAGCGGGTCGACGCACAGGATCAGCGTGACCTTCGTCGGCGGGGCCGGCTGCGGAGACGTGCCGTCGTAGCTGACGAACGCGTAGAGGTCGGTGATGTCGGCCTTGTGATCGAGCGCCGTGATCGGCGCCTCGCGGTGGTTGGAAGCCGGAGCCGCGATCGCGAGGGCGGCGAGACCGGCGGCGGTCCATGCCGCGCAGGACGTGGGTTTCATGCTGGATCTCCGAGGTTGAGGGCGAGCGCGGCCGGGGGCAGGAGTCGCGCGAGGTGAAACAATCCGTCTGGGTACGGAACCACTCGCGGCGCCGGATGCAGCCGAGTCCGAAACTCTCGCCCTCGCATGGCTTGCAGGCGCTGCAACCTCCCGGCGTCCCGATCGTCTTCAGGACATGGGCCCGCATGTCATCATCCCGCGCGTGATCCGCCCGCCGCAGGACGCCGCCAGCTCTGAAGCGCGCCCGGGGCGCGGGCCGCGGCCGGCGTTCGTCGTGCCGTGGGTCAGCGGGCCCGATCCGACGCTGGACCACCTGCTGCGCATCCAGGCGATCCGCCCGGGGGAACGCGCGGGCACGTGGGAACGCTTCGACCGCGTATGCGCTTCGCGCGAATCGTCCGCGGCGGCCGTGCGCGCCTTCGGGCTGTCCGCCGATCGCGACGAGGAGGTGGTGACGGCCGAGGCAGCCTGGGCCGAGTGCCTAGCCTTCACGGGAGCCCTGCCGCTCGTCGTGCCGGATTCGGAGGCGTTCGGAGCGTGGCACCAGCACCTTTCGCCGCGCGTCGCGCCGGCGCACGTCGGTCTGGACGAGCTGTGCGGCCTCTTCCTGCCCGGCCGGCTCGCGGCGCGGCGCGAGGGTCTCGTCGCGCTGCTCGCGACGGACGCGCCCGTGCGCGCGTTCGGGCCGCAGGACCTGCGCGCCGCGTCGATCGAGATCGCGCGGCGCGTGCACGCGCTCGACGAGTGGGTACTGCGCGTGCTGGCGACCACTTGTACGCGCGCGTGGCGCGCGCTGAGCGCGAGCGACACGACGGCGGCCGTGCGCATGGGGCTCGCGCTGGCGTTGGTCGACGCGACGTCGGCCTGGGCCGGCGACGCGCTGCCGGGCGTCGAGGACGGACGCATCGCGCGATTCGCGGGCCTCGACGAGGCGCTGGAGGATCTGCTCGAGGACGCGCGACCGGCTTGCGCGCGCGAGGGCGAGCGCTGGGCCGTGCTCGACACCGTGCCGGCCGATCGCGAGGAGGACACGCCGTTCGACGCCGGCGACCTGAAGCTCCTCGACGACGTATTCGAGCGCCAGCTGCCGGCCATGTTCGGCGCCGAGTCGGGCGCGCCGGGCACGTACCGCGCGAGCCAGCACGCCACCGCGCGCGAGATCGCGCGCACGCTGGGCGAGCGCGAGCTGCTGCTCGTGCACGCGCCGACGGGCACGGGCAAGACCCTTGCCTATCTCGTGCCTGCGCTCCTGTGGGCGCGCCGCCACGACGTGCGCATCGGCGTCGCGACGTTCACGCGCGCGCTGCAGGAGCAGGCTCTGGACCGCGAAGTGCCGCGCGCTCTCGCGGCGCTGGCGCGCACGGGCGTGCCGCCGGGGACGCGCGTTTCGCTGCTGAAGGGCCGCGACAACTACTTGTGCTGGCGAGCGCTGAAGGCTGCGCCGCCCGAGGACGAGTCGGGCGAAGCGTGGCTGGCGTGGGCGCAGGTCGCGATGTTCGCGCTGACGGACCTGGAAGGCGACCTGGACCGCTTGCCGCGGCGCCCACCGGTCCGCCTGGCCAGCAGCGGGCCATACCAGAAGGTGCTCGAGACGCTGCTGCGCGGCGTGCGCGGACAGGCCGGTTGCTGCACGCACAAGCGGGACCGCGAGTCGTGCGGCGCCGAGCTGGCGCGCAAGCGCGCGGAGAAGTCGCACGTCGTGCTCGTGAACCAGGCCTTCGCGCTGGCGCGGCCCGAGTTCTTCCGGCGTCTGATCTTCGACGAGTGCGAGCACCTGCACGACCAGGCGCACAACGCTTGGAGCCGCACGCTGTCGTTCCGCGAGCTGCGCGGCGTCCTCGCGCGCTTGCGGCAACCGGACCGGGCCAACTCGCGCGGCGTGCTCGACCGCTTCGCGCGCCAGATGCTGCCGGGCACGCCGTCCGGCGACCAGGTCGAGGCCTGCGCGGAAGCCTTCGACGAGCTCGACGTGTGGGTCGACGCGCTGGAGTCCGCGGCGCGCGACTTCGACGTCTGGCGGCGCGAGGAGCTGCGCGTGCGGCCCGAGAGCGAGCAGCACTTCCTGATGCGCGAGTACGCCGAGCACCAGGGCGAGGCGATCATCGACGCGCGTCTGGCGACGTCCGCCGCCGGTGCGCGGCTCGAGTCGTGCCTGGCCGAGCTGGCCGAGCGCATCGCCGAATTCCCGCTGCGCGGCGCGGGCGCGCTGCGACGCGCGCTCGACCTGTCGCGCGGCGAGTTGAACGAGGCGCTCGAGACGATCGGCCGCTGGCTGCCGCTCGAGGACAAGCAGCCGCGCTTCCAGGACAGCTTCTTCTACGACGTCGAGCCCGACGTGCGCGGCGACCTCGTGCTCGCGGCGCGCGTACTGCTGCCGAACGAAGTGCTCGGCCGCGCCTACTACCCGACGCTGACGGGCGCGGCATTCCTGTCGGCGACGACGTGGATCGCAGGCGGATTCGACGCCGCGAAGGCCTACCTGGGCCTCGACCGCGCCGCTGCGCCCGGCGAGGGCGAGGACCGGCTGCCGAGCCGCGTGCACACGTTCCGCGCGCCCGACGTGTTCGACTGGAGCCGCGTGCTCGTCGCGATCCCGAAGGACGCGCCGTCCGTGCAGCGCGACAAGGACGCGTTCCTGGCCTACGTCCGCCGCTTCGTCGCGCACCTGGGCGAGCGCACGCGCGGGCGCATGCTCGTGCTCTTCACGAATGCGAGCGACATGAAGAAGGTCGGCGAGGAGCTCGTCGGCTTCTTCCGCGCGCGCCGCATCCCGTTCTGGTTCCAGAACCAGGAAGGCACGGTCAAGGAGGAGCTGGCCGACCTGTTCCGGGCGCGCGTCGGTTCCGTCCTGCTGGGCGTCGACACGTTCTGGTACGGAGCCGACTTCCCGGGCGAGGCGCTCGAGTACCTCGTGATCGTGAAGCTCCCCTACGGCGTGCCCGACCGCTACCACCTGGCGCAGTGCGCCGCGATCGGCACGGCGGAGCAGCGCCGGCGCATCTACATGCCCAAGTCGCTCTCCAAGTTCCGCCAGGGCTTCGGCCGGCTGATGCGGCGCGAGAGCGACCGCGGCTGCGTCTTCGTGCTCGACGGCCGCGCGCTCGATCCACGCCACCGCGCGTTCCTGCGCGAGCTGCCGATCGCGCAGGCGCTCGAGGCCGACGCCGGCGGCGCGTCCGAGCTGGCGCGGCTGGTGCGCGGGACCACCGAGCACTGCGTGCGCGAGGCGCTGGTGCACATGGGGCTCGAGCGCGACGTGCGCAGCCGCGGGCTCGACACGCCGTTCGACGCGTACCCGCCTGCGAACGCGGCGCCCGGCCGGAGCGCCGCACGCGACAAGAGCGCTGCGCCGGACGACGGCACCGGGCCGACCCGGTGGAGCGAGGATCCGGCTTGAGCGCAGCTTCGGCCTGGACCGAGGTGCGCGTTCTGGTTCCTGTCGGCTGGCACGAGCTCGTGGCCGAAGCGCTGCAGACGGGGCCTTGCACGACGGTCGCGTTCGGACGTCCGTCGCTGGGCGTGCCCGAGGTCGCGGCGGGCTTCGAGTATGTGCGCACGTTCCTGCCGCAACGCGACGACACGCCCGAGGAGCGTGAGCGCATCGTCGCGCTGCTCGGCGGGCTGGCGGAGGCCACGGGCGACGTCGCGCTTGTCGACCTCGTGATCGAGTTCAAGCCGCTGCCGCCCGAGGACTACGCCACTTCGTGGATGAAGGTCTGGAAGCCGTTCCGTGTCCAGCGGCTGTGCGTCGTGTCGCCGTGGACGGCATCGCGCACGCGACCCGACGACGTCGTGATGGTGCTCGAGCCGGGCGCGTCGTTCGGCAGCGGCCGTCACGCGACGACGCGCGCGATGCTGAGAGCGGTGCAGGAACGGATCGCGCCGGGCGAGCGCGTGCTCGACTGCGGCACGGGCACCGGCATCCTGGCGGTCGCCGCCGCGCTCTTCGGCGCCGGCGAGGTCGTCGCGTTCGACGTCGACCCGAACAGCGAGCCGAATGCGCGCGAGCTGGCCGAGCGCAACGGCGTCGCGGCCCGCTGCCGCTTCGCGACCGGGGGCTTCGAGATCCTGCCCGTGCGCGAGCGCCCGTTCGACGCCGTGCTGGCCAACATCTACTCCGACGTGATCCAGCTGCACGCCCCCGACCTGCGCAACTGCCTGCGTCCGGGCGGATGGTTTGCGTTGAGCGGCTGTCCGGCGCAGCACGCGGAAGCCACCGACCGGGCGATCTTCGCGGCCGGACTGACGATCGAATCGTGGCCGGTACGCGGAAGGTGGCACACGTTCGTGGGCCGGCGGCGCTAGATTGCGCCGGATGCGCGTCCTGTTCCTGGCGCAGAGGGTGCCCTATCCGCCGAACCGCGGTGACAAGATCACCACGTGGCGGCTCGTGGAGCGGCTCGGGCGCGATCACACAGTGCGCATCGTGGCGTTCGCGCACGACGACAAGGACATGGCGGCGGCTGAGCAGCTGCGCGCCAAGGGCTTTCCGACCAGCGTCGTGCGCTACCACGACCGGCGCGCGAAGCTCCGGGCGTTGCCGCTGCTCCTTTCGCGCACGCCGCTCACGCTGGGCGTCTACGGCTCGCGCGCGCTGCAGGCCGAGGTCGACCGCCTGGCTCCGGACTCGGACCTGGCCTACGCCTACTCCTCGTCGATGGGCGCGTTCCTCGAGCGGCATGCGCGCTTGCCGCGCATCATGCACTTCGGCGAGCTCGACTCCGACAAGTGGCGTCAGTACGCCGAGCAGAGCTCGTTCCCGCTGCGGCAGGTCTACGCGCGCGAGCAGCGCACGCTGCTCGAGTTCGAGCGCCGCGTCGCGCGCTCGTTCGCCGCGAACGTCGTCTGCACGCCGCTCGAGAAGCAGGTCTTCGAGCGCGACATCCCCGGCGCGCCCTGCACCGTGCTGCGCAATGGCGTCGACCTGGTGCACTACGCGCCAGCGTGGGACGGGCGCGAGCCGGGCCGCATCGTCTTCACCGGCGTCATGAACTACCGCCCCAACGCCGAGGGCTGCATCTGGTTCGTGCGCGAGATCCTGCCCCTCGTCCGCCGCGAGGTCCCGGGCGCGACGTTCTCGATCGTCGGCTCGCAGCCCACGCCCGAAGTGCAGCGCCTGGCCGAGGTGCCGGGCGTCGAGGTCACGGGCTTCGTCGACGACACGCGCCGATGGCTGCGGCGCGCGTCGGCCAGCGTGGCCCCGCTGCGCATCGCGCGCGGCATCCAGAACAAGGTCCTCGAGGCGATGGCGATGGGCCTGCCCGTCGTGGGCACGACCTGCGCGACCCAGGGAGTCGAAGGCGTTCCGGGACGGGACTTCCGGGTGCAGGATGACGCGGCCGGATTCGCGCGCGAGGTCGTGGACCTGCTGCGCCACCCCGACGAGGCCGTGGCCTTGGGTCGGGCGGCCCGCCACTTCGTCGAGGCCAACTACGACTGGGAGGTCGTGTTCCGCCCGCTCGACGAGCTCGTGGCGCGCAGCGTCCGGGCCGCGGCGCAATCGACCTGACTGCAACCGTTCGAAGAGCCGTTCGTCGTGTCTCGGGAAGCACGACGATGTGGATCGACACGCCCGACCTGATCCCGGCCCTGGAAGGCACGCCGGCGCGCCCGCGAGGCGCTGCCCTCGTTCCAGCCGTTGCGGGCGGGATGTTGGGCGCTTGGATGATCGTTGTTCTCCATGAGGCGCTCCCCGTTGAGCCTGGTGAAGCCTGGCTCCTGGCCTGGCTGCGGCTCGCAGCCGAGCACCCGGCCCGTCTGGCAACCGCGCTCGCACTCCTGATCTGGGCCGCTGCACCCGGTCGGAACCCGGCCGGAGCACGCCCTGGGAAGGCTTCGCCCGAGGGGTTATCATCGCCTAGTCCCTGAATTGGGGAAGTTTGCTGGGCCGGCAGGACCCTCACCTTGCGCTCCATGACCGAGACCGCAGCCACTACCACCACCCCCGTCGTCGCAGTCACCGACTGCCCGATCTTCTCGGGTCCGCGCAAGACGGCGCGACTCGGCAACACGCTGGGGATCGACCTGGGCTCCCAGGACATGGCGCTCGCGGTCAGCCGCGACAACCGGATGCCACGCGCGTCGGTCATCGTGACCACGGCCGCCCGGCACATGATCCGCATTTCGAAGGCGGGCGAGAAGATCGAGGCGATCGCGGTCTACGGCTCGATGGCCGATCCGAGCCTGCACCCGGACTTCCGCGAGATCACCGAGAACATGCGCGACCTGCGCAACAAGTGGTTCGCGAAGGCCAAGCTGTGCCTCGCGCTCGACAACCCGCACCTCGACGAGCCGGCCCTGCGCCGCGTGCTGGCGCTGTTCGACCGCGTCTACCTGCGCATGGAATGGGGCACCGCCAAGACGTTCACGGCGATGACCGGCCGTAAGTCGGCCGAGTACGCCAGCTTGATGGCGGCCCTGGGCCCAGCCGAGAACCTGATCCTGCAGTCGCGCTTCCTGAAGGGCGACGGGATCGACAACACGAGCGACGCCGAGATGAAGGCCTGGCTCAAGAAGGTCGGCGAGCTCAAGCCGCGCGAAGTGCACCTGTTGCGCTCGGAGAAGGGCCTGGGCAAGAAGGTCAAGTCGGTCACGAAGGCCAAGCTGACCGAGATCGCCGCGGAGGTGACCGCCAAGGTCGGCGTCCCCGCCACGATCTACGAAGCCGACTCGCTCCTGGACTGACCGGACCGCGGTGGGCGCCCTCGCGGAGCTGCGGCGGGTCACCCACAGGTTCGGCGAACACGTTGCGCTCGAAGACCTCACTTTAGAGGTCCGCCAACGTGAAGTTCTTGGGCTCTTGGGGCCCAACGGCGCGGGCAAGACGACCGCGCTGCGGATCCTGTGCGGACTGCTCGTCCCGACCTCGGGGCAGGCGTTCTTGTCCGAGATCGACATCGCCAAGGCTCCGTTGGCCGCACGGCGTCAAGTGGCCTTCGTGCCCGACGGCGCGCCGCTCTACGCCAACCTGGGAGCCAAGGGGCACCTGGAGCTCGTCGGGCGCCTCCACGGTCTCGAGGAGCGCGCGATCCAGGCCGAGGCGGACCGGCTGCTGGCGGCCCTCGACCTGGCCGACCGCGCCCGGGATCCGGTCGGGACGTTCTCGCGCGGGATGCGGCAGAAGGTGGCACTGGCCTGCGCGCTGCTGCCGCGGCCCCCGCTCCTGGTGCTCGACGAGCCGCTGAACGGCCTCGACGCGCCGACGACGGTCGTGATCAAGGAGGTCCTGCGCGCCTGGGCCGACCGCGGTGGCGCGGTGCTCTACACGTCCCACCTGCTCGACGTGGCCGAGCGCGTCTGCGATCGCATCGCGATCCTGGACCACGGCCGTCTGATCGCGGCTGGCACGCTCGACGAGCTGCGCGGGGCGGCGCAGCCGGGCGCGACGCTGGAGCAGGTGTTCAGCGCGCTGACGCACGCCGAGGATCCGCGCGAGAGGGCGCGGCGCATCCTGGGCTGAGAGGCCGGGAAGGAGTCGATCCTGCGTCTCTCCGACCCCGTCGGCGCGACGCGGGTCAAGGCCGCTTCGCGAAGCGCACGATCACGTCGCGCGCGCCGGCGCGGACGCCCTCGACGACGGCTTCCTCGCCGGGCATCTCGACGCGCCGGAACCGGCCGTTCTCCAGCGTGCGCCGGTAGCCGACGAGCCGCACCGTCGCGCCCGCCGGGACGAGCAGGAGGAAGTTCCCGTCGCGCCCGCCCGCGTTCCCGACCACCTTCCCCTCCGCGTCGAACGCCTCCACGCACCCGCCGACGAGCGCGGTCCCGTCCGCGGCCAGGATGCGGCCGTCGATCACGCCAGCGGGCGGCAGAACAATGCGCATGTCCGTCGTCCAGGGGCGCACCTCGACCACCGCGCTCGCGAGCAGCCTCACGACTTCGCCGCCAGGACCCTCGAGTGGCTCGTAGCGTTGCGCGCGGATGCGGAGAAGGTCGTCGGGCAAGCCCTCGATGCGGAAGCTGCCGTCCTGAGCCGTGCGGCACCGTCCGAGCCTGTGCTCGCGTTCGGTTCCGGTGACGTGCACTTCCGCGTCGGGCACGCCCGCGCCAGCGGCGTCGACGACGAGCCCGGCGAGCACACCCCCGCCTGTGAGGGCGAGCTCGAGCCCGCGGAGCACCTCTCCTGCGTGCAGCTCGAACTCCTTGCGCAAGTCGGAGAAACCGGCGGCGACCACGCGGATCTCGTGCCGCCCTGCGGCCAGGTCCGCCACCCGGAAACGGCCGTGGACGTCCGAGTGCATGTTCTGCGCGTGGAGGCCCGAGCCCGCCGCGGGGGATGCGGCGCCGACGTGCTGCAGGACGAGCAGGGCACCCTCGACCGGAACACCCGAGCCCGTGGTGACCTGCCCCTCGATCCCGGCACCAGCGGCGAGCACGATGTCGCCGACGTCGCTCACACCCGACTCCGCTGCCGGCGGCGGCAGGTCGAAGATCCGCGTCTCGTGACCGTTCGCTCGCAGGAACAGCACGTGGGACTCCTCGGGAGTCGCGTCTGCGAGCTCGAACTTCCCGTCGGAGGCGCTGCGACCCGAGACGTGGTCGTTCATGCTCTTTCCCGGCACGTAGGACGCGGTCGCCGCGACGTAGACGCCCGGTATCGGCGTGCCATCGGCGTTCACGGCGCGCCCGCGCACGGTGAACCCGCGCACGAGCTCGAAGTCGCAGATCGGCTCGGTTCCGGTCACGAGCACGACGCGCCGGGCGGCGCGTCCGAACCCGGGAGCGCGCGCCGAAACCGTCCGGAAATCGACGCCACCCGGGTCGACGCCGGTGATCCGGTACTGTCCCTGCGCGTCGGTGCGCACGGTCTTGGCGTAGAAGCTCCACGAGCTGACTTCGGCGCCCGCGATCGGCCGACCGCTGCCACGCTCGCGCACGGTGCCCACGACCGTGTGGCCGTCACCGAGCTCGAAGAGGACTTCCTTGTCCTGGCCCGCCACCAGCTCGACGTCGACGCCGCGGGAGGCTTCGACGTCGGGCATCGTCTGAGCCCAGGCCTCGCCGGGCGGCAGTGCCAGGAAACGGGCCTTTCCAGCGGCATCCGTGCGCATTTCCGGGTTGACCGCGATCGTGTCGTGCATCACGACGACGCGCGCGTTGGCGATCGGTGATCCGTCACTGGCGCGCACGACGCGGACGGTGAGGTCGGCGCCGCGCGCCAGCACGACCTCGATCGCGGGACCCGCGCCGACGTCTCCGACCTGCGCTTCGCACCAGCCGGTCGCGCGCACGCGCAAGCCGTACGTACGAGCGGGCTCGACTTCGAAGCGGAACGCGCCACTCTCGCCGGTCATGACGGTGGCGATGTGGCGCTCCTCGTCGATGTAGTCGTGGTCGATCAACGTGGCGAACTCGCCCGCCGGTCGGACGACGAGCGCGACCTCGGCGCCCGGCACGGGCTGGCGATCCTCGTCGACCACGTGACCGTGCAGGAGGCTCGGCTCCTCCGCAGAAGCGGGTGCCGCGTCAGGCGTCGTCGTCTCCTCGAGGCCGAGGGGCGTTCGATCCTCGGCGTCGTGCGTTGCCGTGGGATCGGCGCTCGTCGCCAGCGGCGCGTCGCGCGGCGGACCGGCCGACGGACCCGGCGCCGACGGCGCGGCACGCTCGCCCGCGCGCAGCAGCAGGATCGCGGCGACGAGCAGCAGCATGACTGCGATCGCCAGGACGAGGAGCTTGGGTCGTTTCATCGCGGCGCACGTTCCGCGCAGCGTCCATGAGATATGGGCCCGGCGCGGATGTCACGCTCCGGGCGCTGACTCAGCGAGCCGGAGGCTTCAGCACCGGCGTCGGCTGCCCGCGGTCGTCGACCGCGACCATCGTCACGCTGGCCTCGGTCACGTGCACGACCTCGCCGCCGCCGAAGCGCCGCTGCGCCCACACGGACACGTGCACCGTGATCGACGTGCGGCCGATGCGCGTCGTGTCCGTGAAGAACGACACGAGGTCGCCGACCTGCACGGGCTGCTTGAACTCGACCTTGTCCATCGCCACGGTCACGATCCGCGACGGATGGAACTTGTGGGCCTCGACGGCGGCCGCGAGGTCGACCTCGGCCAGGATCACGCCGCCGAAGATGGAGCCCAGCGCGTTCGTGTCGCGCGGCATCATCAGGCGGCGGATCGAAGGCACTCTGTCGGTCGGGAAGACGCGTTCGTCGCTCATGGGCTGGCCGATCCTGCTCGCGCTGCGAGGGATCGCGCGGCGTAGGCGCGCACGATCTCCTGCAGCTCCTGGGTGTGTGCGTCGAAGAAATGTCCGGCGCCGGGAACCTCGACGATCTCGATGCGCGGCGGCAGGTCGGGGAACTGCCGGCGGACCTCCGTCGCCGTGCCGTACGTGTCCTTCTCGCCCATGACGACGAGCGCGGGCTGCTGGACGCGCGCGAAGTAGGAGCAGTCGAACGCCAGCACGGGCAGCGCGACGAGCACCAGGCGCTGGATGCGTGTGTCGTCGAGCGCACGCTGCGCCGCCGTGCGCGCGCCGAACGAGAAGCCGCCGCCCCACAGCTCGACCCCCGGGAAGCGCGCGACCATCCAGTCGATCGCGGCGCCCACGTCCTCGACCTCGCCGCCCGCGCCGTGGTGCGCGCCCTCGGAGCGCTTCACTCCGCGGAAGTTGAAGCGCAGGACGGCCAGACCGGCCAGCTGCAGCCCGCGCGACAGGCGGAAGACGACCTTGCTGTCCATCGTCCCGCCGTAGAGCGGGTGCGGATGGCTCACGACGGCGATCGCGCGCGGCGTGGCGAGGCCCTGCGGCTCCCACAGCTTGGCCTCGAGCCGACCTGCCGGCCCCGGAACGAAGAGGTCCATGCAGCGCGGGAGTGTACAGCGGTGTCAGACACCTTTTCCCGCCATGAAGCGCTGAAGCAGGGGAAGGGTGTCTGACACCGTTGTCCGCCGCCGTCCGCGCCCGGCGGCGCCGGAGAGTGGTGCAAGGTGTCTGACACCGTTGTCTACTGTTCCAGCCCGTGCTCCGCCGCGTCCTCGCTCTCGCCCGCGCCGGGCTCGCGCACCACGTCGCGGGCGGCGCGATCCCTGTCGCGCCGCTCGTCGTGCACGGGTCGGTCGGAGCGCTGGCGGCGTTGCTCGTGAACGACATGCTTGGGCCGTTCCCGTTCGCGCTGGCGATCCTGTCGCTCTCGGCCGCCCTCGTCGCGTTGCCGTTGCTGGGTGATCTCGCTCCGCTCTTGCGCGCGGATCCGGCCGAGGAGTGGATCGCCGCGCAGCCCGTCACGCCGCGCGAGATCCGCCTGGCGCGCAGCCTCGTCGCGGTGCTGGTCGTCGGCGGTTTGGCGGCGTCGTTTCTCGTGCCGGCGGCGATCTTCGCGCCTTGGAGCTGGAGCTTCGGCGATCGGCTGGCGTTGATCGCCGTCGGGCTCGGGCAGGCGCTCGTGCTCGCGGCGACGCTGCTGGCGGCGCTCAGCCTGCTGGGCGGACGCGCGGAGGGTCTGTTGATCGGTCTGCAGACGCTGCTCTTCGGCGCGATCGTCGTGGGCGCGCTCGTCGGCCTGCGCTCGATGCCCGAGCTGGCGCGCATCGCGGAACCGGCCAGCGGTCCGGCCTGGCTCGCGTTCGTGCCGTCGACGTGGTTCGCGGCCGGGTTCGTCGGCTCGTGGAAGGCGGCGGCGATCGCGAGCGTCGCGGCCCTGGTGATGCTCGTCGTCGTCCCTTCGGCGCCGGCGGCGAGCGCGTCACGGCGCAGCGCGCTGTCGATGGCCCTCGCGCCGCTGCACGCGCTGGCCGTGCGCACATGGGTGCGGCGCGAGGAGCGCGCCAGCTTCGAGCTCGTCGCGCGCCTGCTGCCGCTCGAGCGCGACGTCGTGCTGCGCACGTACCCTCTCGTCGGCATCCCGCTGGCCTTCCTCGCGGCTGGCGCGCGCTCCGGCGGTCCGGAACGCGAGGCGTTGCTCGCGCTGCTCTTGTTCGCGCCGCCGATCTGGCTGCCCGTGCTGCTCGTGCACGTGCCCGCCAGCGCGAGCCACGGCGCGCGCTGGATCCTGGACGGCGCGCCGCTCGCGACCGACGCGCTGCACGCCGGCGCCCGCAAGGCGATCGCGGTGCGTTTCCTCGTGCCGCTGTACGCCGTGCTGTTCGTGCTCGCGGCGTGGCAGGCCGGGCCGGGGTTCGCGGCGCGGCTCGTCGTGCCCGCGGCCCTCGTCGCCTGGCTCGTTCTCCAGCCGATCTACGAGCTGTGCGTGCGCGACCTCCCGCTGTCGCGCGCGCCCGACGATCTGCTCGTCGAGATGGACTGGACCGGCGCGATGATCGCGTTGGGCGCCCTCCAGGTCGTCCTGGCCGTCTCGGCCTGGAAGTTCCTGGACACGTGGCCAGCGGCCATCGGCGCGGCGACGCTGCTCGTGCTGATGGCGGTGATGCGCGAGCGTGCGAATGGTGCTCGCACCGCGTAGCCTCGGGGCGTGATCGCCCCGCTCGTCTTCCTGCTCGCACCGGCCCTGCTCCAGCAGCCCGTCGTCGAGCTCGTCGAGAGCTGGCCCTCCGGCACGACGCTCGACCACGCCGACCGGCGCGACGCGAGCGCCGTGTGGCTCGAGGCGATCGACGGCGCGACGGCCTCGATCGAGCTGGCGCATTTCTACGCCAGCGAACGGCCTGGTGGCGCGAGCAAGCTCGAGCCGATCGTAGTGGCGCTGGAACGCGCCGGCGCGCGCGGCGTGAGAGTGCGCGGCCTGTTCGACAAGCAGTTCCACAGGTCGTACCCCGAGACGATCGATCGCCTGGGACGAGCGCCGGGCGTCGAGACGCGCCTGCTCGACCTGAAGCCCGAGACCGGCGGCGTGCTGCACGCCAAGTACTTCCTCGTCGACGGCCGTCGGACGTACCTGGGCAGCCAGAACCTGGACTGGCGCTCGCTCGAGCACATCCAGGAGCTGGGCGTGTGGATCGCTTCCGCGCCGGTCGCGAGCGCGTTCCGCGAGGTCTTCGAGTCCGACTGGACGAAGGCCGGCGGAGGCGCGCGGCCGTCGCTCGACACGAAGGCGGCGGACGCGTTCCCGCTGCGTGTCGGCGAGGGCGCGAGCGCGTTCACCCTGACTCCGGTCTACAGCCCGGCCGCGCTGGCGCCCGATCCGCGCCTCTGGGACCTGCCGCGGCTCGTCGCGCAGATCGACGCCGCGAAGCAAACCGTTCGCCTGCAAGTCATGACGTACCGCATGACCGGACGCGGCGGCGAGTACTTCGAAGAGCTGGAGAGCGCGCTCCGTCGCGCCGCCGCGCGCGGCGTGAAGGTGCAGCTCCTGTGCGCCGATTGGTGCCAGCGCAAGGGCACGATCGACGGCTTGCAGGCGCTCGAGCCGCTCACGAACGTCGAGGTCAAGCTGGTCACGATCCCGCAGGCCTCCGAGGGCTTCGTACCCTTCGCGCGCGTCGTGCACGCCAAGTACCTCGTCACCGACAGCCGCGCGGCGTGGGTCGGGACCAGCAACTGGGAGAAAAACTACTTCCACTCCTCGCGCAACGTGGGCTTGATGATCGAGGGCGGCGACGTGCCGCCGCGTCTCGACACGTTCTTCCTCGAGGGCTGGAACGGTCCGTACGCGAAGCCAGTCGACCCGTGCGCGACGTACGTTGCGCCGCGGATCGGCGACTAGTCGAAGTAGTCGCGCATGTCGGCCGGCATCGGGCTCACGACCTCGATGCGCTCGCCGGTCCCGGGCGCGCGGAATACGAGTCGGTGGTCGTGCAGCGCGTGCCGGTCCATGCCCAGCTCGGCGCGGTCGGCGGCGGTCAGCAAGCCGTCGAGATCGCGCTCGAACATCATCTCGTCGAAGCCGTAGAGCTTGTCGCCCACGACCGGGTGACCGAGCGCCGCCATGTGGACGCGGATCTGGTGCTGGCGTCCTGTCACGGGCTTGCAGGACACGAGCGCACGGTCCTCTCGACGGTCGAGGACGCGCCACTCGGTGCGGCACGGCTGTCCGTCGACCGCGACCGTCATTTTGAGCCCGACCTTCGAGGCTCGCGACGGCCCGATCGGCAGGTCGATGACGCCGTATTCGCGGTCGGGCACGCCGTGGACGATCGTCAGGTACTCCTTGTCGACCTCGCGCCGCTCGAACTGCTGCTGCACGTCGGAGTGCGCTTCTCCGTCGAGCGCGACGAGCACGATGCCGCTCGTCTCGCGGTCCAGTCGGTGGCACAAGCGCGGCGCGCCGGCCTTTTCGAGCTCGAAACCCGCGCCGTAGCGCGCGTGCACGCGCTGGATCAGCGTGTCCGTCAGGTGCCGTCCGCTGGGGTGCACGACGACACCAGCCGGCTTGTCGACGGCCACGATGCGGCCGTCGTCGTAAAGGACCGCCAGCTCGTCCGTGACGGGCCCGACCATCGGCCGGCGCAGCTCTTCGGGGATGACGACGACCACGCGCGAGCCGTGCTGGAGCTTGCGACCGGGTCGCCGCTCCTCCGCCGTCGTCCCCATGCCGCGCGGGTGATCGGGCCGGCTCGGGTCGATCAGCACGTGACCGCTGCGGATGAGCGTCTGGATCGACGTGCGCGACCGCCACGAGAGATGGCGCACGAGGAACGAGTCGAGGCGCACCTCGAAGCCGTCGTGCGGGCGCTGCCACGAGCTCGCGTCGACCACCAAGTCGACCTGGCTCGGAACCCGAGTCAGGTCACGTTCCTTGCCGAAGAGCCCCATGTGGCACCCGGGGCGCGCGAACCGCTATACCGCAGACGGCGGGCCCGACTGCGAGAACATGGGCCGGCGCATCGGGCGCGCGCGACGGCGCTTCTTCACCTTCGACGGGTCGTTCTTGCGCGTCGCCTTCTGGATGATCCGCAGACGCTCCCGGCGCTCCCGACGCCGCTTGTCCGAACGCTTCTCGTGCCAGGTGTTCGCCTTCGCGAGGCGGAAGATGCCGCTGTAGTTGCACTGGCGCTTGAAGCGACGCAGCGCAGCCTCGAGGGACTCGTTGGCACGGACCTGGACCTTGATCACACGTTCTATCCTTCGGGAGTGGTTCGACGTCGCGGGGGCCGCAGTTGGCCCGGAACGCGGGGCGAAGAGGATAACGGGCCCCTGGACGGCCACCAAGCCCCGGCTGGATTCGCCCGCGGCAGCCTGGGATCCTGCAGCGCGTGGAGAAGGGCGCGAGAGGACCGGCAGGTGCGCCCGAGAGCGAGCTCGTCGGCGGCGTCGAGCGCGTCACATACACGCACGAGGAGAGCCTCTACTCGGTCCTAAGGATAGCTCCTGAAAAGGGTTACGAGCCGCCTGTCCGCCGCTATCCGTTCGCCCCCGACCTGGTCACGGCGGTCGGTCGCATCGACCGGCCGGCGCCGGGGATGCGCGTTCGGCTGGGCGGACGGTGGATCGAGCACAAGGAGCACGGCACCCAGTTCGAGTTCGAGACGGTCGAGGTCCTGCCGCCGGCCGGGCGCTCGGGCCTCGTGAAGTACCTCGCCTCCGATCGCTTCGAAGGGATCGGCGAGAAGCTCGCGCAGCGCATCGTCGCCGAGCTGGGCGACGACCCGTTCGCGGAGATCCTGGCGCACCCCGAGAAGCTCGACGCGGTCAAGGGGCTGCGCGCGAACGTACGCGAGAAGCTGCTCGCGACGGTCGCGCTCGATTTCGGCGCGCACAAGGCGCAGGGCTTCCTGCGCGGGCACGGGCTCGGCGCGGTGCAGGCCGCCAACGTGGTGCGCAAGCTCGGACCGGAAGCCGAGGAGCTCGTGCGTGCCGACCCCTACCGGCTGGCGAAAGCGGTCACCGGCATCGGGTTCACGACGGCGGATCGCATTGCACACGCGCTGGGCATCGAGCCGGCCGACCCGCGGCGCGCGCGCGCGGCGCTCCTGCACGTGCTGCAGGAGGCAGCTGGTGACGGGCACACGCTCCTGCTGCGCACCGAGCTCGTCGTCGCGGCGCGACAACTCGTCGAGGAAGCCGTGCCCGAAACGGTGCTCGAGCAGGCGATCGACGAGCTCGCGCGCACGGACGGCCTCGTGGTCGACGACACGCTCGACGGGACGGCGCGCGTCTACTTGCCGCACCTGGCGCACTGCGAGGGCGAGCTGGCGCGCAACGTCGCGCGCGTCCTGAAATCCGGGCCGCGCTCGCCGCTGGCCGATGCGCGCGATCTCGAGCAGGTCGAGCGGCGCGCGGGCGTGTCGCTGCATCCGCTGCAGCGAACGGCGGTCCTGGGGCTTCTGGCGCAACCGCTGGCGCTGCTGACCGGCGGACCGGGCGTGGGGAAGACGACGATCACGCGCTTCGTCGTGCAGCTCGCGCGCGCGAAGGGCACGAAGATCCTGCTGGCGTCGCCGACGGGGCGAGCGGCCAAGCGGTTGTCGGAAGCAACGGGCGAGGCCGCGCAGACCGTGCACCGGCTCCTCGGGTACGACCCGATGACCGGCGGCTTCGTGCACGACGCGCGCAACCCGCTCGACGCCGACCTCGTCGTCGTCGACGAGGTGTCGATGCTCGACCTCGTGCTGGCGCACCACTTGTTGAAGGCCGTGCAGGCGCCGACGCGGCTCGTTCTGGTCGGCGACCCGGACCAGCTGCCGTCGGTGGGGCCGGGCAACGTGCTGCACGACCTGCTGGCGTGCGGTGCGGTGCCGCGCTGGCGGTTGACCGAGATCTTCCGTCAGGCGCAGGGCAGCCGCATCGTCGTCAACGCGCACCGGATCCTGCGCGGCGAGGAGCCCGAGCTGCCCGCGCGTGGCGACCGCGCGTCGGATTTCTATTTCTTCCAGGAGGAGGATCCGGAGCGCGCGGCCGAGCTGCTCGTCGACGTCGTCACGCGCCGGATCCCCGAGACGTTCGGGCTGACGTGGATCGACGACGTGCAGGTCGTCGCGCCGATGTACCGCGGCGCGTGCGGCGTGGACCTGCTGAACGAGCGGCTGCGCGCCGCGCTGGGCGCCGGCGGCCGCGAGGTGCGCCAGGGTGCGCGCGCGTGGCGCGTCGGCGACCGCGTCATCCACACGCGCAACGACTACGAGAAGGAGGTCTTCAACGGCGACATGGGCCGGATCGCGCGCATCAGCGGCGACGGCGACGTGTTCGTGCGCTACCCGGAGCGCGAGGTGGCCTACTCGGGCTCGGAACTCTCGGACCTGCAGCCGGCCTTCGCGATCACGGTGCACCGCTCGCAAGGCGGCGAGTTCCCGGCCGTCGTCGTGCCGCTCGTGCCGCAGCACTGGATGATGCTGCAGCGTCACCTGCTCTACACAGCGGTCACGCGCGCGAAGCGGTTGTGCGTGCTGGTCGGCTCGCGCCGCGCGCTGCGCATGGCGCTCGACAATGCCGAGGAATCCTCGCGCCAGAGCGCGCTGGCCGACCGCGTCGGGCGCGCGCTCGCGGCGCCATGAGCCGCGCGACGTCACCCTGGCGGTTCCTGACGCAGGAGCCCGGGTTCCGCCGCCTGTGGATCGCCACGGCGCTGTCGGAGCTGGGCTCGGTCGTGGCGCGCGTCACGCTGATCCTCCTGGTGAACGCGCGCGCCGTGGCGACAGGCGGCGCACCCGAGTCGGCCAGCGCGCTGATGCTGATCGCCGAGACGGTGCCGATGATCCTGTTCGGGCCGATCGCCGGCGCGCTCGTCGACCGCCGCGACCGGCGCGTGCTCTTGGTGACCGCGAACCTGCTGCAGATGACGCTCATCGCAGCGGTGCCGTTCGCGGCGCGCCTCGACGTCGTCTGGCCGGTCTACGCCCTGGCGATGGCGATCTCGGCCATCTCGACCGTCTTCCCGCCCGCGCGCCAGAGCGCGATCCCAGACCTGGTCGGCCTCGAGCGCGCGCCGACCGCCAACGCGATCTCGTCCAGCACGACCAGCTTCGTGATCGTCCTCGGAGCGGGCGTCGCCGCTCTGGTGCTCGCGCGCTTCGACAAGGATCGCTGCTTCTGGCTGGCGGCCGCCGGCTTCCTGGCCGCGGCGATCGCGGTCGCGCGCGTCTCCCTGCCGCGCTGGACGAGCGAGCGCCACGGCGTGCTCCAGCTCCTGGGCGAGGTCGCCGCCGGCCTGCGCTACGTGCGCTCGAACTCGACGATCGCATACGTCGTGGCCTGCTACTTCGTCTCGTTCGTCTTCATCGGCCTGTGGTTCCCGATCGTGCCGGAGTACCTGCGGCGCGAGATCGGCGTCGATCCGGAGATCTGGATGCCGCACTCGTGGCTCGCGTTCGGTCTGGGGGGCATCGTCGGCGGTGCGATCGGCGCCTGGATCGGCCGCCGCGTGCGCTTCGGGCGCGCGCTCGTGCTTACGTTCTTCGTCGAGCCGTTCGTCATCTCGTCGTACTGGCTGGCCAGCTCGCCCTGGCCCATGCTCGTGCTGTCGTTCACGTGGGGCGCGCTGGCCTTCGCCTACTTCGTGCAGGAGCACACCGTCCTGCAGCAGGACGTGCCGCCCGAGCTGCGCGGCCGCGTCTTCGGCATGTTGCCGCCTTTGCAGGCGCTCGGATCGCTCGTCGCCAGCGCCGCGGTCTACGTCGAGGCCGGCCGGATCGCGCCGCGCAACGTCATGTTGCTGGGCGGCGCGGGCTACCTGCTGGCGTCGATCGCGTTCCTGGTCGCGTTCCAGGGCGGTCGCTCGCTGTGGTGGCGGCCGAACCGCGAAGACCCCGACGCGGCGACGTCAGCTCTCGGCTGAGCCGGGTTCCTCGCGCTGCTTCGCCCACCACGCCAGGCGTTTGGCGATCTCCTTCTCGAAGCCGAACGGCCCCGGCTCGTAGAACGACTTGCCGCGCAGCTCGTCGGGCAAGTACACCTGCGCGAAGTAGCCGGTCTCCGAATCGTGCGCGTACTTGTAGCCGGCGCCGTGGCCCAGCGACTTCATCAGGCCGGTCGGAGCATTGCGAACCTGCAGCGGCACCGCCGCACCCGGCGTCGCGCGCGCGGCGTCGAACGCGGCGTGCATGGCAGCCTTGACGCTGCCCGACTTCGGCGCGGTCGCGAGGTAGACGAGCATCTCGCTCATCGGCAGCAGCCCCTCGGGCACGCCCAGCATGTGGTACGCGTCGCGCGCCGCCATCGCGATCTGCAGCGCCTGCGGGTCGGCCAGCCCGATGTCCTCCGCCGCCATCGCGATTGAACGGCGGAAGATGACCATGGGATCCTCGCCGCCCTCGACCAGACGCGCGGCCCAGTAAAGCGCCGCGTGCGGATCGCTGCCGCGCAGCGACTTGTGCAGCGCGCTGAGCTGGTCGAAGTGCACGTCGCCCGACTTGTCGTGGACGGCGAAGCGCATCTGCAACGCCTCGCGCGCCGCTTCGGCGTCGACGTGGCCGCCCGCTCCGACCGCCGCGGCCGCGGCCTCGAGAACCGTCAACGCGCGCCGCGCGTCGCCGTCGGCCTGCACGGCCATCCAGCGCACAACGTCGTCGTCGACGGTGAGGCGCAGGCTCCCCAGGCCGCGCTCCGTGTCCGCCAGCGCGCGACAGACGACGCCCTCGACGTCCTCGGGCGTCAACGGCTTCAGCACGAGGACGCGCGCGCGCGACAGGAGCGCACCGTTCACCTCGAAGCTCGGGTTTTCGGTCGTCGCGCCGACGAGCGTCACGAGGCCTTCCTCGACGGCCGGCAGCAGGCTGTCCTGCTGCGACTTGTTGAGGCGGTGGATCTCGTCCACGAACAGCACCGTGCGGCGCGCCTCGCCGTGCAGGCGCGCGCGCGCCTCGTCGAAGATCACGCGCAGCCGCGGCACGCCCTCGCTGACCGCGCTGAACGGCACGAACGCGCGGTTGCCGGCCAGCGAGATGATGTGACCCAGCGTCGTCTTGCCCGAGCCCGGCGGTCCCCACAGGATCACCGAGCCGAGGCTGCCGTCCTCGATCGCGCGGCGCAGCGGCTTGCCCGGTCCGACCAGGTGCTCCTGCCCGACGAGGTCGTCGAGCGTGCGCGGCCGCATGCGCGCCGCGAGCGGCTGGTGCGCCGTGCTGCCCGGCGCGATGCCGAACAGCGAGGCTTCGCGCGGGTCAGCGCGGCGTGCCACGCGCAGCTCCTCCGCCACCGGCGGCGTGCAGCAGGATCGCGGTGGCGACCGCGACGTTCAGCGATTCCACGCTGCCCCGGATCGGGATCGTGACGCCTTCGAACGCGCGCGCGGCCGGCGGCAGGTCGCCGGTTTCGCCCGCGATCCACAGCGCCAGCGGTCCGCGCCAGTCGAAGCGCAGCGGGTCGGCGCCGCCGCGCGTCGCAGCGCGCACCTGGCGCACACCACGTCGCGTCAGGAGCGCCGCCGTCGCGGCGGGATCGACGCTCGCCGCGACCGGGACGCGCAGCAAGCTGCCCATCGAGCCGCGCAACGCCTTCTCGTTCCACGGCGACGCGCCGCCCTGCGCGACGAGCAGCGCCGTGCAGCCGAACGCCTCGGCCGCGCGCGCGATCGCGCCCAGGTTGCCCGGGTCGGCGACGCCCGCGACCACGAGCGCGAGCGCGAGCCTGGCCGCGTCGGCGTGCTCGACGTCGAACGCAGCCGGTACCGGCGCGAGCGCCACGATGCCGGGCGACGTCTTCAGCGAGCCGACGCGCTCGAGGAGCCGGCTCTCGACCAGATGAACCTCACGACCGTCGCGCGCCAGCTCGCGCGCGCGCTCGACCCTGTCGTCGGCCACGAGCACCAAGTCGAGCGTGACGCCCGCGCCGATCGCGTCGTCGACCAGACGGTCGCCCTGCAGCACGAGCGTGCCGTTCTCCTTGCCGGCCAGCGCCGCGCGCACGCGCTGCACGTGCGGGTTCTGGGCGGAGCGGATGACCTCGTCGGCGTGCATCGCAGGGACGTGAGTCTATCCGCGCGACACGCGCCGACCGCCGCGCGGTGGACACGGGTGTCAGACACCTTGCACCGCCGCGGGGCGACGCGGATGGTGCAAGGTGTCTGACACCCTTGTCTTCGTCAGAGGCCGCGGCCGAACTCGCCCGAGGACGAGCCGCCGTGGCCGCGCGCCGGAGGCGCAGAGGGCCGCGCAGCGCGGTGCGGCGCGCCGGCTCGTGCGGGACGTGCACCGCCGGGGCGCGCTCCACGCCCGCCGCCTTGAGGACGCGATCCCCCGCGCGCGGGCGCGGCGCCGCGAGGGCGACCCGGTCCCATGCTGCGGTTGCTGCCGCCGCGCTTCGGCGCGGGCGGAACGTGCGCCAGCGCCGCGGCCGAGCCGGACGCGACGCGCACCTTCGTGCGTATCAGGTTCTCGATGTCGCGCAGGAACGCGCGCTCCTCGCCGTCGCACAGCGCGATCGCGATGCCCGTCGCTCCCGCGCGCGCCGTGCGCCCGATCCTGTGCACGTACGTCTCGGGCACGTTGGGCAGCTCGTAGTTGATGACGTGCGTGATCGCATCGACGTCGATGCCGCGCGCGGCGATGTCGGTCGCCACGAGGACGCGCGTGTACCCGTCGCGGAAGCCGGCCAGCGTGCGCTCGCGGTTGCCCTGCGTCTTGTTGCCGTGGATCGCCTGCGCCGGGATCCCGTCCTGCGTCAGCTTCTTGGCGACCTTGTCGCTGTTGCGCTTCGTGCGCGTGAACACGAGCGCGCGCCCCACGTCAGGCGCCGACAAGATGCGCCGCAGGAGCTCGGGCTTCCCGCCGCGGTCGACGAAGTGCACGCACTGGTCGACCTGCTCGACGGTCGTGGCCGCGGGCGTGACGAAGACCTTCTCGGGCTTCGACAGGATCGTTTCGGCCAGCTGCGAGATCGCGGGCGGCATCGTAGCCGAGAAGAACAGCGTCTGACGACGCTTCGGCAGCGCCGCGATGATGCGCTTGACGTCGGGCAGGAAACCCAGGTCGAGCATGTGGTCGGCTTCGTCGAGCACGAGGATCTCGACCCCGTCGAGGCGCGCGTGCCGCTGCCCCATCAAGTCGACGAGGCGTCCGGGCGTCGCGACCAGGACGTCGAGACCGCGCTCGAGTGCGCGGACCTGCGCGCCCTGCGGCACGCCGCCGAAGATCACCGCGACGGACATGTGCAGCCCGCGACCGTAGTCCTGGAAGCTCTGCGCCACCTGCGACGCCAGCTCGCGCGTCGGCACGAGCACGAGCGACCGCACCGTGCGCGGGTTCGCGCGCTGGCCGCCGTGCGAGAGCAATTGCAACATCGGCAGCGCGAAGCCCGCCGTCTTGCCGGTTCCCGTGCGCGCGCAACCGAGCAGGTCGCGTCCGGCCAGGACGTGCGGGATCGCCTGCACCTGGATCGGAGTGGGATCGGTGTAGCCCTGCTCCTGCACGGCCTGCAGCAGCGGCTTGATCAGCTTGAGGTCCGCGAACGTTCCTCCGCCGCTCTCGGCGAGGCCCGCCCGAGGCGGCACCGGCAACGGCTGGCCCTCGACGACGACGCGACGCTGTGCGCCGCCCGCGCCGCGCTGGAACGCTTCCTGTTGACGCGCCGGCGCCGCGGTGCGACGTCCCGGCTCGTCCGCGCGTCCGCGTGATTCGTGCTCGCGCGGCGCAGCCGGGCGAGCGTGCGCTGCGCCCGGGCGAGCGTGCGCGCTCGCGCCGGTGCGCGGCTCGTCGCTGCGGCGAGGTTCCTCGCGACGCTCGGGCGCGCGCCGATCCGGCGCAGGCGCGGGGTACGTGCGACCCGATGCAGCGTGCCGATTGCCGGACGGTCCGGCCTTCGGCGTCGACTTCGGTCGTGCTCCGGTCGCGGGCGGCGTGTGTGCGGCGCGGCCATGCCGTGCGCCTGCGTGCTTCGATCCTTGGGGCGTCCGATCGGGCTGTCCAGCCGTCGAATGCGGCCCTCTTCTCTGTTCCAACATGGCGAACACTCTAGTCTTCCACGCGGGGGACTGCGCCGTTCGGAGCCGTTTTCGCGCGCGTGAGCGCTCCCATGGCCGCGCCGAAGCCCCCTCTCGCTACCCTGCACGCCGATGAGCACGTTCCAGATCGGCCGCGTGGTGCGCACGGACGCCAAGGTGTGCCACGTCGCGATCGACGGCCGAATCGTGCAGGCCGCGCCGCGCGGCGCGCTCTACGGCGAGGATTCCGTGAAGCGCGTGCAGAAGAACCCGGTCGCCGTCGGCGACGAGGTCGAGGTGGATCTCACCAGCTCGCCCGCGAGCCTCGAGAAGGTGCTGCCGCGCAAGAACCAGCTTTCGCGCGTGGCGTCCTCGCACGACCCGCGCGAGCAGGTTTTGGCCGCGAACATCGACCAGCTCGTCATCGTCGGCTCGATGGCCAAGCCCGGTTTCTCGAGCAATCGCACCGACCGGATCCTGGCCACGTGCTGGTGGCAGCACATCCCCGTGAAGCTCGTCTTGAACAAGACGGACCTGGTCGACGCCGACGAGGTCGCCGCGATCCGCGAGACGTACGAGGCGATCCCGATCGAGGTCCTGCCGACGAGCGTGGTGAAGGTCGAAGGACTGGAAGCGCTGCGCAACGTGCTCAAGGACCGTACGTCGGTGGTCTACGGCGCGTCGGGAGCGGGCAAGTCGAGCCTCCTGAACGCGCTGCAGCCGGGCTTGAAGCTGAAGATCGGCAAGATCAGCAAGTTCTGGGACCAGGGGAAGCACACGACGACGTTCTCGCAGCTGCACCAGCTCGAGTTCGGCGGCGCCGTGATCGACACGCCTGGCATCCGCGTGTTCCGTCCCTACAACCTGCCGGCCGCGTCGCTGCGCGACTGCTTCCCGGAGTTCCGACGCGCGCAGCTGAAGTGCCAGTTTCCCGACTGCTCGCACGACCACGAGCCCGGCTGCGCCGTTTTCGACGCGGTCGAGGACGGCCGCATTGCCGCCAGCCGCTTCGCGAGCTACGTGCAGATGCTCGACGAGCTGAAGGGGACGAAGGCACCCGACGAGGAGATCGAGGGCGACGAGGAGTCCTAGTTCGGCTCACCACGCCGCGTGCCACGCGGTCGAATGCGGGCCGGATTGGTACTCAGAACTCGACCATCTTCCCTCCGACGATGGTCCCCACGACGCCGATGTCCTTGATCCTGTCGGGATCGACCTTCAGCGGGTTGGCGTCGAGGATCGTGAGATCAGCGTACTTTCCGGGCTCGAGCGTGCCGGCGTCCTTTTCCATCCGCAGGAGCCAGGCGGCGCTACGGGTATAGCCAGCCAACGCCTCTTCGGCGGTCAGCTTCTGATCGGCGCCGAGAACCGTGCCGTTCGGCGCACGCCTCACGACGGCGGTCCACATCGAGTGCATCGGGTTCGGCTTGGTGATGGGCGCGTCGTTGTGCAGACCGTACGGAATGCCGTGGTTGATGGCGTCGCGCACCGCGCAGATCCGCTGGGCGCGCTCTGGGCCATACGTGTTGGCCTGATGGACGTCGCCCCAGTAGTCGAGGTGCACGGTCATGAACGAGATGCCCACCATCACTCCCGTTTCCTTCCGGATGCGCTCGATGCGATCGAACTGGTCGGGGCGAATGTACTGCCCGTGGATGATGATCGGCCGGACGTCCTTCCGCCCCGTCGCCTGGATGGCGTACTCGATCGCGTCGAGGTACCAGTCGGTCGCCTGGTCGCCGTTGCAGTGCACGTGCGGGTCGAGCCCGGTCTCGAAGATCCACTTCACCTGCTGCTCGAGATCCTCGGGCTCGATGCAGATCGGCGGGTTCGCCCCGGGGAAGTCGACATAGCCGCCCTTGATGAGCGCGGTTCCGCCCTGCGAAGCGCCGTCGTTCCAGAGCTTGACGAAGCGGTACTTCGTCATCGCGTTCTCGTACTTGGCCCGGTCCGGGACCAGCGCGCGGACCTTGGGCTCCATGTACGCGAGGCCAGCGGCCATCCGCAGCGGCCAGGCGGGCTGCGAGGACGCTGCCAGCAGGATCGCCGGCGCCGCGTCGCTCATGATCCCGCCCTCGGTGGATGTCGTCATCCCCACCCGGGCATGCGCCATCGCGCCGCGCAGCGCCGTCTCGGCCGTCGACGTCGGCGGCGGGAAGACCGCGAACATGGCCGAGAGCTCGATCAGCCGACCGGTGAGCTGTCCGTCTGCACCCTTGAGGTACTCACCCCCCGGCGGGTTGGGCGTCTGCGCGGTGATCTTGGCCTTCTCCAGTGCCTTGGTGTTGGCGGTGGCGCCGTGGCCCGACTGATCGACGACGAAAACGGGCACGTCGCTCCGCACTGCGTCGAGATCGGCGCGGGTCATCGGGCGCTTGTCCTCGTACAGCTGGATGTCGAAGCCGTACGCGGCCACCCAACCATTCGCGTCGGGCTTCGCGCTGCGGAGCTTCTCCAGGAGCTCGGCAATGCTCTTCGTGCTCGACGGGTACACGTCGATGAAGTCCAGCGAGGCCCCGTAGTCGAGCGTGTGTGAGTGGGTTTCGATGAACCCCGGGGTCACGGTCTTGCCACCCAGGTCGGTGACCCTGGCCGCCGCGCCGGCTGCGGCCTCGACCTCGCTCCGCGACCCGACGGCGATGATGCGGCCGTCGCGCCAGGCGATCGCTTCGGCCAGAGGCCGCGCCGGGTTCATCGTCACGATGTCGGCGTTCACGAACATCTGTGCCGAACCCGATTCGGCCGACGGCTGCGTCGGAGACGCGTCCCTCTGACAGCTCACCAGGATGAGCAGTACGAGAACGGCGATGGCCTTGACGGCCGGAAACGCGCGGTGGCGAGAACTCATGCCTCGGTCGATTCTGCGAGAGTCACCCGCGTAGCAGGACAGCTGTCTTCCAGGCCCATGCGCCCAGCGCGATCGCGCCGAAGCCGATCGCCCACCATTTGAGGCGGAGCGCTCGCACAACTGCGCCCAGGTCGCGGCCACGCGCGTGCTGGAACACAACAGAGATCGCCGCTATCGGCACGAAGAGCGCCAGGACGAGCCCGAACGGCTGGTTCCAGAACGACGCCGCGAACTGCCCGTGCGCGGCCAGCGCGACCGACGTCGTCACGCCGCAACCGGGACACGGAAAGCCGGTCCACTGCAGCATGCGACAGGGCGGCATCCCGAACTGCTCGTGCGTGCCGTGTCCGCGCGGATCGGGCTCGACCCACGTGCCCAGGACGATCACGGCGATCAGCGCCAGGAGCGCGCCGCCCAGGATCACCCAGTGCTCGAGCGAGCGACGGTTCAGCCCGCTCGCGGCGGCGGAGGTCGGCGAAGGAAGAGCCACGGCCCGACCATCATGGGTCTCTGGACCGCTCTCGGTCCAGTCGGGCAGGCCGTGGCGCGTTCTTCGGGGATCGGGGGTCGCGCGGCTCGCGACTCAGTTGAAGTCGTACACGTACGACAGCCGCAGCTTGTTCAGGATCGCGTAGGGCAGCTTCGTCACGAGCTTCAGGTCCTGGTCGCCGCGGTCGTTGAAACCGCGCAGCACCGGGTTGCGCATGATGAAGAAGCGCCGGGTCGAGCGGTCGTCGGCCTCGTACGAGCCCGGGCGGACCTCGCCGCCCAGCTCGACGTTGAGCGAGCCGGTGTAGAAGACGCGGACCCGATGAAGCTGCTGGTTCTTCGCGAGGTCGCGCTGGCCCGGGTCGCCGCCGGAGTCGAGGAACTCGTGCGCCAGCAGGATCTCGTCCACGTTCACGTGCAGGAGCGGCGTGTTGATGCGCTCGCACGAGTTCAGGTCGATCAGGGACGCGTCGCGCACCTTGATGAAGTACCGCCGATGCTCGTCCAGGACCTGGGAGAGTCGCGTGTACTTGTTCTCGATGTTGCCCTTGATCAGGAACGAGTCCGTCAAGAGCATGTCCGAGACGATCGTCAACATCGCGGTGGGAGGGCAGTCGGTGAGGCGGTCAGCTTCGGTCGCACGGCTCCCACGAGGTGGAAGGAGCCCGTCACCAGCACCCAGCCACCGCCCGCCGCGAGTGGAACGGCCCTGGCGAGGGCGCTCGTCGGTTCCGACGCTGTTTCGGCGTCGATCCCCGCGCGAGACGCTTCCTCGGCCAAGGTGTCCGCAGCCCGCAGCGGCCCGGAGGCCGCCGTAGTGCAAAGGAGCCTATCGGCTCGGCCCAGGAGCGCCTTGAGGATGGCCCCCGCATTCTTTTCCCGGCCCAGCGCGAGGACCACGACCGGTTTCCGGCGCGGGAGACGCGGGTCCTGCGCGGCCTCGTCAAGAAGCGCCGTGATGCTGGAGGCGACGTGCGCGCCGTCGAGCAGGACCGGCGTGTCACCGGCCCAGCGCAGTTCCTGACGTCCGGGCAGTTGCGCACCTTCGATCGTCTCGGCGTCGATCCGCGAGGGGGAGAGGGGTTCTCCCTCTGCGTCGCGTGCGCCGCGGCGGCCCAGTTCGGCCAGCACGAGACGCGCGAGGTCGACGTTGCGGTCTCCGAGGCGCGCGGCGTTGCGCTCGGGCCGCAGCACGGGCACGTCCAGCTCGCGCGCGATCGCCTCGAGCACGCGCGCCGGGTCCTCGTCCGCGTTCGCCTCGGGATCGGGCTGCACGCCGGTCACGAGCGTCGAGCCCGGTTTGAGGATGCCGCCCTTCTCGCGCGCGATCGCGGCGCGCGTCGAGCCGAGAACCTGCACGTGCTCGAGGTCGACGTTCGTGACGACGCAGACTTCGCCTTGCACGACGTTCGTGGAATCGAGACGACCGCCGATGCCGACCTCGACCACGGCCCACATGCAACCGGCGCGCGCGAAGACGAGGAACCCAGCGGCCGTCACGAGGTCGAACCACGTCGCTTCGTCGGCGCTCGTGCGCTCCAGGAGCGCGGACTCGCGCGCCGCCAGCGCCAGCTCGAGGCACGCGGCCAGCTCGTCGTCCGTCACCTCCGCGCCGTCGACGCGCACGCGTTCGTTGACGCGTTCGACGTGCGGCGAGGTGTAGAGGCCGGTGCGCAGCCCCGCGCGCCGCAGGGCCTCGGCCACGAGCGCGGCCGTCGAGCCCTTGCCCTTCGTCCCTGTGACGTGCACGGCGCGGAAGCGCAGGTGCGGGCTCCCCAGGCGCTGCATCAGGTCGCGCATGGGATCCAGGCCGACGCGCATGCCGCGCCGGTCGCGCCGCTCCCAGTCGACGAGCGCGTCGAGCGCGGCGAGGGCCTGAGCCAGGCGCGGGGTGGCCATGCCCCGACCGTACGCCCGCTGGCACGATTTTCCACGACGCTGGAGCTGTCCTTGCGGCTCTAGGGCCGTGTGGGAGGCCGGGGGCGGCTTGAAACCGTCCAGGGCCTCCCGCCAATCCGGGAACCGTCCGATGGGACGGTTAGGATCTAGGAAGTCGCAGAGTCTCCCCCACCGTCGAGCGATGAGCGAACTGGTCCACAGGGTCAAGGTCTTCGTCTTCCAGCAGGCGGGGCCCGAGCCGCACTACCTGCTCCTGCGCAGCGCGCAGGGGATCGAGAGCTTTTGGGGCCCGCTGCAAGGCACGATCGGGTTCGGCGAGAAGCTCGAGAGCGCGATCGAGCGCGAAGTGCTCGATGACACGGGCATCCTGCAGCCGCTCGACGTGATCGACCTGGGGATGCCGGCGCACTGGTCCCTGGGCATCGAGGACGTGATCGAGTGGACGTACGGCTTCAAGGCGCTGGCGGGCGCGACGAAGCTGAGGCTCGACCCGCGCTGGGCCGAGGCGCGCTGGGCCAGCTTCAGCAACGCGTACCCGACGCTCGAGCTGGACGCCGACCGCGCCGCGATCCTGCGGCTGCACACGCTGCTGCGCGCGGCCTGAGAGCCCCGCGGTCCCGCGTCGGACGTCCGCGCTGCGGTGCGGGAATTGCAGCTTGAGACCGGGCCTGAGCGGGACTCCAGGCGCTGTGGAAACAGTGCCCTGCGCTCGCGCCAGCGGCGTTTCCCAGGTCTCCCACCATGTTCGTCCCCCTCCTCGTCGCGCTCTTCTTCGCAAGTTCTGCCAATTCACTTCCCGCGCCCGTGCGTGAGATCGGCGATTGCCCCGAGCTTGCCGTGGACGCGACGCGCGTGCGGATCGGCCTGCCCGACGGACGGAACGTCGTGGCGCGTCGCACGCAGGCGGAAGCGAGCACGCGCGGCTTCACGTGGGTCGGGCGCGTGGAAGGCGGAGTCGACGGGCTGGCGTCGTTCGCGGTCGTCGACGAGGAGCTGTCGGGCACGCTGAGGCTGGCCGACGAGGTGTTCGAGCTGCGCGGGGAGCTCGGCGGTCGCTGCGCGATCGACGCGGTGGATCCCATGCAATTTGCGAGCTGCACGGTGGCGGCGCCGGTCCCTTCGCCCACGACGGGTGCCGCGATCGCCACGCCGCCGCCGCCGGGCTGGTCGCTGGCGACGGCTTCGACGATCGACGTGCTCGTCGTGTACACATCGCAAGCCCGCGCAGCCCAAGGTGGCACGAGCGCGATGGAAGCGCTGATCGACCTCTCGCTGGCCGAAGCGAACCAGTCCTACGAGAACAGCGGCGTGCTGCAGCGCGTGCGGCTCGTCGCGCGCGCGGAGCTCACGGGCTACACGCAGGCCCCGAGCATCCTGACCGACCTCTCGCGGCTGACGATCCCCACCGACGGGTTCATCGACAACGTGCACGCGCTGCGCGACGCCTGCGGCGCCGACGCCGTGTGCATGCTGATCCAGTCGAACGCATCCTGCGGCGCCTCGAACCAGTTCTCGTTCCAGGGGCCGGCCTTCGCGCCCTACGCGATGTGCGTCGTGGCGCGCAGCTGCGCCGCGTCGAACCTCAGCGTCGCGCACGAGCTGGGCCACCTCATGGGTCTCGTGCACGACCGCGACACGTCGACGAAGAAGTGCTCGCGCGCCAGCATCGTCGGGTACGAGACGCAGGTCCTCGGAGCCTCGAGCGAGCCGTCGGCTTCGATCACGGGCTCGACCATCGCGTTCACGAGCGCGGCGACGACGCTCGTCCCGGGCGACACGAACGGATTCACGGACGTCTTCGTGCGCGACCGCGGCCTGCTGACGACGGCGCGCGCGAACGTCTCGAGCGCCGGCCTGCAGGCCAACGCCCCCGCGGTCGGCGCGCCGTCCGTCGGCGGCGGCCGATTCGTCGCGTTCGCGAGCGGGGCCACGAACCTCGCGGCGGCTGACACGAACGGCGTGACCGACGTCTTCGTGCGCGACCTTCAGACGGGGACGACCGATCGACTCCTGCCCGCGGGCGGGCTCCAGGCCGACGGCGAATGCCGCGATCCCTCGTTCGCGTCCGGCGAGCGCTGGCTCGTGTTCACGAGCTGGGCGCCAAACCTGGGCGCGGGACCGACGACGCCGCAGGTGTACCGCTGGGACCGGCTCACGAACACGATCGTGCTCGTCAGCGCGGCCGCCGGTGGCGCGCCGGGCAACGGAGCGTCGGGCGGCGCGCGCGTCGCCGACGACGGCCGTGTCGCGTTCTGGAGCGCGGCCAGCGACCTCGTCGCCGGTGACGGCAACGGCACGATCGACGTCTTCCTGCGCGACGTCGCGGCCGGGACGACGACGCGCGTGAGCCTGTCGACGTCGGGAGCGGAGATCGCAGGGCCGTGCGAGGCCCTGTGCGCGCTGTCGGCCGACGGTCGCCGGATCGCGTTCGCGACCGCGTCCCCCGACGTCGTCGCGGGCGACGCGAACGGCGCGACGGATCTCTTCGTGCGCGATCGCGTCGCCAGCACGACGGTGCTCGTCAGCGTGAACGGTCTCGGCGCGACCGCCTCGGGTCCCTCGAACGGAGGCTTCGCGCCCTCGCTGTCGAACGACGGGCGGTACGTCGCGTTCCAGAGCCATGCGACCGACCTCGTGGCAGGCGACACGAACAACGCCAGCGACGTGTTCTTGCGCGACCTGACGGCCGGCACGACCGAGAGGGTCAGCGTCTCGAGCTCGGGCGCACAGATCGCGGGCGGCGCCGGCGAAGGCGCACCGGTCGCGATCTCGGGCTATGCGAACCACGTCGTGTTCGTCAGCCGCTTCGCGGTCGAGCTGGCCGACACGAACGGCGTCAACGACGTCTACGTGTTCGATCGGCAGGAGCCCTATCCGCCGGGCCACTCGACCTACGCCTACGGCTACCGCACGCCGAACAACGCGTGGCGGACGATCATGGCCTACGCACCGGGCACGCGCGTGCCGTACTTCTCGAACCCGGGCGTCGCGTGGCAAGGTCAAGCGCTCGGCATCGCCAGCCCGAGCCCGTTCGCGGCGGAAGCGTGGCGCACGCTGAACGACACGGCCGCGACGGTCGCTGGCTTCCGCGGCGAGGTCACGAGCGCGTACTGCCTGGGCGACGGCAGCGGCACGCCCTGTCCGTGTGGCAACGCCAGCGCGAGCGAGCAGCGCGCCGGCTGCATGAACTCGCTCGGCCTCGCGGGCCGTCTCGTCGCGCTGGGCGGCGCGTCGATCTCGGCCGACTCGCTGACGCTGTGGGGCTCGGGGATGCCCGACAGCTCGGCCCTCTTCTTCCAGGGCACGACGCAGCAGTCCGGCGGAGCGGGAGCCCTCTTCGGCGACGGCCTGCGCTGCGCCGCGGGCAACGTGCGCCGTCTCGCGATCCGCATGAACACGAGCGGCTCCTCCTCGCTGCCCTCGAGCGGAAGTCCCCAGCTCTCGATCGTCGGCGGCATCTCCGCGCCGACGACGGCCTACTACCAGGTCTGGTACCGCAACTCGGCCGCGTTCTGCTCGCCGAGCACGTTCAACCTGACGAACGGCCTCTCTGTCGCGTGGCGACCGTGAACAGGCGTGTCGGACACCTTGTCCACGGGAAAAGGTGTCTGACACCGTTGTCCGGTGGTGCAAGGTGTCTGACACCGTTGTCTACACCAGCGGCAGCAGTGGGTAGCGGGCGCCCAGCACCTTCGCGGCGTCGGCGCCGAGCCAGCGGTCGATCGCGGTGGCGTAGACGCTGCGGAAGTCGGTCGTATGCAGCAGGTCACCGTCGTCGAGGTCGGTCAGCGACGCGTGCTTGCCGTACAGGCCGCCCTTGACCTGGGAGCCGAGCACGAACATGGGTCCGGCCGTGCCGTGGTCGGTGCCGCGCGAGCCGTTCTCCTGCACGCGGCGGCCGAACTCGCTGAAGACAAGGACGAGGACTTCGCCGCCGGCCGTGCGGCCCTTCAAGTCGTCGAGGAAGGCCGTCAGAGCCGCGTCGAGGCGACGCATGCGGTCGTCGTGCTGGCCGCGCTGGTTGTTGTGGCTGTCGAAACCGCCCAGCTCGACCGAGATCGCGCGTGAGCCCAGGCGTGCGTCGACCAGCGACGCGGTCACGCGCAGCGCTTCGCCCAGCTCGTCGTCGGGGTACGCGACGGCGGTCTTGTACGCGACCGACGCGCGTCGGATGCGCGTGGAGGAGTCGTTCGCGTCGGCCAGCACGCCGCGCAGGCGCTCGATCGCGGCGTCGGAACCCGTCTGCTTCTTCGGCGACTTGCCCTTGCGGTTCGCCTCGAGCCGCTGCGTGTCCTCCTCGGACGCCTTGCGGTAGGCCTCCAGGTCGTCCGATTCCGGCCCGATCCAGCGGTAGCTCTGCGGCGTCTGGAAGATCACCGGCGGGTGCGACAGCGAGTAGACCGAGTAGGGCGCGTTCGCGCCGACGTGCACGATCAGCTCGGGGCACTCGACCGCGCTGTACGCGACCTCCGCCAGTCGACCGACCCAGCCGGCGCCGGCCGCGCGGCCGCGCTCGCTGGCCGTGTGCCAGACCTCGTAGGACTTGAAGTGCGAGCGGATCGGGTTCGGGTAGCCACAACCCTCGACGATCGCCATGTGGCCGTCGTCGTAGTGGCGCTTCAAGCCCTTCAGCGCCGGGTGCAGACCGCGGTACTCGTCGAGCTTCAGCACCTCGGCGTCGGGGATGCGCGTCGACGTGCGCACGCGGCCGTAGGCGTCGTCGCCGTACGGCACGACCGTGGAGAGACCGTCGTTTCCGCCCGTCAGCTGAACGAGCACCAGTGTGCGCAGCGCACGGTCTTCGGAGCCGTCGCCCAGCGGGCCGACGAGCCGCACGCGCGCTTCACCGCTGCGCGCCAGCAGCGCGAACCCGCCCAGGCCGAGACCGGCCGCGAGGAGCTGGCGCCGACCGATGCTCTCGTGCGTCGTCATCGGCTCACCCCAGCTGCGCTTCGGGCAGGCTCAGGATCAGGTGCGCCAGGCGGCGCAGCACGCGCTCGGCCTCGCCGCCGGACTCGAGGAACTTGCCCTCTTCCAGCTTGCGCTGCGTCCGCTCCGTCGCGAGGTACTCGCGCATCCGCGCGCGCGTGTCGTCCGGCGCGCGGATCGCGAGCAGGTCGTCGAGCATGCGGTCGACGATCTCGGAGTCCGTGCGCGCACCGGCCTTCTCCATCCGCACGCGCAGGTTCAGGGCCGGGTACCAGCCGCTGTTCTCGATCCGGCGCAGGATGTCGAACGCGGGCCCGCCGGCCTTGCCACCCTTGGGCTTGGCCGCGGGCTTCTTGACGTCGGACGGCATGCCTTCGGCACGCGGCGGAGGTGGCACGCCATCGGGCCGAGGCCCGGGCGGCGCACCGCCCTCGCCCGGCGGCGGCTGCATCGCGTCGTCGCCCCGCATGGGCGGTTCGCCTTCGGCCGCCATCTGGGCCTCGACGTCGGCCGTGCTCATCACGTCCTTTAGCTTCACGACACCCAGCAGGAAACCGCTCAGATTCCCGCGCTGCATGAACGACGACGTGGAGATCCAGGCGTGGCCTTCGTCCCAGCCCTTCACGCTGGGCGGCGAGAAGACGCGCTGGCCGAGCAGCGCCGCGCCGGCGCCGAGCACCGCGGGCGGCGCTTCCACGTTCAGGCGGCGCGCCGTGCCGACCATGTACTCGATCGGGCTCAGCACGCGCGCGCCGACGATCTCGTCGCGGTAGAAGCGCGGGTCGGTGAAGAGCTTCTGCAAGAACGGCTGGATGCGGAATTCGCATCTGCGCAGGAAAGCGGCGTACTCCGTCAAGCGCGCCTTCTCCGGCTCGACGCCCTCGAACCACGTCAGCATCCGGCGCGCGATCCAGCGCGGGCAGGCCTCTTGCGCCAACAGCACGTCGACGAGCTGGTCGCCATCGAGCTTGCCCGTCACGCCCAGCACCGTCTTCGCGCCGTCGTCGTGCTGGCGCGCGCGGAACTCGTAGTGCCCTTCGCGGTCGACGCCGCGGCCGGTCAACGCGCGCGCCGCGTCCTTGACGTCCTCTTCGGTGTAGTTGCCCTCGCCCAGGCTGAAGAGCTCCATGAGCTCGCGCGCCAGGTTCTCGTTCGGGCTGCCCTTCCGGTTCACCTGGTTGTCCAGGTACACGAGCATCGCCGGATCGCGCACGATCCCGCGCAGGAGGTCGGCGTAGCTGCCGAGCGCATTGCGCCGCAGGAACTCGTGCTGCTGCAGCACCAGGAAGCCGCGCTTCGTCTCCTCGATCGACGTCGTGAACACGCCGTGCCAGAAGAGCGTCATCTTCTCCAGCAGCGGCGCTTCGCCCGCGCGCATGCGCCCGAACCACCAGGCGCCGCTCTCGATCAGCTGGCGGCGGTCGCGCTCGCGCGCATCGCGCTTCAAGCGGTTCTGCTCGTCGGTCGGGAGACCCTCGAGGTCCTTCTTCGTCGGCTCGTCGATGCGCTCGTAGGCCGGCATCTCCCAATCGAGCGACGGATCGAGCAGCTTCTGCACCGTGGCCGCGAGACCGGCCGCGACGGCCGCTTCGATCTCGGGCGGTCGCGCGCCGAAACCGGCGCGGTTCAGCAGGTGCTCGGCCGCGCGCGCGTCCCACTGGACCGTCGGCGCGCCGGAAGGCGCAGGCGCGAACGAGACGGACAGGGCCAGGATCGTCGAGAGCATCGTTTTCCTCGTGCGGCGGAGCGCCAAGCTGGCGCGCGGGAGCCGCGTTCGTCATCGGACAGACTCCCTGAACCCCTCGATCCCGTCCAGGTTCCGACCCGGGGCCGCGGGTGGCCGGCTGCGCGCGGGTCGCCTAGGATCGCGGTCTTCCACCTCCCGCTTCCATGAATCCCCTCATGCGCACCGCACTCATCGTCGCCCTCACCGCCATCGGGCTCTTCGCCGGCTGCAAGACCACGCACGAGCTGCCGCAGGGCCAGGTCATCGGCGAGCCCATCCAGCCGCAGGAGACCTACCGGTTCTCGGTCGTGGACGCCGAGCCCGCGAAGTTCTTCGAGCGCACCGTGCTCGTCGAGGCGACGGTCGAAGCCGTGTGCGCGAAGATGGGCTGTTGGATGAAGGTCGCCGACGAGGGCAAGGTCGCGATGGTGCGCTGGGAAGCGGGCTGCGGCGGCCAGTACAAGTTCCCGATGGACGCGGTTGGCAAGCGCGTGCTGATCCAGGGCTCGTTCTACCCCAAGTCGATCAGTGCCGAGGACGCCGAGCACATCGCCGAGGAAGCCGGCGGCAAGGTCGTGATCCCGCGCGAGACTTACGAGTTCAACGCCTCGTCGGTGCTGATCCTCGAGCCGGCGCGCTGAGAGACCGAGAAGAAACCGATCCTACGGTCTCTCTGATCTGGTTGGCGCCGCGCGGAACCGCGCGGCGCGGGCGTCACGGTCGCCAGGTGACCGCCACCTGGTTCGTGACGTTGAACGTGTTCGGCGTGCAGAAGCTCAACGCGTTGCGGTAGCGCGCCGCGTAGTAGCGCGTGCCGCCCTCGGGCAGGAGGCCGCCGCGCACCGAGATCGACGTGGCACCGGCCGTCGGATACGCGACCATGCCGCCCGCCGCCGGCACCGTCGCGATGCGCCGCAGCGGGGCCGACATGCACGTCAACCCGTCGCCGCCGAAGCTCACCTCGGGCGAGAACTGGTAGTTGGCGCCCTGGAAGATCGTCGCCGCGGCGTCGGACATGCCCTCGGCGGTGAGCACGAGCGAATCCGCCGACACGAGCGGCGTCCCGGCCGCGACGATGCGCGCGCCGAGCGGGTTGAACGAGCTGGCGCACCCGCGCCCGCTGCCGCCCTGGTTGTTGCACGGACACGGCCGGTACGACCCGTCGCCCAGGCACTGCGCGATCGCCGGCTCGGGGACGTCGACGATCTGCACGTCGTCGATGAACCAGCCGATGCCGTTGTTGGCCGCGTCGTCGCCGGCCCAGAAGCGGAAGCGCAGGCCGCCGATCGTCTGTCCGGCCCAGGGCGTCAGCGGGTGATGCTCGGTCGTCCACGTCGACGAGTTGAAGGTCCGTCCCACGCGCACCCAGGTCGTGCCGCCGACCAGGATCTCGGGCTCCTTCGCGTCCCAGAAGCCGTCCTCCTCGGTGTTCGAGAACGTGCGGAACCGCAGCTCGAGCGAGCCGGTCGTGGCCGGCAGCTGGATCGGCAGCAGGTACGTCAAGTACTCGTTGTTCCAGCCCGCGTTCTCGAAGTTGCACGTGCTGCCGTTCCCGAACCAGGCGCACGACGTGCCGCTGGGGAACGGCACCGGTCCCGCGGAGCAGGGTTCATCCGCGCTCTGCGGGTTCCACAGCCCGGACATCGACCAACTCGAGAAGCCAGTCTCGAAGTCCTCCTGGAAGACGAAGTTCTGAGCTGACGCGCTGGAAGCGAGCAGGAGCACGGAGACGAGGTGGAACGGGCGCATGGGTCCTCGGATGGGCTGGAAACGACTCGGATTCGGGGCGGAAGAGACCTGGTCCTCAAGGCCGCCAAACGACGGCCAGCGAGTGCGTGACGTTGAACGTGTTCGCGGTGCAGAAGCTCAGAGCATTGCGGTAGCGCGCAGCGTAGTAGCGCGTGCCACCGAGCCCCGAGAGCCCACCGCGCACCGAGATCAACGGAGCACCGGCCGTCGGGTACGCGATGGCGCCGTTCGTCGCGGGCACGGTCGCGATGCGCCGCAGCGGGCCTTGCATGCAGGTCAGCCCATCGCCGCCGAAGTTCTGGCCGGGCCAGAACTGGTAATCCGCGCCCTGGAAGATCGTCGCCGCGGCGTCGGACATGCCCTCGGCCGTGAGAACGAGCGAGTCGGCCGACACCGTCGGCACCCCGCTCGCCACGATCCCGGCACCGAGCGGATTGAACGAGCTCGCGCACCCGCGCCCGGGCCCGCCCTGGTTGCCGCACGGGCACGGGCGGTACGTGCCGTCGCCCAGACACTGCGCGATCGCGACGTCGGGGACGTCGAGGATCTGCACGTCGTCGACGAACCAGCCGAGTCCGTCGTTGCCGAACCAGTCACCGGCCCAGAAGCGGAAGCGCAGGCGGATCGTCTGTCCGGCCCAGGCGGTGAGCGGATAGTGCTCGGTGGTCCACGTTTGCGAGTTGAACGTGCGGCCTACGAGCGTCCAGTTCAGGCCGTCGAGCGAGACCTCGGGCTCCTTCACGTCCCAGACGCCGTCCTCTTCGGTGCTCGACCACGTGCGGTAGCGCAGCTCGATCGACCCGCTCGTGGCCGGCAACGTGATCGGCTGGAGGTACGTGAGGTAGTGATTGGCCCAGTTCGAATTGACGAAGGTGCAATTCCCGTCGCCGTACCAGGCGCACGACGTGCCGCTGGGGAACGGAATAGCCGCCGCCGAGCACGGCTCGACCTCCGTTTGCGCGTTCCACAGGCCGGTCATCCCCCAGTTGGCGAAGCCGCTCTCGAAGTCCTCCTGGAAGACGACGGTCTGGGCGGAAGCCGTGGAGGTCAGCAGGAGCGCGGAGACGAATTGGAACGGGCGCATGGGGGTCTCTCGTGTCAGGGATGTCAGCTGGTTTCGAAGCCTAGGGCCGCCAGACGACGGCCAGCGAGTTCGTGACGTTGAACGTGTTCGCCGTGCAGAACGTCAGCGCGTTGCGGTAGCGCGCCGCGTAGTAGCGCGTGCCGCCGACCGGAGGTAGCCCGCCGCGCACGGAGATCGAGGGCGCACTCGGTGTCGGATACGACACCACACCGCCCGTGGCGGCCACGGTCGCGATGCGCAGGAACGGCCCGTTCATGCACGTCAGGCCGTCGCCGCCGAAGTTGCCGCCCGGCCAGAATTGGTAGTCGGTGCCCTGGAAGAACGTCGTCGCCGCATTCGAGACTCCGTCCGCCGCGAGGAGCAGCGTGTCCGTGAACACGTACGGCGCGCCGCTCGCGACCATCCGCGCTCCGAGCGGATTGAAGGAGCTGGCGCATCCACGTCCGGCCCCGCCCTGGTTGTTGCACGGGCACGGCCGGTACGACCCGTCACCCAGGCACTGCGCGACAGCGGGTTCCGCGATGTCGAGGATCTGCACGTCGTCGACGAACCAGCCGAGCCCCCAGTTGCTCACATAATCTCCGGCCCAGAAGCGGAAGCGCAGGTGGATCGTCTGTCCGGCCCAGGCGGTGAGCGGGTAGTGCTCGGTCGTCCACGACCACGAGTTGAACGTGCGGCCCACCTGGGTCCAATTCACGCCGTCGAGCGAGACCTCGGGCTCCTTCACGTCCCAGATGCCGTCCTCTTCGGTGCTCGACCACGTGCGGTAGCGCAGCTCGATCGACCCGGTCGTGGCCGGCAACGTGATCGGCGTAAGGTACGTCAGGTAGTGGTCGCCCCAGTTCGAGTTCGAGAAGTTGCACGCGTTGCTGTCGCCGTACCAGGCGCAGGCGATGCCGCTCGGAAAGGGCGCGGCAGCGGCCGAGCAGCTCTCGATCGCCGTCTGCCCGTTCCACAGGCCGGTCATCGACCAGCCCGCGAAGCCGCTCTCGAAGTCCTCCTGGAAGACGACGGACTGTGCGGAGGCCGTGGAAGCGAGGAGAAGCACCGTTGCGAGGGGGAAGGGGCGCATGGCGTGACTCGAGTCCGTTGGGGTTGTCGGGGACCGGCACCGTGCCGGGAGAGCTGTCCACGGCCGTTCGTGCCGGCGGGGCCGCCCGCGAGGGGCCGTCCCGGGGTCGAGCGTCCCCGTCTCCGGATTGTTGCGCCGAATGCGGCCCGCGCTGCGGGGGTGACGGGTTTTTCGAGTCCCCCCGCGGCCGTCCGGGCCAGGACGGGGGGGACCCGACATTCCGACCCAAAGCTGAAACGCCCCGAGCCCTTCGGAACAAGATCTGGTGGCCGCCGGCCTTCCTCGGGCCGGCGCCGCACGCAGAGCTCGGTGTCGACCCTCTGACGCCTGCGGGGGGAAAGAGACGGATCGACACTGCGGATGAGGCGCTCGGAGGGGCGTGACGGCAGCTGGCCGCGGGGTGTGTCGCCCTGCGGCCAGCACTTTCGGTGGACCGTCGCGACGCCGCGGAACGGTGGACTCGTGCCCTGCGGCCCAGGGGGGAACGCCGCGGCCTGAGCTGGAAGCTCCCCGGTCCCTCGCTCACACTCCCGGCCCCTTGGGCCGCCGCCTCTCGCGAACTTCCGCACCGCGCGACTTGCGCGCCTTCCTCGACGTGCTGCGACGCGAGGGCCAGCTCGTCGACGTCGAGGCCGAGGTCGACCCCGACCTGGAGATCGCCGAGGTCCACCGGCGCGTCATCGCGGCCGGCGGGCCGGCAATCCTCTTCCGGCGGCCGAAAGGCGCGCGCTTCCCGGTCGTCACGAACCTGTTCGGCACCGCGCGGCGCGTCGAGCTGGCGTTCGGCCCGCGGCCGCAGGAGGTGATCCGGCGCGCGGCGAAGCTGCCGGAGGAGCTCGTGCCGCCGACGCTCGGGAAGCTGTGGCGCGAGCGCGACCTGTTCCTGGCGCTGAGCAAGGTCGGCATGAAGCGGCAGGGATCGGGGCCCGTGTGCGAGTCCGTGCAGAGACCACCGCGCCTGCTCGAGCTGCCCGCGCTGAAGACGTGGCCGCGCGACGGCGGTCGCTTCATCACGCTGCCGCTCGTCGCGACGCAGCATCCCGTGACGCAGGGACCGAACCTCGGGATGTACCGCATCCAGCTCTACGACGACCGCTCGGTCGGCGTGCACATGCAGATCGGCAAGGGCGGCGGCTTCCACCTGGCCGAGGCCGAAGCGCGCCGCGAGCCGCTGCCGCTCGTCGTGCACGTCGGCGGGCCGCCGGCCTCGATCCTGGGCGCGATCGCGCCGCTGCCGGAGAACGTGCCCGAGCTCCTGCTGACGAGCCTCGTGCTGGGCGAGCGCGTGTCGCTCGTCGAAGGCCCGCATTCGCCCGTGCCGATCCTGGCCGAGGCCGAGTTCGCGCTGATCGGCTCGATCGCGCCCGGCGCGCGGCGTCCCGAGGGTCCGTTCGGCGACCACTACGGCTACTACAGCGAGGTGCACGACTACCCGGCGATGGACGTGAGCGCGCTGCTGCACCGGCGCGACGCGATCTGGCCCGCGACCGTCGTCGGGAAGCCGCGGCAGGAGGACTTCTTCCTGGGCGATTTCCTGCAGGACCTGCTCTCGCCGCTGTTCCCGGTCGTGATGCCGGCCGTGCGCGACCTGTGGAGCTACGGCGAGACGGGCTACCACTCGCTGTCGGCGGCGGTCGTGCGCGAGCGCTACCGGCGCGAGGCGATGGTCAGCGCGTTCCGCATCCTGGGCGAGGGCCAGCTGTCGCTGACGAAGTTCCTGCTGCTGACGAACCGCGACGTGGACCTGCGCGACTTCCGCAAGGTGCTCCCGCACGTGCTCGAGCGCGCCGATTTCCGCACGGACCTCTTCACGTTCGCGAACCTGTCGATGGACTCGCTCGACTACGCCGGCCCGCGGATCAACGAGGGCAGCAAGGGCGTGCTGATGGGCTGCGGGGACCCGATCCGCAAGCTGCCGGCGGAGTTCAGCGGCCCGATCCCGGCCGGCGTGCGCAAGGTGCGCGTGTTCTGCCCGGGCTGCCTCGTCGTCGAGACCGCGGGCTACGCCGCCGAGAAGGAGGCTCCGTCGCGGAGCGTGCGCGATGACGCGTTCGCGGGCTGGCCGCTGCTCGTCGTCACGGACGACGCCGATCGGCACGTCAAGAGCACGATGAACTTCCTGTGGGCCACCTTCACGCGCTTCGACCCGGCCGCGGACCTTCACGCCGCGCAGCTCGAGCTGGTCGGCGGCCACCCGAGCTACACACCGCCCGTGGCGATCGACGCGCGCATGAAGCCCTGGTACCCGCAGGAGCTCTTTGCCGACGAGCGCACGGCCGCGACGGTCACGCGGCGCTGGAAGGAGTACTTCCCGGCCGGAATGGCGATGGGCGATTCGGACCGCGGGCACTTGGATTAGCGCGACTTGCGGCGGATCTGGATTCGTTCCTGGTCCGTAGGTCACTCTGGAGGCTGGGCCGCGTAGGACGGCCCGAGGTACCCCATGCCGAACGTTCTCCCGCTCCTGCTCGTCGCGCTCGCCCTGCCGGCCGTCGCTTGTCCCCCACCGGCTCCCGTCACGATGGCGACAGCACCGGCCGCCGGCCTCGATCCCAAGCACGCCGTCTGGACCGAGGTGCTGGCGAAGCACGTGAAGGGCGACGCCTTCGACTACGCCGCGCTCAAGCAGGACCGCGTGAAGCTCGACGCCTACGTGGCGTCGCTCGAGGCCGTGAAGCCCGAGGAGCTGGCGGCCTGGGACAAGAAGCAGTCGATGGCCTTCTGGATCAACGTCTACAACGCCTACACGGTGAAGCGCGTCGTCGACGGCTATCCCGTGAAGAGCATCCGCGACCTGGGCGACGAGAAGAGCCCGGTGTGGGACCGCGACCTGATCCCGCTTGGCAAGCTGGCGCCCGACCTGCGCAAGGAGAAGCTCACGCTGAACGACGTCGAGAACAAGATCCTGCGCCCGAAGTTCAAGGACGCGCGCGTGCACGCCGCGATCAACTGCGCGTCGAAGGGCTGTCCGCCGCTGCGCGCGGAGGCGTTCACGGGCGAGAAGCTCGACGCTCAGCTCGACGCGCAGGTGAAGGCCTGGCTCGAGGACCCGAAGCGCAACCGCTTCGACAAGGCCGCGCAGAAGCTCGAGATCTCGAAGGTCTTCGAGTGGTTCGCCGAGGACTTCCAGAAGTCGGCGGGCAGCGCGCAGGCCTGGATCGCGAAGTTCCGGCCGCAGGACAAGGACTGGCTCGACACGAAGAAGAAGCTGACGGTGACCTACGTCGAGTACGACTGGGCGCTGAACGACGCGAAGCCGTGAGCTCGGCCCGGCCGACACAGGCCGCAAGGTCGCGGTAACAACGACGGCGGGAGGCGTGACGCTGGCCGGAAGCGGGATACTCATCATCGAGTATTCCGCTCCGCTGCCGGACCTGGAGGACGCGCCGTGATCGATCCCGAGACACTTCCCGTCGGAGAAACGGCCGAGACGCATCCCGGAGTCGTCGTCGAGCGGCGCCACGTCTTGACGACGATCGGCGTCCTGTTCGCCGGAGCCGGCCTGCCCGGCATGGCTCACGCGCGCCGCCTCGATCCGCGCCGGGACGCGTACACGTACGAGGACTTCCTGAAGGAGGCCGTGCCGCTGGCGAAACAGCTCGTGGGCGACACGTCGCTCACGGGTCAGGACCACTACCTGCTCTCGATCGCCGCGCTCGCGGTGCGGATGGCCGATGTCGCCCCGCCCGAGATGCGCCAGAACGGCGAGGGCACGGAGATCGGGGCGAACGAGGGCGGCGATCCGTTCACGGTGCTGCACTGGCGCATGAAGGCGGGCTCGCGCATCGGGATCCACCCGCACGGGTACGGCAACGTCGTGACGCTCGGGCTCGAGGGCGAGGCGCGCATCCACAACTACGAGGTCGTGGGCAAGCCCGATTACGACACGAAGGAGGGCTTCCGCGTGCGCCGCACGGTCGACCAGTGGCTGACGCCGGGTGCGACGAACCTCGTGAACCTCGACCGCAACTACATGCACGGCTTCGTCGCCGGCCCGCGCGGCGCACGCGGGCTCGACATCACGACACGCATCCGGGAGAAGACCCCGAATCGGTCGCTCGAGATCGCGAAGGACCCGTTCGACGCCGACCTGTCGCTCTGGGACGCGCGCTGGAAAACCTAGCCGACCGTCGGTGCCTGGCGGCCTCTGCAAGGTCGGCTTCTGGTTGTGTTGGTCGCCCGGCGGCCCGCGGCCGCCGGAACACGACCTCCTAGCCGTTGCGGAAGTCGTAGAACGCCGGGTTGGCGAGCTCGGGCGCGGCGGCGCGGCGCACCTGTAGCGTGCGGATCGCCCACAGGTCGCGGAACACGCGGTACTTCAGCGCCGTGTTGTCCAGGTAGTCGACGCCGCTCGACCCGCCCGTGCCGGTACGACGGCCGATGATGCGCTCGACCATGCGCGCGTGGCGCTGGCGGAAGATCACGAAGCGCTGCTCGAGCTCGACGAGCGCTTCGAGCAGCTCGCGCGGCCAGGCCAGCAGCGGCAGCTCGCGGTACGTCTCGATGAACAGCATCGCCGCGCGGATCCGGCGTCGGCGCGCACCGCCCTCCGCCTCGCTGGGCTTGAAGAACGCGCGCACGTTCTCCTTCTCGATCGTGTAGCGCCGCTTCAGCTCGGCACGTTCCGTATCGCCCTCCGAGATAGCTTGCGCGTGCGCCAGGTTCAGGTCGATCTCGGCCGCGTGCGCCGCCAGGAAGCGCTCGAGGAACTCGGTCAAGCGCGCTTCGGCCTGAGGGTGGTTCGCGTCGAAGCCGTCGATCGGCGTGCGCCACAGCCACGCGTCGACCGCGTCGCGCAGCGACGGCGTGTCGGCCAGCGCGCGCTTCACGCGCTCGAGCGCCGGCGAGTTCGCACCACCGGGGCCTCTCAACGCGGCCTGGTAGCCGTCACCGCTGCCGCCCGCGGGTCCCAGCGAGATACGGTCGGCCTCCGGCAGCCCCATCAGGATCTCGATCTGGCGCAGCTGCGCGCTCTGGAACCCGCTCGCCGGCAGCAGCTTCGAGCGGAACGCCAGGAACTCGCGCGTGGGCATCGTCTCGATGACGTCCCAGTGGATGTTCGCGACGCGCAGGACCGTGCCCGTGCGCTTCAGGCTGCGCACCGCGCCCGAGAGCTCCTGCTCGGCGACGCGCGGCGCCAGGAACAGGTCCCGCGCGGCCTGGATCTCGCGCAGCATGAGCTTGAACCACAGCTCGAAGACCTGGTGCACCGTGATGAAGAGCACCTCGTCGTTCCCGAGCTTCGCTTCGTCGTGCTCGAGGCCGTCCTGCAGCGCGAGCAGGTCCTCGACGCGGATGTAGTCCCAGTAGGTGGCAGGCTTGGGCGCGGACATGGCGCAGAGAGGCTAGCCGGATCGAGCCGTTCGGCCCAGGCTGCGGTCAGACCGGACGCCGCCGCGCTGCCCACGCGAACAGGAGCCAGCCCGCGATCAGCAGCACTCCGCCGATCGGCGTGATCGCGCCGAGCCATCTCGGCCCGCCCAGCGTCATCGCATACAGGCTGCCGCTGAAGATGACGGTGCCGAGCAGGAAGCACCAGCCGGGCAGACCGTTTGTCGTGCGATCGCGCACGAGCAGGCCGTAGAGGACGAGCGCCACGCTGCCGACCAAGTGGTAGAGCACGCCCGTCTGCCAGATCGCGAGGTCGGCCGGAGTGACGCGCTCACGCAGCGCGTGCGCCCCGAACGCGCCGCACACGACGGCGAGCGCGCCCGACACGGCTCCGATCGCGATCCAGTTCTTCATCTCGGTGTCTCCGGATGGCTCTCGTCCGTGATCGCGCGCTGGATCTCCCCGGCGAAACCGCCCGCGTTCGTGAGGCCCAGGAGCTTGGACGGGTCGAGCGCGCGGCGCAGCGATTCCTGGCGTCGCATGCGCTCGCTCACGAGAGCTTCGATGCGACGCGCCAGCTGCCGCTCGGGCAGACCGTGCAAGCCCTGCTCGCGCCACTCCTCCTCCGGCAACAGGCGCTCGACGACGTCAGCGACGGGCCCCGGCAGCGTGCGGATCAGCGCGTGCACGCGGTCGTTCTCGTGCTCGATCGTGCTGGCTTGCACGAGCACGATGCCGGCCGTGCACAGCGCGAAGCCCAGCGCCCAGAGCGTCGCGGACACCGCGAAATCGAGCCCCGCCGGCGGAAAGCCCATCTCGAACGGCGTGAACGATCCGAGCGCGACGCGCTTGACGGGATCGAGGAAGTCGAACGGCATCCACGAGAGCACGGGCACGTCGACGGACAGCACTTGCCAGCGCAGCAGGCTGCCCTGGTAGCTGATCCACAGGCGGAACAGCAGGAACAGCGCCAACAGCCCGAACGCGCTGCTCGCGATCCAGCGGCCCGTGCGCGCGTCGGGCTTGCGCAGCGTGACCACGAGGACGAGCAGCAGGACCTCGAGGAACATCCACGGTCCACCCGGCGCCAGCGCGCCGGCGATCACGAAGCTCAACCCGAAGAAGCCGGCGACGACGGCCACGATACCCATCTCGTCGCGCGGCAGGCGGCCGCTCGTCGCGCTGACGCGCGCCGCGAGCGCGGCCAGCGCGAGGAACGCGCCGATCGCCAGCGGCGCGAGCCCCGTGCCGCACCACGCGCCGTTCGAATCGACCTGCAAGCCCAGGAGAACGCCTCCCAGCCCGATCAGGATCGCGCCCAGCACGATGCCGGACACCGCCGTGCGCTCCGGGCTCGCGATCATCCGCCGCACTCGCCGTCGAGGTCGGGGAACGCGGTGCGCGCTTCCTCGTCGAAGCCGCGCAAGCGGTCGGATTCGAGCGCGAGCTTGCGCATCGCCTCTGGGTGGCGCGACTGGAGCGACTCGCCCAGCGCCGTGCGTCGGCCAGAATCGAGGCCGACGAGCTCGCTCAACGTCTTGAGTCCGCGCTCGTAGGCCGACGTGTTCGTGCCGATCACGCGCGAGTGCTGCGCCATGTACATGAGGCGTCCGTAGAGCAGCGCCGCCGCGCGCGTCGGCTCGGCCAGCAGCGGATCGCGCGCACCGCGCTCGCCCCAGGCGCGCAACCAGTCGGCCGCAAGGCCGGCCAGTCGCGCCGCGTTGGCTTCGGGAATGCTGGCCAGCACGCCGGGGTCCCACTCGGTCGCGCGCGCGAGCTGGAAGACGAGCGCCAGGGCCGCGAGCGCTTCCTCGCGCGAACCGTGGCGCAGCTCGCCCAGGAGCCGCTCGACGCGCTGCCCCTCGGCGCCGTCGAGCCACGCGACCGACTCGGGGCAGTCGCGGATGTGGAAGACCTGGTCGCGCGCGGCGCGGAAGCGCGGTCGGCGCTCCTCCGCGATCCACTCGTCGAGCTCCGCCACGCGCAACGCCGCACCGCGGCCCAGGAGCTGCATGGGCTCGACGATGCGCGGCCCTTCCTGCTGCTGCTCCTCCGCGCTGACGACGCGCGGCGCGGGCAAGAGCCGCACCGCGACCGCGCCTGCGATCAGGATCGCGGCCGCGCCGACCAACCCGAGTGTCTTCCCGTCCAACGCGGGCAGAGTAGCGTCGCACCGCGCCTCACTCCCACCACCCGGATCGGGAACCGGCCGATTCCCGAATCACCTCACCTTGAGGCCCGACTCGGTCTTGTCGGCCTGCTGCCGCAGCAGCTCGCGCAGCCGCAGCTCGAGGTCGCGCGTCGTGCGCTCGATCTCCTCGAGCGTGCGGGCGTCGCGGCCCATCTCGTGCGCCGTCGCCCCCAGGTAGCGGTTCGTACGCAAGAGGTCGATCGTCCGGCACAGATCGTCGCAGGCCGGCAGCGTGCGCAGGACGAGCTCCTTGCTGCGCAGCAAGAGGGCCGTGAACTCCGCGAAATCCGCGTCACCCGGCATCTGCTTCTGGAGCAGGTCGGCCCCGCGGATCAGGTCGTCGAGGCTGTCGCCGCGTGCGTGGATCGAGCGGCGCAGGATCTCGGCGAACTGGGCCACGATCAGCGCCCGGCGGTGACCGGCGGGCGAGGACTCGTAGGCCTGGTAGCTCTTCGCGCTGACGTCGAACGCGGCCTCGGTCGCCGAGTCGGACTCCGGCTTCGCGCCGGCGTTCACGATCGGCTTCCAGCGCACGCGCACGGTCGCCATCGGCTTCTCGGACGTGCGTCCCGTCGGCTCGATCTCGTACAGCGCGGTGACCTGGTGCCCGGCGCCGATCTCACCGGCGTCGACCGCGTCGTTGCGGAAGTCCGCATCGGCGATCGCGCGGTTCTCGTAGCCCAGCAGCCGGTAGCGCATGACTTGGTCGGCGTCGAACTCGACCTGGATCTTCACGTCGCGCGCGATCGGCTGGAACGCGCCGGTGAAGCGGTCGACGAGCGCCCGCTGGATCTCCTTGGGCGAGTCGACGTAGTTGCACATGCCGTCGCCCTTGTTGGCGAGCTGCTCGAGCAACGTGTCGTTGTGGTTGTTCATGCCCACGCCGACCGTGTTCAGGAAGATCCCCTTCTCGCGGATCGACTTCACGCCCTCGATGATCCTGGCCGCGTCAGTCTCGCCCACGTTGGCGACGCCGTCAGACAGGAAGACGACGCGGTTGATCGCGCCGACGTCCAGGTCGGTCAACGCCTGCGCGTAGCCCAGCTGCAGACCCGCGTTCGAGTTCGTGCTGCCCTCCGGCACGAGCGGCGCGATCACGTTCTCGATCGCGGCGCGGTCGAGGACCGGCGTCATGGGCAGGACAAGGCTCGCGTCGTTGCTGAACTTGACCAGCGCGATCGAGTCGCGCGGCTCGAGCTGCGCGACGAGCAGTCGCAGCGCGTGCTTGACCGTCTCGAGCCGGTTCTGCTCCTTCATCGAGCCGGACACGTCGACCACGAAGGTCAGCCGCAGCGGTTGGCGCTCGAGCTTGTCGACGTCCTTGGCGCGCACGACGACGCGCAGCATCTGCCGCGCCGCGTCGACGCTGAAGCGGCTGGGCGTCAGGTCCGTGTGGACCGCGAACGTGCTGCGGACCGGTGCGGAGATGTCCGGGCGGAAGTAGTTGACGAACTCCTCCGTGCGGACCTGCGCCTTCTCGGGCACCTTGCCCTCGTTCAAGTAGCGCCGCGCGAGCGCGTAGCTGGCCGTGTCGACGTCGATCGAGAAGGTCGAGAGCTTGTCGAGCGCCGCGACCTCGAACGGGTTGTCGCCGTAGAAGCGGAAGAACATGTCGCGCGGACGCTCGTACGGGCGCGGCGTGCATTCGGTGACGATCGTGCCGCAGCGCCAATCGAGGTACTGGTTCTGCTCGTGCGGCGTCATCTGGTGCCAGTTCTTGGCCTGGCGGCGCACCTCTTCGTCGCGGTCGTCGCTCGCGTAGCCGAGGTGGCTCACCGCCTCGAACTTGTCCTCCCCGGCCAGCCGCGCGGCCACGAGGCGCGCGTCCTTCTCGCCCGGAGGCGCGGTGAGACCCGGCGAAGACGGCGGAAGCGTGTCACCCGGACCACGGTAGCCGTCCACCTCCTTCGAGCCCGGCGCTTGCACCGTCGAGAGGCTGAGGGAGGGAGCACCGTGGAGCGGAGTGCCCGAGCGGACTCCAGGGCCGCCGGTCGCCGGGCCAACGCCGCCGCCGCCGCCTCCACCAGGCGTCGGTCCGGCCGTGGACGGACCCGAAGCGCCCGCGCTCTGGCTGACTGTGATCGCCCTCGCCGTGAGCGCGTCGGGCTGCGCTCCCTGCACGGGCATCGGAAGCGGAGCCGCGCCGATCTCGAACACGACCTGGGCTTCGCCTCGTTCGAGTCCCGCGAGGGTCGGGTCCTTCGCGTCCCCCGACTTCGAGACCTCGCGCCATCGTTTGGCGCTGTCGAACACGAGCGTGTCCGCCGGCGGTTCGGCTGCGATCCGGGCAGGGACCCCCGCGATCAGGGCGTTGCCGTCCGCGACGCCTGCAGAGGCCGACGCGGGCGCGCCCTCGGGCTCGATCGTCTTGCCCTTCTCGAGCTTCCCGACGATTTCGTCGCGGAATCCCACCGGATCGAGCTGGCCTTCCTGGTGCGGCTGTTCCTTCGGGCTCGCCGCAGCGGCCAGGCGCGCGCGTTCGTCGGGCTTCGAAGCAGCCGGCGCATCCTGCCGCAGCTCGAGCGCGTTCTCGCGCGACTCGGACAGCTTCGCGACTTGCTGATCGAACGCGTTGCGGTCGCGCGTCGGGCCTTGCAGGACCCACCAGCCGAGGCCGATGGCGCCGATCCCGGCTGCCATGCGCAACCACGGGAACTGCACGATCTTCGCCGGCCGCACCGCGCGTTCCAGCGCCGCGTGCGCAACGGGGTTCAGCGTTTCCGCCGGCTCGAGCGCACCGCGCACCGCGCCGATCGTGCGCTCCAGGCGTTCCTTCTCAGCGCGCAGCTCGGGCGAGCGCAGCAGCTCGCGCTCGACTTCGGCGCGGTCCGCGCCTTCGCAATCGCCGAGCACGTACGCGCACAGCTTCTCGTGCAGACTCTGGTCGAACTTCGCTTCCATCACGCACCTCCTCGCAGGGTTCCGGTCACAGAAGACGTCACCGAGGGCGAACTTCTTGCCGGTTCCACGGCGACGAGCGGACCCAACCGCTCGGCCAGCTCCTGCAGCCCCACGCTGATCAACCAACCCACCGTCCCGATCTTCTTGCCCGTGATCTCGGCGATCTCCTTGTAGGAGCGATCGCCGACGAGCCGCAGCACGAGCACCTCGCGTTGGTCGTCGGGCAGCTTCTCGAGCTCGCGCCGCACCGCCGCGCGCGTGTCCTGCTCGTCGACCGCGGCCATTCCGCCGTCGACCTGGCCTTCGTGGCTCGCCACGCCTTCTTCGCGCCGGCGTCGGCGCGTCTCGGATCGCATCGTGTCCATGCAGAGGTTCCTCACCACCGTGTGCAGCCACGCACCGAGGTGCGCGCGCTCTGCCCGGGGATCGCCCAGCACTGCGTCGGGCAGCGTCGGCGGCGCCTGGGCCAGGCGCAGGAACCCTTCCTGGACCACGTCTTCGTAGACCGAGCCGCGACCCAGCAGCGCTCGCGCGTGCTGGAGCAGCGGGTCCTCGTGGCGGCGCACCAGTTCGGCGAACGCGCGCGCGTCACCGCGGCGGTGGGCCTGGAGCAGGGCTCCGTCGGAAGGCTCGGTCATGCGGAACGGGAAGGTCCCTGGAGGTGGAACGGCGGGAGTCGCGGGTCTCTTGGGAGAAAACCCTTCCAGGAGCCGGAAGTCACGGGTCCTGGGCTCCCTTGTTGTGCGCGCGGCGTGCCGGGGCTACCAACTGCGCCCCATGCACGAATTCGACCCCGATGCCGCCGCCACCGCAGACAGCGGGATCTTCGGCCTGCCGAGCGACCCCGAACGGGCCGCCGTGCACGTCATCCCCGTGCCGTTCGACGCGACGACGTCCTACCGCAAGGGCACGGCGCGCGGGCCCGAGGCGGTGCTGCGCGCGAGCCGTCAGGTCGACCTGTACGACCTGCAGTTCGGGCGCTTCTGGCAGAAGGGCATCGCGTACCTGGAGCCCGACGCGCGCATCGCGCGGCTCAACGACAAGGCCGGCCAGAAGGCCGACCGCGTGCTGGCCGTGGGCGGGCGCATCGAAGGACGCAAGGGTCTCGAGAAGGACCTCGCGCGCGTCAACGAGATCGGCAACGAGGTGAACGAGATCGTGCGCGCGCAGGTCGACGCGGCGCTGGCGGCCGGCAAGCTGCCCGTCGTGCTGGGCGGCGACCACTCGACGCCGTTCGGCGCGATCCAGGCCTGCGCCGAGCGTCATCCGGGCCTGGGCGTGCTGCACTTCGACGCGCACGCCGACCTGCGCGACGCGTACGAGGGCTTCACCTGGTCGCACGCGTCGATCCTGAACAACGTCGTCACGCGCATCCCGGGCGTTGCGAAGGTCGTGCAGGTCGGCATCCGCGACTTCGGCGAGCGTGAGCTGGCGATGCTCGAGGCCTCGAAGGGCCGCATCCACGTCCTGTTCGACGCCGACTGGGCACGCGCGAAGCAGGAGGGCGGAAACTTGCGCCAGCTCGTGCGGCAGACGCTGAAGGACCTGCCGCCGCAGATCTACGTGTCGTTCGACGTCGACGGCCTCGATCCGACGCTGTGCCCGCACACGGGGACGCCGGTGCCGGGCGGGCTGTCGTGGCACGACGTGCTCCTGTGGGTCGAGGAGATCGCGAAGTCCGGGCGCCGCGTGGTGGGCCTCGACCTGAACGAGGTCTCACCCGGGGAAACGCCCGACGACGAGGACTCGTGGGACGCGATCGTGGGCGCGCGGCTGCTCTACAAGCTGATCGGCGCGGCGCTGGCGACGCGTTGAGAGGCCGAGAGCGTCGATCGTACGGCCTCTCCGATCCTGGTGGCGCCGCGCGGAACCGCCCGCGGCGCTGACCCGCCAGCGGGAAATCCGCCTCGCTGGAACTCGTAAGGGCCCTGCTCCTCCCGCAGGACCCGCTGCCATGACCGACGAGATCCAGGTTCCGCCCCCGCCCGCCCCCGAGCCGCAGCCCGGATCGACGCCGTTCGGGGAGGGCGTGCCGGTGGAGCCGGTCGAAGCGGTGCGCCTGTCCCCGAGCGAGCGGCGCGGGCCGTCCATCGAGGTGCAGGCGCAATCGACGCCGTGGGTCCCGCCAGCCAGCTCCCCGTCACCCGCGGCGTCGGTCCAGCCAGCGCCGGCGTACGGCAGCGCGGCGCCGACCTGGTCCGGCGCGGGTTCCGCCTCGTCCCCCGCGGTCGGCGCGGCAGCCTGCGCGGCGGCGGCTCCGGGCTACGGGTCGCCGCCTCCCGCCGCACCCAGCTCGCCGGCGGCCAAGGCCGCATCGCGCAGCCGCTGGTGGGTCGCGCTGTGCCACCTGTCCTACCTGATCCCGCTGCACCTGCCGGGTCTGATCTTCACCACGCTCGTGTGGATCTGGCGCCGCGAGCGCGATCCGCTGATCGCCGACCAGGGTCGCGAAGCGCTCAACATGCAGCTCACCTACTGGCTCGTGATCCTGCTGCTGACGGTCACGGTGATCGGCTGGCCGCTGATCCCCTTCGTGTGGTTCCTGGGCGCGATCCTGAGCGTGCTGGCCGCGATCGCGGCCTCGAACGGCGAGCGCTACCGCTACCCGTTCATCTGGCGGATCCTCGCGTAGTCCGGTCTTCGTGCGCGTCGACGCTGGGGTGCGCCCCGAGCAGTCCACGACCAAGTCGTCGATACGGTGCCAGGGACGACTCCGACGGCTTCGGAGAGCGCTGAATCGGTCTCTCGCGCCCCCAACCGGTCGGAGTTGTCCCTGGCACCGTATCGACAGTCTCGGTCTCAGTGCGTGTAGACGCTGGGGTAGCGCTCGGAGCGGTACACGTTCCAGTTGTAGGGGTTCGGGGTCGGCCCGGCCGGGTCGTTGACGATCACGTCGAAGACGACTTGATGGCCCGGAGACGTGTCACGCACCTCGAAGATGCGCGAGTAGGTCTTGTTCATCATCGGCACCTGCCGCGAGCCCTCCGTCACGAGCACGTTGCCGTTCGGCAGCGGGTCCGCGTCGCACAGGAAGCCGTCGAAGAACGGCACCCCGCCGCCGTCGTAGTTCCAGACCTGCTGCGTCGTCATGGCCACCGGGTCGACCAGGAACTTCACGGCGCGGCTGTACCACGTGCTCGTCGGCGGCGGAGCGGTGGGCGGGATCACGCGGTAATTGCCGTTGTCGAACAGGATCATGTTCCCCGCGCTGTCCAGGTCGGCCGAGTGCTGGTGGAACTGCCATTCGAAGGGCGAGCCCACCTGCGTCAGCAGGAGCGGCTGCCAGCGCGGCTTCCAGCGCTCGTGCGCGCCGTGGATCCAGACGATCTGGTGGTCGGAGCGCCGCACCTTGATGACTGCGTCCTGGTGACGCAGCGAGATGATCCACGTGTCGTCGCTGGGATCGACGACGACGGAGTTCCCGTGCGACCAGTCGAGCGTGGTCATGCCGTAGAGCACGTTGAAGAAGGCCCCCAGCGAGCCGTAGCAGAGGCGGTAGGCGTCGAGCACGTCCAGGATCTTGAACTCGCGCACCACGGTTCCGTCGCGGTTGAACTCGACGACGACGTCGCCGACGACGTTGCCGGTGGGCGCCGTCTGCGTCGTGTCGGTCTCGCTTGTGGGGTAGTTCGGGAACACGCGCATCTCGGTCGAGAGCGCGATGAAGTCGGCCTGCTCGGCCTCGGGCAGCTCCCCGATCTCGTGGTGGAAGCTGTCGGTGTCGACCATCACGGCTCCCGGCGGCGCGCCGACCGTTCCCAGGCGGGCGGCCCACCAGGTCGTCACGATGCTCCCGTACACGTCGATCTCCTGCACGTAGCGGTTGTCGCTCCAGGTCAGGAGGTTGCCGTTGCGCATGCGCGTGACGTCGCGCAGCGACGTGGCCGACTCGTACAGCCACACGACCTGGCCGGTCGGGTCGAGGTACACCAGGTAGGAGCCCGTGCCCGCGATCTGCGGGCTCGACCAGAACATGCCCGCCACCGTGACGCCCGGCTCCATCTGGTCCGGCACGCTCGTGGGCACGGTCAGCGGCGGGAAGTTCGCGGGCAGCGCCGGCGTCGTGAACACGATGCCCGCCGGCCAGACCGTGCGGTTGCCAGCCGCGTCGCGCAGAGCGATGGTCAGCCGGTGCGGGCGACCCGGCCGGAAGCCGATCAGCGGCACGTCGTGGGTCGTCGCGAACGTCGCGGTGGGTGTGAACCGCCACGTGCGCGTCACCTCCTTCGCGCCGACCTCGACGATGACCGGCTCGTTGCTGGTGATCTGCAGCCGCGCGGTCAGCGGGGCGGCCGGGTTCGCGTTCGGGGTGACGATCGGCGGGCCGAGGAAGACCGGCGGGGTCGTGTCGCCCCCGGCCCGGGCCAGGCCGGGCACGGAGAGCAGGGCGGAGAGGACGATCAGGAGTCGCCAGGGACGTGTCATGGATGGGATCCGGCTGGGGGTCTCTTGGAGGGGCCGAACCTCCTCCGCCCCAGCCCTCCCCGGCGTTACCTGGAATGCGTGGCCGGGAGACGCCGCCGCCCGTGGGGTACGCTCCCGGGCCATGCGGCCGCTCGTGGCGATCAATGGGCTCCTCGGAGGCGGGGAGAAGCCCAGGCTGGAGCTGGCCACGCGCTACGCCGACGCGGTCCTGAAGGCCGGCGGCGTGCCGGTCGCGATCCCGCCCTGCGGGGGGCCGGCCGACGTCGAGCGGCTGGTCGAGCGCGTCGACGGCATCGTGCTGTCGGGCGGCGACGACTTCGACACGCAGCGCCTGGGCCTCGGGCCCGTCCACGCGACGGCGACCCTGACGCCGGCCGAGAAGCAGGACTTCGACTTCCTCCTGGCCCGCGCGGTCGTCGCGCGCGGCGTGCCGGTGCTGGGAATCTGCTACGGCATGCAGCTCCTGGGCCTGGCGGAGGGAGCGACGCTCCTGCAGCACCTGCCCGAGCAGTGGGCTGGCCGCACGGAGCACAAGGGCGGCGCCGCGCACGCCGTGCAGATCCTGCCCGGCACGCGCCTCGGCCGGCTGCTGCGCGAGCCGCGCGTCGACGTCGTCTCGCGCCACCACCAGGCGCTGGGCCAGGTCGCCGGCCCGTGGCGGATCGCGGCGCAGGACGACGAAGGGCTGATCGAGGCGATCGAGCGCGACGCCCACCCCTTCGCGATCGGCGTGCAGTGGCATCCCGAGCTGTCGGCGGAGGGCAGCGTGCAGGACCGACTGTTCCAGGGCCTCGTCGGCGCGGCGGCGATCGCGGCGACGAACCGCATGCTCGCGGGCCGGTCGTGACGCTGCGCACGGTCGAGGTCGCGGTCGAGCCTCCCTACACCTTTCACATCGGGCGCGGGGCGTCGCAGAGGGCAGGTGCGCGCGCGCAAGGCTGGTCGCGCACGTTCGTCCTTACCGACGCGAACGTCGCGCGTCTGCACGGCGCGCTCGTGCGCGATCTGCCGCGCGCGACGGTGCACGCCGTGGCGCCGGGCGAGGACTCGAAGAGCTTCCGTGTGCTCGAGCATGTGCTCGACGCGATGGTCGCAGCCGGTTGCGACCGCGCCTCGGGGCTCGTGGCGTTCGGCGGCGGCGTCGTGGGCGACTTGGGAGGCCTCGCGTCCGCGCTCTACCACCGCGGCATCCCGTTCGTGCAGGTGCCGACCACGCTGCTCGCGATGGTCGATTCGTCGGTCGGTGGGAAGACCGCGGTCAACCTGGCGGGCGGCAAGAACCTGGCCGGCGCGTTCCACCAGCCGGTCGAGGTGTTCGCCGACACGTCGACGCTGACCACGCTGCCCGACGACGAATACCGCTCTGGGCTGGGCGAGGTGATCAAGACGGCCGTGCTCGACGGACCGCTGCTCGAGCGCGTCGCCGCTGCCGCCGCGAGCGTCGCGCGACGCGATCCGGACGCGCTGGCCGAGATCGTCGAAGCCTGCGTGCGCGTCAAGGCCGGCATCGTGCGCCGCGATCCGTTCGAGAAGGGCGACCGCAAGCTGCTCAACCTGGGTCACACGTTCGCGCACGCGATCGAGCACGTGGCCGGCTACGGACGCGTGCCGCACGGCGTCGCGGTCGCGGTCGGCGTCGCGCTGGCGGCCGAAGCGGGCTCGATTGCGGGGCTGGAGGTCGAGCCGGCCCTGATCCAGCGCGTGCGTGAGCTGGCGCGTCAGCTCGACGTGCCCGTGGACCTGGCCGAGCTCCTGCGGCGCTACGGCATCCCACTCGACCCCGACGCGCTCGTCGCGGCGATGACGCGCGACAAGAAGGCCCGCGGCGGCCACCCCGAGTACGTCGTGCCGCTTGGTCCGGGCGCGGTCGTGCGCGACGTCCGGCTGCCCGACACGGCGGTGCGCGCGGCGATCGAGAACTCCGCCCGCTCCCGCTGATCTCAGAGACTGAGAAGAATTCGAAGTCTCTGCGCGCCGCGCACGCGCCGCGCGGTCCCGCGCGGCGCCAACAGGACTGTCTGGGGCTCTCGATCGATTTTTTCTCGGCCTCCTAGCGCGGGCTGACGCCCGCAACGCAAGGGTGGGAGGGGGCGTCAGGCCTCGGGTGCGTCACCAACAAGCAGGCACGACGCCTGTGCGCAGAAGTCGGCAGACGACTCCTCGTGCTCAGGGCCCACGGGCTCGTCCTGACGGTCCAGACGCCAACTCGATCGCCTCACGGATCAGGAGCGACTCCTCGCCGCAGGACCCTTCGCCGCTCGAACCTCCAGCCTCGAGCAACGTGGGCTGCGCGAAGGCTGTTGGAACTCGTAGACAAGCGAACGGCAGCACGCGCGCTGGCATCCGTCCGGCCACGCGTGCAGGCTGCGGGGCCGCGTTGAATGGCGAGCGGGATTCTTCCATGCCGAATCAAGTTCGGCATGGCGTTCGCCAGGAACTCTGTTGCTTCGCTCCTTCGCCGGAGCTGACGACGATCTGTAGAGCGAAGCACGCTCGGGAGTGATGCTCGGCGAACCACGCAACGCAACGAGGACCGTCGATCTTCGACAGGACGACGGCGCGTGCGCAGGAATCCGCGGAGTCGTTGAGCCCGCAATCCAAGGTGTGGAGGCGGCGACACGTCGCTGGAGCGCTCCTCACCGCCCGAACGGCCAGCATCAAGCAGCTGGGTGGTCGAGCGGCCTAGGAAACACGCACGCTGCGCGCGGACTTTCGGAAGTAGTAGCTCAGAAGGCGAGCACGAGGCCGAGGTACGGTCCAGAGAGCTCGAGATCGACGTCCGTGCTGTCCCCGCCGTCGTCGTACTCGGCGTCCAGCCGCGTGAAGCGCCAGCCGCCCACGATCGAAAGGGAAACACCCTCCTCGAGGAAGCGGAACCGCGCCATCAGGTCGACATCGAAGAACGTGGCCTCGTCGCCGTCGACCTCGACGGCGATGCCCGACAGCAGCGCCGAGACGTCGAAGCGATCGATGGCGAACCCGGCCTGCAGCGCGAGGACCGGGATCGGGATCGTCTCGTCGACCAGGATCGACCCGGGGGTCAGCGGGTCGCGCGAGGCGACCAGCGCCTCGAGGTCGGCGAAGTGCATGCCCAGCCCGAACCCGAGCTCGAACATCTCGCTCGGGATCACGTCGAACGTGACCAGGGCCGAGTACAGGTCGAGGTCGATCGTGGTCGCGACGTCCGTTCCGGCCGGCAGGGTCGTGCCCTCGTCCGAAAGCTCGCCCGTCAGCACGCCGTCGCCGCCGTTCTGCGTCCGGCCCCAGGCCAGGACGAAGTGCGGCGAGCCGGCCTCGACGTCCACGCGCAGGCCGGGGGCGGAGTCGTCCTTGCCCAGGCCCAGCGCCTCGTCGAGCGAGTTGTCGGCCAGCGTCTGTCCGGAATCCGCGACCGCGACGTGCCCGTCGATGTCGGCCTGGCCGATGCGCGGCATGACCGAGGCGCTCGGCGCAGAACAGGCGGCGGACGCGGTGGCGAGCAGCAGGCACGGCAGACGTCGGGACATGCGGACCTCCTGGGGTTGGCCGCAGGATGGCGGTTCCGCAGGGCTCGATCCAGATCGCGAATTGCTCACCGTCGACAGCGGCACAGTCGAGTTGGTCCAATCGGGTAGTTTGGGCCCACACGTCCGAGTCCGGCAGGCGCCCCCCGCCTCCCGGCCGGGAAACGACCGCCGCGCTCCCCCACCGCCTCGATGCCCCGCCGCGACGATCTGAAATCCATCCTCATCCTGGGCAGCGGGCCGATCGTCATCGGCCAGGCCTGCGAGTTCGACTACTCCGGCACGCAAGCCTGCAAGGCCCTGCGCGAGGAGGGCTACCGCGTCA
>JANNQS010000028.1:0-20608 GCA_031400875.1 Planctomycetota bacterium | reverse complement strand
CATCGAGGTGCCAAACCGCCTCGTCGATATGAACTCTTGGAGGCGATCAGCCTGTTATCCCCGGAGTACCTTTTATCTGATGAGCGACGGCCCTTCCACTCGGAATCCGCCGGATCACTAGGACCTACTTTCGTACCTGCTTGAGCTATATCTCTTGCAGTCAGGCGCACTTATACCCTTACGCTCTACGTGCGATTGCTAACCGCACTGAGTGCACCATCGTGCTCCTCCGTTACCTTTTTGGAGGAGACCGCCCCAGCCAAACTACCCACCTGACACTGTTCACGACCCGGATTCACGGTGCCGTGTTAGAGACCTATCAAGCAGAGAGTGGTATTTCACTGATGACTCCACCGGAGCCAAAGCCCCAGCTTCGACGTCTCCCACCTATGCTACGCACTACATAACAAGCCTCAATATCAGGCTATAGTAAAGGTTCACGGGGTCTTTCCGTCTTGACGCGGGAACGTGGCATCTTCACCACAGCTACAAGTTCGCCGAGCATGCCGTTGAGACAGAGCCCATATCATTACGCCTTTCGTGCGGGTCGGAACTTACCCGACAAGGAATTTCGCTACCTTAGGACCGTCATAGTTACGGCCGCCATTCACCGGGGCTTCAATTCGAAGCTTCGCTTACGCTAACCTCTCCTCTTAACCTTCCGGCATTGGGCAGGCGTCAGTCTGTATACTTCGTCGTTACGACTTCGCACAGACCTGTGTTTTTAGTAAACAGTTGCATGGGCCATTTCTCTGCGGCCCATACGTGCTTCGACCGCGAGGGTCTACACACGCGTGGGCACCCCTTATCCCGAAGTTACGGGGTTAATTTGCCGAGTTCCTTAACGGCATTTCTCTCGAGCGCCTTAGGATATTCACCTCACCCACCTGTGTCGGTTTTGGTACGGACACCAAAGTCACTTCCTAGAAGATTTTCTCGGCGGTTGGTCCTGTGACTTCGCCTTGCGGCTCGACATCACCCCTGGGCTTACGCATGCGGATTTTCCTACATGCCACCCTCAGGCTTATACGCACATCTGTCAGTGCGATCACATTTCTTCCCGCGTCCCTCCATCGGTAGTAACGCGACCCGGTGGTACAGGAATATTAACCTGTTGTCCATCGACTACGCCTTTCGGCCTCGTCTTAGGGTCCGACTAACCCTGGGCGGATTTACCGTGCCCAGGAAACCTTGGGTTTGCGGCGAGCAGGATTCTCACCTGCTTTCTCGCTACTTATTCCTGCATAATCGCTTCCAAGGCGTCCAGAGGTCGTTACCGTCCTCCTTCACCCGCCTGGAACGCTCCGCTACCAGACCGAGACATCAACGATGTTTCGGAATCCACAGCTTCGGTTACGTGCTTGAGCCCCGTTCATTTTCGGCGCAGGACCTCTCGACCAGTGAGCTATTACGCACTCTTTAAATGATGGCTGCTTCTAAGCCAACATCCTGGCTGTCTTAGAGATTCCACTTCCTTTTCTACACTTAGCACGTATTAGGGACCTTAGCTGGTGGTCTGGGTTGTTTCCCTCTCGACTACGAACCTTATCGCTCGTAGACTGATTCCCTGGATACGGCGCATGGTATTCGGAGTTTGATTAGGTAGGGTACCCCGAAAGGCCCCTATCCCATTCAGTAGCTCTACCCCCACACGCTATTACCAAAGACTAGCCCGAAAGCTATTTCGCGGAGAACCAGCTATTTGCCAGCTTGATTAGCCTTTCACTCCTATCCACAAGTCATCAAAACGGTTTTCAACCCATACTTGTTCGGCCCTCCACGGACTGTTACATCCGCTTCAGCCTGCTCATGGATAGATCGCTGGCTTTCGGGTCTACTCCACCTGACTTGTATCGCGCTATTCACACTCGCTTTCGCTTCGGCTTCGGGCCTTAAGCCCTTAACCTTGCCAGATAGAGTAACTCGCAGGATCATTATGCAAAAGGCACGCCGTCAGCCATTGCTCCGAAGAGCCATAGGCCTCCGACAGCTTGTAAGTACACGGTTTCAGGTACTATTTCACTCCCCTTCAGGGGTACTTTTCACCTTTCGCTCGCGCTACTATTGCACTATCGGTCGTCCAGTAGTACTTAGCCTTAGGGGGTGGTCCCCCCAGATTCACGCCAGGTTTCCCGTGTCTGGCGCTACTTGGGATCGCCGCGGAAGATCCATCTCTTTCGACTAAGGGGCTGTCACCCTCTGCGGCTGGCCTTCCCATGCCATTCGTCTAGAGATGAATTTGTTGACTTCCTGGACCTCTGCGGGAGGTCCTGCGGATCCCACGACACCACTACGGCAACGGCCGCTACCTTGCACCGTAATGGTTTAGGCTGATCCCCGTTCGCTCGCCGCTACTTGGGGAGTCGAGTTTTCTTTCTTTTCCTGCAGGTAATGAGATGTTTCAGTTCCCTGCGTTCCCGCCGCTTGCGCGGTGACAGAGCACAACCTCTGTCCGGTTTCCCGATCTCGGAAACCTCCGGATCAAAGCCTGCCAGCGGCTCCCCGGAGCATATCGTTGCTGGGCCACGTCCTTCGTAGGCTCTGGACGCCAAGGCATCCACCGTGTACTCTTCGTAGCTTAACCATTGTTTTCGATATCCACGTTCTTCGCAGTTCACCTTGTTTTCAAAGAGAGTGGACCGAAGCCCACTATTCACCCCGCTTCCAGCTGCGCCAAGCGCAAGGCACGGAAACGACCTAGGGAACGCGGAACAAGGGTGGTGGAGGCGATGGGACTCGAACCCACGACCCCCTGGTTGCAAACCAGGTGCTCTACCAACTGAGCTACGCCCCCGATCGTGCGGGAGACGAAGCTCATGGCAGCGCGAGATCAGCCTACGCCGGGCAGGAGCCGCACTCGCCGGCAGAGACACCGCACCGTGAGGTGTGGTGGGCCTGAGTGGACTTGAACCACTGACCTCCCGCTTATCAGGCGGACGCTCTAACCAACTGAGCTACAGGCCCAGATGCCGGGAGGCTCGCCGACGACCATGTCAGCGTTCCTAGGAGAGAGGTAAGGGTGGCCTTCGTCAACGTGTGCAAGCGATCAATGCTTCGCCGTCCGGTTAGAAACCGAACGTCTAACTGATCCGTTAGAAAGGAGGTGATCCAGCCGCAGGTTCCCCTACGGCTACCTTGTTACGACTTAGTCCCAATCACGAGTCTCGCTTTCGGCGTCGCCCCCCTTTCGGTTGGGCAGAACGACTTCGAGCGCTCCCCGCTTTCGTGGCTTGACGGGCGGTGTGTACAAGGCTCAGGAACATATTCACCGCGTCATGGCTGATACGCGATTACTAGCGATTCCGGCTTCATGAAGGCGAATTGCAGCCTTCAATCCGAACTGGGGCCGGCTTTAAGGATTGCCTCCACCTCGCGGTCTTGGGACCCTCTGTACCGACCATTGTAGCACGTGTGTCGCCCTAGCCATAAGGGCCATGATGACTTGACGTCGTCCCCACCTTCCTCCGTTTTAACAACGGCAGTCTCGCTAGAGTTCCCGGCATTACCCGCTGGCAACTAACGATAAGGGTTTCGCTCGTTACGGGACTTAACCCAACATCTCACGACACGAGCTGACGACAGCCATGCAACACCTGTGCATGTTCCGACCCCGAAGGGCTGTAATCCCACTTTCATGGGACTAATCCATGCATGTCAAGGCTAGGTAAGGTTCTTCGCGTTGCTTCGAATTAAACCACATGCTCCACCGCTTGTGTGAGCCCCCGTCAATTTCTTTGAGTTTTACCCTTGCGAGCGTACTCCCCAGGCGGGGTACTTAACACATTAGCTCCGGCAGAGAGAACATTGATATTCCCCCTGCCCAGTACCCATCGTTTACGGCTAGGACTACCGGGGTATCTAATCCCGTTTGCTACCCTAGCTTTCGCACCTCAGTGTCAGTGTCGGGCCAGTGAACCGCTTTCGCCACCGGTGTTCCTCCAGATATCTACGCATTTCACCGCTCCACCTGGAGTTCCATTCACCCCTCCCGATCTCAAGCCCGCCAGTATCACGCGCATTTCCCCGGTTGAGCCGGGGGATTTCACACGCGACTTAGCGGACCACCTACGTGCGCTTTATGCCCAGTAATTCCGAACAACGTTTGCACCCTCTGTCTTACCGCGGCTGCTGGCACAGAGTTAGCCGGTGCTTCCTCTCGTCTTAGTCTTGCTCGGCGCTGTTCACGCCGAACGGTTCCTAGAACGTGACAGTAGTTTACAACCCGAAGGCCTTCATCCTACACGCGGTGTCGCTCCGTCAGGCTTTCGCCCATTGCGGAAGATTCACGACTGCAGCCTCCCGTAGGAGTCTGGGCAGTTCTCAGTCCCAGTGTGCCGGACCGTCCTCTCAGACCCGGTAGCCGTCATCGCCTTGGTGAGCCGTTACCCCACCAACTAGCTGATAGCCCGCAACCTCCTCCCCGAGCAGCAGCTTACGCCACCGTTTACCAGCCAGGAGATGCCTCCCAGTGGACCATCTGGTCTTACCCACCGTTTCCAGTGGCTATCCCAGTCTCGAGGGTAGATTGATTACGTGTTACGCACCCTTTCGCCGCTTTACTCGTCTTACGACTTTCACGCGCGACTTGCATGCCTAAGTCACACCGCTAACGTTCGTTCTGAGCCAGAATCAAACCCTTCATAGTGTTTGTCTTTGCTCTTGGAATCCATATCCCAACGCGCGCTCTTCTCGAGTCGCGCATCGGGCGCTCGCACAGTTTTCAAGGGCCACCCTTGTTTTCAAAGATCCGGGCCTGCGCGAGCCCTTGGAGGACTGGCTGCGACCCTTCCAAACGTGGCCTGCCGTGCGGCTCGGCTGCGTTCGGGGAGGCGGATAGTAGTGTTTCCGACCCGACCGTCAATGCCCGCCCGACCAGAATCTTCATCCGGCCCGGGTGGCAGGCGTAACCTGGCTTGAACGCGTTGGTTAGGCCAGACGAGCAGTTCGTCGTGCGGCTCGTTTTCGGCCGTTTTTCAAGCCTCGGTTTCGGCTGTGCGCGATCGGGTCCGTGGCCTGCTCCCCGAGCGCTCGCCGACCTGCTTTCGATGCCGGCCGAGCTCCCGCAGCAGCTCCCGCTTCACGGTTGGACGTGGATCTCGGCCCCCACGGGCAGGATCTCGTAGAGCTCGTCGATGTCCGCTGTCCGCATGCGGATGCAGCCCTGGCTGGCGTCCTTGCCGATGCTCTCGGGCTCGTTCGTGCCGTGGAATCCCAGGCCCGTCGACTGCTTCCCGGCGTCGTGCCAGGCGATCCAACGGCTCCCGAGCGGGTTCTCGGGATCACCGAACGGCACCGGCTTGCGGCCCTTGGGGAACCACATGGGGCTCTTGTTCTTCTCGCCCACGACGTAGGTCCCGACCTGCGTGGCGCTGCTCTCCTTGCCGACGCCCACGGGCCAGGCCGCGATCACCTCGTCGCCGGCGACGTAGAGCACCCAGTGCGCATCGAGGTCGACCAGGACGTGCACGCGGTCGAGCGGGATCCGCAGCTTCCCGCCCGGGTGGATTACGTCGCCGTCGAGCTGGTTCGCGCGCGCGATCTGGCCAGTGCACACCAGGAGGTCGGGTTGCTCGGCCAGGACGCGCTTGCGCAGGCTGATCAGCGAGTCGCCCGGTTGCACGACGACTTCGCGCGAAGGCCAGGCGCCGCGGCGGTGCCAGCGGTGCTCGCGCTGGGCCGCGTGGAGGCGCTCGCTCCAGCGCGCGAGGCGCGCCGGATCGCCCCCGCCCGACGCCGAGATCTCGGCCAGGAGGAGGTTCGACCAGGCGCGCACCGCATCGCGCGGCCGGCCCGCAGCCAGCGCGGCCTCCGCGTCACGCTCGGTCCCGACCGGGTCGGTCGTCGTGGCGATTGCGGCCTGATTTCCCGTGCTTTTCGGTGTTTCGGTGCGATCCGCGGATCCCGGCGTCACGTCCGCAACGACCGGCGCCGGAGTGGTCTTGGTTGTCGAGTCGGCCTGTTGCGCCGTCGGACGCGGCGCGGCAGCCGGCTCGGCGACGCCCGCACTCGCCGCCGCGGCGGGCTCGTCAGATGCAGCGACGATCGACTTCGCCGGCGGCACGCGGCGATCCGCCGAAGCTGCGGACGAGTCCTGCGCGGCCTGCGGCTCGAGCGCGATCATCGACCCCGGTTGCGGCTCCTGTGCGTCGGCCTCGGACCTCCCGCGGCCGAGCCCGCTCCAGAGGAACCACACGAGGCCGGCACCGAGCACGAGGAGAAGGAGTGCGCGCATTCTTCAGGGAGCTCTGACCGGGGACGACGGATGCGGGTCACCGCGCGCGGCGCGGCGCGAACAGAGATGAGGATCGCGGGGGCCCCGGCCGGACCGTGCCGGTCGGTACCCGGAACCAGTAGGGTTCCAGGGGGGCCCGCCACGACGCGGGGTTGCCGCGCCATCGGTGAGGGCCCACAGGATGCTTGTTCGGCTCCGGGGATTTGACAGGTCACGTGAACGCCAGGAGCGCCCCGCGGCTGAACCCTAGCGCACGTGGTCCCCCGCCACAATGCGGTTTCGAGCGCAGGCACTACCGAGACCTCTCACGCGCGCGTGAGCGCGACCCGCGCCGTGTGACCGTCGCCCAGGTCGAGGTCGACGAACGCGCTCCCGGCCGGCGGCGTCGCGCCGAGCGTGCACTCGAGCGCCAGCGTCTCGCCCGCTATCAGCGCCGCGTGGCGCGCGACCGCCATACGGACCAGCGCATCCGCACCGGGGTCGATCACGATTCGAATGCGCTGCTCGACCGCCAGGCCCGAATCCTTGCGCAATGCGTTCACGCGGTTCACGAACTCGCGCGCGAGGCCCTCGACCACGAGCCCTTCGTCCAGCTCGGCGTCGAGGAAGACGACGAACCGCCCGTCGGTCTCGACGTCGAAGTCGGCGCTCGACTCGACGCGGATCTCGACGTCCTCGGGCCCGATCCGGATGGGCCCGTCCGGGAGGGCCAGATCGAGCTCGCTGCCGGCGCGCAGCTTCGCCACCTGGGCCGCGTCGAGCGCCTCGATGCCCGCCGCGGCGGCTTTCATGCGCCCGCCGACCTTCTTGCCCAGCACGCGGAAATTGGCCTTGGCGCGCAGGACGCACAGCCGCCCGTCGTCTGCCGCCAGGCTGCCGAACTCCTTGATGTTCAGCTCCCCCAGCACGAGGTCGCGCGCGAACGGCCGGCGCAGGAGCGCCAGCGCCTCCTCGCTCGAGGCGCGCACGTGGATCGCGCGCAGCGGCTGGCGGATCTTCCGGCCGGCGCGCTCGCGCAGCGCGCGGCCCATCTCCACCAGGCGCACGACGATCTCCATGCTGCGCTCCAGGACGGGATCGACGAACGCGGGCTCGACCTCGGGCAGGAGCTGCGCGTGCACGGATCCGCGTCCGGGCGCCAGGCGCTCGAACAGCATCTCGGGCAGGAACGGCGCGATCGGCGCCATGAGCAGCGCGACCGTCTCGAGCGCGGCGTGCAGCGTCGCGAACGCGGCCGCCTTGTCGGGGCCGGAACCCTTCCAGAAGCGCGCACGGTTGCGGCGGATGTACCAGTTCGAGAGGTCGTCGAGGACGAACGTCTCGAGCGCGCGGCACACCGCGGACAGGTCGTACTGCTCGTAGCTCGCGCGCACGTCGCGCACGAGCGTCTGCGTGCGCGACACGAGCCAGCGGTCGATCTCGGGGCGCTCGCTGCGCGCCGGCGCGCCGTTGGCCGGAGTCCAGCCGTCGGCCAGCCGCGCGTACTCGGCGAAGAACTTGTAGCTGTTCACGAGCGTGCCGAAGAAGCGCCGGCGCTCCTCGAGCAGGCCCGCCGGATCGAAACGCTTCGGCGCCCAGGGCGCGCCGCTGGCCAGCAGGTACCAGCGCGCCGCGTCGGCGCCGTGCTCGTCGAGGACCTTCCACGGGTCGACGACGTTGCCCAGCCGCTTGCTCATCTTGACCCCGTCCTTGTCGAGGAGGAGGCCGTTGACGTGGCAGACGCGGTAGGCCGGCTGGTACGTGAAGCCCTCCTCGGGACAGTGCGTCGCCAGGAACGTGCCGATCGCGTGCAGCGTGTAGAACCACCCGCGCGTCTGGTCGAGGCCCTCGGCGATGAAGTCGGCCGGGAACTGGTCCGCGAGCAGGGCACGCGAGCCGTGCGCGTGCGGCCAGTGGACCTGCGCGTAGGGCATCGCGCCCGAGTCGAACCACGCGTCCAGCACCGGCTTCGTGCGCCGCATCGTGCCCTTGCAGCGGTCGCACGGGAACGTGATCTCGTCGATGCCCGGCCGGTGGTTGTCGAAGCCCTCCGGCAGGGATCCGGCGCGCTTGCGCAGCTCGGCCACGCTGCCGATCGCGACCTCCTGGTCGCACTCGTCGCACACCCAGAACGGCAGCGGCGTGCCCCAGTAGCGGTCGCGCGAGATGTTCCAGTCGATGTTGTTCTCGAGCCACTCGCCGAAGCGTTTCTCCCCCACCTCGGGCGGCACCCAGCGGATGCGCTGGTTGAGCTCGACCATCGCGTCCTTGATCGAGGTCGTGCGGATGTACCAGGCCGGCGTCGCGAAATAGAACAGGGGCGTGTCGCAGCGCCAGCAGTGCGGGTAGCTGTGCGTCTCGCGCGAGCGCTTGAACATCAGCCCGCGCGCCTTCAAGTCGTCCGACAGCGCGTCGTCAGCCTCCTTGAAGAATGTCCCGGTCTTCACCGCGCCGACGTCGGCCACGAAACGCCCCTCGGGCCCGACGGCCTGCAGCACGGGCAGCGCGTGCTCGCGCGCGACCTCCCAGTCGTCCGCGCCGTACGCCGGAGCCTGGTGCACGATGCCCGTCCCGTCGTCGACCGTGACGTACGCGGCGGTGTAGACGCGGTGCATCCCCTGGCGGTCGGGCTTCCACGAGCCGGGCTCGACCTCCGGCACCGGGCTCGCGAACAGCGGCTCGTAGCGCCTCCCGGCCAGCTCGCTGCCGCGCGCGCGGGCCACGACCTCGTGGTCCTTGCCGAGCACCGCCTGGACGCGTTCGGCGACGATCCACAGACGCTCGTGACCGGCGCTGCCGGCCGCGGCACCCTTCGGAACGGGCAGCGCCACGCGCGCCAGCACGTACTCGCGCTCGGGGTGCACCGCGAGCGCGACGTTCGAAGGCAGCGTCCAGGGCGTGGTCGTCCAGGCCAGGAAGCTCTCGCGCTCGCCAGGCACTGTGTCGGTGGCGCTCGGCGTCGTGCTGGTGACGAAGCGCACCCAGACGCTCGGGTCCGCGACGTCGCGGTAGACGCCGGGCTGGCCCAGCTCGTGCGACGAGAGCCCCGTGCCGCAGCGACCGCAGTACGGCAGCACGCGTTTTCCGCGGTAGACCAGGCCCTTTTCGTGAAATTTGGCGAGCAGGTACCAGACCGACTCGACGTAGTCGGCTTCGTACGTGACGTACGGATGCGCGTAGTCGAGCCAGTAGCCGATCCGCTCGCTGAGCCGCTCCCAGTCCTGCTTGTACGTCCAGACGGAAGCCCGGCATTGCGCGTTGAAGGCCGCGACGCCGTAGCGCTCGATCTCGGGCTTGCCGCTGATCCCGAGCTTCTTCTCGACCTCCAGCTCGACCGGCAGCCCGTGCGTGTCCCAACCGGCCTTCCGCTCGACGCGTCGGCCGGTCATCGTGCGGTAGCGGCAGACCGCGTCCTTCACCGTGCGCGCGAAGACGTGGTGGATGCCGGGCTTCCCGTTGGCGGTCGGCGGTCCTTCCCAGAAGACGTAGGCCGGACCCTTCGCCCGCGCGCGCTGGACCGCCTCGAACGTCTGTCGCTCGCGCCAGGCGGCCAGCACGCGCTCCTCGGCGACGGCCGGCTTCGCAGCTACGTCGTCGGGGAGCGGATCGAAGAGGCCGGGCAGCGGTTCGGGCGACATCGCGCGCGGCAGGCTAGGGCCGCGCGTCAGCAGGGGCAAGGAATCAGAGAGAACCAGACCGGTACCAGTGGCGCCGCGAGACGCGGCGCGAGGTTCCGCTCCGCTTCACCAAGCGTGCGCGCGGATCTCGCGCACGATGCGGTCGGCCAGCGCGAGCGCGGCGCGGCCGTCCTCGCCCGGCACTTCGGGCGGCGTACCGGTCTGCACGGAGCGCAGAAACGACTCGATCTCGGCCTGCAGCGGCCGGTCCATGTCGGACAGGTCGAGCTCCTCGACCGACAGCACGCGGTCGCGGATCCACTCCGGGCCGACCTTGTGCTTCTCGGGGTCGAAGTCGGCCAGCATCGCGCGGCCCTTCTCCCACTCGGGGCCCTTGCGCACGATCAGGCCGTAGTTCTTGCCGAAGTCGAGGCTCACGTAGGCCTCGCTGGAGAACATGCGGAAGCGCCGCATCGCCTGCAGCGACGCGCGCGAGGACGTGACGTTCGCGCGCGCGCCGTTCGCGAAGACGAGCCGGACGGAGGCGACGTCCTCGCTGGGCGTCAGGATCGCGCCGCCCACGGCGTCGAGGCTCTCCACCGGCGATCCCACGAGGTCCAGGATCAGGTCGAGGTCGTGGATCATCAGGTCGTGCACGACGCCCACGTCCAGGCTGCGGAAGCTGAACGGCGCCAGGCGGTGGCACTCGATGAAGCGCGGGTCGAGCCCCATCGCCTTCACCTTGCGCAGGCCGGGCTGGAAGCGCTCGACGTGCCCCACCGCGACCATGGCGCGGCCGCGTTGCGCGGCCGCGAGGATGCGGTCGGCCTCCTCCACGCTGGCCGCCAGCGGCTTCTCGATCAGGCAGTGGACGCCGCGCTCGAGCAGCGGGATCGCGACGGCCGCGTGGTGCGCGGTCGGCACGGCGATGCTCACGGCCTGCACGTCGCGCGGCAGCGCGGCGACGTCGGACAGCGCGGCGCAGCCCAGCTCGGCCGCCAACGCGCTCGCCCGTTCGGCGTTCGCGTCGACGATCGCGACCAGCTCGGCGCGCGGGTTCTCCTTGTGGATGCGCGCGTGGAACTTGCCCAGGTGGCCGACGCCCACGACGGCCGTGCGCAGGGGGCGCGTGCTGGTGGTGCTCATCGCGCCCCCGAGCCCGAGAGCAGCCGCTCCTGTCCCAGCCGGCCGAAGTCGGCGCGCAGGCTCTCGCGGTAGCGGCCCTTCGCGCCGACGTCCGTCTGCTCCAGCTCGCGCACGAGTCGCATCACCATCTCGGAGCCGGCGTAGCGCTCCTTGAGGGCATCCAGCGTGCGGCTGCGCGGATCGCCCGAGCGCCAGACGCGCTTGAAGGCCTCGCGCAGGTCCTCGATGTGCTCCTCGGCGACGCCGCCGCGTTGCAGCCCGATCACGTTGACGCCGCGCACACGGCTCGGGTGCCCTTCCAGGATCATGAACGGCGGGACGTCCTGGACCATGCGCGACATCCCGCCGATGTAGGCGAACGCGCCGATCGTGACGAAGTGGTGCGCGGCCGCTCCACCCGAGACGTTGACGTTCTCCTCGACCAGCACGTGCCCCGCCAGGAGCACGCCGTTGGCCAGGATGATGCGGTCCTTGAGCTCGCAGTCGTGCGCGACGTGACAGCACGCCATGAGCATGTTGTCGCTGCCGATGCGCGTGATGCCGCCGCCCTTGACGGTGCCGCGGTTGATCGTGACGAACTCGCGGATCGTGTTCCGGGCGCCGATCTCGAGCTCGGTCGGCTCGCCGCGGTACGACAGGTCCTGCGGCGCCCCGCCCAGCGCGGCCTGGCCCACGACCAGGTTGTCGACGCCGATGCGCGTGTTGCCGTCGACGACGACCTGCGGCCCGATGCGCGTGCGGTCGCCGATCGTGACGTCCGCGCCGATCGTGCAGTACGGCCCGATCTCGACGTCGACGCCGATGCGCGCCAGCGGGTGGATCACGGCGGTCGGGTGGATCTTGCTGCTCATCTGTCTCCCTCCCTTACGGATCGACGAGCGTGAACATGAGGATGGCTTCGCACACGACCTTGCCCGCGACGGTGCCGACGCCCTGGACCTGCGCGACCTGGTCCTTGTCTTTCGTCGTCGTGACCTCGATGCGCAGCTGGTCGCCCGGCACGACGGCGCCGCGCAGCTTGACCTTGTCGATCGACCACAGCACCGCGAGCTTGCCGGTGTTCTCGAGCTTGCGCAGCAACAGCACGCCAGCGAGCTGCGCCATGGCCTCCAGCTGCAGGACGCCGGGCATGATCGGCGCGGCCGGGAAATGGCCCTGGAAGTAGGGCTCGTTGATCGTGACGTTCTTCAGCGCCACCGCGCGCTTGTAGCCCTCGATCTCGAGCACGCGGTCGATCATCAGGAACGGGTAGCGGTGCGGCAGCATCCGCAGGATCTCGCGCACGTCGAGGCCCGACTCGCGCTGGATGATCCCGCCCGTCTCGAGCGACTGCATCAGGTCGACCAGGCGCCGCACGAGCTCCGCGTTCGTGGCGTGACCCGAGCGCGTCGCGATGATGTGCGCGTGCAGGTCGGCGCCCAGGAGGTGCAGATCCCCCACCAGGTCGAGCATCTTGTGACGGACCGGCTCCGATGCGATGCGCATCTTCGTCTGCGGATCCCCCAGGATCAGCGTGTTCTCGCGCGTCGCGCCCTTCCCGAAGCCGGCCTTCTGCAGCAGCTCGACCTCGGACGCCAGGCAGAACGTGCGCGCCGAAGCGATCTCCTTGACGAACGATTCGGGCGAGATCTCGACCTGCAGCGTGCCGCTCTCGACGCCCGGCTCGTCGAACGAGGCGACGTACTGCAGCGTCAGCGCCGGCCGGTCCGAGGGCAGCGCGACCAGCGTGGCGTTGCCCTGGCGCACGTACACGGGCTGGTCCAGCACGAGGACGCGCGCCTCGGCCGGCTGGTCGACGATGCCGGCGCGCTGCACCAGCTCGACGAAATCGCGCGCGCTGCCGTCCAGTCCGGGCAGCTCGGCGCCGGACAGCTCGACCGTCATGTTGTCGACGCCCAGGCCCGTGCAGGCCGCCAGCAGATGCTCGACGGTCTCGACTTCGGCCGACCCGCGCACGAGGCGCGTGCGGCGCTCCTTGTTCGAGTGGTAGGCGATGCGCGCCGGGATCGGCTCGCTGCCGGGCAGGTCGGTGCGCACGAACTCGACGCCGCGGTCGGGCGGCGCGGGCAGCATGCGACCCTTGACGTGCACGCCGGAGTGCAGGCCCACGCCCTGGAACTCCACCGCCGTGCGCAGCGTGCGTTGTCGTCGACTCACCGTGTCTCCTTCTCCGTCGCGCGTCCGTCGAGCAGGCCCAGTCGCCGTTCGAGGTCTTTGATCCGCTCGCGCATCTCGGGCAACCGCGTCGCGAGCGACCAGGCGCGCAGCGCTTCAACGCGCGGCCGCGCCGGGGACCCGAAGTAGTCCGCGCCGGCCGGCACATCGCTCTCCACGCCCGACCGCGCGCCGATGCGCGCGCCGTCGCCGATCGTGGTGTGGCCGGTGACGCCGGTCTGCCCAGCCAGGATCACGCGCTTGCCGATGCGCGTGCTGCCGCCGATGCCGACCTGCGCGATCACGAGCGCGCCATCGCCGATCACGACGTTGTGCCCGACCTGGACCAGGTTGTCGATCTTGACCCCGCGCCCGATGCGCGTGGCACCGAACCGCGCGCGGTCGATCGTGACGTTCGCGCCGATCTCCACGTCGTCCTCGATGATCACCGTGCCGCACTGCGGGATCTTGGTCCAGCCCGTGCGCGTGGGCTCGAACCCGAAGCCGTCCGCGCCCAGCACGGTCCCGGCGTGCATCAACACGCGGTCGCCGACCCGCACCCGCGCGTAGAGCACCACGGCCGGGTGCAGCACGCAGTCCTCTCCGACCTGCGCTTCCCGCCCGATCGAGACGCCGGCCACGAGCAGCGACCGCGCGCCGACGCGCGCTCCGCTCGCTATCGTGCAGTTCGGCCCGACGGACGCACTCGGATCGACGTGGGCGTCGGGCGCGACGACGGCCGAGGGGTGCACGCCGGGCGCGGGCGCCGGATCGCGCGGCGCGAAGGCCTCGATCACGGCCGTGAAAGCCCGGTTCGGGTCGTCGCAGCGCAGGAGCACGAGGTCCGCGCGCGACGAGGCGCAATCGCGTGCCACGACCACGGCGCCAGCCTTCGTCGTGGCGAGCTGCGGCACGTAGCGCGGGTTGGCGAGAAAGCTGATCTCGCGCGGCCCGGCGTCGGCCAGCGCCGCGGGACCCTCGACGGTCAGCGCCGGGTCGCCGTCGACGACGGCGCCACACAGTTGCGCGAGCTCGGCCAGGGTTCGGGAGGTCATCGAAAGCGGGCCCGAAATCGGGTCCAGCACACGCCCTACGGTGCGGGCGGGGTGGCACATGTAGCCCTTGGGCGCCGGGCTGTCAAAGGGCCCAACCCAAAGAGCCCGGCAGCGAAGCGCCGTCAGGCGCGAAGCCACCGGTACTTCTGGTTCTGACGGGGTCTCAGCAGCGCCGCCCTGCGCGATACCGCCCTGATGTGGTTCCCGTGGCGCCTGACGGCGCTACGCGGCTGCGCTAGAACGCGACGCTGAAGATCGAGAACGAGAATACCTGCTCGCGGTCGCCCTCGCCCGTCAGGATCGGGAAACCGAAGTTCAGCGTGACCGGGAAGGGGCTGACCATGCCCACGCTGAAGCCGACCGACAGGCGCAGCTCGCTCCAATCGATGCTGTACGGCTCGGGATCGAGGATGCCGGCGTCCGTGAAGAACGTCACCCGGAACATCTCGATCTCCTTGTACGTGCCGGGCTGCACGCTCGTGTAGAGCGGCATGCGGTATTCGATCGTCCCGTCCAGCGACGTCTCGCCGCCCAGGGCGTTCGTGCCCAGGTTGGGGCCCACACCGCGGTACGCGAACCCCCGCATCTGGCGGCTGCCGCCCAGGAAGAACCGCTCGGTGTAGGGCACGTCCTGCGTGTCGCCGTACTCGTCGGCCAGCGCCAGGCCGACGCCGATGTGGAACCCGGGTCGGACGTCGGGCCCCGTCTTCTGCGTCAGGAAGAACCAGTCGACGTCGAGGTCGGTGCTGACGTAGTTGAAGTCGCTGCCGAAGGACTCGCCGTAGAGTCCGTTGTTCCACAGGACCTGCACGCCCTCGCGCGGACCCAGGAACGTGTCCAGCTTGCGCAGGGTGAAGTCCAGCGTGGGCCCGAAGATCTGTTGCGTGCCGAGCTGCTGGTAGATCGACGGCGGGAACTCTGTCGCGTTGGGCGGGACCGGCGCAGCGTCCTCCTCCTGCAGATCGTCGACCGTCACGTCCGTGAAGCGGTAGCCCAGGAACATCGCGAACTGCCGGCCGAACTCGCGCCCCAACCGGATCTTCTTGTCGAAGCGCTCCTCGTCGTAGAAGCGCTGCGTGCGCTCCCAGCGCCGCAGCTGGAACTCGATACTCCAGCGGTTGAAATGCGTCAAGAACAGGTCCGGCTCGAGAAAGCGGACGTTGTACGAGTTCTCGATCGTGCCAGGCATGTACTCGAGGTCGATGCGCTGGCCCGCACCGTGGAACGCGGTCTTGTCGTAGATGTCGGCGAACAGCGTCCACAGGCTCTCGGGCGGAGCGGCGACGTCGGCATTGGTCATCGACAGCGAGACGCGCCCGAACAGGCCGCTGTTGCTGTCGACGCCGCCCTGCACCTGGAAGTTGACGACCGTCCCCTCCTCGATCTGGTACTCGAGGTCGACCCAGCTCGGATCGGGCGCGGCCTTGAACGTGAAGGTCGGGTCGCGGTGCTCGAGCGGGTTCATCTCGTCGTTGAAGTACCCCGTCGAGAAGATCTGGCCGAGCGACCGGCGGATGCGCGTCATGTCGGCCACGTCGCCCGGCAGCACGTCGACCTCGCGGCGCACGACGCGGTCGCGCGTGTGCGTCGTCCCGCGGATCAGGACCTCGCGCACCCAGCGCTTCTTGCCCTGCACGATGCGGTAGGTGACCGCGACCTTGTGGTTCACCGGGTCGAACACCAGGCGCGGCTCGATGAACTAGAAGCCGTCGGCGCGCAGGCTCTGGTGCGCGACGTAGCCGTCCTTGCCGTAGCGGTCGCGGATGGCGATGCCGTCGCGCGTCTGCACGAAACGCTCGTACTTGCTGCCGGCCTTCATCTCCAGCAGCTTCACGACCTCGGCCTTGGGGATCAGGAATTCGGCCGGTTGCTCGTCCCAGTCCTGCTTCGTCGTGTTCCAGGTCCGGTCGACCGCCTCGAGGTCGATCGACTCGACCGTGTAGGGCTGACCCTCGTCGACGATGACGTGAACCGTCACTTCGCTGCGGTCGTCGGAGGGCACGAGCTTGTCGAGCTCGACGACCGCGTCGAGCCAGCCGCGGTCGCGGTAGACCTCGCGCATGGCCAGCAGGTCGGCGTCGAGCTTCTCGCGCACGTACTCCTCGCCGTTCCAGTCGAAGAGCCAGGGGCCGGCCAGCTCGACCTTGGCCAGGCTCTTGATGCCGCCCTTCCACCACCACATGCCCGTCTCCGGCATCGTGTCGTTGCCGGTGACGACCACGTCCTGCACGTGGACCTTCGGGCCTTCGCGGATCTCGAAGATCACGTCCGGGAGCGCACCGGTCGGATCCTCGCCCGTGTCCTTGCCGCGGCGGACGAGCTCGACCTCGACGAAGGCGAAACCCTCGCGCCGGTAGCCCTCGATCAGCCGCTGGCGTACGCGCTCCGACTGGTACAGGTACAGCTCGCCGCGGTCCTCGAGCAGCGCCCAGCGCTTCAGGTCCTCGATGTCCATCTCCTTGTAGCCCACGAAGCGCGGCTCGAGGTCGACGTTCATCTCCTCCAACGTGACCTGCAATTCGACGCCGCCGGCGGCTTCGCGCAGCTCCACGCGGCTCACGCGCGCGTTGAACGCCTGCCACAGCGTGTCCTGCCCCTTCGCGACGGCCGCGGGGTCGTAGGGTTGTCCCACGCGCACGCCCAGCGCCGCGATGATCTGCTCCTCGGTGTAGCGGCGCCGTCCGACGATGACGATCCCGACCAGCGTCGGTTGCGGCCTCGCCTGTGCCGCGGGAGCCTTCGGAGGAGGCGTCGGATCCGGCGTCGGCGTGGGGATCTTCGTCTGCGCCGCTTCCTTCTGCGGCGGCGCCACGACCTGCGTCGGATCCGGCGACGTGTTCTGCGTCGTCGGGTCCTGCGCCGTAGCCGGCGCCGCGCAGAGTACCTCGCTGAGCGCCACGAGGATCAGCGGGAGCAGGCGGCGCTCGGGTCTCGGGCGGACCCGGGCGTCAGCCATGGAAGGGCTCGGCCATCGAGGGCGCACGGTTCTCGAAGCGCATGATCGAGCCGTTGAAGCCCAGGGGCACCATGCCAGTCGGCCCGTTGCGCTGCTTGGCGCAGATGATCTCGGCCAGTCCCTTGTTCTCGGGATTGTCGCGGTTGTAGTACTCGTCGCGGTACAGGAGCAGCACGACGTCCGCGTCCTGCTCGATCGAGCCGGATTCGCGCAGGTCCGAGAGCAGCGGCCGCTTGTCGTCGCGCGATTCCACCGCGCGCGAGAGCTGGGACAGCGCGATCACGGGCACCTCGAGCTCGCGCGCCATCTCCTTCAGCATGCGGCTGATCGTGCTGATCTCCTGCTGGCGGTTCTCGGCCTTCTGCGACGTCATGAGCTGCAGGTAGTCGACGACGATCATGTCGAGGCCCTGCTTGGCCTTGAGGCGCTTGGCGCGGCTGCGCATGCCGAGCGCGGAAAGGCCGGGCGAGTCGTCGATGAAGATCTTGAGCTTCTGCAGCTCGCCGGCCGCGCGCGACAGCTCGGCGTAGTCCTCGGTCGGGATGCGGCCCGTCCGCAGCCGGTGCGCGTCGACGCGAGCGCGCGCGCAGAGCATGCGCCGCACGATCGACTGGTGGCCCATCTCGAGGCTGAAGAACAGCACGCTGGCCTGGTGGTCGAGCCACTCGGGCGCGTGGTCCGGGTCGGCGGCGTGGTCCATGCAGTTCAGGACCAGCGCGGTCTTGCCCATCGACGGGCGGGCCGCGACGACGATCAGCTCGCCGGCGTTGAAGCCGCACAGGAGCTCGTCCAGCTCGTAGTAGCCGCTGGCCAGCCCGGTCAGGCCCTTGCGGTGCGACGACGAATCGATGCGCTTGAACGTCTCGGTGACGGCCTTCGCGATCGGCAGCGCCTCGCCGCGGTCCTTGTGCGCGGCCATCTTGAACACGCGGTCCTCGGCGTCGGCGATCAGCTCGGGGACGGCGTCGCCGTCGGGGTGCGTCGCGTAGGCCTCCGCGATCAGCTCGCCGCACTCGCGGATCAGACGGCGCAGCTGCGACGTCTCCGACACGATGCGCGCGTGGTGCTTGGCGTGCGCGGCCGAGGCGACCGAGCTGGCCAGCTCGACCAGGAACGCGCGCCCGCCGACCTGCTGGAACTGGCCGGCCTGGCTGAGCGCTTCGCCCAGGCTCACGAACTCGATCGGCGTCGAGCGCTCGGTCAGCGCCAGCATCGCGGCCCAGACCGCCTCGTGGCGCGGGTGGAAGAAGTCCCCGAGCTGCACGATCTCCGAGATCTCGGGGATGCGCCCGGGATCGAGGAGGAGCGCGCCGAGCAGCGAGCGCTCGGCCTCTTCGTTGTGCGGCGGAACGCGGGACGGAGCTTCGGCGGACATGGACGACGTGCGGGTTAGCGGCGGAGGATACTGGGCCTCGCCGCCGGACGGGAGCGCCGTCGCCCGCATCCGGGGTCGCCGTGCGGTAAGGCCTTTGGAAGTGGCGTTGCCCGCTCGTCTTGTCGCAAGCGCCCGATGCGGCGCCAGGCACCGCGGCGCGGCACGGGAGTAAACGCAGCGGGCCCGCGCTGGTGCACGGGCCCGCTGTACGGCTGGCGCGGTGACGCCTAGGCGCCTTCGGCCGCGACGATGACCAGGATCTCGGCATGCAGGTCCGCGTGGACGTGCAGCCGCACCGGGTGGGTCCCGACCGTTTTGATCGGGGTGTCCATGCGCACGGCCTTCTCTTCGAAGGAGTGCCCCATCTTCTGCAGCAGCTCGACGATCTGCGTCGCGCTGACCGACCCGAACAGGTGCCCCTGATCGTCGGCCTTGGCCGACGTCTGGAGCTGGATCCCGCTCAGGCTGGCGACGAGCGCCTCGAACTCGGCCGTGCGCCTGGCTTCGACGGCGTCGAGCACCACGCGCCGCTTCGCCATCGAGCGCTTGTTGTCGTCGGTCGCCTGCATGGCGATCTGACGCGGTAGGAGGAAATTGCGGGCGTAGCCCGGCGACACCTTGACGACGTCGCCGCAGCGCCCGAGATCCTTGACGTGCTCGCGCAGGAGCACTTCGACGTTCCTGGCCATGTGCATGTCCTCCGTGTCAGCCCACGAAGGGCAGGAAGCCGACGTGACGCGCACGCTTCACGGCCTGCTTCAGCGCCTTCTGGCACTGGCAGCAGTAGCCGGTCCGCTTGCGCGAGTAGATCTGCGCGGAACCGTTGAGGAACTTCTTCAGCGCCTCGAAATTCTTGTACTCGGGGACCGAGTCCTCGCAGTTGCGTCCCGCGATCATCGGGAGCGGTGCACGGCGATCGCGGCTCACGGGGCCACCTCCGCGGCCTTCTCGGCGCGGCGGCCACGCGGACGCTCCTCGACGAACTCACCTTCGGCCAGCATGTCCTCCACCGTCTCCTGGACGGGGGCTGCGGCCTCGGGCTCGATCACGTCGTCCTGCGGCGGCGTCGGCACGACGAAGCCCTCGGCGTTCTCGGCCTGGGCGAGCTCGATCTCGGGGGCCGGGATCTGCTCCACGCGCAGGATCAGGTAGCGCAGGACCCGCTCCGACAGTTCGAGCTCGCGGCGCAGGGCCGGAAGGCCGTCACCGCCCATCTCGAAGTAGGCCAGCAGGTAGGTCGCGCGGTTCTTGCCCCGGATCGTGTAGGCCAGACGGCGCTCGTCGAAGCGGCGCGACGTCTGCACCGCTCCCCCGTGTTTCAGGACGGCGTCGCTGACGACGGCCTTCGCTTTCTTCCAATCCTCCCGCACCACGGCGTTGTCGAGGAGGAACATGCCTTCGTACAGAGTCAAATTTCCTGGTTCTCCTTCCATCCATGCTGCGGGAGTCGAGCGGCGAAGTGCCTCACGACTCCGGGGTCCAGCGGCTATGGAACCGCGTCATGACACCTTCGAGGTCCTCGCCGCCGAGCCAGGCGCGGATCGCGTCGGCGGCTTCCGCCACCGAGATCTCCGCGTCCGGCATCTCCGCGTCCGAGAACCGCTCGAGCACATGGCGCGCCGCGTCGGTCCGGGCCGCCCCGATGCCCACGCGCAGGCGTGGGAACCGATCGGTCCCGAGTGATGCCACGATGGACCGCATGCCGTTGTGCGTGCCGGAACCGCCGAAGGGTCGGATCCGCAGGCGGCCCAGCGGCAGGTCGAGGTCGTCGTAGACGACCAGGATCGAGCCCGGTTCCAGCTGCAGCGTCCGCGCCAGGGCGGCCACGGCCGTGCCCGAGAGGTTCATGTAGGTCAGGGGCTTGGCGTACAGCGCGTCGTAACGTTGCGAGCGCGCGAACGTGAAGCCCGTCGACCCGTCGTTCCCGGGCAGGCGGCGTGCGGATTCAAAGATCGCCTTCTCCTCGGCCGCGAGGCGTTCGACCACGTGGAAACCGATGTTGTGGCGTGTCCACTCGTACTCCGGGCCTGGGTTGCCCAGTCCGACGACGAGCTTCGTCACGGCACAGTTCGGTGCGGGGTCGATCCTCGCGGG
>JANNQS010000027.1:0-2799 GCA_031400875.1 Planctomycetota bacterium | reverse complement strand
CCGGTTGTCCCATTCTGGCACTCGCGAGTCTCAGCCCGGCACTCGCCGGCGGCGCCCGACGCCCCTGGCGCAAACGGGACTCGCGCGGAACCCGACTCGCGCGAGCCGTGGAGCAACCTCGGCAGAGGGGGGATTACGACGTCGTAATTAGAGTCTGTCGAGTAATTCTGCCCGGAGGGGCTGGCGTAGCCGCGGATCCTGTGCCATAGACTCGGCGATGCAGGCCGCGCGCACCCCAACAGCCGTCGTCCGCTACCGGAACCGTGAGCTCACCGAGAGCGATCTCGGCTTCATCCGTGGCTTGATCGAAGAGCAGCCGTCGCGGACGCGTCACGCGGTCGCAGAGGCGCTGTGCGATGCGTGGGCATGGCGACAGAGCAACGGAAAGCGAAGTGAAGCTGCCTCCTACGATCTGCTGTTGCGCTTGGAGGAGTGGGGACACATCCAACTTCCGGCGCGTCAGATGCGAGCGGCTTCGCGGCGCAGGTGGCCGCTACTCCCGGTGGATCTGATTCCGATCGCCTGGGTCGAGGTCCGAGAGCCGGATGGCGGGCTGGGCGCGTTGGAGGTGCGCCCGATCGGGCCAGAGGAGCACGAGGGCTGGCGAATCCACATGCAGCGCTATCACTACCTCGGCTATCGGCCACCGATCGGGGAGCACCTGGAGTACGCGGCCTTCCTTGATAACGAGCTTGTCGCACTCATCGGCTGGGCTGCGGCTGCGCTCCGGGCACCCCATCGCGAAGAGTTCATCGGCTGGGATGACGAGACCAAGCGACGGCGACTTCACCTCGTCACGAACAACACTCGATTCCTGATTCCGCCGTGGGTTCGCGTGAAGAACCTGGCGTCCAAGGTGCTCGCGATGAACGTCCGGCGCCTGAGCGCTGACTGGCAGCGTGCGTTCGGGCATGCGGTGCTCCTGGCCGAGACGTTCGTCGACACGGCGCGCTTCGCGGGCACCTGCTACCGGGCCGCGAACTGGCAGCACCTCGGGCAAACAGCGGGCCGGACGAAGCGCGGGGACGCCTACCTGCGCGGAGGAACGCCGAAGGCTCTCTTCGTCTACGAGCTGCGACGCAACGCGCGGCGTGCGCTCTGCAATCCGACGCAATCAGCGGGCACTTCAGGTGCGACGGACCTCTCACGATGAACGCGAAAGCCGATTCGCCGGTCGTCACGATCCCCCTCGACAGGAAGCACCCTCTCGTCCGAATGAGCGACGAGATCGACTGGGAGGAGCTGACAGAGCTCGTCCAGGACATCCGCAGAAAGAAGCTCAAGAACGCGGCGGGAAGGCGCCCAAAGCTGCGGGCCACGATCGGTTCCGGACTCCTGATGGCCACCCGAAAGGTGAGCTACCGGGAGGCGCAGGACCTGATCCGGTACTACGCACCGGCGCGGTACCTGTGTGGTCTGGCGCAGAGCACGTGGACTCCTGACCACTCGACGATTCACGACTTCGCCATGCTGGTCGGAGACGAGGGGATGCAGGCGATCAACGAATACGTGGTGAAGCTCGCGGTCAAGGAGAAGCTCGCGGATCCGAGCATCGCAGCGGCGGACACGACCGCGCAGGAGGCAGCCATCCCGTACCCGAACGAGATGGGGTTGATGTCCTCGTACATGCTGTCTCTCGGAAAGGCGGCGAAGAAGGCGAGAGGGGCGGTAGGAGCGCTCCTCGTCGGCAGTGCTCGTCTCTTCGAGACAGGGAAGAAGATCCTGCGTGAGTACAGGCTCTTCGCGAAGGACGCAGCAGAGAAGAATCAGCTGGGAGGGAAGATGGCCGATATCGTCGAGGCGGTGCAGAAGAAACTCGGCGCCGCGCTTGAAACCGATCGCAAGGCCGCCGAGAAGACGGGCTCGATCACCGACCTTGGGCCGCCAGCAAAAGCCGTCGCGCTCCACGAGGTGATGAAGAAGCTCCTCGAGCAGATCCGCTATTGGCTCCGTACGGGCCTCGTCGCGAAGGACAAGATCATCAGCGTCCACATCCCCGAGCTGTATTCCATCGTTCGCGGCAAGGTCGGAAAGAAAGTCGAGTTCGGACTCTCCTGGGGGATCACGCGCCTCGGGGGTGGCTACATCCTGGCGACCGCCGGCAAGGCCCGTCGAGAAGTGACCGACGCAGGATACGTCGTCGCAGCTGTGAAACAGATTCGTGCGCTCTTCGGGAGCGCACCCTCCGCTTACGCGTACGACCGCGGCGGAGACGGCGACAACCAACTCTCGAAATTGAAGGCGAGCGGCGTCAAGAAGATCGGAGTCGCCCCCCGCGGCAAGCGCCCCTGGCTGGTCCGCGGCAAGACGAAAGACGCACTCGTGCGCTTCCGCGCGATGGTCGAGGGTTGCATCGGTGCGCTCAAACGAGGCAAGTACGACTTCAATCGCCCCAACGCCCGGTCGGTCAGAACCACTGCGATGGCGGGGCACCGCGCCGTTCTGGGATTCAACCTCAACAAACTCTTCCGAGAACGAAAGCGCCGATCGCGTCTCAACCTTAACCGGAGGAGGAAGCAATCGAAAACCAGACGCGCCTCCGCGAAGGGCACGGGGCCGCCGAAAGGTACGCCGGCGACGGCGACGGGCAATGGGGCGCCGCGCCGGTTTCGCCGATGAGGAATTACCCGACAGACTCTAAGTACGACAAGGTGCAGCGGCTGTCGGAGTTGACGGATCCGGACGGCGCCTTGACCCGGCTCACGTACGACGCGAACGGCAACAGGGATCGGCTGATCCTGGGGAACGGCGTCGGGGCGACCTATGCGTATGACCCGGCGCAGCGGCTGACGCAGCTCG
>JANNQS010000026.1:0-10549 GCA_031400875.1 Planctomycetota bacterium | reverse complement strand
CATACGCGATGTACTCTCGTGACTGGAGTTCAGACGTGGGCTCGCCCGATCTCGGCGGCGGCGCGGCGGCGGCGCCTGTTGGCGAGAACGACGGCGCCCCAATGTAACAGGCGCCGGCGGAGCGGCGCCCTCCAAATTCGGCAATAAGCAAGTGGCGAAACGCCCCACTACCTGGCGTCGCCCTGACTTGCAGGGCCACGGCGAATCGAGTAACTCCCGGACGCTGAAGCACGGGGCCGTAGCTCAGCTGGGAGAGCGCTAGAATCGCACTCTAGAGGTCGTGGGTTCGATCCCCATCGGCTCCACTTGTGTTTCCGCGAGGTTGTGCGACCCGGCAGCGGGTCGCCGGCCTCGCCGGTCCAGCCGGTCCAGCGGGGGTCCACTCGGAGGCCGGTTTCCGGCCGTCCGCAGGCGGCTGGCGAGCCGATCGACGGCGGCGCGGTTGCCGCCGGGTACGAGGTGGCCGTAGGTGTCGACGGTCAGGGCGATGCTGTGGTGCCCCATCTGCTCGCGGACGTAGGCGAGGCTCTCGCTCTGGCTGATGAGTAGCGAGGCGAAGGTGTGCCGCAGGTCGTGAATGCGGATCGAGCGCAGGCCGGCCTTGGCGAGCAGCTTCGGCCAGACGCGCCGGCGGAAGTTGTCGGGGTCGACGGCGTTGCCGTGCTCGTTGGTGAAGATCCAGTCCGCCGCCGCTGGCGCCGGGCTTCCCTTGGCGAGGGCGGCGGCCTTGCGTCGCGTGGCCACCCGCTCGAGGACGGTGGCGAGCTCGCCCGAGAGATCGACCCGGCGAGCCTTGCCACTTTTCGGCGTCGTCAGCTTGCCGTCGACGAGGTTGCGTTGGACGGCGAGGAAGCCGCCCGCCTGGTCGACGTCGCCCCATTGCAGCGCGATAGCCTCGCCGATGCGCAGGCCGGTGTGGAGCAGGCAGAGGACGAACGGATACCAGCGGCCGAAGTGCTCGCGTGCGGCGGTGAGCAGGCCGGCCGCTTCTTCACTGGTCAGGAAGTCAGCTCTGCGGCGATCGGGCATCTCCTCACCGCGGGTGCGCTTCAGCACGCGCAGGGCCGGGTTGGTGCCGGTGAAGTGGCCGTCCTCGATCGCGTGGTTGAACATCTCCGAGAGCGGCGCGAGCGTCGCCTTGACGTAGGCGCGGCTTTTTTTGCCGGCGCGCCGTTTCGCCGGCTTCTTCGTCCGCGGGTTGATCGGATTCCCGGGCAGCTTGCCGGCAAGCAGGTCGAACGCGAGCTGCTTCACGTCGGTCCGGGTGATCGCAGCGAGGTCGCGGTCGCCGAAGGACGGCCGCAGGTACAGCTCGAAGGCGTGCCGATAGCCCGCGAGGGTCGACGCCTTGCAGTGCGTCCGTGCGTAGCTCTCCAGCCATTGCCGGAAGTACCCGTCGAATGGGTGCGCGGGCGTTGCCAGGGCCGGGGCGGGGTTTCGCGCCCGCCACTGCTCGAGGAAGCCTCGGTCGCCACGTGCCAGCTTGGCGGTCAGCTCGCGCGCCACTTCCCGGGCGAGGTCCTCGTCTCCATCCGGGATGCACTTCGCAAACTGCTGCTTGTCTCGGTACACGAACACCCACCACTTGCCGCGGCGGAATCGGACCTTCACACCCATGCTGAACCTCCGCGAGAGCTACTTGAGCAGGTCGACGACCTTGACCCGCAGCGCCTTGGCGAGCCCCTCGAGCGTCGCCAGGGATGGCGCGCGCTCGCCGGCCTCGAGCTTGGCGATGTAGATGCGGGACAGGTCGGCCTTCGTTGCGAGCGCCGCCTGTGACAGGCCGCGCTTCGTGCGCGCCGCCCGAAGGCGGGCGCCGAGCTTGTCGAAAGACATACGTAGTGTATACATGCCGCAGCGTGTATTCGCAACAGTCGACACGCATTCACCCGATGCGCGCGAGGAGTTCGTCTGCGAGTCGTTGCGCTGTCGTCCGCCGATCGGGGCCCACGTGCTGCGATTGCGAGCGCTGAGAGCGTCCGCGGAAGGCTCTGACCCAGGCGTCGAACTCCGAGCGCCGGACCAGCACCTTGCCGCCGACGCGGTAGCAGGGCAGGGGGTGTGCCGAATCGGCGAGGTGCTCGCGCAGCGTGCGGACGCTCAGGCCGGCGTATCCGCTCAGTGCCGTCAGAGGCAGGTACGGGTCGAGTGGGACGACGACTGTCACCTGCTCGGGCGCTACCTCGAGCCCCTCGGGGTTCGAGGACGCAGCGGGCGAGCGTCGCGTGCTCATCGCAGGCCCTGACCCAGCGCCGGCCTGACCGGACACGAGAGGGCGTCAGTGTGCATGCTTCGGTGCTTCCTGGGCAGGCCTTGGACTAACCCCCCGGGGTAGGCCCTCTCGTATGAGGCTCACGCCTCGGATTCTCCCTTCGCCACGATGACGGACCGACCCCGGCGGCATCGTGACGGACGGTGACGGACCCTTTCGGATAGTTGTATTGTGCGCGCGCGTAAGCGCCCAACCGAGAATCGGCGTCACTGTCCGTCACTCCCCCTCACCTCCACGCCGATCCAGAACGCCCCGGAGTTCGACCTCCGATGCGAGACGCCGGTTCGGCGCCTGACGCGTTCGGTGAAGTCGGCGGCCGACATGCGCCATTCTCCGACCTCGTCGGACCATCCCTTGTAGGCGGAGTAGAGTACGCTGGCGGGGCACTTCGCGGCGGGCTGCTCGACGCACCGCTCGGTGACGAAGCGGTCCACGATGTCCATTTCACGGCGGTAGGCCTCTGTGGCCGCCACGACCGATGGCGGGGGCCTCAGTCCTCCGCCGGTCAGCCACTCGCGGCAGCCATCGACCAACCACCGCAGGATGCCGGGGTACTCGGCGGTGAGGCGCTCCCGAAAATGCGGGTCGTACTGCTCGCCGAGCGCTGTAGGGAGGTGCACTCCGAACGGGATGAGGTGGATCCGCGACCAGATCCCAGCGTCGGCGCCGCGCACTTCGGGCCGGTGATTGGCAGCGAGCCACAGGTGATGGGTCGGATCAAACTCAAAGAAGTCCTGCCGCATGTGGCGCGCGGTGAGACGGTCCCCGCCCGTGAGCCACTTCACCAACACCTCCGCAAAGCGGCGGCCGTCCTCGGCCTCGATCGACGTCACGAAGCGCGCCCCGCGAAGAGCGGCAATGTTGGTGGGGTGCACCTCGCCGCGGCGCTGCAGCAGCAGCTCTGGGTCAGCGGTGTGGGTGAAGTTGCCGAGGACAGCCTGCACGGTTCCGAGGAGCGTACTCTTGCCGTTGCGGCCGGCGCCGTGCGCGAAGAACAGAACATGCTCTGACACGTCGCCAGTGCACGAGTAGCCGAGCGCGCGTTGTACATAGGCGATCAGCGAAGGGTCGTCCGGGAAGATTACTTCCAAGAACTGGGTCCAGGTCGGACACGTGGCGCTGGGATGGTAAGCCACCGCCGCACGCTTGGTCATCAGGTCACTCGCGCAGTGCGGTCGCAACGTGCCCGTGCGGAGGTCGATGGTCCCGTTGGTCGCGTTCAGCAGCAGCGGGTCTCTGTCGAACTCCTCGACCTTGGCCGGCACTGGGGGGATGTAGCGTGCGAGCGCCAGAGCCGATTTCTTGCCCGGCGCACTGTCGGCGCGGGAGGCAAAGCGCGCGAGTTCCCGACGGCGATCGCTGTTGGGTGCCGTCGGCACCTCGGACCAGACGCGTTCTGCCGTCTGCGCGATGCGCTGATAGACGCCCGGGGTCGCCTTGCGCTCCCAGCGTCCGCCGTCGAAGGCCAACCAGCCACCAAGGTCCTCGCAGTATCGGATTTCCTTCCCGAACTGCTCGACGAAGCGGCCGGCCATGCCGGTATCCGTCTCGCGCCAATCGGGTGCGCCGGCCTCTCCCGGCGTCGGCGTGTTCTCGCCCGCGATGGCAGGAACGCCGCTGGCGCCGGCGAGCCGCGGCCCGCCCGTTGCCTCTCTCCCGGCTTCGAGGGGCGCGGCGGCAGCTAGGGCGACGAGCTGCTCGACTGAGCCCGGGCCGTCCAACCAGTCGGACACGTCGGATCCCTTCGGCATCGGTCCGGGCAACTCCAGCACCGCCACCGAACGGGCGACCCGAAGCAGCGCAGCGGACACCTGTTCAGCGTGTCGCCTGCCTGGAGCGTCGGCGTCGGGGATCACGATCACGTCGAGCGCCTGGAAGTGCGGCGTGTACGCGCCGCGCCACTTGCCGGCGCCCATTGGCGCGGTGGTCGCGATTAGCCCTTCCGAAGAGAGCCGGTCGGCGTCCTTCTCACCTTCGACGACGAAGACACGCTCACCGCTTTCTTTGGCGCGCAGGAGATCACGGAGCCGATACGGCGCGAGCTGCGCGCCGTCGAGGTTCCACAGCCATCCTCCGGTTCCATTGGGTCGGCGCTGGCGGAAGTTCTTCGGCTCGTACCGCACTACCTGAAACAATAGCTTGCCGGCCTTGTCGGTGTAGTCGTAGGTGGCGCTGATCCGCTGGTGCTCGTCGCGCTGGCTCGCGGGCCGATCGGCGGATACCTCGATGCAGAGCTTCTTCGCCAGCTTGTTCCACCCGCCACTGACGCCGCAGGCCCGGCATGTGAAGCACTGCTTGGTGACGTTGAAGCTGAACGAGGGGTGCTCATCGTCGTGGAAGGGGCAGCAGGCCGTGATCTCATCACCACGCTGCGACCCGTCGCGTTCCTTCAGGCACGCTTCGATCGCCGCAGCGACCGCGGCGGGAGCGGCCTTGGCGGGCCGCGCGGTCTCGTGCGACGGGCTCGAGCTGGCGCCCTTCATCGTGCCGTCTCGGACGCGCGCTGAGGCGCCAGGCGTGAGCGTTCAATCAGCGCGTCAAGGTCGGCGCGTCTTAGCAGGAACTTGCGTGCGGCGAATGGCCAGAACGCGGGCAGACGGCCCGAGCGAATCCAGCGGCGAAGCGTCTGCTTGGAGATCGAGTACTCGCGGGCGGCCTGGTGGAGATCGATGAACTGTTGCGGCGAGGTCGGGGGCGTTTCGTCAAAACTCATGGTGCCCAGCTACGTCCGGGCGCGCCATTCCGCGATCGTGCAGATTGCTAAGAGTTCTTTGCACCCCTAGCAATCTGTCCCAATCTAGCGAGTGTGCGTCGCTCACTGTCCGGCGTGAACCGGGGCACCAGTCCAGAGGCAAACAGGGCCGCCGCGATGACTCGGGCTTTGTGCGCTCCAGTCCACTGGCGCGGCGCGTGTGTGAGCATCGCTCTGCGCACGCGCTCGAGCGCCGAGCGGCGTGGGGTGCCGCGCCGCCCTCGAGGTGCGATAAGCGAAGGCGCGTTCGTTGCTGCCGCGCGAAGGTCGGTTGCGAGGCGTTCGAGCTGCTCGAGCAGGCGGCTTATGTCGCCTGCTGCCGGGAGCCGCTCCTCATCGGTCGTCAGTTGCCAGGCGTCGTGGAGCCAGCGCACGTCCTCCTCCTCGTGATCGAGGCTCAGCTCGTCTTTGAGAAGCTCGCTAACGCGCGGACCGAAGTGGCGAAGGCGCTTGGCAAGCCCCTCGGCACTGGCAGCGATCGTGACAGCCTCGCGTTGCAGCTCGCGGCTTCGAGCGGTGCGAACATACGCCCGCAGACGCCGCCGCGGGCGCACTACCGCATAGTCGTGCTGGTCGTCATGCCTGTCCTCCAAGGCGCGGAGCTCGCGTCCGGCGGCGAGCAATAGGCCGGGCAGATGGCCACGGTACCAACGTACGCTGCGTGCGGCGGCGAGCAGCGGCGAGATTGTCGCTCGCTGCCGGTTGATCGGGGCCAGGGGCGTCTCGTCGAGGAAGGCTCGGCACATGCGAACCCCGAGTACCTCGTCGTCTGCCTCAGGTTCTGCGCGGCGCGCGCTTGCGGGCAGGGGAGGCGCCGTAAGCTGCTGCAGGCGCCAGAGCGCGGCTGCCAGCGGGTCAACCCGTCGGAGTAACAGCAGTGCCCTGCGCTGCTGTAGGCGAGCGCGGCGGATGTCCTCGGGGACATTGGTCGTAGCGCGTCCCTCAACCAATTTCACGAGGCGCTGGCGCACGTCGCTTAGCGTGGCCAGCCGTTCGAATAGAGCGCGCCGCTCCTTGCTTGGCGCGTCTGGCTTCGCGCGTTGATCTCTCGGCCTGTCGATAGCCCTCGGCATTTACGCGGCGCTCCTTTTTCCGCGCTCCTCGATGCGGCGCCAGAGGGGGAGGAGCTGCCCCCTCGTTCGCCGGCGGTGGCCGCCGCCGGCTAGGCGCTGCGTGACTGGGCAGGTAGGGCGACTAACGCGCGGCGTCAAGGGCGGCCGTCCGCGGCCGGCCGTGTCGCGCTTCCCTCCGGAGGCTCGTCGGACTACACGAGCCCGGGTGAAATCGGATCCAGCCACCGGCGCCAACGTCGAGGAGTTCATTTCCCGTTGGACCTCGTCGGGCGCCGCCGAGCGTGCGAACTACCAGATCTTTCTCTCCGAGCTCTGCGACGTGCTCGGCGTTCCGCGGCCCGATCCAACAACGGCAGACGATTCGGAAAGCGCCTACGTCTTTGAGCGACCGGTGACGTTTCACCACCCGGACGGGACCACGAGCCCGGGACGGATCGATCTCTATCGCCGCGGGTGTTTCGTCCTCGAGGCCAAGCAGGGCGTTGAACAGCGGACGGCCGCAGATCCACGGCAGCTCGCGCTGTCGGAGGCATGGAAGATCAAGGCAAAGGCGAAGGGAAAGAAGCGCGGAACCGCCATGCGCGGCACTCGGGCGTGGGACGATGCGATGCTCAAGGCCCGCAGCCAGGCCGAGCAGTACGCCCGCGCGCTGTCGGCCAGCGAGGGGCGCCCCCCGCTGTTGATCGTGGTCGACGTCGGCCACAGTATCGAGCTGTACTCCGAGTTTACCCGAACGGGCGGAGCATACGTTCCGTTCCCCGACCCTCGGAGCCATCGGCTGCTGCTCGATCAGCTACGCGATCAGGGCGCATTGGATCTTCTCCGTCAGGCATGGACCGACCCCCTCGCTCTCGATCCGACGCGGAGAAGCGCGCGAGTTACGCAGGCGATCGCTGAAAGTCTGGGTCGCCTTGCACAGTCCCTCGAGGCGGGCGGCCACGCCCCCGAAGCGGTGGCCGCGTTCCTCATGCGAGCTCTGTTCACGATGTTTGCAGAGGACGTCGGGCTGCTGCCGAAGGAGAGCTTTGTCAGCCTGCTCCGTGAACTGAAGGGGCGCGCGGGCCACTTCGTCCCGATGGTCGAGGAGCTGTGGGGCCGGATGAACACCGGTGGCATGTCGACCGCCCTCCGCGAGACCGTACTGCGCTTCAATGGCGGCTTGTTCCAGGACGCCACAGCCCTCGCGCTAAGCGATGATCAGCTCGAGCTGCTGATCGAGGCGTCACGGGCTGACTGGCGAGAGGTCGAGCCCGCGATCTTCGGCACCCTGCTGGAGAGGGCACTGGATCCAATAGAGCGCCACAAGTTAGGAGCCCACTACACGCCACGTGCGTACGTCGAGCGCCTTGTCGTGCCGACCATCGTCGAACCCCTTCGCCAAGAGTGGGACGCGGTGCAAGCCGCGGCGCTGACGTTCGACCGACAAGGCAAGCCGAAGGACGCCGCGGCGGAAGTGCAGCGATTCCACCGCCGACTTTGCGGCGTGACGATCCTCGATCCGGCGTGCGGATCCGGCAACTTTCTCTACGTGACGCTTGAGCACCTGAAGCGTCTTGAGGGCGAGATCCTCAACGCGCTCGACCGGCTCGATTCGCGACAGGCGCAGCTGGAGATGGCTGGGTTTTCGGTGGACCCGCATCAACTGCTTGGTCTCGAGGTCAATCCGCGCGCCGCAGTGATCGCGGAGCTGGTGCTGTGGATTGGCTACCTTCAGTGGCATTTCCGCACGAGAGGGAACGTGGCCCCGCCGGAGCCGATTATCAGGAACTTCCACAACATCGAGTGCCGAGACGCGGTCCTCGCCTGGGACCGCATCGAGCCGCTCCTGGACGATTCAGGTGAGCCCGTAATGCGCTGGGATGGGCATACGATGAAGAATCATCCTGTCACCGGGGAGGAGGTGCCCGACGAAGCGGGGCGCCGCGCCGCCGTGCATTACGTGAACCCGCGCTCGGCGGAGTGGCCACCTACTGAGTTCATCGTAGGCAATCCGCCGTTCATCGGTACAAAGCGCATGCGGGACGTGCTGGGTCACGACTACACCGAGGCCGTTCGCGCCGCTCACCCAGACGTGCCCGAATCTGCGGACTACGTGATGTACTGGTGGAATCAGGCCGCAACCTTGGTGCGGAAGGGACGAGCGAGTCGCTTCGGCTTCATCACCACGAACAGCGTGCGACAGTCGTTCAATCGTCGGGTCCTCGATCGGCATCTCGGAAGCGACAATCTCAGCCTTCGCTTCGCGATTCCCGATCATCCGTGGGTGGATGCAGCCGATGGCGCTGCGGTGCGGATCGCCATGACCGTCGCCGACAGGAGGGCTGAGGGGGGAGTGCTCAAACTCGTAGGTGCCGAGGAGGACGGGGGGAACGAATTGTCGATTACGCTGACCGAAAGGAGCGGGATCATCGCTGCTGATCTAACCGTCGGCGCGAACGTCGCTGCGGCGTCCCCACTTACTTCCAACGCGGGGTTGTGCGGGATGGGCGTCGCCCTTCACGGTGCAGGCTTCATCGTTGAACCCGATCGCGCGTCTGCGCTCCGCATGCATGGTGCCGCTGTCGTCAAGGCATACCTCGGGGGAAGTGACTTGGTGCGGCTCCGTCGAGAACGGTACGTGATCGACCTCTCCCAAATGACTGAGGATGAGGCGCTTCGAGCCAACCCCGCCGCGTTCCAGCACGTACTCGACCACGTAAAGCCGGAGCGAATGGTGAACAACCGAGATGTCATCAGGCGGCTGTGGTGGCGGTTCGGTTGGGAACGCCCGGTGATGCGAAAAGCTCTACGCGGACTGCGGCGCTTCATCGCGACGACCGAGACGTCGAAGCATCGCATTTTCCAGTTCGTCGACGCCGGAATTCTCCCAGATCACATGATCGTTGTGACTGCCCTTGAGGACGCCTTCTTTCTTGGCGTCATGTCGAGTCGCACTCATCTGGTCTGGTCGCTCGCCGCGGGCGGCACGCTGGAGGACAGGCCTCGGTACAACAAGACCCGCTGCTTCGATCCGTTCCCCTTTCCCCAAGCCGCGCCCGATCAGGAGGCGCGCATTCGTGCGCTCGGCGACGCACTCGACGCGCACCGCAAACGCCAGCAAGCCGAGCATCCGAAGCTCACGCTGACCGACGTTTACAACGTCCTCGAGAAGCTCCGTGCCGGCACTCCGCTCAACGCCAAGGACCAGAACACGCACGAACAGGGCCTGATCTCGCTCCTGCGGCAGATCCACGAGGACCTAGACGCTGCGGTGGCCGAGGCCTACGGCCTTCCGGTCGTGGCCACGGACGACGAGATCATCACGCAGCTCGTGGCCCTAAATGCCGAGCGGGCAGCCGAGGAGCGCAGCGGCCGAGTCCGATGGCTCCGGCCCGAGTTTCAGAACTCGAAGGGCGAAGCCGCACAAGCCGATCTGGGCATGGCGGAACCCGTGCGGGCTGGCAGAGCGGCGAAGGCTACTGCGCGGCCGCCGTGGCCCAAAACGCTCGCTGAGCAGGCGCACGCAGTGCGAACTGCCCTGACAACTCTCGGCACTCCCGCCGACGCCGCGGTGGTCGCGAAGTACTTCAAGGGAGCTCGAGCCGACCGCATCGACGAGCTGCTGGCTACACTTGCCTCCCTCGGCCAGGCGCGTGTGCTCGAGGACGGGAGGTTCCTCGCCGCATAGGCGCGGCTAGGACGCCGGTCTCGAGTAATGGCCGCGCCGCGATCCGCATGGTGGCCTCTGCGGTGGGGAAGAGCTTTGTCGGGGCGTGTTCGCGGGTTGCGGAGCGCTCAGTGCGCGGCGGCGGTCGCCAGCGTCGCTCGATCGCTACGCCATGAACTGATGGCGGAAGATTCGTGGTTGGTATATCTGCGATGGTCATGCGGTGGTTTGAAATCGGATTCGCGTTTCTGGTCGGACTGGCTCTGGGGATATTCGTAGGCGCGATGCTTAGCTCCCCATCTCGCCATGTTGAGGAGGCCGCATCCTCATCTCCATCTCCAGAAGCAATAGCCGCCTTGGCGTCGGTCAATCGGGCCGCTACGGCGACTGAGCAGTCGTTGTCTGTCGGAACGTCCCTCGTTGATTTCACAAGGCACCTCCAGGCATTTTCCACCGAGCTCGCTCTGGCCTCGGAGCACTCAGACGCCTCGTCAGTACGGATAGCGATCGCGCAATACGACAGGGCCTTGGAACTCTATCGGGAAAGCATGAGGCAGTGGAGGGGCTCGATCGAGTCTGATCGAAACTGGACCACGTTAAGTCCCGAGCAGGTCGAGAACTTCGCCGTGCCAGAATCTGCTTCGGATATGCACAGCCAACCATATCCTCAGTGGACAGGTCAAAACCGGCCAGTCGTCGACACCTGAAAACCGGCCAGTTGGGGCGGCAAGGCTGAGTAGGATTTACTGAGGCGGGGCCTCCCGACGCAAGCCGGCATGGGTTTTCAGCCGCCAGCTCTTCGGCCC